>JBBDRG010000012.1:0-133227 GCA_040905585.1 Verrucomicrobiales bacterium
CTACCTCTACCTCAAGCTCAGGCAGGAATCGCTTCTGCAAACTTGAAAGAGAGCCGGTGTTATTCGGGCACATGCACTTCAACGGTCGATCCAGCGCCTTCAATAAATGGCGGAAGCGGCGGAGCAATGCGGCTTGGCAGAGATCGAAGGAGAGACACTGAACAGTTCGTTGCGCAGAGGTTGGTATTCGGGAAGTGAAGAATTCAAGGATGCGATGCTACACCGACTGGGAAAGATTTGGCTCTTGGCTTGCTGTGGCTTCTTAAAGGCGGATTTCTCGACCATCCTCGAAGACAACCAAGGCGGGAATCCATATCATCTTAAAGTTTGATGTGTCTAGTAAAGGACTCGGAATTTCTTGGCCTCGGAGTAGGATCCTAACTTCCCGCGCCTCCTTCGGTGAAAGTGACTGTGTCTCTGCAATTTCCTCCTCTGCAATTAAGGTTCCGATTGAGTCTTTGAATTGAATCTTCCCCTTGACACCTGCAATCGGGACGTCACTTAAATTGGAAATTTCAATGATAGCTATGACCAGTGAACTCATCTGCTTCTCGCCTGATGGATTCATATGATCTGGAATATTTAAAAAAATCGGGCTAGTTGAAGCGAGCTTTACACTAGTAGAGCGTTGTAGAAGCCCAATATTGCGATCATAAATTTCAGACTCGATCTCAGACTCGATCACATCGATCTCAGCTTGATCGACCTGTTCTTGATGGAGTTCTAATATTGCTCCAAATGTTGATTCTCCAGAGTATAAATCAGCATCGGAATACCTTCTTAGGTAACTCAAAACGATTTTCCGATCATCGGGGGATAAATCTGAAATCGCTCCTGAAAAACTCGTTGAATCAGTCCATTTGCTTGGATCCAAGGGGACTTCAAATTCATTCGGGCTTTTTCCGCACGAAGAAAAAATAGTCAGAGTACAGGCGATGCAAAGTGCTTTCTGAATTCGCTTTTTCATCGATTTACTCAGGGGACTCAATTAAAGCAGAACATCCGAGTCATCCTACGCCTGACCCCGTTTCCCGACGCGGCAACTGCTGTGTTGAGGAGTGCGAGAACTACTATCCCGACGATACTCATACCCAATACGTTCTCCATCTGGTGCAATTCGTAAAATCGTCACAGAACGCAGTATTCTCGTGAAAGATCAGGAAAAGTGATCGGCGTCCAACCTTCTTTTGATGACTCCAGGAGCACTTTTAAATTCTCATAGAGCGGTCCCGTCTCCGCAAATGTGTCAGCCGATTCTTGATCCTCGATCAATGTCTTCAGGATTATGCCTCGGAAGGTGTTGCACGTCGAATTGGGGCCTCGGACTTCGTAGCGATATCCCCAATGGTCTGCTTCTCTTGGAACAGCGGGAAAATAAAGAGAAATCGAAAATTCCTCTTGGTTGCCGTTGGTAAAGCTTACAAGTTGCTTTGGTTTCATTGCCTAACGTTTTTATTCGTATCGTCTCGCGAAGCGATATCACGCGAGGCAGTCATCGACGAGAATGTCCGCCAGGCCCCGATTTGGCAAGGTTTTTCTGGAGATGCGTGCGTCTATCCGGGTTGATGGAAGCGGGGAGGGGGGGGTGACCCGGCGCTCCGGATATCTCGGTACGTCGAGTCCCCCGGGCCCGTAGCGGAGGATCCGTCAACCGATTTCAAATTCGTCGAAACGTTTCTATTCGGAACGGGGTCGTCCTCCCGTCTTGTCGACCGCATCCCGAGCCGTTCCCGTTCACCTCGCCTTCACGTACATCCCCGCCGTCGAGGCGGCGGTGTCCACCGCGGCGTCCTCCAGGGCTTCGGGGAGGGGACCGCACGCGGGGGAGGTTGAAGGGGAGGCGCGACGTGCCCCTTTATGATGTGTCCGCAAAAAAATTTCCTCTCGATTGCAAAAAGAAGCGCTCATCGAACAGGGGTGAGGTCATCAATCAGGGCCGTCCAGAAAACGGAAAACGGGGTCAGGGAACCAATTCCAAAGTTGACAGACGCGCACATTCGTCCCAACCTCCCCTATGCCACGTCAGGTCCGCGTCGAATACGAGGGAGCCTTCTACCACGTCATGGCGCGTGGCAATCGGCGCAACCGCATCTTCGCTGCTCCCGATGGAGCCGATGAAGAACTTTTTCTAAAGAGCCTGGGTGAATGCTGCGAGCGCACCGGCTTCCGGGTCTGGGCATGGGTCCTGATGCGCAATCATTACCACCTCCTCCTTGAAACTCCCGCCGCCAATCTTGTCGAGGGCATGGGGTGGCTCCAAAACACCTACACCCGGCGCTTCAACGCCCGACACCGGGAATGGGGCCGGCTCTTTGGTGACCGGTACAAATCCGTCCTGGTCGAATCAGGCGGGAGCGAAGGCGATTTGTATCTGCGGACGCTATTCGACTACATCCACTTGAACCCCGTTCGGGCACGGATGGTTCCCACCGAAGCCTTCGAAGGTCCGCTGGACTATCCTTGGAGCAGTCTCGCGAAAGGTTATGCACTCGCGCCGAAAGCACGGGAGCCATGGTTGGCCGTTGAGAACGGGCTCGCCCTTTTCCGCTACGATGATCGCGCGGCGGGTCGCAGACGTTTCATCGAACGCCTCGAAGCGAGAATAAAAGCGGAGGCACAAGACAAGTGCGGCTTCTCCGAACTCGAGGGACAGACTTTGCAGAGCACTTTGAGAAAGGGCTGGTACTGGGGCGGAGAGACGTTCAAGGAAGCCCTCCTTGAACGTCTCGATCAGGTGAAGGGGGGACAGCTTCCTGTGGCGAAAGACTTCCGCAGTAGCGGTCAGGCCAAGGACTATTCCGTACGCGACGCGGAAACGATCATTGCGCAGGCAGCGCGGCACTTCGGGATTGAGGGAGGCGGCCGAGATGATTTCGCGGGGTTGCCGCGTGGCGACCTGCGCCGGGTCGCGGTCGCGTGGGCGCTGTCGCGAAAGACCTCGCTGAGGCAAGCATGGATTGCCGAGCGGCTTTCGATGCGAAGTGCCGGCAACGTGTCGCAACAAGTGAGAATGTTCGCGATAAGACCCGAAAAGGATCTTCCAAAAGAGATCCGCAAATGGAAGGCAATAAATCAGTGACTGCAAGGCAATTATTTGGAATTGGTTCCCTGACCCCGTTTCCCCGTTTCCCAGGGCAAATGGGAGGTAGCCCGAGATTTCCTCGACCCCGATGAACCCAGCAGGGTCACCGTCATATCTCCCGAGTCGTCGCGTGGCGAATTGAAAATCGCCTTGCGGAGCTATCTGCAACGAGGCGAGGAAGTCCGCGATGACCCAACGGAGGAGCCCGGCGGAGCGGTCGACGAGTTGGCGGCTGATCTGGCGGCGCGATTCAGAAACGACAGCAATCTTATTTTCACGAACAGTCGCGGACTGTCTGAAACGCTCGCCGACAAACTCACTAATATTAGTAAAGTGGAGAAATGGCCTCGGAATCCGTTTCGCATCCATCACGGTTCGATCAGTCGCGAGATCCGCGAGGAAGTGGAAAGCGAACTCAAGGAAGCCGGAAAGCGAGGGCTTCCAGTAACTGCCTTCTGCACTTCAACGTTGGAAATGGGAATCGACATAGGGGCGGCGAAGGCAATCGGACAGATCGGGCCGCCCTGGAGCGTGAATTCGCTGGTGCAGAGGGTCGGCAGATCAGGAAGGCAAGAGGGGCAGTGTTCAATTCTCCGCGGCTATGCCCTCGACGATCAACCCGTGCCCAATGGCGAAATCGAGAAGCGGTTCTTTCCGAACCTGCTTCGGTTCTGCGCGATTATTGAATTGACGATCGAGGGTTGGCTGGAGCCCCTCGACGAAGACGACTGGCATCTGAGCACATGTATCCATCAGGTTCTCAGCATTCTCCGCCAAACCGGAGGGACCACGGTCGCTGTCCTGCATCGGCAGCTTTGCGAGAGCGGCCCGTTTCGGGCGATCAAGATACCGGAGTTTCTTCGGGTTTTGCGAAGCTTGGGAAAACTTCAACTGATTCAGCAGATGAACGAAGGCACCCTTATTCTCGCACCGGATGGTGAGAAGGTTGTCGAGGCGAAAGAATTCTACGCGGCATTTCAGGGGACCGAGGAATATAGTGTTCGTTGCGGAGAGGACGAAATTGGATCGTTGCCGGCGAACGTGGTTCCTCCTGTGGGCCAGCATCTTGTCCTGAGCGGTAGACGGTGGCGGGTTCTTGATATCGATAGCGAGCAAAATTCCGTCTTTGTCGAGCATTCTCAAGGATACACCAAGCCGGCGTTCATGGGGAGCGGAGGGTTTATCCACAATCGTATCGCCGAGAAGATGGGAGAGATTTTGGCGGTCGCCCCACCGATGCAGTATCTGCATCCCGATGGACGCAAACGCATCGAGTCGGCTCGCGAAGAGTTCCATCGACTCGAACTCAACGAGCGGAATTTCGTCGTTTCTCAAAACGGCATCCAATGGTTTCCGTGGATCGGGACGAGGGCTTTGCTGACGCTCGTCACCTCTGCGAAAGTTGCGGGGATCGAAGTTGATTCCGGGCAGTTTCACCTGACGTTCCCCTCCGTCCGGGAAAGCGATTCCCTGTTCGATCTTTTACGCGGATTGGTCGAGGGAAGCTTCGATTCCGTGGAATTGGCAACCCACTTGCCGGTGAAGCATTTTCACAAGTTTGACGAGTGGGTGGAACCCGATTTGTTGGACAAGGTGAACTCGGAAAGAGTTCTCGACATTAAGGCGGCCGCGGACGCTGCGAGTACCCTGTTAGGTCAATCTTCAATAGGGTGACGGTGTTCTTGACATGGCTACTCGGCACCGGGACAGGCGAGTGAGACGGCAGAAGGAAAGCCGGCTCTTCGGGGGGCGGTAGAAAGGAGGGGGACCGTGGGGAATCTTCGACTTATCGGCCGGAATTCGTTGAATCGAATTTTCGATCGAAGCAGACGCCTCCAACCTCCGAGCAGCTGCCGGAGAATCCCGACCAGATCCGATTGATCCCTTAGAGGCGCGGAGGCGCAGGGGATTGTGGGGAATGAGTCGCGGGGCAGGTAAACGATGCGGTAACGGGTCTGCTCAATCGCACCGCTAGGTTCTTCCGAATTAACCTCGTCTCGGCGCCTCCGCAGAAAATCCTTCGTCTTCGCCGCTTCCGCCTTTCCCGACCGGAGTTCAGCGGCGAGTCTTATTGGGGCAGGACCTAGGAAGCCTTGACATGGCTGCTGGAAATCGGTAAGACCGGAGAGGATCGGCCCGCTCCGGGCTCCGGAAAATGGGAGTCGAGAGAGATTGAAGATTTGCCTGCTGACCCGCCTTGACTCACAATCAACCCGCGCTCTCCGTCAGGGCAGAGTGCTCTAAGACGTTCGAAAGAAAAGCCCATGGCCAAAAAAAAATACGGATTCTCATTTTCATGGAAGCGGGCCATCGGTCTTTCTTCCGCTAAGGGCAAGCTATCGCGAAGAATTGGAATCCCGTTATCGCGCTCTGGTCGTCAACGTAAGGTAGGACGCGCGACAGGATGCCTCATTATTATCGGAGCATTTATGACTGTCGGAGCGTCGTTTTTCGCTGTTACCTTATTGGGATACCTCATCCGATGATCCCGCGGGATGACAAAGGCCGGGTATGCTTCGGACGGTGGGACTATGCGATCCAGGCGCTGATTTTCCTGTCACTTGCTGCGTTTGCGATCGAGACGCTTCCGAGACTTTCCCCAGAATGGTTGCGATACCTCCGGATCTTCGAGGTGGTTACAGTCGCGATCTTTACTGTCGAGTATGTTATGCGGTTGTTTTTTTGCCGACCAAGGCTTTCCTATGCATTTTCGTTCTTTGGTGCTGTCGATCTGATTGCCATCCTCCCATTCTATTTGTCGACGGGCATTGATCTGCGCTCGGTCCGAGCATTTAGACTGCTCCGATTATTCCGCTTGCTTAAGCTGGCTCGTTACAGCGCCGCAATGCAGCGCTTTCACCGCGCATTCTTGATTGCCAGGGAGGAACTGGTGCTGTTCGGTGCCGTGGCATTAATCGTCCTCTACCTTTCTTCTGTAGGCATTTACTACTTCGAGCGCGATGCACAGCCTGAATCCTTTGGGTCGGTATTTCACGCTCTCTGGTGGTCGGTGACGACATTGACGACCGTGGGATACGGAGACATGTATCCGATTACGCTCGGCGGACGGGTACTCACTTTTTTCGTTCTCATTGTTGGCCTGGGAATCGTTGCGGTTCCCACTGGCCTTTTTGCTTCAGCGTTGGCACGAGCCCGGGAAATCGAACAAGGCGAACAATAACGTGTGTAGCCAAGGCGAGGAACGAGCCCTTGTACTACCGGAAGGCCGACCCCGACCCATGGTTGAAGAAGCCCGGCGGGGGAGTGAGTGAACGCCCTATGCGGGCAGTGTTCGGAGAGCGCGGGGGATATTGGAACTACTACTGCGTGCTGGGTAACTCGCGGATGACGTGGAAGTATTGTCGCGAAGTGTCGAAGCTGTTGTTCAAATGGTTGAACCGGCGGAGTCAGCGAAAGAGTTATACGTGGGCGCAATTTGGAAAGCGTTGGGGAACGGGGGTGGAACATCCCGCGCCCCGCATTGTCGAAAGCCAGACGAAGAACGCTCAGGGAGAGTTCGAGCTTGCGTGAGAATCAGTTATTGGATACAAAGGTATGGCAGAGACGAAACAATCGATGAGACCCCGGTTACCTGCGCGTGAACCTGAGGAGCCCGGTGCGGGAAAACCGCACGCCGGGATCTCCGAGTGGGGACGCCGAGCAATCGGCGTTCCTACCTTAATCGGGCCGGAAATCAGCGTTGCCAAAGCGTCTCCGGACGGTTAAACTTCGATCATGCAAATCCAGGCAGAAATCGAAGATCCAACGCATCTCAAGCTGCGGCAGCCACTGGATGCCGAGGTGGGCAGCGTGATCGTTCTTGAGATCGTTCAAGCATCCGAGCGGGACGAGTTCCTATCGGGATCAGCCGCACTCCTCGAGCGGGCGTACGGTGACGACGAACCAGACTACTCGAATGCAGGCACTCCGATTACTGTTTCCTGATGGTTGCACAAGGCGATGTGGTGGTTGCGGAGCTTCCTCAAGCTGATGGACTGTTGAAACCGAGGCCGGTGCTTTTGTTGCGGGAGTTGCCCGGCTTTGGTGATTTTCTGGCTTGTGGGATCAGCACCCAGATTCAGCAGGCTGAAGCTGATTTGGATGTTATCCTTGAACAGGACGACGAGCATTTTCGAGACACCGGACTCCGATCAACATCCGTTGTGCGGCTGAACTTTCTGGCCTCGATCCCCGTCAGCAGAATGACGAGGCACTTGGGGAGAGTCTCGTCGGAGGTTCTCCACGCGCTCCAGACGAATCTGGCATCCCATCTTGTCGCGCGACACAAGCCCGAACAAGACGTCGATCCTAACGCCTGACCCGCTGCGAGTCGTAAGCTTCATGACCATTCAACCATCAACTCACAAGTCAGCGCGCGCCTTCGGTCAGACGTAGGGTGACTCTGACGCTCAAGAAATGAAGATACCCGCGATCACAGGCACGATTCGTCGGCGTATCCTACTGAACTACAGGGTTGCGCCTGATGTCGTCCGCACTGTATTGCCCGCGAGATTCCGAGCGAAGCTGGTTGGCGATCATGCAATTGCTGGCATCTGCCTCATCCGATTGGAGGGAATTCGCCCCAAGGGATTTCCGAGCTTTACTGGCATTTCCAGCGAGAATTCCGCTCATCGTATCGCCGTGGAATGGGAGGACGATCAGGGAGAGACTCAGCAAGGCGTTTTCGTTCCGCGGCGCGACACGAATTCCTGTATGAATGCGCTCGCCGGAGGTCGGGTATTTCCAGGTGTTCACCATCATTCGAAGTTCACGGTGGAGGATCGTGACGGACGGATTTCGATGCGGATAGTTGCAGATGACATCGAACAACCGCTCGTAGAACTCGAAGTGAGCGAGACGGATGTTTTTCCCGAGACATCCCTCTTTCCGTCTCTGAGAGATTCTTCCGAGTTTTTCGAGACAGGTTGCATTGGATATTCGACTCGGCCTGATTCCTGCACGCTCGACGGACTCTTGCTGAAAGTTTCCGATTGGCGAGTCTCGCCATTGACCGTTCATTGCGCTCGCTCAGCCTACTACGATGATCGCACGATTTTCCCGGCCGGGAGCATTGAGTTGGACCATGCGCTTCTGATGCGGGATATTCCGCACGAATGGCACTCCGAGCCGACAATGACCTCAGAACAATCAACAGTCTCTTAAAAGAGACGAGAGACCGCCGGCGCCTCACGCCAAGAAGGTGGCCCGGCGTTTTCTCACGTCGGTGGCGAGTTGCTCCGTCATTTTCTCCATGGTGTCCCAGCCGACGCAGGCGTCGGTCACGCTGACGCCGTAGTCGAGCTTGGAGGGATCGGAGTTCAGCTTCTGGGCGCCTTCGTGGAGGTGGCTCTCGATCATGACGGCGCGGATGGAGGTGTCGCCGGTGGCGACCTGCGCGCCGACCTCGGCGCAGACGCCGGGCTGCTTGCGGAAGTCCTTTTCGCTGTTGGCGTGGCTGCAGTCGATCATGATGGCGGGTTCGAGCCCCTTCGCCTCGAGCGCTTTGCGGACGGCGGCGACGCTTTTGCGGTCGTAGTTCGGCCCGGAGGTCTTGCCTCCGCGCAGGATGACGTGGCAGGTTTCGTTGCCCTTGGTCGCGACGATGGCGCTGTCGCCGGACTTGGTGACGGAGAGAAAACGGTGGGGTTGCCGCGCGGCCTGGATGGCGTCGATGGCGATCTCGTAGTTGCCGCTGGTGCCGTTCTTGAATCCGACGGGCATGCTGAGTCCGGAGGCCAGCTCGCGGTGGAGCTGGCACTCGGTGGTGCGCGCGCCGATGGCGCCCCAGCTGACGAGGTCGGCGTAGAACTGGGGGCTGATGGTGTCGAGGAACTCGGTGCCGGCGGCGACGCCTCGCTCGGCGAGGCCGATGAGGAGTCGACGGGCGGTGGCGAGGCCTTCGTTGATGTCGTAGGACTGGTCGAGGTGGGGATCGTTGATGAGGCCCTTCCAGCCGACGGTGGTGCGCGGTTTCTCGAAATAGACCCGCATGACGAGGAGCAGGTCGTCGGCGAACTTGTCCTTCAGCGCGGCGAGCTTGTCGCCGTATTCGAGAGCGGCTTCGGCGTCGTGGATGGAGCAGGGTCCGGCGACGACGAGGAGGCGGTCGTCCCTGCCCGCGAGGATGCCGGCGATCTGTTCGCGCGAGGACGAGACCACGCGCGCGGCTTCCGGCGGGACCGGCAGCTCTTCCATGAGAATGGTCGGAGCGATGAGTTGCCGGATGCTGTCGATGCGTAGGTCGTCGAGTGGGCTTGACATGGGGCGGGGAACTAAACGGCGATAGGCGGGGCGGGAAAGAAGAATTTTCTTTTTAGGTGACGGATAGCTACTTTCGGACATTGAGGAATTCGAGATTCTCATTTAGCCTCGGCATCACATGAGCAACCGCGCGCATCTACGTAAAGACCCCAGGGATTTCACCGGAGGCGGCATCTTCGGGCTGCCCCGTAGCCACGGAACGACGGGCGACAAGGAAATCGACGAGAGGATCCGCTCCCTCGTCGAGGACTGGGCCGGGGGCAGTTCGAACGCTCTGATCCACGAGCTGATCGTCACCGCTCTGAAAATGGGGCGCGAATCCCTCGCCGACGGCGATCTGAAGCTCTACAACCGGGCGCTCAAGGAGATGGGCTTCGCCAGCCGCGTGTTCGGCCCCTTCGTCGACGAGCGGAAGCTCTCGATATTCGGCAGCGCCCGGACGAGGCCGGACGAGCCCGCCTTCGGTGCGGCGGTGGCGTTCGCGGCTAAAATGCGCGAGGCCGGTTTCATGTCGATCACCGGCGCCGGAGCGGGGATCATGGAGGCGGCCCAGGAGGGCTCGGGGCGCGATGGCAGTTTCGGGTTGAACATCAAGCTGCCCTTCGAGCAGAGCGCCAACCCGCACATCCACGGCGACGAAAAGCTGATCAACTTCAATTATTTCTTCACCCGCAAGTTGGCCTTCGTGAAGGAGAGCGACGCCATCGCCGCGTTCCCGGGCGGGTTCGGGACCATGGACGAGCTCTTCGAGGTGCTGACGCTCATCCAGACCGGCAAGGCGCAGGTGGTGCCGGTGGTGCTCGTCGACGCGGAAGGCGGGACCTACTGGAAGACGTGGTTCCAGTTCGTCCAGGACCACCTGTTCCGGCTCGGCCTGATCTCGGAAGACGATTTCAACCTGTTCAAGATCACGTATGACCTCGAAGAGGCAGTCGAGGAGATCACGCGGTTCTACAGCAATTTCCACAGCTACCGCTACGTGGGCAAGCGGCTCGTGATGCGGCTGCAGAATCCGGTGACGCCCGAGTTGCTCGGGCAACTGAACGAGCATTACGTCGACCTGATCGAGGAAGGCGAATACCACACCTGCGACGCCTTGCCCGAGGAGGAGGACGAGCCCCACCTGAAGGACCTCCCGCGGCTCATCTGCACCAAGAAACGCGGCATGGCGGGTCGTTTCCGGAAGATGATCGACTTCGTGAACGAACACTAATCCCATCGCCGCATGCCCGACCTGGCTTTCGAGAACCAATTGAGAGCCGAGGGCTATTTGCTGATCGCCGGTATCGACGAGGCGGGGAGGGGACCTCTCGCGGGGCCGGTGATGGCTGCGGCCGTGGTCGTTCCGGAATGTTACACTCACGACGTATTAAACGACTCCAAGCAATTGTCCGAGAAGACTCGGGAGGAATTGTACGACGAGATCGTTGCCGACGGCCGGGTCTGTTGGGCGTCCGCCGCGATCGAACCCGCCGCGATCGACCGGATCAATATTCTCCAGGCCACCTACCGGGCCATGCAGAATGCTTTCGGCCTGCTCATGCCGAGACCGGACATTGCGCTGATCGATGGAAGACCCGTCACCGGGTTTCCGTCGCCTCACCGGGCCTTGGTCAAGGGCGACTCTCTCAGTCTCTCGATCGCGGCGGCGAGCATCGTCGCCAAGGTCGAGCGCGACCGAATCATGCGGCACTACGCGCTTCAATATCCGGAGTACGGCTTCGAGCGGCACAAGGGCTACGGGACCCCGGAGCACCGAGCGGCGCTCCGAAAGCACGGCCCCTGTCCAATCCACCGGCGCAGCTTCTCTCCGGTTTCTCAAATGGAACTGGATCTCGGATGAGGTGGCTTCTCCAGCCCTTCTACCGCTTGGTGGACACCGAGCTGAGACGACCGCTCCAGATGCCGGACCGCGGCGGGATGGACCGGGCGGAGTGGAACGCGTTCGTCGGGGCGATGGGCGAGCGGTTGGCGGGGAAGGAATTGTGGCGCACGGGCCGCAAGGTGCTCTACCGCAACTTTCGCCCGGCCGGCGGCGGCGAAGTCGACCTCGTCTACCGCGACCGCGACGTTCTCGTGTTCGGCGAGGTGAAGACCCGGTCCCGCGGCGAGTTCGGCGAACCCGCCCGAGCCGTCAACCGGGCCAAACAGCGTCTCGTGATCCGTGGCGCGAATGCTTGGCTCCGGGAGTTGAACCACCCGGAGATTCTCTTTCGTTTCGACGTGATCGAAGTCTTGTTGATCGACGGGGAACCGCCCCGGGTGCGGGTGAACGAGAATGCCTTCCGGACGCCGCAGCTCGGTCTGGGAATGTGATCCGCCGGGAGGCCGGCGAAGGCAGAGCCCGTCGAAGTTTCGCAGAGCGACGCGTCGCGGAAGGCCCCTCGTTCGCCTTTCTTTCGTCCTCAAGCCGCGCCGCGGGCCACCTCTCGGGCGGCGTCGTGGTCGAAGAAGGATTCCATCTTGTGATTGAGATCGTCGTAGAACGTCTCGGCGAACTGTTCGAGTCGCTTGGAGCGCCCCCTGGCGCGGGCGTTCTTCTCCTCCTTCAGCTTGCTCTTTTCGGTTTCGATCCTTTCCTCGAAGGCGGTTTCGAGATCGATCAGATTCTCGACGAACTCCTTGGCCGCCCGCGAGCTGTCGATGCCTTCGATCACCGCCTTCTCGAGCGGCTTGTTCTGCGTCAGGTGGAGAAGACGTCCGTCGGAGAGGTCGTCCATGTAGGCGTGGTAGCTCTTGAGCCAGGCCTCCCGCTCGCGGGAGTAGCGGACTTCTTCGCGATCCACGAGCGCGTCGTAGGGACCGGGGCGGGAAAAGAATTTCACCACCAGCGGAATGGTGTCGATGAGCATGAAGAGCCCGGCGAGGACGAAGTAGGCGATCAATGCGAACTTGCCGCCTTCGGCTCCGGCTTCGAAGAGGCTATGCAACGCCAGCGTCTGCGTGAGGATGTCGCGGCGGGGTTCGGCCGCGATCGCTCCGATGCGTTCCTGGGCCTGTGCGCCGATGGCGGCCAGCTCGTCCTGCAGACGTCCGAGTTCGGCGAGACGCGTGTCGATCTGGGCGGCGATGGTGGAGCGTATCGTGTTCTGCTGCTCGACGAACTGGCCCGCCTGCGATTGCTGAACCTGGCGCTTCAGGTCCATGATCCGGGCCCGCTCCTCCTTGATGCGGTTGGCCTTGGTCGCGGCAATCTCGATGAACTCCGCCTTGATGCCTTCCTCGGTTTCCTTGACGCGGGCGGCGATGTCGTTGCGCTGGTCGGTGAGATACTCGAGCCTTTCGCCGATGCGCTTGGCTTCCTCCCGGCGCCAGGCGAGCTGGTCGTCGCGGATGCTGCGGGCACGGGGCCCGAGGCCGACGATGCCGCTGCGCTGGCCGTTGACCTCGCGCTCGAATTCGCGCTGCCAGCTATCCAGTTCGGTCTGCAATTCGGCGTACTTCGCCTCGAGTTCGGAAAACTCCGTGTCGATCGCCTCGACGCGGCCGTTGTCGACGGCGGTCTCGGACTCGATGCGGGCCTCCATTTGGCCGCGGAGTTCGTCGTCCAGCTCGGACATGGGGTCCGCGACTCCGACGGTGGCGTCCTCGACGAGAAACTCGGCTGAAAACGTTTCCTCGAATTTTTGTCGCTGCTCGCCGATTTCAGATTCAAGTCCTGTGATTTTGGTTTCGACCGCTGCTTTTTCTTCATTCGCGGCCAAGCGGGCTTGCTCGATTTCCCCCTGCCGATCCTCTTCGATCACGCTGACGATGGTGTCGTTGAAAAGGAGGAGGGTGAGCGGGTGCGAGATCGTGATCCCCATTAGAGCGGCCACCACGATTCGGAGAAAGAACTGCCCGACCTTGCGATGGAATCGCTGATAGGATCGGTAGATCGAGAGCAGCGCCCGGTCGATCGTCATGATGATGAGACCCCAGGCCAAGGCGACCGGGGCGATGATTCTCCAGTCGTCCGTCAGGGTCGACAAGGCGTAGCCGCAGGCGATGAAGGCGAACACGGTGGGGACGAGCACGGTCGCGCCGAAGGCGACGTACTTGCGCTGCTCCCAACCGGGACATTGCTCGAGCGTCTCCGTTCCGGCGCCCGAGAGCCAGAAAAAGAGATGCTTGATCGGATTGCGCGAACGGGAGCTGGATAGCGTCGGATGCGAGGTATTCATAGTAGTGCTGAGTGGGGTTTGGTCGATCCTGGACGGACCGGAGACGTCGGGAAACTGGTTCCCGAAATCGAATGTCGCCTAAATACTTAAGATTTCTTGACAATCTGTAAACCTTTTTTTCACGGCGGATCAAAACGGTGCCGGTCGAACGAGTGCGTTCGAAGGCTAGCGAGCGGTCGGGCCGGCACGGAAGGGCTTTGCCGGCGCTACTCGAACTCCGGCCACGCGTGCTTCGGATAGCGGCCCCGCAGCTGGGCTCGGACGGCGGCGTAGCTGCCGGTCCAAAAATCCGCGAGGTTCTCCGTCACTTGAACGGGGCGGTGGTTGGGAGCGAGGATTTCAATCGCGACCGGCACCCGTCCCTCGCACAGGGCGGGCGAATCCTGGAGGCCGAAGAGATGCTGGATGAGCACGGAGATTTTCGGCTTTTCGCCGACGGCGTAGTGGACTTTCACCTTTTTTCCCGTCGACAACTCGATGGTCTCCGGTGCGAGGTGGTCGAGGAGGCCGGCCTGGTGGGGCGGCAGCCATTGCTTGAGAGTGGGCTTGACGGCCCGATCCTTGATCTCCTTGTAGCTGGTGGCGCCGGCGCAGATCTGCTCGAGCATGAGCTGCTTCGACTCCTCGTCGACCGGGGAAATTTCGTACTCGGGGCAATGCTCGGCGATCAGGTTGATCCGGGCGAACCAAGCTTCGACCTCGGCGTCCCAGGCCTTGAGGTTGAGTTCGCCGCTCAGGACGCGTTCCGCCAGGATGGCGGCGGCCTCGTCGAGCGGCACGTCTCCGCTGGCCTTCGTCTCGAGAACCAGGTCGCGGAACCGTTTCTCCCGGCGAGCCTCGACCCGGCGCGTCCGCTCGTCGTAAACGGCACCGTCCCGTTCCTCGAATTGGTCGGGAAAGAGATCGCGCAGCCAGTCTTCCTCGATGCGCGTGCAGAGCGCGAGCTTGACGCTGAGGTCTTTTCCCTCGATCTCGATCATTTCTCCGGCGATGAAAAGTCGAGCATCCTTGGCCGCCGCCACGCTGTCCTTTTCGAGCTGTCCTCGGCGTCCCCCTACGACGGCGCAGGCGAGGGTGGAAGGGTTGTGCCGGATCGAGAGCCGATCGGAAAAGCCGGTCAGAAGTATCTTGGCGAGCTGTTCGTCCGGAACCGAGTCGCTCGCGTCGAGGCCGGAGTCCGAATTCCAGCGGGAAGCGATCCGCAGCAACTGGTCGGCTACCCGAGCGACATCGCGGGCGGCGCCGGCGTGAATGCCGAGACGTTCGCCGACGTCGCGGCTGTAGCGGTTCTGCTTCATCTGGCTCCAGGCCCGGACGAGGGCCTGGAAATCGGAAACGTCGTCCGCTTGTCCGAAGTCCATGGGCATGAGGTGGTCGGGACGGCGTTTTCGCAAGGGGAAGAGCGGGCGCGACTGGGTGAGAGCGGTGACGAGGGCGGCGTATTCGAGACATCCCTGGCGCGAGGCCTCCAGCATGACGCGTCCGAAACGGGGCGGGACGGGCAGCTGGCTGATCTTGCGGCCGTCCGGCGTGAGCCGTTCGTTTTCGTCCAACGCGCCGAGGGTTCGGAGCCGCCGAATCGCTTCGTCGAGGGCGATCGGGTCGGGAGCTTCGAACCAGCGGAACCGCCGAATGTCCTCGATGCCGCTGGAAGCGAGGATCAACACGGCTTCGGCGAGATCCATGCGCTGAATCTCCGCGGGAATGGCCACGATTCTCTGCTCGTGCTCTCGTTCGCTCCAGAGGCGGATGGCGGTGCCCGGGCCGGTCCGTCCCGCCCGGCCGGCACGCTGGTCGGCCGACGCCCGGGAAATTTTTTCGATGTGAAGGGTGGTGATCCCGCGGCGGTGATCGAAAGCGGATCGCCGTTCCAGCCCCGAATCCACCACCAGGCGAACCCCGTCGATCGTGATGGAGGTTTCGGCGACGTTGGTGGCGACGACGATCTTGGGGCGGTCGCTGCGGGACACGGCCGCGTCCTGTTTTTGCGGCGGAAGCTCCCCGTAGAGTTCGTGAATCTCGAATCCGGCGCTCCAGGAAGCCCGTTGCAATGCCTGCGCCGTCTTCTGGATTTCATACCGTCCCGGCATGAATACGAGCACATGTCCCTCGACGCCGGCGCTTTTCAGATGATCCCGGATCACCCTGGCGGCGTGGTCCCAGAGTTCGCCCTTGTGGCGTTCGCGCGGCGGCTGATACTGGATGTCGACCGGGAACGTGCGGCCCTCGGAAACGAGGTGGCGGCAGCCTTCTCCGAGGTAGTCCTTCAACGCGGCGGTTTCCAGGGTGGCGGACATGACCACGAGCTTGAGGTCGGGGCGGAGCGTTCGCTGCACTTCAAGGCAGCGGGCCAGGCTGACGTCGCCGAAGAAGTGTCGTTCGTGGAATTCGTCCAGCACCACGGCGGCCACTCCGCGAAGATCGGGCTGGTCGATGAGCTTGCGGATCAGGATTCCTTCGGTCACGAAGCGAATTCGCGTCTTGCCGGAAAGGGCGCTCTCGAAGCGAACTTGGTAGCCGACCTCTTCGCCGAGGCGGCAATCCCTCTCCTGGGCGACCCGGGACGCCAGCATGCGCGCGGCAAGCCGGCGCGGTTGCAGCACGTAGATTTCGCCTTCACCGCAGATTCCGCTGTCCGCGATGAACTGAGGCACCTGGGTGGACTTGCCCGATCCGGTGGGCGCTTCCACCACGATCCGGGCGGCGTCGCTGCGCAAGGCGTCGGTAAACGCTTTTTCGAGTTCGAAAATCGGCAGGGAACGGTCGCGGGACATCGTGGAATCCCGACTATCCGGACGCAACGGCGTCCGCGCAAGGGCTTCCGAAAATGCACTTTACTCGGGCCGGGTCATGGAGAACTGCCCGAGTTCGCCCTTGTCGTTCGAATAGGTCGCTTCGAAGGAGTCGTCGTCGATTTTGGCCCGGTGGTTGAACTTCCCGAAGAGGCCGAGACTCTCTTCGCCGTTCACCACGAACCCGCCGTTTCGAGGTTCCGCGACGTAGCGGACCTTGAAGGCGCCGGAGAAAATTCGCGACCAGGTGGCGTGGTAGCGAAAATCGTATTGGTTCTCTTCCTCGGGCACCGGAGTAACGATGGCCCGCAAATCCCCGGTGTGTCCGTTGGTTCGCGTGGTCCACGTCCCGGTCCACGGCCCGCCGGGTGTTTTGTATTTGCCCTCGCGATAGTTGGCGACCGCTTCGTTCCAATCGCGGTTGAAGGTGCAGCTGCAGGTGAGCACGCTGACCAGCGTCGAAAGCAGTATGGACAGGGTTTTCATGGCGTCGACAGGAAGAAACCCGTTTCCCGGCCGGGAGCAAGCGACAAATCGCGGGAGGCGCGGCGGCTGTTCCGTCCGGCGGACTACGGATTCCGCGAATCGTCTCCGATCGTCCTGCACAGGTCCACAATTCGGTTGGCGGTCTTCAGGAGCGGCCAGGTTTTCCTGGAGGCGTCGGGAGCATGGCCGAATTTGAGTTCTTCTCCGGCGACGAGGAATCCTCTCAATTCCTGCTGCGCCGCTTCGGGCATGCGGGATTGTTCGCGGGCGATTCGTCCGAGGAATTCCTGGGTCGTCTCGAAACGAACGGGATCGTCGAATTTTTCGGAAAGATAGTCTTTCAACGTTTCCGAGAGCGACAGGGTGAACCGGTTCGCGTCCAGCTCGATGTGGTCGCGCTCGAGCTGGCGGAGCCTCTTCGCGGCGCGCGCTTCGGCGGACTCGGAAAAGGTGCGGTTCCGCCGTCGGCGAAAGAAAACCCACGCGCCGAGAGCGAGGGCCAGGACGAAGACAAGAAAGAGCACGGCCGTGAGAACGACGGGCCAGGTCGGTTCCTTCGGCTGCAGAACGACGATGTCGTATATGTCGTCGAGCGGCTGCGATTGCTGCGAAAGATGAACCATGCCACGGGAGGGAATCAGGAGGCTCCGGCCCGCTCGCGACGCTTGAAAAAGCCGTGGAGGGCGGGGAGATACGCCTCGTCCGTCCGAAGCGGAATCTTGTCGATCAGGAGGCGCTTGAATTGCTGATCGATTTCCTCCTGCCATCGCTTCGCCTCCGCGTGGTAGGCCGCCCGGACCCGTGGACTCGACGTGTTCACCTCCACCTGTCGGCCGGTTTCCGGATCCTCGAGCCGAACGTAGCCCGCCGCGGGCAGCGACAGTTCCGCCGGGTCGCTCACCTGGATGGCGACGAGATCGTGCTTCCGGTTGACGATTCGGAGATCCTTGTCCAGATCTTCGTCGAAAAGGAAGTCCGAGAGCATGAAGACGAGCGATCGTCTTCGGACCGCGTTTTTGAGAATGTGGATCGGTGCAGCCAGCGAGGTGCGGTGGCCTTCCGGCTCGAACAGGAGAATCTCCCGGATCAGGCGCAGCGCGTGGCCCGTGCCCTTTTTCGGCGGCAGGTACAGTTCGACTTCGTCGGTGAAGAGGATGAGTCCGACCTTGTCCTTGTTCTGCTGGGCGCTGAAGGTCAGGAGCGCCGCCACTTCCGCCATCAGTTCGCGCTTGCTCGGCCCGTGGCTGCCGTAGTCGCCGGAGGCGCTGATGTCCACGCAGACGAAAACCGTCATCTCGCGCTCCTCGGTGAACTTCTTCACGAAGGGATGGCCCATCCGGGCGGTCACGTTCCAATCGATGGACCGGACTTCGTCGCCGGGCTGGTACTCGCGGAAATCCTCGAAATCGATGCCTTCGCCCTTGAAGCAACTGTGGTATTCGCCGCCGAAACTTTCGCGGACCAGGCCCCGCGTCCGCAACTCGATCTTGCGGACTTTCCGCAGGATCTCGGTGATCTCCGAACGGGTGTGCTCGGTGAGACGCAAGGGACTGGTGCTGCCGGTTCGCCGTCGCATCAAATCGCTACTGACCGACGAATTCACGGCTCAGTTCCGCTGCTTCTTCCGGCTCCATCTCGCCTTGGCGGACGACGAGTCGATACTGAACCGAGAGAGGCTCGTTCGGGGTGGCGTCGGTGGCGAAGTAGCTTCCGAACCGCCCGTATTGGCGCTCGCTGTGCCGCGCGGGCTTCGGGTTCGTCGGATGGTCGAGGTAGCAGACGGTGTAAGTCTTCTTGTCGAGGACGAAGCAAAGGGCCTTCCACGGAAGGTCGCGCGTCTTTTCCGTGTCGTTCTTGGCCGACCAATTGATTGCGACGCCCGGTTTTCCGGCCCCGGAACCGGGCCGGATGTAGTAGGTCGACTTCTGGGTCACCTCGTTCACGTCGTTGTGGGCGCGGAACTGGAACCCGGCATGCTGGGGGTCGCCGTCGAGCCGGACGGAAGGAACGGTCGGGGTCAGCGTCGATTCGAAGTCGACCACGACGTCGTCTTCCTTCATCGAAAAACGCATGGTCCGTTCCTCCTGCGCGAAGGTGTTGCCCTCGTTGTCGATCCAGTCGATCAAGGAGGTGAAATGCGCGCTCTCCTCGTCGCTGCCTTTGGCGACGAACTTGCGGTGAACCTGATGGGCCTGCCGACAGTGCCAGGTGTCGATATTCTTGTGAACCCGTCCCTCTTCGTCGGTGTAGCTGATTTTGGAGAATCCGTAGAAAACGCCGCGGTGGTGGGTGAATTTCCCGCCCGGCCCCTTGGTGATGAAACTGTCGTCGCTTCCCGGTTGGTAGAGGTGGCAGAACGGCTTGTAGGTCTCTTCGCGCCGCTCGGGCGAGCTTTCGTCGATGGGCTCGTAGACGTAACGCGCGACAGGGCGACCGTCGTGCGCGAGGTCGAGATGCTCGCCCTCCGTGTCCGTCCATTCGAACTCGGCGCGAGCCGTGGCCGTGAAACCGACCGCCAACAGACAGAAAAAATACAAAACCTGATTCATAGCTACCTTCACCTAACACCTAACACCTAACACCAACCCTCAAGGCGCCACCAACCCTTTCTCCACCATCTCCGCCTTCGACAATCGGGGTCTCACCCGCGCCGGCGTCGGGAGGCCGCTGACTCGGTCGAACTCGTCCGCGGTCCTCAGTTCGGGAACGCTGTCCTTCGTCTTCTTCTCCCAGTCGGTCAAGGCCGCCCGCATGGCTCGAAGCAGCGGGGAGTAGCGCTCGTCGTCGGCGAGGTTCACGAGCTCGTGGGGGTCCAGTTTCGTGTCGTAGATTTCCTCTTCGGGGCGCGGTGTTTCGAAGCAGGCCCTTTGCGCCTCGGTCAGTTCGCCTTTCTCGTCGAGCCGGACCAGTTCCACGTAGGTCGGGCTCCTCAGTCCGTCCGCCGAGGGCGTCTGCGGGAGATCTTCGTAGTAGTTGCGGATGTACTTGTATCGCTCGTTGCGCACCGCCCGGGCATGATCCTCGAAATCGTGCCAGTTCTTCTCGGCGTAAACGTAGTCCCGGATCGGCTTTTCCGGATTCGTCAGGAGCGGGGAAAAGTCGACCCCCTCGAAGGTGGTGCCGGGGTTCTCGACGCCGCCGAGTTCGAGAAAGGTCTTCGCGATGTCGACCGTGCTGACCAGCCTCCCGCAAGTGGTTCCCGGCTCGACCTCGGCGGGCCACTTCGCGATCCAGGGCGTCTTGATTCCGCTGTCGTAGAGCGTCGTCTTGTCGCGGGGGAAAGGACGGCCGTTGTCGCTGATGAACAGCACGAGCGTGTTTTCCGCGACGCCCTCGGCCTCGAGTTCGTCGAGCACCAGGCCCACGTGCTTGTCGAGTCGGGTGATCTCGTCGTAGTAGAGCTGGTAGTCGCCGCGGACGGCAGGCGTATCGGGGTGGTAGGGCGGCACCCGGATTTCCTCCGGGCGCGACGGCTCGTCGATAATGCCGGAATGATAGGGGCGATGGGGATCGAGCGCGGCGAGCCAGAGAAAGAACGGCTGGTCCTCCGGCCGGTCGCGGAGGAGAGATAGCCAGTCGCCGCACCCGCTCCGGGCCTCGCCCTCGAGCGTTTCCTTGAATTTGCCCTCTTTCCCTTCGTCGCCGCTGGGCAGTTGAAAGCCCGAGGTGTCGACCTCGCGAATTTCGTCGAAGCGGTCGCGGATTTTGTCGCCGAGATGCCACTTGCCGGCCGCGGCGGTCCAGTAGCCTTTTTCCTTGAGCAACTCGACGAAGGTCGTCTGATCCTCCGGCACCGGCCAGTGAAGCTCCTCCGCGTCGGTCTGGTGCGGGTAGCGTCCCGTGATGATGCTGGCGCGGCTCGGGCTGCACGAACCGGTCGTGACGAAGGCGTTGTGGAACGTCATTCCCTCGGCGGCGAGCCGCTCGAGGTTCGGAGTCATGATGGAATCGTGCCCGTAGGGCGCCGAATCGTCCCACGACATGTCGTCGGCGATGATAAGAACGAGGTTGGGCAACTTCAGCAGGGCGTCGCGGCGGGCCTCGTCCTCGGCAGTGGGGGCTTCGGCGGCGGGCTCGTCCTGGGCGACGCCGGAGACGAACAGGAGAATCGGCAGGATCGAGAGGCACCGGCGGAACAGCATGGTGGCGGCAATGAAGCAGGTTCTGCGGAATTGCCAAGACCCTCCTTTGCGCAACGCGCGGTTCGCCGCCCTCGGCGAGGGTGTTTCGGGACCTATCCTCGCGAGGGGGAGGGCAAGCGGCTCGGAGAGGCCTGATCACGTCGCGTTTGCGCGTGACAAATCAAGCTGACTCCAGCAATCTGTTCGATCATGACACGGAGCTTTTTCGCTCTTCTCGCAATCCTCGCGGTGGCCGGTTCGGCTCCCGGGCACGAGGTCTTGATGACGAGCGATTTCACGGACTCGACGGAAGCGTGGGAGACTGGGAACGGAAAGGTTCCCGAGGCTAGTGCCGAGGGCCTCCGATTCGCCGGAAAAGACCGAGCGCGGTTTCGCGGCGACGTCGCTGGATTGACCGGGAAAATCCGGCAATCCAACACCGTTACGATCGAGTCGTGGATCACGCCCGAGTCGCTGAACCAAGGCGGACCCGCCCGGATTTTCACGTTTTCTAAGAATACCTCCGAGCGAAATTTCACCTTGGGACAGGAAGGGGATCGAATCGAAGCTCGGCTGCGAACGAGCCGGACGGGCTCCAATGGGGTTCCGGGTCTCCAGAGTCCCAAGGGAAGTCTGAAAACGGAGGCGACGCACGTGGTCGTGACCCGCGATCGAAGCGGAACGGTCACCCTCTTTCTGAACGGGGAGCCCGTCTTGGCGAAACGGATTCCAGGTGATCTCTCGAACTGGGACGCTTCCTACGGGTTGGCGGTGGGAGACGAACTGAGCGGCGGACGCGGCTGGTCGGGTCGCGTCTCCGCAGTGACGATCTGCGACGGCGCCCTGAGCGAGACGGAGGTCCGAGAACGTTATCGGGCCGGACCGGGCGGGGACGCCGCCCCGACCGGCGTTTCGAACGAGGAACCAACCCGCGATCCGAACGTGGAACTTTTCGAAACGAAAATCACCACTCTGCTGACGCAGCGTTGCTTGGAGTGCCACGACTCGAGCACGCGCGAGGGAGATCTCGACTTGTCCCGAAAGTTGGCTGCACACACGGAACTTGGCATCGTGGTGGGGGGCGACGCCGCCGGCAGTTTGCTCTGGGAATCGATCGAGCACGACGACATGCCGCATAAGCGGGAGCCTTTGTCCCCCCACGAGAAAGCGCTGGTGAAAGAGTGGCTGGACGGCGGTGCGGCGTGGACCGTCGACTTCATCGACCCGGCCATCTACGGTCGTCCCGACGAGGTCGCGCCCCAGCGAACCGCGCGCCTGACCTCGACCGAGTACGTCGCCACGGTTCGCGACACGTTCGGAGTGGACGTGTCCGAGCAAGCGGCCCGATGGCTGCCGGCCGAGGTGCGGACCGACGGATTCAGCAACACCGCCTACAATTTGACCGTGGACCTGGAGCACGTCGAGGCCCACGCGCGACTCGCGGAGTGGATCGTCGGCGAGCTCGACGTGGGCAAGTTCGCGAAGCGGTTCTCGGGCAAGCGCGATCTCACCGACAAAACCATGATCCCCCTGATCGAGGCGATGGGACAAGAGGTGCTGCGCGGCCCCCTCGATGAAGCCGAGACCGCCGTCTACCGCGGCGTTTCCACGACGGTGGCGTCGGCCGGTGGCGATTTCGACGAAGCGGTCGCCTACGTGCTCGAGGCGATGCTGCAGTCCCCGCGTTTCGTTTACCGGATCGAAGATGTGCGGGGAGACGGTCGTCGCGTCCCTGCGGGAGACTTCGAAGTCGCCTCGCGCCTCAGTTACATTCTCTGGGGGAGTTCTCCCGACGAGGAACTGCGCCGTTTGGCGCAGGAGCGGCGTCTCAACAACGAGGAGACGATCCGATCGCAGGCTCGACGCATGCTGAAGGATCCGCGCGCGGTCGACCGGTCGCTCGAATTCGTTGCGGAATGGTTGCATCTCGATCGCCTGTCTCATCTGCAACCGTCCCCGGAGAAGTTTCCCGACTGGAAACCGGAACTCGCCACCGCGATGCGGAACGAGACTTTGGCCTTTTTTCGCGAGCTGGTTTGGGAACGACGGGAACCGCTTTCGAACCTGCTGAATGCTCCCTTTTCCCACCTCACGCCCGACTTGGCGGCTCACTACGGACTGGAAGGGCCTGCATCGGGCGATGGCCTGCGGCGGGTGGATCTCCGGGACGAGCCGGCCCGGGGAGGCTTGCTGACTCACGGAAGCGTTCTCACCGTAGGCGGCGACGAAGCATCGATGGTCACGCGTGGCTTGTTCGTTCTCCACGACCTGCTCCGGGGAGTGATCCAGGATCCGCCGCCGTGCGTTGACACGGCCCCGAAGCCGAGCCAGCCGGGATTGACCCAGCGGGCGATCGCGATGGAGCGCGTCGCGAGCAAAAGCTGTGGGGGCTGCCATTCGAAGTTCGAACCCCTGGCTTACGGCATGGAGAAATTCGATGGATTGGGTGGCTACCATCAGGAGGACGAACACGGCAATCCCCTCCGGGAAGACGGCGAAGTGTTGTTTCCTGGCGAGCCCGAGCCGGTACCCTTCGAGAGCGTCGGTGAGTTGATGGATCTCCTTGCGGAAAGCGCCCGAGTGAAAGAAACCCTGACCTGGAAACTGACCCAGTTCGCGATGGGTCGTCCGCTCGTGGCCCGCGATGCGCCCGCCGTCCACCGGATTCATCGAGCCGCCCTCGAGGCCGGGGGGCGCTACACGGACGTGATGTGCGCCATCGTGGAGAGCGGTCTCGTGCGCGAAGTGGTCACCGAACCCGAATCCGATTCCTCCCCTTGAGCCTGAACCTCTCTCTTTCATGAAATCTTGCTCCCTGAGTCGAAGAACCCTTTTGCGCGGTTTCGGCGGCGTCGCCGTGGGACTGCCCTTGCTGGAAGAAATGCTGCCGGGGACGGCGCTGGCCGCGGCGAAGCCCGACATTCCAGTTCGTGCCTTCAACGTGTTCTTCGGTCTCGGAATCCCTTTTCCGGTGCAACCGGACGGTTTCGAGGGCGTGTTCGAGCCGCTCGAGCCGCTCAAGGAGCAACTCCTGGTTCTGCGGGAAGTCGATCAGCTCCGCTGCGATCGATCTGGGATGAATGCGCACTACGATGGTGCCACGGGCGCTTTCACCGCGACCGCTCCGGACGGGGAAGCTCGGGCCGGCGGAGCTTCGCTCGATCAGTTGGTTCGACGGGCTCACTACCCGAAGGGGCTACCCGGCGGAATGGTTTCGACCCTCGTCGCCGGCACTTTTTTCCGACGCAGTCGAGTGGGCCGATACGTCCACAGCTACAACCCGGACGGCACCGTCGCGGCCACGATCCAGGAGAAGCCGCGCGACCTGTTCGAACGCGTCTTCGGGAGCGTCCAGTTGTCCGAGGGCGGCGACGAGCGGCGGGAGCGCCTCAAGCGTAGCGTGCTCGACTCGGTCGTGGATCAGTATCGATTCTACACGGGTACGAATTCCCCCCTGGGTGGCGGGTCGAAGGCGCGGTTCAAGGACCATCTCGACAGGATCCGCGAGTACGAACAGCGGGCTTTCGCTCTGAAAGTCGAAGATCCGCGAGCGCCGGAACTCCCTCCACCCTCTCGTGTGAAACACGGCGGGGCCGCCGATCCGGGAGGAGAAGGGATCGACATCACCCTGGAGGATTTGCGCTTGGAGTGGCGGCTCATGGCCGATCTCTACGCGCTCGCGATTCAAATGGACCGGGCTCGGTTCGGGTCGATTACGTTTCTGGCCTCCGGGGAGCGGATTCGGCTGAAGGGCGACTACCACTACGAAGGAAAATTGATCCACCGCTTCGACGACGCTTCTCAGCTGAATGCCTCCGGCTCGAAAGGATGCAGCCACGAATGGTGGCACAAGTTCAACGAAAAGAAGGAGAACGAGCAGCTCCGCGCCCATGCCCACATGAAAATGAACGAGGTGGCCTATTTCCTGAGACGTCTCCACGAAGGCGACGACTGCCGCGAAGCGAACGGCAGGTCGATTCTGGAAAATTCGATGATCACCATCTCGACCGAGTCCGGCGACGGGCGCCACAACGACGTGAAGCGGGAGCTGTCGGGAGTGTTTCACGCCGTGACCGGCGCTGGAGGAAGGTTCAAAACCGGCCGGATTCTCGACGCCGCTTCTGAAGGTCTCGACCTCTACAACACCATGCTCCGCGCCATGCGGGTGGACCAGCGACTGGGGCCGGACAAGCGCGAACACCGCAACGTGGACGCCATGATGGCGTGAGGGCCTTTGGGCGACCAGTCCTTCACGGCCTCTCGGCAAAGCCGCTTCGCTGCCGACGACGCCGTTCGTGGTCCGCACTACCGAGAAAGAACGCTCTACTCCGCTTCCCCAACCTCCCGCAGAAAGGCTTCGAGTTTCTCCTTCGGCATTTCGGTCAGGTGGCCGCGTTCGGGAAAGCGACCTTCTTTCACGTCCGAAACGTATTCGCCGAACGCGGCGATCCGTTCCTTCTGGAGACGCCGATTCTCTTCGAGAAAATTGCGGTAGGCCTTGGCGTGGCGGGGGAGCCTCTCCTCGTAGTCGCCCAGGATGTCGTCCGAGAACAGGAACTGCGTGTCGCAGCCGCTCCCGGAGCCGAGGGACATCAGGATCATCGAGGTTCGAGAGGCGAGATGGGCGGCAAGATTGTGCGGCACCACTTCAAGCTCGGCGGCGTAGGCGCCCGCGCTTTCCAGCTCCTTCATGCGCCGGTGGAGCTCCGCGGCTTCCTCGGACGTTTTTCCCACGGAGCGGTAGCCGGTCCAGGTGACGTGGCGCGGCACCAGGCCGAGGTGACCCACGACGGGGACGCCTTCGCGCGCCATTCCTTCGATGATGAAAGGGCTGGCCGAGCAGTAAACGGAACTGGCTCCAAGTTCGAGCGCGCGGAAGGCCACGCGGATCGCTTCCTCGCGGGACGCCATTCCATGCGGCGTCGCGGTCGAAAGGAAACTGTTCGGCGCCGCGGCGACCAGGCTGGGGAGACGGGCCTGCGCCTCCGGAGAGTCGAAACTGCAGCTCATGAGATCGACGCCCGCTTCTTCTGCCGCGGCGGCCTCCTCGGGAGACTTCACGTGGATGTGCGTAAGGACGCGCTTTCCCTTGAGTTGTTGCAGATCGTGGACGGTGTATTTCTTGCGGGGTCGAAGCATGGCATCGACAGGCTAGGAAAACCGGCTCCGTTGTGCAACAAGAAGGTGCCCGCGGCCGGGACGGTCGAGCGATCCGATCCGTTGGCGATCAGGAGACCGACTTTTCCGCCGCTTCGGCCTCGGAACGGTTCACGAATTCCGACGCGAGTTCGACGAGGTTCTCGCCGCTGGAGAGGTAGCGCTCCCGGTATTCGGTGACAGCGTGATCATGACGGTTCAGAAAATCGGAAAGCCCCTCCCGCGAGGCGCCGTGCTCGCTGCGGGCCCATTGCAGAAACTCGGCCACGCAACGATGACTGGCGCCTGCGCCGATGGCATCCAGCGAGTCCCTGAAGCCCGCCGCCTTGTCCCAGTCGAGATCGGAGACGAGGTATGCGACGCCCGCTTCGCGGATGCCGGAATCGATTTCCCTGATCTGCTCCGGCTTCACTTCCCGCGGGTTGCGGGGGGCGCAAGCGATCAATTCTTCGACGAGGTCGTCGCGGGTTTCGACCAGGGCGAGCTTCTTCTTGGCAATGAAACTTTCCGCCTCGGCTCCCTCGTCGAGAAGAAAGCGGATAACGTCGCGGTTTCGGTTCACGATGGCCAGGAACAGCGGCGCGCCTCCTTGGTGATTGATGTCCGCGCCGTCCTCGAGCGCTTCCCGCGCGTCGTCGATCGAGCCGACGGTGCATGCCAGTTCCAGAGTTCGGTTTGCGATGGGATCACTCATTTGAAACGCGCTGGGACGGCCTAGATATGGGAATCTTGACAGATACAAATAATTTTATCATACGGAGTAGAATTGGCAAACCTTGAAGTTGTAGGAATATCTTAACATTATACAGTTTGTCTCGGGAAAACCCTGCTGCCGGCGTCAATCTCCCCGATATCTCAGGATGCCCTGGGCGATTTCTTCGGCGAGGATCTGGCGGAACCATGCCGCGCCGCAGCGCTGGTTCTCCCAGCGGTTCGAGATGAACCCGCATTCGACGAGGACCGCCGTGCCTTTCGTTTCTTCGAGAACTTTGAGGCGCTCGGGCTTGAATCCTCGGTTCCGAGTCACCAGCCGTCTGCCGATTTCGCTCTGAACGTAGCTGGCCAGTTTGTGTCCCTCCGCACTTCCCGGCCAATACAGGGTTTCGGTGCCACTGATGCTCCGGTCCGTGTGAGCATTGAAATGAACGCTCACCAGGATGGTGTCGGGAGAGGCGTTGGCCGGTTTCGCTCGATCTTCGAGTTCCACGTAGACGTCGCTCCTTCGGGTCAGTTCGGTGGGGATCCCTTTACCGGTAAGAATCTTCTCGATTCGCTTCGCGAGGTCCAGGGCAAGGTCCTTCTCCACCAACCCGAAGGCCACGGACCCGGGATCCCTCCCGCCGTGGCCGGGATCGATGACCACGCGTTTGAACGACTCGGTCGCGCCCGTCGACGCGATCCATAGGTTCAGGAGAGCGAGAGATGAAATCGTTCGGAACATCGGCGCGTCAGGCTAACCGTTCCGGTCAAGGATGTCGAGAAGATGGTTAAGACTTGTTAAGTAATTGCCTCTCGATGTCAAACGTTCCTGATCTTGAGCCAGCGAACCAGAATCGTCGCGACGCAACCGAGAATAATGACCCAGAGAGCGACCTGCGGGATGGTCAGCGCGTAAGTTCCGGTGGAGACGCCGACAGCCATTAGAATCGACGTGAGCGAGAGGAGAGCGAGGCGATGAACTCGTGTCATCGGCCCCCTCGCCGCCGACCTTTCTCCCACGCCGCGCGAAACGCCGAACGAGCGAACGTAGGCCGAGAAGATCGCCGCGAGGGCCGCCGCGAGCCCCAGCCAGGGACTTGAATCCATCGCGAAGCCGAATCCGATCAAGGTGATGGCGTCGGAGACCCGCTCGGGGAGTTCGTTGAAGAAAACGTCTTCCAGGGATCGCTCCGCGAAGGGATGCTGCAGGATCGAGTCGACTTGGATGCAGGCGATTCTCAAGACGCAGAAGACCATTCCGAGGATCCAGAACACCTCCAGATGGAACTCCTCGCTGGTCCCCATGAAGGAAAGACCCGCCAGTATGCCGAGGATCATCCCGGTGATCGCCACCATTTCGCTGGAGACGCCGATTCCCATCAGAAACAGGGAAACCCGACGCATCGGTTCCCAGCGTCGGCGAGGCTTCGATCTGGTTGGCGAGGACATGGAAGGAGGCGGGAGACGATTGGCGGGAAGGGTTTCCAGGGGCAATCGTGGGTCGGAGGTCGGAATTTAGCTTGTAATGGACGGTTTCACCCGGAAATTTCGAAAATTTCGTAACCATGACCTCTCCGGACTCGAATCTTCCTCCTACTGACGAGGAGCTCGAGAAACTCCAGGAAAACGAACGAAGCGTCGCGTTGATGGTCAAGGTGCGGGACGGCGACATGGCCGCCTTCGAAAGCCTCGTTGAAATACACCAGCGCGCCGTCGTCGGTACCGTCGCGAAAATGCTCGGCAGTCCGTCCGAGGCGGAGGACATCGCCCAGCAGGTTTTCGTGCGGGTCTGGAAGTCGGCGCCGCGGTACGAGCCCCGGGCCAAGTTCACGACCTGGCTTTTCACCATCACCCGCAATCTCGTGTTCAACGAGGTCCGACGCCGCAATCGGAAACCGACCGTCTCCGCGGACGAACGGGAGGAGGAAAGCCATCGGGTGATCGAAGACAACCAAACCGCCTCTCCCGAGGAGAACGTGCTTCACGCCGAACTCGAGGCCGCGGTGGATCGGGCCATTCAGGCACTGCCGGAAAAACAGCGTCTCGCCGTGGTTCTGCGGCGCTACGAGGAAATGCCCTACGAGGAAATCGGGAAAGTCCTGTCGATGTCGGTTCCGGCCGTCAAGAGCCTCCTTTTCCGCGCCAGGACACAGCTGAAAAGCGACCTTGGGAAGTATCTCGACGCGTGAGGGGCGCTATTTGCCGATCCTGACGAGGTTGTCTTCCGTTCGAAGGACGAAGCCGTCCGAGACGACTGCGAAGGACGACAGGCCGTATTCCCCGAGGTGGTTTTCGGCGACTTTGACAAATGTTTTGCCCGGCTCGACCACGGTCGTGACCCCTTCGCCGTTGTGGAAGTAGAGGTGTCCGCCGGCATGGACCGGCGAAGCGGAATAGCCGCCCCGCCCGTCGAGGCGCTCGCGGTAGTGCAGTTCCCCCGTCTTAGCGTCGAGACAACTCAGGACGCCCTTGTCGTCGTTCACGTAGAGAAGGTCGTCGACGATGATGGGCGAACTCTCCTTGGGAATCGCCTTGTCCTCTTTCCAGACCAGGTGGGTGTCGGTGACGTCGCCCTTGCCGTCGGCCCGGATCGCGTGGAGAACGGCCCGTCCGAACCCGGAACACACGTAGACCTTCCCGCCGTGGAAAAGAGGACGGGGGACCACCGAATAGCCTTCTCCGTATCGGAAGCGCCAGATCTCGCGACCGTCGGAAGGATCGTAGGCGACCACCGCGCCGGACGCGGGAACCACGGCCTGGGGGCTTCTCTCGACCTCCACGAGCAGAGGCGTCGAAAAAGAAAACGTGCGCGACACCTCGACGTTTCGGGGCGTCTTCCATAGAACGGAACCGTCGCTGGTGCTCAGCGCCGCGACGAAAGGGTCTTCCTGTCCGTCGCAGGCAATCACGAGCCGGTCTCCGAAAAGAGCGGGCGAGCCGCCGTTGCCGTGGACGGGAGCATAGGGGAGACCGGTTTGCCTCCACAGAACCTGCCCCGTTTCCGGGTCGAGGGCGGCCGAGCCGTTGTGGCCGAAGTGGACGTAGAGTTTTCCCCCGTCGAAAATCGGGGTGGGGGAGGCGTGGCTGTTTTTCTGATGGGCACGACCGGGGTCGGTCTCGAAAACCGCGGTCTCCCAAACAGGCTCGCCGTCGTCGAGTCGATAGCACCGGGCTTGCAGCGAAGTTTCGCTGCCGGCCTCCACCGCGGTCGTGACGAAAATCTTGCCGCTCGCCACCACCGGCGTGGACCAGGCCTTGCCCGGCACCCCGATGCGCCACCGGATGTTCTCGGTGGCGGACCATTCGACGGGCACGTCGGCGGCCGGGGCGTGCCCCTCCGCCGTGGTTCCCCGGAATTCCGGCCACGAGTCCGCGAGTCCCGCCGAGGAAACAAGGAGAGTCGCGGCCGCCGCGGTCCAGAAAAGAAATCGCTGTTTCATGATCCGGACACTATGCCGGAATCGGTGGAAAGGAACAGGGCGCATTGGCGTAGAGGAAAGCGCGTTCCGGCGGAAGCCGAGGGGGTAGGGTAGGCGACTCGACCCGGTTGAATCGTCGAGCCGAAATCGGTCTTGTCACGGCATCGCCAATATGATTGCATGTTCCTCATGAGACTGACCGCGTTCCTTCTTGTCGCCGCCGTTTTCGTTCCCGCTCTTTCTCTCACCGGATGCAGCCCGCGCCACGGCGGCGGTGCTCGCCACGCGGGACCGGGCGACGTTCATTGGAATCAGCATGGACGCTACAAGCACGGGAAGCGCAAGCACGCGGAAAAGAAGTACATGCGGCCCCGTTGATTTCGTAAAGTTTTTCCGGGCGGTTCGGCTCTGCTTCCTCTAGCTTGAAGGCATGCGGATTCACTTTTGTCTTCTCCTCTTCTCCTGTGTCGTCGTTTCGAGCGCCCGGGCCGAACTGAAATCGGGATTTGCCGAACGAGACATTTCTCCGGACATCGGAATGGAACGTCCCGGCGGCTACGCCAAAGGGTTTCATCAGGCCTTCCACGATCCCTGCAAAGTACGGGCGGCCGTCTTCGAGGACGAGGCGGGGTTCGCTGTGCTGGTGGGGCTGGACGCCTTGGTGATACGGCAACCCCAGGTGGACGAGGCGCGTCGCCGCATCGAGGAAGCGACCGGGATTCCCGGCCACGCCGTCATGGTGGGCGCGTCCCACTCGCATTCGTCGGGCCCGACCGGAATGGTTTTGCCCGGAGAATACGATCATGCCGACCCCTGGATACAGGAACTGGCCTACGAGAAATCGTCGATGGCGGATCCTGGCTATCTCGAGACGATGGTGGACGGCATCGTCAACGCGGTAGTCGACGCTTGGGAAAACCGCGGCGCTCTGCCGCTTGGTTTCGGTAGCGGAGAGGAAGAAACGGTGGTCTTCAATCGCCGCTGGAAAATGAAGAACGGCCTGACGTACACCCATCCGCGCTACGGGAATCCCGAAATGATCGAGCCGGCCGGACCCGTCGATCCCGAAGTCGGCGTCGTCGGCGCCTGGAACGAAGAGGGGAAGCTGGTCGGATGCGTCGTGAATTTCGCCTGCCACGCGACGGCGAGCCCTCCGGGGATTTCCGCCAACTGGCCGTGGGCGATGGAGAAAGTGATCCGGGGAACCTTCGGCGAGGATGTCGTCGTAGTGTTCCTCAACGGAAATTCGGGAGACGTCACCCAGGTCGACAACGCCAGCCCTTACCGCCGGATCGGAGGCGAAGAAGACGCCCTCAAAGTCGGCGGCCGGGTCGGGGCCGAAGCGGTGAAGGTGCTCCTCGGGTTGCAGACGCCTCTGCGGTCCAGCGAACACGAGATCGAGGCGAAGACCGAGGTCCTGTCGATCGCTCGCCGCCCCCCGTCGACCGAACGCCTCGAGGAGGCCCGCGCGACCGTGCGCGAGACGCCGCGGGATCCCGCGAAAATCAACGACTGGATCTGGGCGAAGGAAATCGTGATGCTCGACGCCCTCGTTGCCGACCAACCGGTTCGGGAGGTCGAGGTGCAGGCCATCAAGGTCGGCCCGGCGGTTTTCATCAGCAATCCGGCCGAGTTCTTCTGCGAGTTCGGGCTTCGCCAGAAAGAGGAATCGGCCTTCGCCTACACTTGGCCGGTCAGTCTGGCCAACGGCTGCGTCGGCTACGTGCCCACCGCCGAGGCTTTGTCCGAAGGCGGCGGTGGCTACGAAACCCGCCTGACGTCCTACAGCAACCTCGTCCCCGAAGCCGGCGACTTGATCTGCGATGCCGGAATCCGGCTGGCGAACTCGATGGAACCCGGGGCGGTGCAGAAACCCGATCCCGCGCCCCCCTTCAAGGCAGGGTGGGATTACGGCAACGTTCCGCCCGAATTGGACTGAGGCTTTGGCGCAACCGCTCTCGGCCCATCCGTCCTTTCACAGTTCCGCGACCCGAATATTCCGGAAATCGATGGCCATGTCCTTGTTCCCGTGGAGCTGCAGGCCGATCGGTCCTTTCGGGATGCCGGAGTCGGACGTGTAGGTCATCACTTTTTTCCCGTTGAGGAAACAGACGTAGTCCATTCCCCGCGCTTCGATGCGCATGTGGTTCCAGTCGTCGAGCTCGAGAAGATCTTCCACTCCCTCCGCCTCGACGGGGTAGCCCTTCCCGGGTATGTAGGGCGAACCGGTCATGTCGCGCTTGAGGGAACCGGAAATTCCGATCTGAATCTGGTCCTCGTTCCGGATATGAACGCCGGAGTCGACGACCCCTTCGCCGAATTTGAATTCGAGTTCTACCACGAAGTCTTCGTAGTCCTTCTTCGTCCAGAGAATCGATCCCTTCTTCTCGGGGCCGCTGCGGACCTGCATCACCCCGTCCTCGACCAGCCACCAAATGTTGTTTTCGGGGACCACCCAGGCATCCAGGTCCTTACCGTTGAAGATCGGTTCGAAATCCTCCTCGGCCCGGACCTCGGACGGAAGGAACAGAAACGGGGCGCAGAAGAGAAGAGCGGTTCGGATCGTCATGGGGCGAATCATGTCGGAATCGGGAGCCGGGGGCAAGTGGCGTCTTCTCGCCGCGGCAAAAAAAAGTCCCGCAGGCGACGCCTGCCGGACTCGGTAAACGATTGAATGATTGGGCTCGAAGGTCGGTCAGGAAGCTTTCACTTCGACGGAGTCGACTTTCTTGTGCTCGCTGGTCACCTTGACGTCCTTGTCGACGATTTCCTCGAGGGCGATTTTTTTGCCCTCGGCGTCCTTGGCGACGGTGTCCTTGGTGATCGTGAGGGCGGACTTCTTGCCGTCCTCGTCGACCACGGTGATCAATTTGGTTTCGGCGTCGTAGGAAGAGAGTGTGCCCTCGTCGGTGACTTTCTTTCCGCATCCTGCGTAGGCGACGCCTGCGAGGGAGACTGAAGCGATGATGACTGTCAGAAGTTTTTTCATAGTTTGATTGGGTTTGTATCCTTGATCTATACGAGTTTGCGATGGTTTCGGTCCATTGCGCAAGAAAAAAAGGACCGTTCGAGGTGGAAAATTTTGGTTCTCCTGCGGGCCAGGTTCGGTCATAGTGGGGCCGATGAGAAAGAATTTCCTACTCCCGACTCTCGTCGCGTGGCTTTTCGCGGCGGCAACGATTCAGGCCCATCCCGTGCCAGACATCCCGGTGAAGACGAGTTTCTCCGGAGACGTGGCGAAGGTTCGCGTCGAAATCGACCCCCGCAGCTTCACCGACGACCCCGAGGGAGAGCCCTACCTCTACCATCACCTCCTCAAGCGCTTGTCGGACGAAGACAAGCAGGAACTGAAGGAGAAGGGGCAGGAGCTTGTCGACCGAACGATCGCATTCCAGTTCAAGCCCGAGCGTTCCGCCCACCCGGAGCTGAAGTTCCGATTCGCCGGGATCGGCGGCGCGCCCTTGGAGGACGACGAGGATCCGGTGATGCTCGTCGGCACGGTGGAGTTGCAGATCCCCGAAGGAAGCACCGGCTATCAGGTGATCGCGGACGAGAGCGGGGAGTTGAGCGTCGTCTTCGAAAACGAAATCGACGGGAAAAAGCACTCGCGCGTGAATGTTCTGTTCCCGGGCGAGTCCAGTTTCGTCCTGGATATCGGCGAGCGGCGGTCGTAGGCGACTGTTGAAACACTCCGCGAGGGGAAATCGGCGGGTCGTTGTCACCCGCCGGCGAGCTCAGCCTTGCTTGCGGAGCTTCGCCCAGTTGTCGCGAAGACCGACGGTGCGGTTGAAAACGGGATGGTCGCCCGAGTTTTCGCGGTCCCGGCAGAAATACCCGAGGCGCTCGAACTGGACCGTTTCGCCCGGTTCGATTCGTCCGAGATTCGGTTCGAGCTTGGCGTTCGCCATGATCGCGAGAGAATCCGGATTCAGGCGCTCGATGAAACTGCCTTCGCCGCTGTCGGGCGCCTCCGTTTCGAAAAGCCGGTCGTAGAGCCGGACCTCCGCGTCGAGGGCGCGCGGCGCGCTGACCCAGTGGATGGTCGCCTTCACCTTGCGACCGTCGGGCGGGTTTTCGCCGCCGCGGGTGTCCGGGTCGTAGCTGCAGCGCAACTCGACGACTTCTCCCTCGTCGTCCTTGATCACTTCGTCGCAGCGAATGAAATAGGCGGACCTGAAGCGGACCTCCTTGCCGGGGGACAGTCGGAAGTACTTCTTCGGAGGGTCCTCCATGAAATCGTCGCGCTCGATGTAGAGTTCCCTCGAGAACGGAACTTTTCGCGTGCCGAGACCGGGGTCCTCGGGGTTGACCACGGCGTCGAAAGTTTCTTCCTGCCCTTCGGGATAGTTCGTGACGATGACCTTGATCGGGTCGAGCACCGCCATGAAGCGCCGGGCGTCCCGGTTGAGCACGTCCCGGACCTCGCTCTCGAGCAGAGCCGCGTCGTTGGTGCTCTCGTATTTGGTGACTCCGATGGTCTTGCAGAAGTTCCGGATGGCCTCGGGGGGGTAACCGCGTCGCCGGACGCCGGAAATCGTCGGCATGCGGGGGTCGTCCCAGCCGTCGACGTGACATTCTTCGACGAGTTGAAGAAGCTTGCGCTTGCTCATCACCGTGTAGGTGAGATTCAGCCGGGAAAACTCGATCTGGCGGGGACGCGAAGGGACGGGAAGATTGTTGAGAAACCAGTCGTAGAGGGGCCGATGGTTTTCGAATTCCAGCGTGCAGAGCGAATGGGTGACGTACTCCAGGGCGTCGCTTTGACCGTGGGTGTAGTCGTACATCGGGTAGATGCACCATTCCTCGCCGGTGCGGTGATGCCGGGCGTGGAGGATGCGGTAGAGAACGGGGTCGCGCATGTTCAAATTGGGGTGCGACATGTCGATTCGCGCACGGAGCACCTTTTCTCCGTCTCTGAATTCTCCCTCCTTCATTCGGGCGAAAAGATCCAGGTTCTCTTCGACGGGACGGTCGCGGAAAGGGCTGTCCGTTCCGGGCGTCTGCAGGTCGCCCCGGCCGCTCCGGATGGCTTCGCCTTGCTGGTCGTCCACGTAGGCCTTGCCCGTTTTGATCAAATGGACGGCCCATTCGTGGAGCTTCTCGAAGTAATCCGACGCGAAGTAGAGATGATCCCCCCAGTCGAAACCGAGCCACCGGATGTCCTCCTTGATCGAATCGACGTACTCGACGTCTTCCCTGGTGGGATTGGTGTCGTCGAAGCGGAGATGGCAGCGTCCGTTGTATTCCTCGGCGATACCAAAATTGAGACAAATGGATTTCGCGTGGCCCAGGTGCAAATAACCGTTCGGCTCCGGAGGAAAGCGCGTCACGGCGCTGTCGTGCTTCCCCGCGGCGAGTTCTTCGTCGATGATGTCGCGAATGAAGTCTTTCGAAGGGGAAGAGGAAGCGGTCATTGAAATGTGGGGAAAAACGGAAACTAACCGGTTTTGCCCGAGGTGCAATGGGTTCGGGACGGTGGCGCAGACGGCGGAACGGGAGAGCTTCCGTAAACAGGAAGGATTTCCAAGTTGATTCCAAACGGGTTTCAAGCCACGTTCCAATGCTAACGAGAATCATTCTCAATAACGACGTTCACCAAAATGCTCCCAATGAAACTTCGAACTCCCGCCGCTTTCCGGGCCTGCGCCGTCCTTGGACTCCTGTTTACGACCTTTTTCCGGATCGACGCGGCGGAGAAGGAGTTGACCCTCTACACGCAGCGCCACTACGCCTTCGACGAAGAACTCCACGAGATGTTCGAGGAGGATACCGGGATCGAGATCAACGTCGTCAAGGCCAACGCGGACGAGTTGATTGCGCGTCTCCAGGAGGAGGGGAAAAACACTCCCGCGGACCTGTTCATGACGGCGGACGGCGGAACCCTGAGCCGGGCTCAGGACGCGGACCTTCTCCAGCCGGTGTCTTCGCGGGAAATCCTGCGGAGAGTTCCGGAGAGCCTTCGGGATCCGGACGGCCACTGGGTCGCCGTCACCAAGCGGGTGCGGGTCGTCGCCTACGCGAAGGACCGAGTCGAACCGGAAGAGCTTTCCACCTATGAAGCTCTGGCCGACCCAAAATGGCGAGGCCGCGTTCTCGCCCGCTCGTCGTCGAACATCTACAACCAGTCGCTGATGACGACCCTAATCGCCGCCAACGGGGTCGAAGAAGCCGAAAAATGGGCCGCCGGGGTTCGGAGGAACATGGCCCGGCCCCCTCAGGGGAGCGACCGCGACCAGGTTCGCGCCGTCGCGGCGGGGCTCGCCGACGTCGCGTTGGTCAACACCTACTACATCGGCCTGCTCGAGACTTCCGAGGACAGGAAGGACCGCGACGCGGCGGCGGCGGTAAAGGTTTTTTTCCCCAACCAGGAAGGAAGGGGCGCCCACGTCAACGTCAGCGGCATCGGGATCGTGAAGGCTTCGGATCAGCCCGAACTCGCCGCGAAGTTCATCGAATTTCTTCTCACGGACAAGGTTCAGTCCATGATTCCCCAAGCCACCTTCGAATATCCGGTCGTCGAATCGGCGAAGTGGTCCGACATGCAAGAGAGCTGGGGAAAATTCAAGGCGGACGACGTGCCGCTGTCCAAGCTGGGCGAACTCAACGCCGAAGCCGTCCGCATCTTCAACCGGGCGGGATGGGAGTGATCGCCCCAACCTCCCCTCGATGGCTCTCACCGGCACAGCCGAAATCCTGACCACCGCCGCTGGCGAGGCTCCGGAACCGGGTCTCGGAGCGGTCCGTCGCTGGCGGCCGACGGACCGATGGGGGGTCGGGGTGGCCCTTCTCGCGGGAGTGATTCTGCTTCCCCTGGTCGCCGTGTTGCTCCATCTGGGCAGGGAGTCCGTGGAATGGGAGCACCTCGCCCGGACCGTTTTGTGGGGCTATCTGAAGAACACCCTGATCCTGGTGGTCGCCGTGACCGCCGTGGTTCTGGTGATGGCAGTCCCTCCGGCATGGCTCGTGACCAACTACAATTTTCCCGGCCGGTCCATTTTCAGCTGGGCGCTCGTTCTGCCCCTGTCGATTCCGACCTACGTGGCGGCATTCGTCTTTTATCAGGGACCGGAAGCGGCCATTCCGTTTTTCGTCTGGGTCAGGCAGAACATCGGCGTGGACGCGTTCATCGCCGCGGAACTGATCGTTCGCTACGGCCTTCTCATCGTCATGATGGCCGGCGTGCTTTTTCCCTACGTATACCTAGCCTGCCGCGCCGCGTTTTCCCAGCAGAGCCGCACCGTGATCGAAGCGGCGCGCTGCCTGGGAAGTTCGCCGTGGAGAGTGTTCTTCGGCGTGGCCCTGCCCATGGCCCGCCCCGCCATCGTCGCCGGGACGGCGCTGGTCGTGATGGAAGTCGTTAACGACTACGGGGCCGTCCATTTTTTCGGCGTCCCCACCCTGACCGAAGGCATTTTCCGGACGTGGTTCAACATGGGCGATCAAGTCTCCGCCCTGCGACTGGCCGGAATCGTCATGCTCGCGATCGCCGTTCTTCTCGTGGTCGAGCAACTCTTGCGCGGTCGCGCCCGCTACGTCGAGCCCGAAGCGAGCGGGGTGCCGCTGGTTCGCACCCGGCTGTCCGCCCGGCGGGGCCTCTTGGCTTTCGCCGCCTGTCTGGTGCCGCTGACGATCGGCTTTCTTTTCCCGGTGGCCAGGCTCGCGGTGTGGGCCTGGCTGAATCTCACCTCGGACGCCGGCGTGTCGTTCCAGGCGGGCGCGGCCTTGGGGCGGGGGCTGCTTCTCGCCGTGGCGACCGCCGGCTCGGTCACGCTCGCCGCGGCTCTTTTCATGTACGCGGTGCGACTGCGGCAGAGCGCCACCCGCCAGGTGCTGGGCCGGGCCGCCGGGCTGGGGTACGCCACGCCGGGGGCGGTGATCGCCGTGGGCGTCCTGGTGGTTTTCGGAACCTTCGATCGCTTCGATCTGCCACGGCTGCCGATCGTCAGCGGAACGCTCTTCGCCATCGGGTTCGCCTACATGGTTCGATTTTTCGCGATACCTCTGCAGTTCGCCCGCGCCGGAATGGACCGCCTCGGAAAGCCGATCGAGGAAGCCTCCCGCATTCTGGGAAGGGCCCCCATGGCGACCTTTCTGAGGATCGACCTCCCTTTGCTGCGGGGTCCCCTGATCGCGGCCGGAATGCTGCTCTTCGTCGACATCCTCAAGGAGCTGCCGCTCACGTTGATCCTGCGGCCCGCGAATTTCGAGACCCTGGCCACGATTGCCTTCAGCCTCGCCAGCGAGGCGCGCCTCCAGGCCTGCGCCGTGCCTTCTCTCCTGATCGTGATCGCCGGCGGCATCGGTCTGATCGTCATGAATCGCTGGATCGCCGTCCCCGGTGCCCATGACTGAGCCGTCGCCCCTTCTATCCTTCCGCAACGTCACGCGACGCTACCGGCAGCAGAACCGTCCCGCGCTGGACGGCGTCGATCTCGATGTCGTGGAAGGAGAATTGCTCGCTCTGATCGGCGAGAGCGGCAGCGGCAAGACCACGCTGCTTCGTCTCGCCGCCGGCCTGGAAGAGCCGGATTCGGGGAAGATTTTCATCGAAGGAGAGTGCGTCGCCGGAGACGGCTGCCGGGGGCGGATGGTACCCCCGGAGAAACGACGCCTCGGGCTGGTCTTCCAGGACGGCGCCCTTTTCCCTCATCTCAATGCCTCCAAGAACGTCGCCTACGGCTTGAAGAAGCAGGACCGAAAGGCCCGGAACGAAAGGATCGCCCATTGTCTGGCGACGGTCGGGCTCAGCGGCAAGGAGAAGCGTTTCCCCCACGAACTCTCGGGCGGAGAGCGGCAGCGCCTCGCCTTGGCGCGCGCGGTGGCGCCGGAACCGAGACTGCTCTTGCTCGACGAGCCCTTCAGCCATCTCGATCCCGCCCTGCGCCGGAAACTGCGGGAAGACATTCGCGACATTCTGAAACGGCTCGGGCAAACCGCGCTGATGGTCACCCACGACCCAGAGGACGCACTGGCCATCGCCACCCGGGTCGCCATTCTCGACGACGGAAAAGTTATGCAGACCGGAACTCCCAGCGACGTGTACCGGAACCCGGTCGATCAGTACTGCGCCGAGCGTTTCGGCCCCGCCAACCGGGTGATCGACGAAGAGAGCGGAGGAGTCGTCTGGAGACGTCCCGAGGACGCCCGCTGGATCGCCTGCGAAGTCGCCGACGAGGGCACCATGGTCACGGTCGAAGACATTCGGCCGATGGGCCACATCTACGAAGTGCGCGTCGCCCCCGACGCCTACGACGGAGAAAAGTGGCTCTGTTTCCTCAAGGAAGCCGCCCACCTCTCGCCCGGCGAGCGGGGCCGCATCGCATGGAGAGGTTCGCCCGAGCCCGTCTCGTGGAAGACGTGAACGGCGGAGCGGCCGGCGTCACTTGACCGCGCCGTTCAGGCCCGCGGCGCGAAGCGAGGCGAGGACCGCGGCCGGCACGATTTTTTCCCCGGTGATGGTGAAAGACTCGGTTCCCTTCTCGGCATCGTGTTCCGCGGCGCCGTCGAGGCCGGCAACGATATCGTCGATCGCCCGGACGCATTTGCCGCAGCAGAGATGAACGCCGGAGACGGTCACGGAGCCGACCTCCTCGTCGCCGGCGGCTCCTTCCGCAATCGCCACCGCCTCGTTGTCGGAAACGCCGTAGAAGCCGGCCGCGGCGATGGCGTCGAGCGCCTTCTGCACCGACTTGCCGCTCTTGCCCCCGACGGTGATGCTGTCGTCCGTCATGATCACCCGGAGATCGGCCATGTCCGAGACCGCCGCTTCCACGCTCTTCTTGCAGCCGCCGCAGCAAAGGTGGACACCCGCGAGAGTCACCTCGGTTTCGCCCTCGGGCATTGCCGGCTTCTCTCCCTCCGGCGTGGCGACTTCGGAAACTTTCGCCTCGATGAACTCCCGGTCCTCCTCCGAAAGCAACGCCACCGGAACCTCGATAGTGAGGCCGCCGGCGCGGGCGATGTAGGCGGTGTCGGCGTCTTTCATGCGGATGAACTCGCCCTCGATCTTCGCTCCGTCGGACGCCCGCGTCCACTCGCGTGCCGACAGTTGAACCCACGATGCCGAAGAACCCGCCACAACCACCCACAGAATCAGCGCCTTGTTCATGGGTGCGATCATAGGTTTTTTCTCTCTTCGGCGTCAAAACAAAACGATCGAAGCCACAGCCGGAATACTGGGGAATGGGGACCGGAACGATTAAGCGGAAGATGCCGCGGAATCCGCTTGGTACGGGAAAGGCCGTCGGTGTAGGCTCCGAAGCAGAAAGACGCCACGTTGGCGGACCGACAACCATGGCCCCTATTTCACGACGCAAATTCGCGACCGGCGGCGCCGCGCTAGCCGCGGGCGCCCCCGCTTCCACGCTCCAGAGCCTCGACAATGCCCCTCCGGAATTCGCCGTCGAGGACCAGACGCCGTTCAGGGGGCAGACTCGTCGATTGAAGATCACCGACCGGGGACGCTTCGTGACGGCGCTGCTGTTTCCTACGGACTACCCGACTCATTTTCGGCTGAAACCGGAACTCCACCCCGTGCTGACGCCGAAGGGGCTGCCGGTCACGGATTCGCATCCGTATTGCTTCATCCATCACCAGGCGATCATGTGCGGTCACGGCCGAGTGCGTTCGGAGGACGGGGCGGTGACGGATTTCTACCGGAAGCTTCCGTTCCCGCAGGAAGACCGCGCCGATCGGTGGCATTCGGCCGATCGGAATCTCTTCCATCTCGGTCCCTCGGGAATTCAGCGGATCACCGGCGCGAGCTGGGAGGGGGGAGAACGGGCCTCGATCGAGTTGACGCTCGCCTGGGAGACCCGGGAGCGGAACGCCGAGGACGGGATCCCCATCCTCGCGGAGCAGCGTCGATACGAAATTTCCCGGCGCGGCCCCTTCACCGTCGTCGATCATTTCTCGCGCCTCGTTCCCGAAAAGGGCACGGCAGTGTTGGAGGCCGACCGCCACTCTTTCTGCGGGGTGCGGACGCACGACCTCATCGACGTGGAGGACGGCGGCAGGATGTTCGACTCGGAGGGCCGGGAAAATCCCGACGGCAACTACTGGGACGCGGAGGGGGACCGCCGCGCGCCGCGCTGGGTCGACTGCACGGGCCGGATCGGCGACGGGGTGGTAGGCGTCACCTTGATGGGACACCCGGACAACGAGCGAAACGAGGTCTACGTCCGGCACTGGGGCCTCATGGAAGTCTCCGCGACCCTGGGCGAGGACGTTTCGTTTTCCGCCGACCGACCTTTCGAATTTCGCGCCCGCTACGCCGCCCACGACGGCAAGTTGGACGTTGCTGCGACCGAGGATCTCTATGCGGAATTCGGGCGCAGTCCGAGTCCGGCCGAAGGGTAGCCGAATTCGGGGAAAGCCGGGAGACTGTCACCGAGAAGTCCGAATACGAAGAACGCCGGCTTTCCTGAAGCGGAAAGACGGCGTTTTCGATTCGGAATCTCCGGATCGGACGGAGACTCGTGAAGTTCGTGCGGGACGCTGCTATCGCTGCAGCTGCTGGAACCGCTCGGTCAGTTTGGCTCTGGCGTCGAGCAGCTCGTTGGCCTGGGGCTCGATCTTGCTCATTTCGGCGATCAGAACCGCCTCGACTTGCTGGCGCTTCTCCGCGATTTCGGGCTTCTGGGCGACCTCGTTCCGCTTCGGCGCGATCGTTTGCTCGATCTGCCGATACTCGTCGAGCTTCTCCTGGAACTCTTGAGTCCGCTCTTGCTCGGGCTTCTGTAGTTCGGGGCTTCCCTGCAGGTTTTCGACGAGTTGCTGGCGCTTCCGCACCGCTTCTTCAAGCTCGGGATTTTCAGCCACGACCGCTTCCGTAAGCGCTTGCTCGTAGTTGACCTGCTCCTTCTGAACCTCCGGCTTGACCATGGCCTGCTGCTGGGCGGCGGCCAGTCTCTGGTTCACTTCGTCGAGCTGGGTCCTGATCTCCTGCATTTCCTGCATCACCTCCGGTGCCGGCTGGCCCTGCTGGGGTGCCTGCTGCTGGGGTGCCGCGCCTTGGCTTTGGTCCTGCGTCCAGGCATTGCCGGCCCAGGCTGCGGTCAAGGTGAGCGCGAGCACCGCGATGCTACGTTCTTTTGTCGAGTGGGTCATAGTATAAGGGGTTCGATTGCTGTGTAGGGTTCGGTTCATGTGTCTTTTGTTCTTCATGACCACCCAAGGTCAGGTTGTGGGCCCGACTGTCAAACTCTGCCCAGCCTCCAGCGTCACGCAATGGTGTTGAAAGATTCCCGAACAGCGAACGTAGAGCGGCGGCGAAGGCATGAAGCGCTCTCCGCGCGGACCGTAAAAGGGCAATAGGGTCGGAGGACCGCGACCCTATTCGGTCTCAGCGCTTCAGGTCGTCCAGAGCGCCCCAAACGTTGGGCCGGTCGCCCTCGTCGGGGGGAGACTCGTCGTCGTCGGGCTGGAAGAGGTGGGCCTTGGGACAGGCGCGATCTTCGAGTAGTTCGTCGCACCGGGGGTTGGTCGGCAACTCCAGGAGGAAGTCTTCCCGCACCAGGTCCTGCAGATCGAAGCTCGTCTGGCCTTCTTCGAGATCCAGTTCGGTCGCCCATTTCGGATAGTCGGCTTCGTAGTCGAAGTATTCGAGGCAGACGCCGCACTGGAGCCGGAAGGTCCCCCGAAGGGAACCGTGAAGCGTGACGATGTCGTCGAAGGCGAAGATGTCGGCGACGTAGTGGACGGGGCCGGCAGGCTGGATGGGGTCGTCGGGACCGAGATCGAAGATGGAAGCGGGGAATTCGCCTTCGCGGTGGAGACCTTCCTCGGGAATTTCGGAGATGAGGATTTCCATGATGGTAGTGAATGAAGGTGAGGCCCGGGTCGGCTGCAACCAGTTCCGCCGTGGCGGACGAATTTCGGGCGCTTTTCTTTCAAACTGGTGATTGAAAGGCGACGGGGCTTCCTCTATACCGATGCCCATGAGTCGATACGCCATTGGACTGGACTACGGTACGAATTCTTGCCGATCCTTGCTGGTCGACGTGGACACCGGCGAGGAGCTGGGTTCGTCGGTTTTTCCGTATCCGTCGGGGGCGGCGGGCGTTTTGACGGATCCGTCGGACCCGAACTTGGCCCGCCAGCATCCACGGGACTACCTGGACGGCGCGGTGGCGATCGTTGCCGGGGCGCTGGACCAGGCGCGCGCGGCCCGTCCGGAGTTCGATCCGTCGGAGGTGATCGGCATCGGAGTGGACACGACGGGAAGCACGCCGCTCCCGGTCGACGAGTTCGGGACGCCGCTGGCGATGAAGCCGGAATTTTCGGACAATCTCAACGCGCAGGTCTGGCTGTGGAAGGATCACACGGCGCACGAGGAAGCGGCGCGGATCACGGAGAGGGCGGCGGCAATGCGGCCGCATTTCCTCGCCAAGTGCGGCGGCATCTACTCGAGCGAGTGGTGGTGGAGCAAGATCTGGCACTGCCGGAACGTCGATCCGGCGGTTTTCGAGGCGGCGCACTCCTGGGTGGAGCACTGCGACTGGCTCCCGGCGGTGCTGACCGGGAACGAGGATCCGGCCACCATGAAGCGAAGCATCTGCGCGGCGGGACACAAGGCCATGTACTGCGAGGAATGGGGCGGGCTGCCGGACCGGGACTTTTTGGCGACCTTGGATCCGGAGCTTTCGGCCTTGCGGGACCGCCTCTACGACCGGGCCTGTTCGTCGGACGCGAGGGCGGGGGGCTTGTCGGAGGAATGGGCGGAAAAGCTGGGGCTGGAAGCCGGCGTGGCGGTGGCGGTGGGCGCCTTCGACGCGCACATGGGCGCGGTGGGGTGCGGCGTCAAACCGGCGACGCTGGTGAAGATTCTCGGCACGAGCACCTGCGACATCACGGTTTTGCCGAACCGCGAGCCCCTGGCGGACGTGCCGGGGCTGTGCGGCGTGGTGGACGGGTCGGTGCTGCCGGGGCACTACGGGATCGAGGCCGGCCAGTCGGCGGTGGGCGACATCTTTCTCTGGTTCGTGAATCAACTGGTCCCGGACTCCTACGGTGCCACCGCGGACGAAAAGTTCGCCGAAATGGAGCGCCGGCTGTCGGCGATGAACCCCGGTGAAACCGGGCTGCTGGCGCTGGACTGGAACAACGGGAACCGCACCGTGCTCGTGGACGTGCGGCTCAGCGGATTGATTCTCGGGCAGACGCTGCACACGCAGGCTCACGAAATCTACCGGGCTCTGATCGAGGCTACGGCCTTCGGCGCGCTCACCATCGTCGAGCGGATGGAGGAATACGGCATTGCGATCGAAGAAGTGGTCAACACCGGAGGACTGGCGGTCAAGAACGCGGCCCTGATGCAGATCTACGCCGACATCCTGGGCCGCCCTCTCAAGGTCGCGGCCAGCGATCAGACCTGCGCCTTGGGGGCGGCGATCTTCGGGGCCACGAGCAGTGGCGAGACCACGATCGAAGAAATGCAGCAGACCTGCTGCCGAATGCGCGACACGGTTTTCGTGCCGATCGCTGAAAATCAGGAAATTTACAAAGAAATTTACGCGATTTACAAAACCCTCCACGATGCCTTCGGCACCGATGGGTGGTCGGGTAGGCTCGCCGGGGTCATGAAGGAACTGATTGCGATCCGCCGACGGCAGCGGTCCTGATCGCGACTTGGGGCGCCCCCCAAATCCCACAAAGTACCGGCGGTGGGAATCGAACCCACACTCCCGAAGGAACGCGATTTTGAATCGCGCGCGTCTACCAATTCCGCCACGCCGGCACACACGGGAACGGCGCCGGTTTCCCGGCGCAGGCGCAGAGTGTAGCGCCGCGGCAAGGGAAATCAAGGCGTGTTTAGGCACTTCCGAGCACCTACTCCAGCCACTTCAGGTCGTCCAGCCTGGCGGAGATGAAGCCTACGGCGATGTGCGTCTGGAGTTCGAGCGGGATGCGGTACTCGTCGTTGGTGATCCAAAGCGTGGACCGCTTGATCTTGTCGTAGGACTTGATGGTGAGGTCGGAATTGATCTTGCCCACCTCCGCGTCGAGCTTGATCGCGTCGTAGGTCTTCCCTTTGACTTTGTGTTTTTCCCGCCCCAGAACCTTGAACTCGGCTAGGTAGGGCTTGTTGAACGGGGAAACCACCATGGAGAGTTCATCGCCCTGGTCGAGCTTCTGCGATCTCAAATAAAAGGCGGAAGACAGCACGTCGTGCCCGAAACCGAACTTGAAACGGGATTTCGCGGTTTCGGTTTCGTTGTTCTTCTTCGTCGAAGTCGTCGTGAAAAGCTGCCGGTTCGGCTCGAAAATGATGTCGTAGGCGTTGCTCTCGTTCCGCTCGCGCTCGCTCAACTGAAAGGCGAGGGGGCGAAGCGAATCCTCGTCCACGATCGAGCGGGCCCGGAAATCGTAGGGCCACAACACCCGCGCGAACCCCGTGCTTTTCCCGGTGGCGTTCCCCACGAACTTGCCTTTGTTCGAGCCGGATCGGTCGACGGACATTTCGACCCTGCCGGCATTGATCCGATTGTTCCAACTGAGGGTGTATTCGAGGGCGACCGAGCGCAGGTTGGCGTGATCGCCCGGCGGAACGCGGGTGATGTTTTCCATCCATTCGGGCGGACCTTCTCCCTGCGCCGAGGCGGGAGCGACGGCGCAAACCAGAGGAAGCGCGAACAAGGAGAGGGGGATTTTCATCCAAGTGGGGAGGGAGGAGCGTTGTTGCGAAGAGGACGATGCTTTGCCTGGCGCAAAGGGAACGTTGATATTTCACCAACTCAAGGGAATAATAGACGCATGGCGAGGCTTGGTAAACAAACGAAATGCATGATTCTCGCCGCTACGGGAGGGTTCGCGTCCGCCGTCGCGTTTTGCCTGAGCGGATGCGAGGGCGAAGGAGGAGGCGGGGAGAAGGAGTCCGTCGCCGAGCCTGAGAAGACGGAAACGGTTTCCGACTGGCCGCTTTTCCGGGGCGATCCCGAAATGCAGGGAAAGAGTGCCGAAGCTCTGGAACCCCCGCTGGAAATGGCTTGGTCGTTCGAGCCGCCCGTGGAAGAGGGCAGGCGACGTGCGCCGATCGACGCCAGCCCGGTCGTAGCGAACGGCCAGGTTTTCGTCGGGACGCAAGAGGGCGTTTTCCACTGCCTGAACCTGGAAACGGGCGAGCCGGTCTGGAGCTTCGAGCCCGAGGGGCCCGTCAGTGCTCCGGCGGCGGCAAGAGGGGGGAGAGTCTACTTCGGCGACACCTACGGCTTCGTCTACGCCCTCGACGCGGCTTCCGGCGAGGAGATCTGGCGATTCGAGACGGACGGCAAGATCGAAGGCGGAATCAACACCGTGGGTTCGGGAACCGAGGAGGGCAGGATTTTCGTCGGCAGCCACGACTATTTCATCTATTGCCTCGACGCCGACAGCGGAGAGGTCCTATGGAAACACGAAACGGGAAACTACGTCGTGGCCACCCCTTCGATTATCGATTCCGGCGGTGAACAGGCGGTCGCGTTCGGAGGCTGCGACGGGTTGCTCTACATCATTCCGACCGACGGCGAAGGAGAAAAACGCGAGATCGAGATCGGCTCCTACATCGCCAACACCTCGGCGATCCGCGACGGAATCTGCTACCTGGCCCACAACGGCGGCGAGATCGTGGCGATCGAGGTCGACTCCGGGGAAGTCGTCTGGCGCGTCGACACCGGCGTCGAGTACACGGCGTCTCCCGCCGTCGACGCGCAAAACGTCTACGTGGCGGGTCCCGACAAGCGGCTGGTCGCCTTCGACCGCGTTCGCGGCGAAGAAAAATGGGTCTTTCTCGCGAGGCGATCCCTGGACAGTTCGCCCGTCGTGAGCGGCGGGGTCGTTTGGCAGGCGGGAATGGACGGACGCCTTTACGCAGTGGACCTCGAGGCCGGTTCGGAACGCTGGAACTACGAGTTGGGAACCCAGATCAAAGCCTCTCCGGCGGTATCGCGCGGCACTCTCGTAATTTGCGGTGAAGATGGGGTGGTGTATGGTTTTGCGAAGTAATTCGTCCAACTCGGGCGAACCAAAACCCTCCTCCCAAGCCATTATGCCCGTATCATCCACCGCGAAAGAATCCCCCAAGGTCATCGAGACGCTGAAAGTGCCGATCGACGCCAAGGGGGCCGAGCAAACCGAGGTCGGAAACTATTTCGTGGCCAACTATCCGCCGTTTTCGTTCTGGAAGCCGGAATTCAAGGACGAGATCTACGACGTCCTCAATTCGCCCCGGCCGGAAGACACCAATCTCGGCGTCTATTTCCACATTCCCTTCTGCCGGAAGCGCTGCCACTTCTGTTATTTTCGCGTTTACACGGACAAGAAGGCGGGCGAGATCAACGCTTACCTCGACGCCGGCATCAAGGAATTCGAACGCTACGCGCAAACGTCGTATTTGGCCGGACGGAAGCCGCAATTCGTCTATTTCGGCGGGGGCACTCCGAGCTACTTGTCGATCAATCAGCTTCGGGATCTCACGGACCGCATGAAGGACTGCTTTCCCTGGGACGAAACCGAGGAGGTCGCCTTCGAATGCGAACCGGGGACGTTGACGGAGAAAAAGCTTTCGGCTCTTCGCGACATCGGCGTGACCCGGCTGAGTCTGGGCATCGAAAATTTCGACGACCACATCCTCGAGGTGAACGGTCGGGCCCACCGTTCCAAGGAAGCGTTCCGGGCGCTCGAGTTCGCCAACACGCTCGGGTTCGACCAAGTCAACATCGACCTCATCGCGGGCATGATGGACGAAACTCCGGAAAACTGGCAGCGCTGCGTCGAAACCGCCATCGAACAGGAGCCGGACTGCGTCACCATCTATCAAATGGAGATTCCCTACAACACCACGATCTTCAAGGAAATGAAGGAGTCCGGACGGATAAGCGCTCCGGTCGCGGACTGGCCCACCAAGCGCGCCTGGGTGAACTGGGCCTTCGATCGATTCGTGGAAGCGGGATACACGGTCAACAGCGCCTACACCGTGGTCAAGGATCCCGAGAAAACGAAATTCATCTATCGCGACAGTCTTTGGGAAGGTGCCGACCTGCTCTCCGCCGGCGTGGCGAGCTTCGGGTATCTCGGCGGGGTCCACTACCAGAACCAGGCCGATGTCGGGCCGTACATGACCGAACTCGAGCAAGGCGAACTTCCCATCTACCGCTCCTACAAGACCAACGAGGAGGAACGCTTCATCCGCGAATTCGTCCTGCAACTCAAACTTGGAAAGACTTCGATGAGCTACTTCCAGGAAAAATACGGGGTCGACGTGAAGGATCGCTTCTCGGAACAGCTCCGGAAACTGCAGGAAGACGATTACTTTAGCCTGGAAGGAGACAACATCGTCGTTTCGCGCGAAGGTCTCATGCAGATCGACCGGCTGCTCCAGGGATTCTTTCTCGATCATCACCGAGATGCACGCTACACCTGACCAGACGGAGGCGGGCCAAGCGCTCGCCGAAGCGCTCCACAGGCTGCTTCCCTTCCACTTCTTCTACGAGCAGGCGGGCGAGTCCCTGCCCGACTTCGCCTTTCTCGAAGGAGACGAAGTCCCGTATCCCTACCGTTCGCTGCTGGTGCACGAGAACGACATGACGCCGACGCTGGCCGCGTTCCACCATTCGAAGCTCTACCTCGAGGTGCATCGATGCGAATCGAACCCCGACTTCGTCATGCGCCTGGTCACCCTGCACGCGGCTTCGTCCGACATTCCCGTCGAGTTCGGCGCCATCGCGATCCAGATGGGGAGCATGCCGGAGGAGGTGCGTGAAAAGGTGGTGGAAGGACACCGACCTCTGGGGGGAATTCTCGGCGAGTACGGCGTCGAGCACCGCGGCAGCCCGTCGTCCTATTTTTCGGTGCCGGCCGACGCGTTGATCGCCAAATCCCTCAACCAGAACGTGGGCGAAACTCTCTACGGACGCTGCAACCAGTTGCTCGACCCCGACGGCATGGTGTTCGCCGACATCGTCGAGATTCTTCCTCGAAGCAACGAGTCCGAAAAGTGGGTCGAGAACGTGACCCGGCGCTGAATTTCCGAGCGCCTCAGCCTTCAAACAGCATGAAACAGTCAACATGGGACGTCATCGTCGTCGGAGCCGGTCCCGCCGGAGCGACGACCGCCGCCTTGCTTGCGGAAAAGGGCAGACGCGTTCTCGTGCTGGAAAAGGAGTCCTTTCCCCGCTATCACGTCGGCGAATCCCTGATGCCGTTCTGCTGGTTCACGCTCGATCGTCTGGGCTTGACGGGCAAGATGGACGAGATCGGCTTTCAGCAGAAGCACAGCGTGCAGTTCGTGACGACGAACGGCAAGGTGTCCAAGCCCTTCTACTTTTTCCAGCACGACGAACATCCTTCCGCCGTGACGTGGCAGGTTGAGCGCCAGCAATTCGATCAGATACTCGTCGAAACGGCCATGGCGAAGGGCGCCGAAGTTCGCCAGCGCCACAAGGTGCTCGACGTGATCCGCGACGAAATGGACACGGTGGTCGGCGTGGTGGCCGAGGACGCCTCCGGCACCCGACACGAACTCCGTTCCGCTATGGTGGTCGACGCGTCCGGCCGCGACTGCGTCGTGGCCAGCAAGAGCAAATGGCGGAATCGGGATCCCGAACTCGACAAGATTTCGATCTGGACCTACTACGAAGGAGCGATGCGGGATCCCGGCCTCGACGCCGGATCGACCACCGTCGCCTACCTGCCGGAGAAAGGGTGGTTCTGGTACATCCCCATGCGCGACAACCGGGTGAGCGTCGGCCTCGTGGCGGATCGCGACTACCTCTACCGCGAATCGAGAGAGCCGGGCGAGATTTTCGAACGCGAGATCGAAGAGAACGCCTGGATCAAGGAACATCTCGCTCCCGGAAAGCAGGTCGGCAAGTTCCGGGTCACCGGCGAGTACAGCTATCGTTCCACTTTCTGCGCGGCGGACGGCGTGTTGCTGGTCGGCGACGCTTTCGCCTTTCTCGACCCCGTGTTTTCGTCCGGCGTGTTTCTGGCGCTGAAGTCCGGCGAACTCGCCGCCGACGCCATCGACGACGCCCTGAAGGCCGGCAACACCTCCGCCGATCAGTTCGCCGAGTACGGCCGGGAACTTTGCGTGGCGATCGAGCGGATGCGGAAAATCGTCTACGCCTTCTATCACCCCGATTTCAGTTTCGCCGAGCTCGTGCGGCGAAACCCCGGCCTGCGCCCGACGCTGACCGACCTTCTCATCGGCGATATCTTCGTGGACAAGTTCGACGAACTCTTCGCGGCGGTCGAAGAAATCTGCGGCTTGCCGAACGATCTTTCCTACGGCTACAAGGTGAAGACGCCTTCCGTGGCCGAAACGGCGGCCTGACCAGGGGGGGACCGACAAAGCCACGCCGGACACGTTCGAATTCGAAAGGAGGGCTTGCGATCGTATTTCCGATCCTCTTCAGTACGTCATTGTTTCCGAGATGTACGATTCACGGTGTTACTTGGCTCCTGTTGTCGTGGCACTGGCGCTCGGTGTCGGACGACCAACGGCCGGCCAGGAGAAAGGGGAAGACGCGGCTCCCATTCGGGCGCTGCTCGTCACCGGCGGCTGCTGCCACGACTACGAGAACCAGAAGGCGATTCTGAGCCTCGGGATTCGCGAGCGAATCCATCGGAAGGTCGAATGGGTCATCCCGCATCAGGGGCAGGGCAAGAGCGACGAGAAAATCCCGCTGTTCGAGGATCCCGACTGGGCAGCCGACTACGACATCGTCGTCCACAACTATTGCTTCCCGCGGGTTCGCGACCCGGATTACGTCGAGCGAATTCTCGCCCCGCACCGGGAAGGACTGCCGGCGGTTTTGATCCACGGTACCATGCACTCCTTCCGGACCGGCGACGATCGCTGGTTCGAGTTTTGCGGGGTGTCTTCTCCGGATCACGGCCCGCATCATCCCTTCGCCGTGGAGCCGGTCGACCCCGACAATCCCATCCTCGGAGCGAGGGACCACTTCACGACGCCGAACGGTGAACTGTATTTCGTCGAGAAAGTCTGGCCGAACGCGACGCCGATCGCCGAATCGGTCTCCGAGGAGACAGGAGAAAAGCACGTCACCGTGTGGACCCATCGCTACGGCTCGGAAAAGGCGCGCGTCTTCGGAACGACCGTCGGCAACCATACGGAGACGATGATTGCGCCCGAATACCTGGACATGGTGGCGCGAGGATTTCTGTGGGCGCTCGACGAACTTTCCGAGGAGAATTTCAAAGGGAAAGACCCGGCCGAATCGCTGAAGTCCATCACCCTCGAACCGCCGAAGCCGGATCTCCCGCGGCCGGGACGAAATCTCGCCTCGGAAGGGGATGCGACGGCGCTCTCCGAGGCCGAGTCCGGCGACTCTCCGCCGAGCGCGGCGGTGGACGGCGATATTGCCACGTTCTGGCAAGCGAGTCGTCCCGGTCCGAGCTCGTGGGAGGTCTCGATCGAAGAACCCAAACCGACCGGTTCGGTGGCACTCGTCTGGAAGGATGATTCACCGCCGGACTATTCCGTGGAAGGATCTTCCGATGGTCTCGACTGGGAGCGGCTCGTGGCGGTCTCGGACCCCGAAAGCTCCCGGCAGGTCTCGGTCCACGAAACGGCGGGGGAGTTTTCCCGTTTCCGGGTCACGGTCGAACGCACGAAGCCCGAGGCGGTCGTCGGCTTGCGGGAGTTCGCCGTCTATCGCGACGCCGAGGACGTCCCTGCGGCGATCCGGTTGGCAGGCTTCGAAGACGATAACGCCGATCAGGCGGCCGAGGAGGTGCCGGAAACCGTCGAAACGTCCGAAACGATGAATCTTCTCTCGGAAATTCGGCTCCCGGCGGGATTCCGGGTGCGCCAACTCGTCCCGACGGCTTCCGGCAACCTGTTTATTCTTCTCTCGGCGGAAGACAAGTCGTCGAGTCGGGTCCTCAGCGTCTCCCCGGTCGCCGGCGACGAACGACGGGTAGCCGACTTCCTCCTCGACCTCGATCCGGAAACCGCGATCGGTTGGGACGGCGAGTGGGTCTACACCTTGGAAGAGACGAAACTGACGGCGTTCCGCGATACCGACAGAAACGGCATGGCGGACGAGCGCTTCAGGATGGACCCGGTTCTGTCTCTGGCGGATGACGCCCAGAAAACCAGACTCCGCTTTTCCCAAATGAGCCTCGGCCTCGACGGACGTTTCGTCGCGAGACTCGAATCTTCTTTCGATACCACGGGATTCAATCAACGCGGCGAGACCGTCGACATCCCGAAGCACGGAATCGTGACCTTCGGCAGACGGGGAGAGGACCTTGAGATTATTTCACGCTCAACGAAAAAAATAACATCATTCCGCACTGGTCATGAAGGAGTCCGATATATTCAAACTGCGCGACAATCCCGGGAGTTCTTCGTTTCGGAGGTGCGCGAGCTGCTCGCCTTCACCGGGGTTGTGGTGGAGAAATTGCACCCGCTTCCAGAGACGTCGGACAAGAAGGGGAGGCTTCTGGGAGTCGCCTCCGGCGGAGATGTCTGGGTGGGCACCGAAGACGAAATCGCGAGGTATCCCGTGGAGGACGGATCGGCATCCGAGGACGGAGGCATGCGGATGATCGCGGGAATGCCTTCCGTCTCCTTGATCGAGCCGGACGGACTCGGGCGAGTCTGGGTTTGCTTCGATGGCGACTCCGCCGAAGGGGCGCGCCTCGCCTTGTTCGACACCGGAGAGTCTTCGGTCGAACCGGTCGACTTCGACAGAGTGAGGGACGGGAGTCTGACGGACTTCCTTTCGTCGCCCAGCCCGTTGATCCGTCTCGAAGCCCAGTTCGAAACGCTCAGGCGACGGCGCTTTCCCCAGGAGGCGCTCACGGCGATCCTCGCCCACGCGCGCGAACCGGAGGCGCAAACGGCCGCCCTCTTCGCGCTCGACGAGGCTCGCGGGCAGGAATTTTTTCCAACTCTGACGCAATTGGCGCGCTCGTCGGATTCGCCCGAGGTCCGAGCTTGGGCCTTCCGAGCCATCGGTCGCTCGGAGGGCGCCGCCAACCACTCTGTCTTCGGCGCGATCACCGAAGAGAAAGTGCCGCGGGTGACGGCGGAGATCCTGGCCGCCATCCTGCGAACGGATACCGATGTGCCGGGGCTGGAAGCACTGGCGCTGGAATTCGCGGCCAACGAAAACCCAACCCTCTCAACGGCGGCGAAGGCCTTCCTCATCGAGCGCGAGGCCGTTGAGGCGTGTTTCGCCGCTCTCGACGACCACGAGCAGTCCGGGCTGTGGCGGACAGCCTTCGATGTCCTCTCCGCGATGGAACGACAAACGGTGGTCGAGGGAATCGGGCTGCGGCTCGAGCAAACGCGTTCGCCCGAAATGAGACAACTCGGCCTTGAGACGCTCATGGAGATGTACTACAGCGACGAGGCCGGGAAAACCACATGGGCGGGAACGCGAATTGCGGACCTCATGCTGAGGGCTTCGCTCGCCGACCACCGGGTTGACCGGGCGTTTCTGTTGGACGAAATGATGACCCGCCGCATTCCGATCAGTGACACCCTGCTGCTGGTGGAACTTGGATCGCGGCATCTCTGGCTGGAAGCCGCGGTGATCGAGTTGTTGCTGAACCGGGATGTTCCTTACTACGCAAGAAAGTGGCTTATGGAAGTCGCCCGGAGCGAGAGCCGCGACGGAGACCTCCGGTTGCGGGCGGTGGGGCTGCTTGCCTCCCTGAAATCTCCGCCGGTTCTCCGGGAGATTTTCCCGATCCTCTCGAGTCGGGATCTGCCGGGAGCGCTACCCGATACCGAGAGGCTGACGGTCAACCGATGGCTGGAGAACCCCGCGCAGGTGGCCAACTCGGACTGGTTGATCCGGCAGGCGCAAAAGGACGATCCCCAACGGGCTTGGCTCGCATGGCGTACCCTCTTAAGTCTGGTCGAGGATCCGGCTCTCGAGGCAGCGGCGGCCGAACGTATCGAAACGGCCATGAACTCCGCGGTCGCGCGGGAGGAAAGCCAGGCGATGCCGCTGCTTCGGGCCTTGGAAGGGTCGACTTTTTCGGGTGCCAGGTCCCTTCTGGCGAAAGCATCGGAGAACGAGAACCTTCGCGTGAAGAAGGCCTCGATCGCTCTCTCCGAGGACGCCTCGGTCCAGGAGCGCGAGGACCCGCTTCCGAAAGACCGCAAGCTCGAGACGCTAGCCACGGATTCCCTGATCGAGACGCTTGGCGGGATGCCGGGTGACGAGGCCGAAGGCGAAGAGATCTTCGCGCGTCTGTCTTGCGGCGAGTGTCACAATATCCACGGCGAGGGCCTGGCGATCGGACCCGACCTCGCGACCGCGGTTCGAGAACTCTCTGGAAGCGGACTAGCCGAGGCCATCCTCCATCCCGACGAAACGATCGCTCCGGGGTTCGAGAGCCGCGCTTTCGAGTTGGAAGGCGGCCTTCGGCTGAAGGGACACCTCGAGGGCACCGATCGGGAGTCGGTCACCCTCCGCGACACGGCCGGCAATCGGACGGAGGTTCCGCGCGTCCGGATCGAGAGGGACGAGCCGGTGGCGGAGTCGATCATGCCGGACGAGCCGGCGAACGCGCTGACCGTGGGAGAGTTCGCTTCCCTGCTGCGCTACGTCCGTTCGCTGGGCGAGTTTTGATCGCCGACGAGCGGTTCCGGGAATTTCACGACCGCCGAACCGGAGGCGGCGACCTTCTCGAGCCTCTCCGATCCCACGAGATCGGGCCGAATCTCCGCGAGCGGTCGCAACACGAATTCGCGCTCGTTCATCCTCGGGTGCGGAATTTCAAGGCGGGCGGTTTTTGCTTTAAGATCGTCGTAGTAGAGGATGTCGAGGTCGATCTCGCGCGGGGCGTTGACCGTTCTCGCCAGGGCACGGCCCATCGCCGTCTCGATGTTCTGCAGGAAATCCATAAGGGCTTCCGGCGTGAGTTCGGTTTCGATCTCGACGACGGCGTTCAGAAAATCCGGCGAATCGGTTCCGCAACCGACCGCTTCGGTTTCGTAGATGCTGGAAACAAGCAAATGATCCGTCGACCTCGCCTCGTCGAGCCTGTCTACGGCCTCCCGCAAGTTGGCGAGTCGATTTCCCAGGTTCGATCCCAGGCTGAGTCCCGCCCGCGGCATGCCGACAAGTCACTTCAGTCCCAGGACATCCTGCATGTCGAAGTGACCGCTCTCGATACCTTCCTTGTCGAGCCACTTCGCCGCCCGCACGGCGCCCTTGGCGAAAGTGAGTCGGCTAGAAGCCTTGTGGGTCAGTTCCACGCGTTCGCCGTCGCCCGCGTAGACGACGGTGTGGTCGCCCACGACGTCGCCGCCGCGCAGGGCGTGAACGCCGATTTCGCCATCCGTTCTCTCGCCGACATCCCCGACCCGGCCGTGGCGGCAATCTTCGTCGTAGGAGAGACCCCGCGCTCCCGCGAGAATCTCCGCCAGCCGTCGCGCCGTTCCACTGGGCGCATCCTTTTTGTGCCGGTGATGCATCTCGACGACTTCCAGATCGAATTCGTCTCCGAGAACGCCGAGCGTTTTGGCCGCGAGCCAGAAGAGCGTGTTCACGCCCACCGAGAAATTCGGAGCATGCACGATGGGAATTCGAGCGGAAGCCTCCTGGATCGCGGCCAGTTGTTCGTCGTCGTGACCGGTCGTCCCCATCACGAGCGGTGTGCCTCTCTCGACGCACCCTTCGATCAACTCCTCCGTGAACGAGGGAAGCGTGAAGTCGATGACGATCCCGGATTTCGCGAGCGCTTCTTCGAGCGAATCGCCGAGGTCGATGCCGGCGGCGACGCGGGTATCGGCATCGTCGCTGACGCAGCTGGCGACGGCCTGGCCCATTCGTCCGCGAAAGCCGGTAACTAGAATATCGAGCATGGTAAGAGGAGAGGTGAAAGGGTGGAAGGCTGCTTCAAAGCAAGTTCAGCGATTCGAGAATCGACTTCAGCTTCGCCACTTCGTCGTCGGCCATCTGGACCAGGGGCAGTCGAAGCTTCGGCAGGCATTCCCCGGTCAGCCCCAGGGCGGCCTTGATGGGAACGGGGTTCGTGTCCAGTTTGAGAAGCGCTTCGAAAAGCGCCGCGTATTCGGCGTGGATGGACTCGGCGTCGCCGACCCGCCCTTCCAGCATGGCGTTCGCCATCGATGCCATGGGGCGGGGAATCAGGTTGGAGGCGACCGAAATGACGCCCACGCCGCCTTCCTTCATGAAGTCGACGGTGAGAACGTCGTCCCCGGAAAGAATTTCGAATTCTTCCGGGAGTGCGGCGCGCAGCCGCCGAACCCGTTCGGTGAGACCGCCGGCCTCCTTGATGGCTTTGATGTTGGCGCACTCTTGGGCGAGCCGGACAACCGTGTCGACTTCGATCTGAATATGGCAGCGTCCCGGGATCGAGTAGAGAACCAGAGGAAGTTCGGTCGATTCGGCGACGGCCCGGTAGTGCTGGAACAGCCCTTCCTGCGACGGCTTGTTGTAGTACGGCGTCACGAGCAGAACGGCGTCGGCCCCCGCGAATTCCGCCGCCTGCGTGAGATCCACTGCCTCCCGGGTGGAATTGGAGCCGGTCCCGGCGATGACGAGCCCCCGCTTTCCGGTTTGCTTGACGGCGATCTCGATCACGCGGCGGTGCTCCTCCATCGAAAGCGTGGGGGACTCGCCCGTCGTGCCGACCGGCACGACGCCTTTGATTCCGTTGGCGAATTGTTTGTCGATGAGCCTGCGGTAGGCTTCGACGTCGATGGTTCCTTTTTCGGAGAACGGAGTAACCAGAGCGGTGTGAGCACCTTCGAACATGAGTCTTTTTTCTTCTGAGATGAAAATTAAATGGAGGCCAGCGTGCCTTCGAACGTGAATTCGGCCGGGCCGAGCAAGGTCACGTCTTCGTAGGCCCCGGCTTCGTTCTTCCTGAAACCGATTTCGAGAGTGTCTCCTCCGGCGACGCGGACGCGGATCGGAGCGGGCGTCGCGTGGGTTTCGTGTTGGATGATGGCGCAGGCCACCATTCCCGTTCCGCAGGCGAGCGTTTCGTCTTCCACGCCCCGCTCGTAGGTTCGGATGGCGATGCAGTCGTCCTCGAGACCCTCGACGAAATTGGCGTTCGTCCCCGCGGGTGCGAAATGCTCGTGGAAGCGGATCGCGGCTCCCAGTCGGCGGATGTCCACCCCGGCGAGATTTTCGACGAAAACGACGGCGTGGGGTACCCCGGTATTGACCGAGTGAACCGTGATCGACTCTCCGGCGACTTCGAGAATGTTGTTGAGACTGAGATCGAACGGTTGGCTGAGCCGGATCTCGATCTGGTCGTCCGGGTACCGCGCTCGGATGACGCCGGCCATGGTCTCGAACGAGGTCTCCGTCAATCTGTCCTCCTCCAGAAAATTCACGAAGCGGGCGAAACACCGGGCGCCGTTGCCGCACATTTCCGCCTCGCCTCCGTCCGCATTGTAGTAGCGCATTCGGTAGTCGGCGCCGTTCTCGCCGGGCTCGACCGCCAGCAGACCGTCGCTGCCGACGCCGCGCTGCCGATGACAGAGGTTCGAGATCTGCTCCTTGCTGAGTCTCAAGGATTTGTCGCGATTGTCGAGTACGACGAAATCGTTCCCCGCACCGTTCATTTTCCAGAATTTCACCATCGCTTCCGAGCTGACTGTGTGGTTGGCAGAGGTTAGACCGACTTGGCCGCGTCCACAAGCGGTTTGACGAAGGCCTCGACCCGCGCGGCCACTTCGTCGGAGTCGCCCCATTTCTCGATCTGACGGACGATGGCGCTTCCGACGACGACCCCGTCCGCCGACTTGGCGACCTCGGCGGATTGCTCGGGCGTGGAGATACCGAATCCGACAACCACGGGGACGTCGGTGTGTCGCTTGATGGCCGCGACGTTCTTCCCGATTCCCTCGGCGAGCGTGGTCTGGGCTCCGGTCACCCCCTCCCGGGAAACGTAGTAGATGAAGCCCTCGCTCGCCTTGGCCAATCGGGGGACGCGATCCGCGGGAGTCGTCGGCGCGATGAGGCGAATCTGCTTCAAGGGATTCGATTCCGCGAACTCCTCGTTCCGGACCGCTTCGTCGGGCGGGAGATCCAGAAGGAGGATCCCGTCGGCACCGGCTGCGGCGAAGTCTTTGTGAAATTTCTCGAACCCGTAGGCGTAGACAGGATTCAGGTAAGTGAAGAGGACGACCGGCGTTTCGGAGGCTTCGCGGAAGCGGCCGATCAGTTCGAGGACGCCCCGCGTGGATCCGCCGGCCTGGAGCGCGCGATGCGCCGCCATTTGATTGACGATGCCGTCCGCCATGGGATCCGAAAAGGGGATGCCCAGCTCGATGATATCCACCCCGGCACGCTCGAGAGCCCGCATGATCTCGAGCGATTGCTCCATGCCCGGGTCGCCGGCGCAGAAGTAGGCTACGAAAGCGGCTTTGCTGTCGGCGGAAAGATCGGCGAAACGTCGGTCAATGCGGTTCTCCTGGCTCATGAAAAGGCCGCCATTATCGCCGCATTGCCGGGGCGCGAAACCGAAAATCGCGAATTTCGCCGGTCTCCGGGCGGAGAGCCTTACTCCTCGGCCGAGCCTTCGATCCCGAGCGCCTTTTCCACGGCCGCTTCGAGCTCCGGTCCCCGCAGATTGGAGGCGACGATTTTGCCGTCCTGGCCCACCAGGAACGTGGCCGGAATCTGACTGATGCCGAAGCGCTGCGCCAGCTCGTTGTTGAATCCCTTGCCGTCGAAATACTGCGGCCACGGCATATCGTTTTCGGTCACGAACTTCTCCAGAGCCGCCTTGTCTTCGTCGAGAGACACGCCGACGATCTCGAATCCCTCTTCGTGGTATTCGTTGTAGGCGGCGATGACGTTGGGCATCTCCGCGATGCACGGGGCGCACCAGGTAGCCCAGAAATCCACCAGGACGACCTTGTCGTCCATCTCCGCCAGATCGACCTCGTTGCCTTGCAAGTCGGTGAAAGCGAAGGTCATTTCGTCGCCGACGCCCGGCAGGTAGAGCGAGGCGCCGAGTTGATCCAGTCCCTGATCGATCTGGGCGCTCTGGGGATGATCCGCGAAGTCCGACTTCATCCGGGTAACGAAAGCCTTGGCTTTGTCTCGCTGGTCCGAGACCACGGCGGACTCGATGAAGGGACGGGCGACTTCGTTGAAAATCAGATTCAGATTGGCATCGGGACCTTTCGGCTGCATTTCATAACGCTTCAGAAGCAGATCGGGAATCGGATCGAATCGTCCCATGCTGAGATTCGCACCGACGAGAATAGCCAGAGCCGCGTCCGTGTCTTCGGCCTCGGGATTCTCGTCCAAATATTTCTCGATGGCCTCGACCTTCTCCTTCTCGAAGCGGGAGGCGATTTCGCGAGCGGATTCTCCCGAAACAATCTGGAGGGAAAGCGAGGCGACGAGCAAACAGGCGAGGGGACTTTTCATGGCAATCTCAATGGTATACGGCAAGGTGCCACAATCGGACGAAACCGCGAGAATCCTTGTGCGACGGATTTCCGTTACTCCGACTTTAGGGGACTTTCGGCCGAGGTCTCGGTCGTCGCGGGACTGCCCCACACGGTCTCCTCGATCGGGACAAGTTCGTCCTTCAGCGGTTCGTCGGGGGCGGCATTGGCCGATGCTGGATTCACTTCCGACAGAAACTGGGCGTGAACCGGGTCCAACTCGAACGTCGTCTCTACGCCATTGGCCGAAAGCGCGTGGACGCCCGGTTCGAGCCCGAGCAGTTCGATAGGGATCCGCGCCTGGAAGGGAGCGCCCTCCGTCAGATTCGGCAGCAGCGACGCCCCTCTCGGAGTCTGCTCCAGGACTTCGAGGTAAAGCCGACCGTCTTCGCGCGACTGCTGGTGGTCGACCAGTTGGGCCGCGTTGCTGGAAAGGCGTCCCTTGACCACGGCGAAGGCATCCGGCCGTCCCTGGAAATCGCGGATCTCCACCTCCACGCTCTCGACCAGCGCTTTTTGCGGCGGCGGCATGTAGGGCTGCACTTGGCAGGATGCGCCCAAAAGCGCAGCCAAGCAGAAGACTCCCCGTAAAAAGTTCACCCCAATTACTAAACATAAATTAACGATTATCAAAGCCGAAACTTATGAAAATTATGCGGTCGATGGGCGACGGCAACACAATTAGGGAGTTTCACGAATTGATTTCCTCCCTCAACCCTCCTAGTTTTCCACGTTGCATCAGGTCGCGTCCATCCAGAGCCTGAGCCCGCGACCACCGCCCATGGAATTCGACTGGATTGACTGCCATTTCGACCTCAAAAAAATCATCCCCAGAGAGGTGGAGGAGGTCTTCGAGGATCCGTTTGCCATTCGGCTCTTGCCGGAAACCGACAACGGCGACGCGGAGGCCCGCTACTTCACTCTCGGAAAGACGATCAACAACCGCTACCTCTTCGCCGTGTTCTGGACGGACGGCAAAAACTACCGAGTCATATTCTGCCGTGAAATGACGGACGACGAAATTTCCTTCTACGAGCGTAAAAACGCCGAGTGGGTCTGAGACACGACGCTTTTCCCGTCGGACTCAACCCTGTCGAGCCAACGACCCAACCCTGTGCCATTGTGAAAACCATCCAAGCCTGGAGCGACATTCCCGAGTTCGAGGAAGAAAAGGACGAGGCCGATTTCTGGGCGAGCCACTCGCTGGATCCGCGGCTGATGAACGCTTCGATCCACCGGCAGAACGTGCGCGAGTCGACGACGATCACGTTGCGGTTCGATCCGCAGATGCTGAGCCGGATCAAGCGACTCGCTCGCCACCGCTACCTGAATTACCAGAGCATGATCAAGCAATGGCTCAGCGAGCGGCTCGAGGAAGAAGTCTCGAAAAGACCCGACTGAGACGTTCCCGAGACTCCCCGGCCCGACGGTAGATGAACAAGGAAGAAGCGCGCGCCGAAATCGAGCGCCTTTCCGCCGCGCTGGAGAGGCACAATCGGCTGTACTACGTCGAGGCCGAGCCGGAAATTTCCGATCGCGAATACGACGAGTTGTTCCGCAAGCTGGAAGATCTCGAAGCGGAACATCCCAATCTGGCGTCGCCGAATTCCCCCACGAAAAGGGTTGGCGGCGAACCGATCAAGGGCTTCGAGCAGAGAGATCACGTCGTCCCGATGCGCAGCATCGACGACCTGTTCTCGGAAGGGGAGGTGGGCAGTTTTTTCGCGCGTTTGCAGAAGAATCTCGGGACGGCGGAAGTTCCCGTCACGGTCGAGCCGAAGATCGACGGCGTCGCCGTGGCGCTGCACTACGTGAATGGGGAACTCGACTACGCCCTGACCCGCGGCGACGGCGCCGTCGGCGATCTGATCACTGAAAACGTGCGGACGATTCGCAACGTGCCGCTGCGGTTGCCGGCGGACGCTCCCGCGAAGCTGGAGGTGCGCGGAGAGATCTTCATGCCGAAAGAGGAGTTCGCGGCGCTTAACGCGGCGAGGGACGAGGAAGGACTTCCGGCGTTCAAGAATCCCCGCAACGCCACGGCGGGGACGCTCAAGCTGCTCGATTCCCGCCAAGTCGCGAAGCGGCCGCTTCAGTTCATCGCCCATGGCCCCGGGCTGACCGAAGGAACCGAGTTGGCTTCGGTCCTCGATTTTCACGCGCTCCTGCATGCGATGGGGATTCCCGGGAATCATCCCATTTGGGAGAAGCGGGATCTCGAGGGCGTCATCGAAGCGATCCGCGAACTCGACGACTTGAGGCATTCCCTTCCCTACGAAACGGACGGCGCCGTGGTTAAGGTCAATAGTTTCGCGTCGCAGGCCGAACTGGGATCGACCGCCAGGGCGCCGCGATGGGTGGCGGCATTCAAATACCCTCCGGAGCAGAAAGAAACGATACTGAGAGCCATTACGGTCCAGGTTGGACGAACGGGCGCGCTCACCCCCGTCGCGGAACTCGATCCGGTACCGGTTTCCGGGACGACGGTGAAGCGTGCGACCTTGCACAACCAGGATGAAATCGACCGCAAGGACATCCGCATCGGGGACTCGGTCCTGATCGAAAAGGCGGGCGAGATCATTCCGGCGGTGGTCAAAGTGATCCTCGAGAAGCGCCCAGAGGACGCGTCTAAATTCAATCTCTACGAGGCGGTCGGGGGCCAATGTCCTAGTTGCGGCGGCCCCATCGCGAGGCCCGAGGGATTCGTGGCGTGGAAATGCCTGAATTTCGCGTGTCCGGCAAAGGCCGCCAATCAAATCAAACAGTTCGTCAGCCGCAAGGCGCTCGACATCGACGGTGTCGGCAACATCGTCGCCGAGAAGCTCGTCGAGCGAGGGTTGGTAGACACGGCGCTGGATCTGTTCACGCTCGACCGGGAGAGGCTTTCCCGTCTCAATCTGGGAACGGACGACGAACCCAGAATGCTCGGCTCGAAGAATGCCGCCAAGATCGCCGAGACCGCCGACCGAGCCCGAAACGCGCCGCTGCACCGCTGGATCTACGCTCTCGGGATTCCGCAGGTGGGCGAGTCCGCGGCCAGAGAGCTTGCTCGACTGCATCGGACTTTCGACGAGCTTTGGGATTCGGAGATATTGAAGAAGCTGCGGACTTTGAAGACGGGAGACCGCAAAGAGGACAACCCCGAACTGGCCAAGTACGAGATCGCCAGCGAGGTCGGGCCGATCGTGGCGGGCAGCGTTCTCGATTTTTTCGCAGCCGATGCCGGGCGGCGCCTCCTCGACGGCTTGGCCGAACTCGGGATCGCCCCGGTTTCCGACAACTACGCGCCCGTTCCGGAACGGGCGGAGGCTGCGGGAGACCTTCCTTTAGCAGGCAAGACCTTCGTGATCACCGGTTCGCTTTCGGCCTCGCGGAGCGAAGTCGCCGACCGCATCGCGAAGCTGGGAGGCAAGGTGAGCGGTTCCGTAAGCAAGAACACCGACTACCTTCTCGCGGGTGAAGGGGGCGGCTCGAAGCGCGACAAGGCCGCCTCCCTCGGCGTCGAGGTGATCTCCGAAGCCGACTTCGAGCAGTTGGAGAACAAATCCGGCTAGTTGCGCCGGAAGAGTCTGGACAACCAGGAGCGTCGCTCGATTTTGGCGCTTTTCTCGCGCTGCTGGTTCAAGAGAAAGAGCGAGTGGTCGTCGGTCAACGTGGCGGCCGAGTGGTGTCCGCGCGGGATCGCCTCCGAAGGGGCGGGCCGGAATTTCTTTTCGCGGATCAAGGTGCTGCGATCTGAGAACATGGGCGTGGGGCGGGTGGGTGGAAGCGGGTGCGGTCCCGGAATTTCCGCCGGATCCTGAAAAAATCAATTCCCCGACGCTGGCGGAACGACGCTAAACGGGGGCGGAGGCAAGAAGGTTCTTGAAGAAAGTCTCGGCGTTGCGCGAGGTGACGGAAGCGATCTCGTCCGTTTCCATCTCGTGAATTTCGGCCAGCTTTTCAGCGGTGCGGGTGACCATCAGCGGTTCGCAGCGTTTGCCGCGGTAGGGAATCGGCGCCAGATAGGGAGAGTCGGTCTCGACCATGACCCTGTCCAAAGGAGCGATTCTCGCGGTCTCGCGTACGTCCTCCGCGCTGGGAAAGGTCAGAATTCCGGTGTAGGAAAGGAAGTGCCCCATTTCGAGAGCGGCCTCGGCTTCCGCGACCGTGCCGGTAAAACAATGGAGAACGGCTCGAACCTTCGGGAACTGGCGAAGAACGCCGGCGACGTCTTCGGCGCTCTGACGTTGATGGATGACCGCCGGGAGATCGAGATCCACCGCCAGCTGGAGTTGCTTCTCGAAAACCTTCCGCTGCTTCGAGCGCCACTCTTTTTCGGTGCTCGCGTCTCCCGGGGGGTGGTGGTAATCGAGTCCAATTTCGCCGATGGCCGCCACCCCCGGCGTCCGGGCCAGCGTCGAAAGCTCTTCGAACCACTCCGTCGCGCCGGGTTCGTGGACGTAGAGCGGATGAACGCCCACGGTCGGTGCCACGGCGGCGTAGCGGTCCGAGAGGACGATGTTGGCCGCGGAGTCCTCCAGATCGCAGGCGATCGCCACGATGCGAGCGACACCTTCGTCCTGGGCCCGGCCGATAACGGCGTCGAGTTCGTTCTCGAAACGAGAGGAAGCGAGGTGCGCGTGAGTATCCGTCAAAAAGAACTTATTTTTTACTTCCATTTTCTCCCCGGTGCCCGATACGATCATCCCATGCTCGCAAAGAGCGAAAAATTTCTGAAAAAATCCTTTTTCAACACAGTTAGGCTGTGTTAACCGAATAGCTCCGTCAGGGCTGCTTTGTCCCGTGACCGACTGATAATGATGAGAATCCAACGCTACGTCTCCTTTCTGGGCGGATTTGCGATCGCCTGCTGCGGCATGACCGCAAATGCGCAGCAAACAATCACCGATCAGTACGGCACCGAAATATTGACCGATGTCCTGCCGCCGGACGTTCAGACTCAGGTCTACGAATCAGGGGAGGTCCTCGAAGCCGGAGGCGGACAAGGGCCCGTCGCAGTGGACAGGCTGGGGCGTTTCGAACTCGATCAGACCGTCGGTCTCGAGACGGGGCCACGTCAGGACGAACTGCTGGTGAACCAGCTTCTCGGTGTCGTTCTCTTGCCGCGACCCGGAGATGTCCGCCCCGACGGATGGCCGGGCGTCGAGGGAATCTGGCACGATTTCGACGAATTTCCGCGCGAGGTCGGCCTGACCCTGCAGCAATACATCGGACGTCCGGTTTCGCTCTCCTCTCTGGACCAAATGGTCAAGGAAGTGATCGTCGCTTACCGGGAAGGCGACCGCCCGGTGGTGGACGTGCTTCTCCCGGAACAGGATATCACCTCCGGCGTGGTGCAGTTGGTGGTCATCGAGTCCGAGTTGGCGCGAGTCCGGGTGGAAGGCGTCGATGTCGACACCGAGGAATTCATCCGCAGCCAGATGAGGATCAAGAAGGGCGAAGTGATTCGCGCCTCCGAAGTGCTTCGGGATCTCTCCTGGGTCAACCGCAGCCCATACCGCAAGGTCGACTTGGCCTATGCACCGGGCTACGAGTTCGGAACCACCGACATCATCCTGAAGAGCTATCAGACCCGGGCGAACTGGTTCTACGTCGGTTACGAGGATTCCGGAACGGACTTCCTCGGGGAGGACCGTCTCATCACGGGGTTCAACTTCGGAGACGTATTGGGCGAAAACCGCAGCGTCAGTTACCAGTTCACGCACGACTTGGACTTCGAGCACGTGAGGGGACACTCGCTCGTCTACACGCAGGGGTTGCCCTGGCGCCACTGGGTTACTGTCCTGGCATCCTACGTCAGCATCGACTCCGATCCGATCCCACTCGGGCGTGGAAACGTTCTGGAGTCCGAGGGGGACAACATGCAGCTCAGCGGACGATACGGAATCCCCTTGGACAGCAAAGCCAATCGTCGGCGGGAAATGGACTTCGGCTTCGACTGGAAGTCCAACGCGAACAATCTGGAGTTCATCGGTGCGCCCGGCTTTGGAAACGTGCAACTGTTCGGAACGCGGGTGGAAATTTTCCAGTTCAGCTTGGGATACAGGGAAACGATCCAGGGCGACAAGGGCGTGACCCAGTTCGACATTCAGGGGGTCTGGTCTCCCGGAGACTTCAACGATCACAACTCCAGCGAGAATTTCCAGAGGTCGCGGGCTCTGTCATCTTCCGACTACTTCTACGCGGTAGGGTCCATCGAGCACCAGCGACGTCTTCGCGAAGACTGGTCGCTGCGCGCGAAGATTCAGGGACAAAAATCGACGGAGAATCTGCAGGCGTCCGAGCAACTCGGTGCCGGAGGCTACGACACGGTTCGCGGCTTCGATCAGCGGGTGGCCCGCGGGGATCACGGATTCTGGAGCACGATCGAGCTTTACACGCCCGAGCTTTCCATCGGTCGCGCCATGAACTGGGAAAACGAAACCGACAGCCTTCGCTTCCTCGGTTTCTTCGATGCGGCCAACCTGGGGAACGAGAATCTGCTGCCGGGCGGGCCGAGTCACTTCCACATTGGGTCGGTCGGTGCCGGTCTTCGCTGGAACTACAGCGACTGGTTCAAATTCCGCCTCGATTACGGTTACCCGGTCTTCACCGAGAATGTCTTAGTGGACGAAACCGGTCGTTTCCACCTCGGAGCCACGGCGACGTTCTGATCGATTGCCTAACGGTTGGTCGTCCGATTATCCGGACATGGGAGGCTCCGATTTGATTCGGAGCCTTTTCGTCGGGTGAACCGGTAGCGGGTTCAGTCATCGGCGAGAGGAGCCGTTTCCACTTGATTGCTTTTCGCGAAAACGCTAACTATCAAGCCTGTTCAGCCAAACGAATCAACAACCACCGATTTGAATACCATGGGAAGACCCGTCACACTTTTTACCGGCCAGTGGGCCGACCTCGATTGCGAAACGATCATCGCGAAGGCGAAGGAAATGGGCTACGAGGGAGTCGAATTCGGATGCTGGGGCGACCATTTCGAAGTGGACAAGGCCGACGCCGGGTATTGCGCAGCCAAGCGCGCGCTACTTGAGAAGCACGACATGAAGTGTTTCGCGATCTCCAGCCACCTCGTCGGTCAGGCCGTGTGCGACCGAATCGACGAACGGCACCAGCAGATCTTGCCGGATTACGTGTGGGGAGACGGCGAGCCGGAAGGTGTCCGTCAAAGAGCGGCGGAGGAACTCAAGAAGACCGCAGTGGCTGCCAAGGAATTCGGCGTCGGCGTCGTCAACGGTTTTACCGGCTCTTCAATCTGGCATCTTCTATATTCGTTTCCGCCTACCCTGCCGGGGCAAATCGAGGCAGGGTTCAAGGATTTCGCCGACCGCTTTGGTCCCATCATGGACGTATTTCAGGAGAATGGCATCAAGTTCGGTCTCGAAGTTCACCCCACCGAAATCGCGTTCGATATCGCTTCGGCGGAGCGGGCCCTCGAGGCGATCGATTATCACCCCGCTTTCGGGTTCAACTACGATCCCAGCCACATGGGATACCAAGGGGTCGACTACGTCGAATTCATCCACCGCTTTTCCGATCGGATCAATCACGTTCACATGAAGGACGCGGCTTGGTCGGATCATCCCGTGGACGCCGGTGTCTTCGGTGGACACGTCGACTTCCACGATCGGAAGCGTTACTGGGATTTCAGATCGGTCGGTCGCGGCAAGATCGATTTCGAAAGAATCATGCGAGCGCTCAACGACATCGGGTACACGGGTCCGCTCTCGGTGGAATGGGAAGACGGCGGCATGGACCGCGAAGCAGGCGGTGCCGAGTCGGCCGCCTTCGTGAAGAAGGTCGATTTTCCCGCCTCCAACATCGTGTTCGACGCCCAATTCGACCGCTGAGTTTCAGAAACGAGGTTCACGGGGCTGCACCGCCGTTCGCCGTCGGCGGGGCCTCTTTTCTCCCTCTCGCCGCCGCGACCAGAAGCAGGAGGGAGAGCGCCAGACAAACCAACGCGAACGGACGCGTCAGGAGCGGCAGATAACTTCCGCCCGACGCCATCAGCCCGGAGGCGAGATTTTCCTCGGCAAGCGGCGCGAGAACGAACCCGATCACGAAGGGTGCCGGCGGAATTCGCCATTGCTGGAGTACGATACCGAGCAACCCGAATCCCACCATGACCCATACGTCGAACATGCGGTTTCCCAAGGCGTAGGAGCCCGCTACGCAGCAAACGATGATCACGGGAGCCAGACGGATTCTTGAGAGATTGGCAAGCTTCGCCAGCCACCTCGCCGACGCCAGCATCATGATCAGCATGACGACGTTGGAAACCAAGTAGGCTCCAACGAGGGAGCCGACAGTCTCCGGGTGGTTGTCGAAGAGCAGCGGGCCGGGCTGAAGACCGTGGATCACGAACGCTCCCAGAAGCACCGCATCGACGACGCTGCCCGGAATGCCGAGCGAAATCAGCGGGATCAGCGCACCTCCGACGGTAGCGTTGTTCGCGGATTCGGAAGCCACCAGCCCTTCGTCCGAACCGTGACCGAATCGCTCCGGAGTCCTCGAGAAATGCCGCGCCGATCCGTAGGCGATGGTCGATCCGATATTGGCGCCGATCCCCGGCAGAATTCCCACGAGAGTCCCGATAATCGACGAACGCACGAGATTGCCGACCTGCGAAAGCCAGCCTTTCAAGGGTATCAGCACTCCCTTCGCGGCTCGGGGCGCAACGGGCAGGCGACCCTGCTCAGACGGCAGCACGAGATCCCGGAAAGCCTGACTGAACGCAAACAACCCGATCAAGACGGGCAGGAGACGAAATCCGTCGCTCATTTCCACCAAGCCGAAAGTAAAACGGATCTCGCCCGTGGCAGGATGCATGCCCGGAAGGGCGGCCAGGCATCCTGCCATGCCCGAGAGAAGCCCTTTTCCAAGCCCGACGAGTCCGGGTTCGGCGACAGATGCGATGAACACCATCGCCATGGCGACCAGAGCAAACAGATCGAACGGACTCAGGTGAACCGACCACTCCGCGATGGGGCGGGCGAGAAACAGAAGGGCCACGCCGGAGATGATACCACCGACAAAAGAGGCTCCGACAGCAAGACCGAGCGCCCGCCCGGCCTCGCCGCGTCGGGTCATCGGATAGGCGTCGAGAATCGTGATCATTGCCGCCGGAGTTCCCGGGATATTGAGGAGAGTCGCCGACACGAGGCCGCCGCTGACCGAGCCGGTGTAGAGCGAAACCAGCAGCGCGAGGGCCGCGTCCTGATCCATTGAGAATGTCAACGGGACGGTCAGGGCGATCACCATGGCCCCGGTCAGGCCCGGAATGGCACCGACGAAAATTCCCGCCCCGACACCGAGGAAAACCCATGGCAGCAGGGGAAGCAACTCGACCATATTCATGGCGACCACATTCATGGCGACCATATTCATGGCAACTCGACCCCCAGTAGCCGATGAAGGAACACGTAGCAGAGGCCGGGCACGGCGAGACTCCATGCCACCGTCGCCAGAAAGCGCGCGCGGCCGGAAAGGCACACGGTCAGCATCAGAATGAAAGCGAAGGTCAGGAATTCGAACCTGACCGGCGAGAATTGGAGCAGCCCCAGGTAGGCCGCGATGAGGAGGGCGGAGATTCCCGCCCGCCGCGACAGGGCTGGATCGGGAATCCCACCCTGTTTGCCGGGGAGCTTTGTTTTCCGCGCGCCTACGAATGCGGCGATCGCGCCGAGGAGGGCGAGCGCCAGGTAGCCGGTCCAGAGCCGGGGAAGGTCGATGGCGACCTTTTCCAGCCCGAGTTGTTCGATTCCGGCGCTTCGTTCCTGCATGGAGCCGGCCAACTGCCGCCCGTCGAGAAAAATCGGATCAACCTGCAGGGAAGAGAGTTCATTCAGAAGACTTTGGCTGTCCATCGCTTCGGCGAGCGTGGCGGCCAGCGCGTTGACGACGTCGTCGGGAGTTCCTTTCGGCGCCCACCAGGCTTGCAGACTCACGTAGACGAGATCGATTCCGGATTCCTTCGCGGTCGGGATGTCCGGCAACGCTTCGTGACGGTTTTCGCCAAGGTACGCCAGAGCCCGCAGCCCGCCGTGCCGGAAGTTCAGATATTCCGTCACGGAAAAAGCGCTCGCTTCCACGTGTCCACCCTTCAGGTCGGAGAAGCGCCTCGCACCTCCTCCCGACTGGACGAAGCGAAACCGCGCCGAGCCATGCGCGTGCTGAAGCCTTCGGGCCATGAAGTAGCTCGGTGCCCCGATGTTGGCGGCGAAAGTCACCGTATCCGGATCGGCCGCGGCAGCCCGCATGAGTTCTTCCAGGGTGCGGAAAGGCGAGTCTTCCGAAACGCAGATTACCGCGCCAAGAGAGCCGGTGCCGGCGATCGGTTCGAAGACCTCCGGACCGTAGGCGGCGAGACCGGAATAGCGGGCGGTGACGATGCCCTCGTGCAGAAACAGAATGGAGTGTCCGTCCGGATGCGCATTCAGAACCCGGCGACTGCCGATCGCGCCGCCGGCGCCGGGAACGTTGACGACCACCCAGGGCTCCGGCGAAAGCCCCTCCTGGTCGATCGCGCGCAGAACGAGGCGCGCGAACGTATCGCTGCCGCCACCGGGAGCGAAGGGAACGATGACCTTGACGGGTCTTTCGGGAAAGCCGTCGGCAATTCCGGAGGCAAAGGTCACGAGAGCAAAAAGCGCGGCGGTGAAAGCTCCCCGGGACTGGCTGCGGAACGGCATGGAAGTCCCTTTATAGCGAGCGCGAGGGGTTCGGCGCAAACGAAATCGCCGCGAGCCTTGCCCCGGGGAACCAGCCGGATTCGGGCAGGTCCAGCTTCCTCTCAAGCGACGGGCACGGAGGTCGCCGAAACCCCGCGACCGATTCCGTGATAGTCGAAGCCGAATTTCTTCATCGTGTCCGGGTCGAGGAGGTTCCGGCCGTCGAAAATCAGCGGTGCCAGCATCGACTCTTTGACCTTGGCGAAATTGACGTTTCCGAACTCCGGCCACTCCGTCGCCAGGACGAGCGCTTCGGCGTCTTCGACGGCGGCTTCGGCGGAATCCGCGAATTTGATCGCTTTTCCGATGTCCAGAGCCCGGACGCGATCCATGCCTTTCGGATCGTAAGCGGTGATCTCCGCGCCTTCGGCGACAAGTCTTTCAACCAGTTCAAGGGCGACGGAGCACCGGACGTCGTCGGTGTTGGGCTTGAAAGTCAGCCCCCAGACGGCAATTTTTTTCTCCTGCAGAACCCAGAGGGCTTCGCGGATCCGAGCGATGAAACGATCGAGTTGATCCCGATTGATTTTCTGGACCTCCTTCAAGAGGTCGAACGGAACCCCGAGTTGATCGCTGATGGCGGTGAATGCCTCGATATCCTTGGGAAAACAGGAACCTCCGTAGCCGAGCCCCGCGTTCAGAAAAGACCGTCCGATCCGGGCGTCCATTCCGATGCCCTCGGCCACCAGTTCGACATCGGCACCGCTCGCTTCGCAAATGGCCGAGACGGCGTTGATGTAGGAAATCTTGAGAGCCAGAAAAGAATTCGCCGCGTGCTTGATCAACTCGGCACTGTTGATGTCGGTGACCAGCAGAGGTGCCACGAAAGGTTCGTACACCTTCTTCATCAAGGCCGAGGCTCGATCGCTGTTGGAGCCAAAGACGATCCTGTCGGGATTCATTAGATCTTCCACGGCCGAACCTTCCCTGAGGAATTCCGGGTTCGAGACGACGTCGAACTCGGAATCCGGTGCGTATCGCTGAATGGTCTCGGCGACCTTTTCACCGGTTTTCACGGGCACGGTCGACTTGTCCACGATGACTCGGTAGCTCTTGATCGACGGAGCAATCTCGCGGGCCACTTTCTCGATGTACTTGAGATCGACCGAGCCGTCGGGATTCGGCGGTGTAGGCACGGCAATGAATACAACGTCTCCGTGCTCGACTCCCTGCGGCGTGCTGGTGGTGAAGGAAAGACGACCGGCGGCGACGTTCTTCGCGACCAAGTCGGCCAACCCCGGCTCGTAGATCGGGATCTCTCCCCGAAGCAGTGTCGCTATTTTCGCTTCGTCGTTGTCGACGCAGACGACCTCGTGGCCCACTTCGGCAAGGCAGGCTCCGGTGGTGAGGCCCACGTAGCCGGAGCCGATAATGGTTAGTTTCATACGGTATGGGTGAATGCTGCCGAGCGGCAATGGTTTGGCCGCAGTCGTCGGTCCCTCAAGGTCAATCCACGAAATTCGAAGGATCGTCGTCGGTGCCGAAGCTGCCGGGTTGAAAGTCGACCGGAAGGTTGAGGCGCGGAAACGCTTTCAAGGTCAGGCCGAGGACGACGCCGTACTCGTTTTCTCCTCTGCGGTTGTCCCTGACGATTCCTCCGAGGCTCGCAGTCCAGCTAGCCAAGTCACGATGGATGCTGTACTGCTGGTACTCCAGCGTCTGGTCGTCGGCTTCGAAGCGGTGCGCCGTACTGACTCCCCAGTTGTCGCTGAGACGCGTGTAAGTCGTGAAGGAATACAAATCGGAATCCTGAAAAAAGGGATGGTCGTTGAGGAAATAGTGCCCCACGCTAAACCGAAACCAGTCGGAAGGCATGAACGAGAGGGATGTCGTAATTTCCGAAAATTCCATGACATCGTTGACCAGGGGAACCTGGGCCGTGGTGGAGGCGGTCAGCCACGGAAGAGGATACCAGTCGACTTCGGTGAAGAAGTTGGAGAAATCGCGGTTGAATTCCGGATCTTCAGCGTAGTATTCCATGTAGTTGTCGAGCGTAAGCCACTCGTAGGAATGCCCGTCGCGCTTTGTCAGCCAGCTGTTTGAAATACCCGCTCGCACAATCTGCCAGTCTTGGATCTCGTCCACGGGAGTAAAGAGAGGCATGTCGATCGGTCGCAGGCGGGTGGTGGGCGTATAACGATCGATCGGAAGGAAGCGTCCGTTTATCTCGTCGGTGCTCACAAGCGAGTAGTTCATGTAGGGCCGCACGACATGAAGCAAGCCGTTCAGTCCGAGAGCCCTGCTTACGATGTGGGGAGAGCGTTTCGACATTTTGAAGGATGCCTCTACGCCCGCGTGAGTCGTGGTTCTTTCGAAGGTGTCGAGGCCGGGAAGTTCGAAGTCCGTGTAATGAGCATAACCGGCGCCGGCGCGCGGCACCACGTTCAGAAATCCGGCCAACTGAGTGGGAAACAAGAACTCGTGGTATGAGCGGAAGCGGTTGTATCCGCTCGGATCCACGACACCTCTCAGGACCGAATCGTCGTCCAGCTCCTCGTCGATAATTCCGTAGGTCGTCATCCCGCCGTAGAAGAAACCGGTGTCGCCGATCGGAGTGCGAATGATGTCGATGGCGAGTTCTGGTGAGCGAGTATCGGTCCGGAAGAATTCGTTGAGCTGGAAGCGGCTCGTAAGCGAAATTTCTCCCTGATCGAAAAGCTTCACGAGGTTGATCACATTGTCAGGCTGGGGATCGATTCGGAACTCCGACGGGAAGAAGTCTTCGTAGATGAACTCGTCGCTCAGACGGTTGATGTCGAAGTCGAGATAGAAGGTCTCGTCGTCCGAGCCGGGGAAAAAAACGCGGTGCTGGAAATTGATCCGGTAGCGGCTCGACGTCACATCGCCTTTGAGGGTGCGTCCGTTGAAGCGCATCTGAGGATTCTTGTCCTCGGCGTAATAGAGGTTGAGCCGACCGATGTTGCTGTTGTCCCGGAATTTTCGGGGCTCGAATTCGAACCCACCGGCAAGGCCGCGCTCGGATCGATAATCGATATGGGTTTTGGCGAGGAGGTCGTCGCCAATCATGAAACCGTATCGATTCAGAAGAAACCCTCCCCAGGCGGAGTTCCAGCCGGGAATGAAATAGTAGCCAAGATCTTCCTCCAGCGGTTGAACGTAAAACGGAAACCAGAATACGGGCATGTCGCCTACGTAGGCTTTGGCTCCGTGCATCACGATCTTGTCGTTGGGATAGACCTTCAACTTATTGACTTTCACCCTGTAGTTCGGAGTGAGGGAGTCGTGCGTCGTGAAGGTTGCGTTCATCAGCGTGATCGGTCCATCCGTTCCTTCCTCGGGGCGCTCGACCTCGTCGGCGGTATAGAACACCGGCTCGAGCGCGCTGCGCAACTGACTGGTGGTCATTTCGCCGGTCTTGGTGTCGTAGATGATCTCTTCGGCGTCGACAATTTCCCCGTCCTTGAAAACTCGGACGTTGTCCCGGGCGAAGATCTTGCCCGACGACTGGTGAAACTCCACTTGGCCCGCCTCGATGGTGACGTTGCCGTATTTCACGGTCACGTCTCCGGACGCTTTGGCGATGCCGAGATTCTGATCGTAGTCTGAAAAATCGCTCTGGATGTCGAGATTGAGCGTTTCCGGTCCGGACTCTTCGCCAATTTCAAACCCTCCGACCTGGGCATTCAGCCCCGTCGGAAACAGAAGGCCGACAACCGCCAGAAGCGTGGCCGCGACGACGCATCGCAACCATCTGGAAATGAGGCTTTCAGCACTGTTTTTCGAACGAATCAAAACGACTGGGATGTGATTGGAAACATGGCCCGAAAAGCCCATTCTACCAACTCTCATTTAGCCCCAAAAGACCAAAACACCAACGGAATCTTCACTTTTACGGCCATTTAGCTAAAGGCACCTTTACAATTTTCACCTCAACGGGAACGAATGCAGAAGCCTTTCTTGGAATCCTGACGGAGAAAGTCGTAAAAAGCTTGGGTCTCGGGCGAAAAACTGCGTTGCTTTGCTTTCTCGAGCACGTCGCGAAGCGGGGTGGCGCCTTGATAAACCTCCCGGAACGCCTCCTTTATCTCCCGTCTAGCCTGATTGCTGAATCCGGCGCGTTTCAATCCAACCGAGTTGATCCCGCAGACGATGTTGATTCCCCTGACCGTCAGATACGGTGGAACGTCGAGGGAGACTCCCGACAAACCCTGGCACATGACGTAATCCCCAAGCCTCACGAATTGGTGAATCGCCGAGGATCCGCCCATGAAGCAGTGATTCCCCACGGTGGAGTGCCCGCCGAGGAGGACGTCGTTGGCGAAAACATTGTGGTCTCCCACCAGAGAATCGTGCCCCACGTGGGCTCCGGTCATGAGATAGTTGTCGGATCCCAGTTCGGTGGTTCGATTCTCGTGAATGCTGCGGTGCACGGTGACGTACTCGCGCAGAACCGTTCTCGGGCCGATCTTCACTCCGCTCGGAATCGCTGAATCGAACCCCAGAAACTGCGGCTCGGCTCCCACGATGGCCCCTGAGCCGATCTTGCAGTCGCTCCCGATCTCGCTTCCGCTCCGGATCTGAGCCGCCGCGTCAATAGTGCAGCGATCGCCGATAATCACGTTTCCTTCGACAATGGCGAACGGACCTACCGTGACATCCGAGCCGAGATCCGCGTTTTCGGCAACGATGGCTGAGGAATGGATCGGCATCGCAAGCTGTCGACCTTCAGACGATTCCCGCTTCCCGGAAGCTGAAATAAGGATTTTGAGCCGTCGAGGAACGACACCCCACGATGATGTGGTCCGTGAACTCGATCCCGATCGCGGAGCAGGCGGCCTTCATTTTCTTCGTCACTTCATGGTCGGCGTGGCTGGGCGAGGGGTCTCCCGAGGGATGATTGTGGATCAGCACGAGAGAATGGGCGGCGTGGCTGATCGCCTTGCGGAGAATCTCGGACGGATTGGCGAAGGATTCGTTGCCGGTTCCTCTGAAAACCTCCGCGATGTGGATCAATTTTTTTCGATGATTCAAAAGAATGACTCTGACTGACTCTTGCGACAGTCGCTGCATTTCGGGTCCGATCAACTCGTAGACGTCCTCCGGCGAGCTGATGGACTGCTCGGAAAAAGGTTCGCGGGCGAGTCGACGTCCGAATTCGAACACGGCCCCCAGCTGAGCCGCCTTGGCGGGCCCGATCCCTTCGACGTCGACGAGTTCTTCCAGAGAGGCCCGGGACATGTTTCGGAGGCAGCCGAAACGCGCGATCATCTCCCGTCCGAGATCCACCGCGCTCATGCCTCTTCGGCCCGTGCCGAAAAACACGGCGAGAATCTCGGCGTCGCTCAAAGCCGCGGGACCTCGTTCCACGAGTTTCTCCCGCGGACGCTCGTCTTCAGGCAGTTCCTTGATCAACATGGCGGGTTCAGGGCGACCGTGAGATGACATCCTGAATGGTTTTTCGGGCGGAATCAAAACCTTTTCTCGGTTGCAGCTCATCGCTTGTCTTCGACATTCGCCCATCGATTCGAAAACGGACACGACCATTGCCGCCATCGCGAGCCCGCCCGGGACGGGCGCGGTCTCGCTCATCAGGGTCAGCGGACCGGCCGCCAAGGAAGTAACCGCCAAAGCGTTTCGGGGAAAACGAGTCGGCGACTGGTTGCCGCGACGCCAGCATTTCGGGCGAATTGTCGATTCGGACGGAGGAACCGTGGACCACGTTTTGCTCACTTGGTTTCCGAGTCCGCACAGCTTTACCGGCGACGAGACCGTGGAGATCGCGTGCCACGGGGGCGTGCTCGTGACCGGAAACGTGCTCGACACGCTCTTCCGCAACGGCGCCGAACCGGCCGACCCCGGCGAATTTTCCCAACGCGCCTTCTTCAACGGAAAGATCGACCTGACCCAGGCGGAGGCGATTATGGACCTTATCTCCGCCCGGACGGGGTTGGCCGCGAAAGCGGCCCAGGAGCAACTCGAAGGACGTCTCGGAAGGGAACTCGAGGAAATAAGGCAATCCTTGATCGGTCTCGTGGCCCATATCGAAGCCTACATCGATTTTCCCGACGAAGACATCGATCCGGATTCGCAGGAACGACTTCTCTCCCGGCTGGATCTTGTCATCGCCAAGGTCGAGAGGCTTCTGGCGACGGCCGATCAGGGGCGGATACTCAGGGAGGGGATCCACACCGTCATCTGCGGCCCTCCGAATGCCGGAAAATCCAGCCTGCTGAATCTTCTGCTGGGGTTCGATAGGGCCATCGTCAACGCTGCGGCAGGCACGACGAGGGACACCATCGAGGAGGTGATCAATTTGAAGGGGATTCCTCTTCGTCTCGTCGATACCGCGGGCCTTCGGGAAGGGAACGAATCCGTGGAGCAGCAGGGGATCGAGCGGAGCCGACACCAAATATTGCATGCCGAACTCATCGTGCTCGTGATTGATGCCAATGCCCCGCGCGATGAAATGGCGTCGATCGATTTGCCGGAAACAACCCGGTTGATCCGCTTGTTCAACAAATCCGACCTTCCGGAACACCCGGACTGGAAGGACGAGCCCGGCCTGCGCATTTCCTGCCTCTCGAACGACGGAGCTTCGGCCGTTTCCGACTACCTGTACGGGGAGTTGGTTCGGGGCGGCTCCATCGATACCGCCAACCTCGTCGCGATCAACGTCAGGCACCAACACTGCCTGACCCACGCTCTGGCGGAACTCGAGAATGCGAGAGCTAAACTCTCCGGAGCGGAATCTCCCGAGTTCGTGTCGATGGACCTTCGCGCGGCTCTCGACTCGGTCGGGAACGTTATCGGGAAAACCGACGTGGAAGAAATTCTGAGCGAAATTTTCAGCAGCTTCTGCATCGGCAAGTAGCGCCGAACGCCTCGGAAGCGCCTTCCGGTTTTTGTTTCGTTCCAAAACTTCTCCGACCCCGAACGAAAACGCCGGCCCCGCGTTGGGACCGGCGTTTTCAAAGACGCGTGGGTTTATCGGGCCGGACTCAGCCGAACAGCTTCGTGACCGGTTTTCCCTTGTTCGCGAAGGTGAAGGGACGCTGGGTCGGCGAGTAGATCGTCTCCTCCAGGTTGAGTCCCATGGCGTAGCCGATCGTGGCAAGGAAATCCTCGGGCTTCACCGGATCGCTCTTGACCTTCTTGCCGCCTCCGTCGGTCGAACCGAACACGGTGCCGCCGACGATACCGCCGCCGGCGAGAACGCAGGAATAGGCCGCCGGGTAGTGGTCGCGGCCGCCGTTCATGTTGATGTCCGGCGTGCGGCCGAACTCGGTCCCGATCGCCACCAGGGTGGAATCGAGGAGGCCGCGCTGATCCAAATCGTTCAGGAGAGCGGCAACGGCCTTGTCGAGTTCCGGAAGCTTCGTTGACGTGGAGCCGGCGACGTCGACGTGCATGTCCCAGCCCCCCGAGACGAGTTCGATAACCCTGACCCCGTTCTCAACGAGGCGGCGGGCCAGAAGGCAACCCTGGCCAAGACGGCCCGTGCCGTATTCGGCGGCGTTCGACTCGCCCGAAATATCGAAGGCGGACAATTCGTCGCTCTTGAGCAACCTGTTGGCCTGGTTGTAGTACTCCACGTACGAGTCCGGGCCGCTGTACTTGAATTTCTTCACGAACTCGCTACCCAGCTTCTGCGCCATCTCCATGCGGCGTTCGAAACGGTCGCCCTCGACGATCGGCGTGGTGTTCGGAACGCCGCCGGAGGGGTCGGCGATGGGAAGCGGACTCAGCGACGGCTCGAGGAATCCCGCGTTGGAGGTGCTTTGGCCGATCACGACGCTGTCCGGAAGGATCTCGCCCCTCTTTCCGAGCAGCTTCTCGGCCCACGGGCCCAGCGTCGGATGGACGATGGTGGCCCGCTTCTCGTAGCCGGTGCGCATGATGTACTGGCCCTGATCGTGAGCGCCGTTGGTGGAAGACATCGAGTTGATGACCGCCAGTTTGTCCGCCTGCTTGGCGAGTTCGCCGAGATGCATGCCGAACTTCATGTTGTCGACTTTGGTATCCAGGATCTCCGTTCCTCCCATCACATCGCCGCGCTTCGGGTCGAAGGTGTCGAGGTGGGTCATGCCTCCGGAGAGATAGATGTAGATCAGGTTCTTGGCTTTCGCCCCGTCCTGGGCTTGCATGTAACGGGGGAGAAAAGGAACGCTCAGGCTCAGTCCCAGGGAGAACTTGGCCGAGAGTTCCATGAAATAGCGGCGGCTTAGAGGATCCTTGTCTGCGAGGTCGGCGATATGGTCCATGGTGTTTTGGGAAGGTCGGGGGGTTGGAGCGCGAAGGGAGACTATTGGATGAAAAGAAATTCCGGGCTGTTCATCAGGGCCCACGCGAGGTCGCTGATGCCGTCGTCGCCGAAGTCTTCTATCATGCCGACGCCGAGGCTGAGTTCCTCCTCGCTCGGAAACCGGTTGAGCAGAGTGAAGAAGACACCCCTGACCTTGTCGTCGGGTCCGTCGAGCTCCTCCAGATCGCTGACGACTTTCGACGACACTCCGGTTAGCTGCTGCGTGACGGTCCCGTTCATCAGGGCAAGCACCTGGGGCACGGAACCATCGTAATTGTGCGCGTCGGTGATGATGCGATCCGACTGGCCGAAGGTGTCGAGCATCGACGCGCCGGTCGCCGGCTGGGGCAGTTCCGAGGCGCGAAGCTGATCGTCGTTGACGATCACGGGAGTGAGATCGTCGGACGAGTCGTCGATCACCGCCATGCCCATGCGGTTCCCTCTGGCGCTCTGCCACATCTCGTAATGCTCCCAGACGTCTTCGTGGCTCGCCGAGTGGAAATCGACGTCTAAGATCTTCTTGTAGAAAGATCCGTCCGCCCCGGTTTTCTCGTCGATTTCGACGCCGTTGGCGAGGAGCATCATGGAGTCCCAAGCCTGCTCGGCGCGCATCCGGCGAAGGACGGGGCCCTGGAAGTAGTATGAATCGGCGAAATCCGGCTCCTCCGCAGTGGCGATCGACTGGTAGGCGCGGGTATTGTAGAGAATCCGCATGAACTGCTTCAGGTCGTAGTCGACGCGCTGCATCTCGCGGGAGACGAAGTCGAGCACCTCGGGCTGCGATGCTTTCTCGGCCATGTCGTCGCTGAAGTCGTTGACCGGCTCGACGAGGGCTCGTCCGAAGGCGCGCGACCACATCCTGTTCGCGATGACTTGGGCGAAACGCGGATTCTCGGGATCCGTCAGCCAGTCCGCGAGAGCTTCCCGGCGGGTTTTGCCGCCGGTCTTGGCCGTCGCCCCGATGAGGGTCCCCGGTTTGGCGACTTCGTTGGGCTTCCCGCCGCTTCCGCGAAAATCATGCGGCAGGATCGTTTCCATCTTCTCGTTGTCGTCGACGTTCCAGCCGAGGGCGTTCACGAAGTAACGGAACTCCCTGCTGTTTTGCGGATCGCGGGGGACGATGCCCTTGTTGTTCTCGGCCCACTTCATGAAGTCGTCTTTCCAACCTTCGGGAGCATTGGGCATCCCGATGCTTCCGCCGCCCATCATCGAGGAACTCGCGCGGTAGCCCGTGGATCGTTGCGTGTTGCCGAAAAACGCGGCCATTTCGTAGAAATCTCCCTGCGTCCACTCGTCGAACGGATGGTCGTGACACTGGGCACAGGAGATGTCGATTCCCAGCATGATCTGCCCGAAGTTCGCGAAGGCGTCGAATTCCATCCCGGTGTCGCGAAGGAGAAATCCCGATGCGGGATTCTGGCCCACGTTGCCCTTGGCGGTGATCATGTCGACGACCAGCTCGTCGTAGGGTCGATTCTCGCTCAGTTGGTCGCGCCACCACTGGATGTAGGGGTCCATGCGGATCCCGTTGTTGAAGTCGCTGGCGTGAAGCCGGTACATGTCGGCAAAGTAGTTGAACAGGTGCGACGCGAAGCCGGGAGACTGCAGCAACTCGTCGATGAGCGCTTCGCGCTTGTCGCCGCGGGCGCTCTCGGCGAAACGGAGAAATTCCTCCCGCGTCGGGATGCGCCCGATGATGTCGAGATAGACGCGCCGAACGAAAAGATCGTCGGGCAGCGGTTCGTTGAAAGAAGTGAACCCGTGCTTCTTGAGTTGCTGGGCGAGCAAGGCGTCGATCTTCTGGGCAGAGGCCTTGACGCCGGTGTCGTCTCCGATTCCGTCGAGCCGTTCGGCGGCGTCCTGATCGGCTCTGATAAAGCGGTCTCTCGGAACGGCGACTTCCCGCCCGTCGTCCATCCTGAAACGAAAGTTGTTCCCTTCGATGCCGAGGAAAGCCGCCTCCATCGTCTTGCCGTCGGTGCTAGTCCATGTGCGGGCCTCGAGAGACCCGGCAAACAGCGAAAAGGCAGCCAGAAGGGAGGCGCCTACCAAGGTGAATCGATCGCAGTATTTCATATGAAGAGGTCGGAATAGGGGGTTCTTACTATTGAATAACGAGAAGGCGGCGTTTTGTCACGATTATTTCAGAAATATTACGGGTAGCAAAGCCAGCTAGAGCGAGCGTCCACCCTACTCCCCGAAGCGGTAGATCGCCGAATCGGAACGAAGCACGAGGGAGCCGGTCAGCGCGATCGGAGAAGCCATGATGGAACCGTCCAGCCGATTCTCCTCGAGAAGCACGAACGCACGCCCCGGGCGGCACACCGTCACCGTGCCCTCCTGGTTCGCGAGGTAGATCCGGCCGTCGGCGTAGAGGGGCGAGGCGGAGTAATTGCCCTCGATTCGCTCCGTCCAGTGGACCTCCCCGGTTTCGGCGTCGAAGCAGGTCGCAACGCCGCCGTCGGCGATGACGTAGAGTTGGTCTCCGACCAGCAGGGGCGACGGTTTCGCCGGAATCCGCTTGGTTTCGCGCCACGCCACCTTGTCCGTTCCGGTGACGTCGCCTCGTCCGTCCGGACGGACCGCGAGCAGTTCCGGCTTCCCGAAGCCGGTCGAAACGTAGAGCAGTCCATGCTTTTCGCTGAACACGGGGCGCGGCACCACCGAAAAACCGCTCCCGTGATCCAGGCGCCAGATTTCTTCGCCGCTCGACGGGTCGTAGCTCGCCAGCCACTGGGCCCCCATGCATATCAACTGATCGCGCCCGTCTCCGGCGCGGATGAGGAGAGGCGTGTTGTAGGATTTCTTCTGGTTCCCGTTGGTCGCCCGCATCTCGGGACGTTCTGTGGTCCAGACCGTCTTTCCGGTGGACGCGTCGAGCGCGGTCACGAACTGGCGGTCCACGCCGTCGCAAATCAAAACGAGAAGGTTGTCGTGAAGCAGCGGAGAACTTCCCGGGCCAACCCCGTGGTCCAGTGGGATCGTCCGTTGCCACTCGGTCTCGCCCGACCGCGTGTCGACGCAGAAGGTGCCGAAGGCGCCAAAGTGGGCGTAGAGACGGTGTCCGCTTGGGTCCAGCACGGGAGTGGGAGACGCAAAGCTGTTGAGCGTGTGAATGGTCTGAGGATTCGAGATCCCGCCGAGAGGAACGATGGTCGATATCTCGCCCGTCACGTAGTCGATCCGGACCGCTGAAAGATCGATCCGTTTGGCGACCTGGCGCACCTTGAATTTCTTCTCCTCCTCGCCGGCGTTGCGGAGAATCTCGCGCCGCTCGGCTTCGCCCGGAAACACCTCTTCGGCGGTCGTGACCCAGAGATGCTCCCCGTCGAACACCGGCGACGACCAACCTCGCCCCGCCAGAGGTGTCTTCCAAATCAGATTCTCCTCTTCGCCGAAGCGTTCGGGAACGTGTTCCGCCCGCGCGACGCCGTTCCCCGCGGGGCCGCGAAACTGCGGCCACGTTTCCGCCTGAACGGAAAGCGACGACAGTCCGACGATTGCGATGAGAATGCCCCGATTCATGGAAAGTGAGAGAGTAGTTGGCTTGGGGGACAGGGTCAGGCACCCTGGGCTAGATGCTCCAGATGCCGGTCGACTTTGGCACGGTCGGGCATGGGATTCTGCGCCCCCGCGCCGAGCGTGGCGAGAGCTCCCGCGCAATTGGCGGCCCGCAAGGCGACGTCGAGCGACTCGCCGCTCGCGATGCGGGCCGCGAAGCACCCCGCGAAGGCGTCGCCCGCGCCCACGGTGTCGATCGGCAGCACCGGAAGCGTCGGCACCTCGAAAGGTTCGCCGGTCCGGCGGTAGACCAGCGTGTCGTCTTCGGCACGCGTGACGATCAGGTGATCGATCCGCAATTCGTGCATGCGTCCCCGAACCGTCGCGACTTCTTCGCTCAAAGGGGCGAACTCCAGAAGCTCTTCCGCCTCGCGTTCGTTGACGATCAGGTAATCGGTGCGCACCTCCTGCCAAGGGAACGTGGGGTTGAAAGGGGAAGGATTGAGGATGACGGGAATCTGCTTGCGATTGGCAATGCGGGCCGCTTCCACGAGCGAGGAAAGGGGAACCTCGAACTGGCCCAGAAGGGCGTCGCAGGCCTCGATTCGGGTAAGGCCCTTCCGAATGTCTTCCCGGGTCAACGACTGATTCGCCCCTGCGGCCGTCACGATCATGTTTTCGCCGCGGCGGTCGACGACGATGAATGCCGTCCCGGTGCTTCCGCTCACGGTCGCCACGTGGGAAACGTCGATGCCTTCTTCCGCCAGGGCCTCCTTGTAGCTCTCGCCGGATTCGTCCTCGCCCACCGCTCCGAACAGAAGCACGCGGCAGCCTTGCCGGCGCGCAGAAACCGCCTGATTGGCGCCTTTGCCTCCCTTGAAAAGATTGAGCTGATCCGAGGCCACCGTCTCTCCCGGGGCGGGTAGATTCTCCACCCTGGTGAAGTAGTCGATGTTCAGGGAGCCGACGACTGCGACCGCGGGCTTTTTCGATTCGCTCATGGAAGAGTGGGCAACGCTACCAGAAGTTCAGGGCTTGGGAAGCAATTCTTTGCAGCCGTTCTCGTCGACGTGAACAAGGGTTACGCCGGTCGAGAATATCTCTTCTTCTTCGCGAAAAACCCGGAAAACGCGGACGACGTAGGTGACGGACGTTTTGCCCACGCCATCCCGGCCCGTCTCGAACCTCAGGATCGATCCGCCGCGCACGCTTTTGCGGAAGGAGACGTCCCTCATGCCGACGGTGACGAAATGGCATCCCGGATAGTCGAGACTGGCCGCCATCCACGCCATCTCGTCGACCCACATCAGCAGATAGCCGCCGAAGAGAAAATCGTATTGGTTGAGATGCTCCGGAAGAACGAGTCGATGATTCTCCATGATGAACCAAACATGACAGAACCCCGTCGATCCGCCCGCGGTTTTTGCTGGAAGAATCGCTCCGCTCCGGTTTTCCGGGCGGTCATTTGCATGTATAGTCCTCTCCGTCCGTCTCTCGAGCCCAACCCTCGCATTTCACATGATCAAAAAATCCCTGTTTTTCCTGGCCTTGGTGTCGGCGCTTGCCACCGTCGCGCCGGCCCAGGAGGATACCGGCGAAGCGCCGCCCACGAGCGGACCGCCTTCCTTCGCCGACAAATCCATCGACGAACTCACGGCCGACGAAGTGCTGAAACTCGTTCGCTACAGCTACACGCTCTACGACCGCGACTTCGAAGGCGCGTTGCGTCTCGGCATCGCCAAGAAGGTGCCCTTCATTCTTTCTCTCAAGCCCGAGTCGATCCGCTTCATCTTCAACGATCCGGCCCAGGTGATTCTCGTCGACACGAGAAACAACGATTTCGCCCTCTACGAAGGAATCGGCGGGGAAGAACTCAAGCCGGTCGATCCGTCGAAGTACGCCGAACCGATCCGCGGCACCGACGTCACCTACGACGACCTGTCCATGCGCTTTCTCTATTGGCCGAACGCCAATATCGTGCAGGCGGACCGGATCAAGCAGCGGGAGTGCTGGGTCGTTCGGGTTCGCAATCCCGACGGGCACGGCGCCTACTCGACCGTCGACATCTGGATAGACAAACAAAGCGGGGGCATGCTCAAGATGATCGGCCGCAACCGCCAGGAACGTCCCGTTCGCCGCTTCGAGGTCCTGCACGGCAAAAAATTCGACGACATCTGGATGGTCGACGAAATGCGGATCGAGACCATAGACCCCGGGGCCGGGGGCCGGGTCAAGTCCAGCACGAGAATGCAGATCAAGTCGACCGCGGACTGAGTTCGCCCTCGGAGACCCGGGCTACCGCTGGCTTGCGGCGAAATCCTTCGCCTTGCGCTGGATTTCTTCCGGCGAGGGGAGCCAGAACTCCCGCGCAATTGACGGCCCGCAAAGCGACCTCAAGCGGGTCTTGGATCCGCCTGGAAGAATTGGACCGCTCGGATTTTCAGGCGGTCATTTGCAGGTATAGTCCTCTTTCTCCGTCTCTCGAGCCCAACCCTCGCCTTTCACATGATCAGAAAACACATGATCAGAAAATCCCTGTTTTCCCTGGCCTTGGCCACGGCGCTCGCGACCGTCGTATCGGCCCAGGAGGATACCGGCGAAGCGCCGCCCACGAGCGGCCCGCCTTCCTTCGCCGACAAATCGATCGACGAACTCACGCCCGACGAAGTGCTCAAACTCGCTCGCTACAGCTACACGCTCTACAACCGTGACTTCGAAGGAGCATTGCGGCTCGGCATCGCGAAGAAAGTGCCTTTCATTCTCTCTCTCAAGCCGGGGTCCATCCGCTTCATTTTCAATGATCCGGGTCAGGTGATTCTCGTCGACACGAGAAACAACGATTTCGCCCTCTACGAGGGAATCGGCGGGGAAGAACTCAAGCCGGTTCATCCGTCGAAGTACGCCGAACCGATCCGCGGCACCGACGTCACCTACGACGACCTGTCCATGCGCTTTCTCTATTGGCCGAACGCCAATATCGTGCAGGCGGACCGGATCAAGCAGCGGGAGTGCTGGGTCGTTCGGGTTCGCAATCCCGACGGGCACGGCGCCTACTCGACCGTCGACATCTGGATAGACAAACAAAGCGGGGGCATGCTCAAGATGATCGGCCGCAACCGCCAGGAACGTCCCGTTCGCCGCTTCGAGGTCCTGCACGGCAAAAAATTCGACGACATCTGGATGGTCGACGAAATGCGGATCGAGACCATAGACCCCGGGGCCGGGGGCCGGGTCAAGTCCAGCACGAGAATGCAGATCAAGTCGACCGCGGACTGAGTTCGCCCTCGGAGACCCGGGCTACCGCTGGCTTGCGGCGAAATCCTTCGCCTTGCGCTGGATTTCTTCCGGCGAGGGAAGCGATTCGAGATCGAGTTCGGCGAGAACTTCGGGCGGAATGAGGCCGGACTGCTGCAACTTCGTGAGGCAGCGTTTCCTCTCGTTGAGCGCCTTGTCGGGACTGCGCTCCTTGGAAAACCGGGACTTGGCCTGCTCGCTCCGGTTCTTCAGGCTGGAGTAGATGTCGCCACCGAGAAGGGACGTGATGTCGACCTTCATGCTTTCCCGCTTAACGTCCTCTTCCTTCACCGGTTCGCCGTTGATCGGTCCGGTCGCGTACTTGGGGAACATGATGGCGACTTCGGGGCACACCCGGGAACAGGCGGGGCAGTTCGTTTTGCAGTTGTCGTTGTTCTGCACCTGGATCCGCTTGTCCTCGTCCACTCCATAGACGTCGAAGAGGCAGAAACTGAGGCATTGCATGCAGTTGGTGCAGCGATCGTAGTCGATCACCGGAAACCACGGCTTCCAGGCGCCGTTCTGCCCCGGCTGGTTGAGGCCGCCGTCGAACTCGACGCGAACGTTGTCGACGAGGGACACGATTTCCTCGGCCCCGAGCGTTCCAGTGTCCCGGGTCGCGATCTTCGTCGATCCGGAACCGTCGACCACTTCGGGCGCTTCGCCGGTGAACCGGCCCAGCACGATCACGGGAAACGCCCCGGACACGCGCTTCGCCCCGGAGTGACTTGTCACGCGCAGGACCGAATATCCCCGATCGAGCAGGTCGGCGGTCGCGGCGCGCCGGTCGGCGGCGTTCCAGGCCTCGGCGCCGACGCCCTCGTAGACGATGACTTGCAGGGGATGAAGGTCGTTTTTCATTCTTCGAGAATCCGGTCCACGACTTCGTCCGGCGTGGCGTCGCGCATGTTGAGCACTTCGACGGAATCGTCCTCGGGAAAGGGGGCTTCGGCTTGGTGGAACAGCCACTTGACCGCGCGCGGCTGGCAGGCGGCAATCTTCACGGTGCGGCCGCCTTCGAACATTTCCTTGAGCCGCTCGTCTTTCCGCGCCGACATTTCGCAGAGGTCGGCAACGCTTTCGAAGCTGACGCCCGAATCGCAGAGCCGATCGAGCACCTCGTTCTTCGTTGCCTCGGGAACGACTTGGGCGAAGGCACAGCGGCAGTACAGGATTCTGGTCGGGGGATCGTCCACTTGGAGAAGGGTTGGAGAATACGTAGCGACGGCACGCTCCGATTCTTTTCGACCGGTTTCAAATGCAAAATCGCGGCATGGAAGCTGCGGGAAGGGGAGATTGGACCCGGGAACCAAGGAAAATGAGGTTTCCAAGTCGCTGATTTTAGTTAGGTTGTTAGATCGTGATCGCCAGTGTCCCAGATTTCCGAATATTCCGCGCTTTGGCGGCGATCACCCTCGCTCTGGCAACCTGTCCGACGATGTTCTCGCAGGAGGCCGCCTCGGAGCCGGAAGAGCTGCGGGAAATTCCGGAGCGATTTTTTCAGATTCAGGATGCCCGGGGCTTTTTCTGGCAGGCTTCGGGGAACGGTGCGCTCACTTCGGGCGAAACTCAGTATCTCCAGTCGGGAGTCAAGTTGATCGTCGCCGGGGATTCCTTCGCTCCCGCCGAGGGAACGGTGCGGGAACCGGCGTCCGGTTCGGACACCGTCGATCTCGCTCTCGAGGAAAAGCGGAGCGGGTACAGCATCCGGAGAGACCTTTGGTTCGATACGGAGCGGGCGGGCGTTCGCGTGTTCGACACTCTGACGAGCACCGATTCGGTCGCCCAGACGATCTCGGTGGAGTTGAGAACGACGTATCCGTTCGGGTGGCAGAGTCTTCACGGTACCGACGGAGCCCTGTTGTCGAACGAGCCATCCCTTCTACTGGGCGAACGCGATACCGGGGTTGTCGTGAGATTCAGTCCTTCCGAAGGCCGTCACGACACGCTGTTCTTGGTTTCCAGCGAGGACGGCGGCCAAAAGCCGAAACTCAAGGCGTCCTCGAATTCGCGGGAGCTGACTTTCACCTACGATCTCATCCTCAAGCCGGGCGAATCCAAGTCGCTCTTCCACTGGATCCTTCAGCGCAACGTCCCGGAGTTGTCCGAGAGCGGTGCCGACCTCGGCGAGTTTGTCCAACGAGGCAGGCTCGTCCGCCCGGGCATCGAGGCGAGCCGCTACGCCAACGTGGCCAATTTCGGGGCGGAAGCGTTTCCCGACGAGGCCACCGCGCCTTCCGGATTGCGCTCGTTGGTCTCCCTCAATTCCCTGACCGATCGGATCGGATTCCATCGGCGCAGCGAGGATCTGCTCTGGATCAGCACGTCGAACCAGATTTCCGGCAAGGTGGACAGGGACGCGACTTTGAAGGTGCAGGCCGCCTATCTGGGGGAACAGGAAATTCCCGTCCGCCAGGTGGCGGCGATCAAGGGCGGGGCCGGCGCAGGAAGGACTCCCAAGGTTTTCCTGCGCGACGGGCGCGTGCTCGTGGGCCCGATCGAAGCCCCCGGCCTGGTAATGGCGACGGGCGAAGACGACGCGGAACTCGACCCCGAGCGGATCAACTTGCTCCTGCTCGGCACGGGACCGGACGATGGCGCGGCACCCGAAGGAACCAGCTCCTTTCTGGAACTCAAGGACGGGAGCGTGATGGCTCTTTCCACGGAACAGGATGTCGAATTATCGATAGCTACCGCCTGGGGCATGGACAAGGTCGAACTTTCCGAGATTCTCGAAATCGGGTATTTGACCGAGCCGCACCCTCGTTGGCGATTGGCGGCGGAGGACGGTTCGAGGTTCAGCGTGTTCCTTCCCGGTGCCATCCTCGCGCTCAAAACCGCCGGAGGATCGGAGTTCGAAGTGCCTACCGTGGCCATCCAGAGGCTCTGGCGGCCGGGCGCGGGCGCTCCGACCATCCGCGGAGCCGCCGATTCGTGGTTCGATTTTTCCGAGATTCCCGAGGGACCCGCACCGGAATCCGGATTTCTGCTCGCGGGAAACAATTTGCTACGAGGCGGCATCGGCGACGCTTACCTGACACTGATGCACGACGGATCGAACACCCGCATCGCCGGAGACAGGATCTCGGCGATCCGCAGGCGAATCGACGGGGAGCCGGACGCCGGCCCCCCTTTCGAAATCGAACTGGACAACGGGGATCGCCTCGAGGGGACGTTCGGGGCTTCCTACTTCACGCTTCAGGGGCGGAACGGTCCCGTTCGCCTGCCCGTGGAATATCTTCTCGCGTTCCGTTCCTCGAGTTCCTGACACATGCGCCGTTACTTCCAGACCCTGCCTATTAGAATCCTTCTCCTCTCGGCCGCGGGGGGTGCTTTGGGCTCGACCGGACTGGCTCAGGAGAAGCCGGTGGAAAGCACCGCCCAAAGCCCAGAGGGCGAAAGGCTGATTCCGGCCGCCATCGGGATACGAACGGACAAGAGGGGAAATTCGTGGAACGTCGAGCCGAACGGCACGATCGGGCGGATCGGAAGCACGATGGTCAACAGCGGTCTCGACCTGACGATCAACGACGAGAAATTCGTCGGTTTTCAGCCGATGATGACGGCCGACGCGAAGGAATTCGTTCTGCGGGGGCGCCGCCTCGACTCAATGCCCGGTCTTCAGGTGCAACGTAGGATTCGGCTCATGGAAGAGGCCGGGGGGCTTCGCTACGCGGAGATGTTCTACAACGGTTCCGCCGACCCCGTGACATTGAACGTCGGTCTGGCGACGAACTTCTCCGGAAACTACAAGACGTTTCTGACCGACCGGGGAAGAACCGAGCCCGTGGTTCTCGATTCTCCGGAGACCGGCATCGTGGTCCTGCCGGGCTCGTCGCAGTCCACCAAGGCGTTCTTGTTCACTCTTGCCGCTCCGCAGTCCGAACGGAAGCCGACCATTTCCGCTCAAAGCCGCTACGGATTGAATTTTCAGTACCGCCTCGACCTTTCGCCCGGGGAAACGGCGGTGATCGTCCACAATGTCGCCCAGGTCGTCATCCCGCGGAATTTCGACAGACGAACGCTCCTGAAGCTGTTTCGACCGGTCTCGTTTTCCGAAACGGAGAAACATTTCGATCCGGAATGGAGCCACCGCGTCGTCAACGCGAGCGGCATCCCGGAGGGCGGAAGGCAGCGAGGTCTGCCGACGGGCGGCGTCGAAACGCTCGGAGTCGAGCGAGGAACGAGAGACGTTCTCGCGATCGGGGAAGAAACCCGGCTGGTCGGGTCGGCGGAAGGAGGCGAGTTGGCCTTGTTGGGCGAATACGGCGACGCTTCCCTGGCGCTGGAGGAGGTGGCGGCGATCGTCGGCGGAATGGGATCGCCGGGTGGGGAGCCGCGCATGTATTTGCGCGACGGGCAGATTTTCACCGCGAACATCGAGGCCCCCGGATTGGCGTTCGCGCAGGCCGGAGGGGGGAAGCTCGATCTGGACATCGAGACGCTCGACCGTCTCGTCATGGCGACCGGCGACGGGGAATCGGACCCTCTCGAGGACTTCGCCGCGCTGATCGAGACCCGGCGCGGGGATCGGCTCAAGATCGAGGGCGGCACCGCCCTCGAATTCACCGGGATCACCCCCTGGGGCGAATTGCCTATCGCTTTGGACGACCTGATCTGGCTGGGACCGGCGGCGGGAGATTCTCTCGGGCACCGTGCCGAGCTGACCGACGGAACCAGCTGCCTCGTGCTCCTTTCATCGCAGGAGGCGAGGATCAACCTTGACGTATTCGGAGACTACACCCTGGAAGCCAACCAGTTGAAAAGCATTTTCACACGAAAACTTTCAGACCGTTCGCACTTCGGCGAGAACGTCTACCTCGACACCGTGGTTCACCTGAACGGAAAACAGCGCGTCGCGGGCAAAATAGGAGACACCGTTCTTCCGATCGTCAGCGGCGGCGGGCGCATTGAAACCGCGACAAACGAGATCCGGCGAATCGAGCGCGTCGAAGAGGCCGCCGTTTCGGTGGGCGGACTCCCCGTGGAAACCCCGACGTTTCGGATCGAGCGCTGGGATGGCGGCATCGTCACCGGCTACCTCGCTCTCGATGTCCTGTCCATGAAGGTCCGGGGACGCACCTGGAGCATCCCAATCCAGGATATCGAACGGATCGAGACCTCGTCCCCGTCCCTGACGGCCGAGGTTCTCGGGAAGATCGGCCAGTTGGTGGAGCGACTCGGCGCGGACGACTGGGCGACACGGGAAGACGCGACTCGGGAACTCGGCGCATTCGGCTACCTTGCGCGAACGCCGTTGCAACGCGAACTTTCCGCCGCTACCGATCCCGAGGTGAGCCGACGGATCGAACGCGTTCTCGCGGAACTGAATTGATTCCGGCTTTCCGCGCGGCTCCGCGGAAAGAGATTTTTCATCAATTCCTTTTGCCTTTTGGATACTGACTCACAACTGAACGAATACCAGGATGCCTCCCGCGCCGTGCGCCGGCGGGTCGGAAAGGTGCGCTTCGCCCGCTGGATCCGCCGCAGCCACTGGATCGCGGGCGTTGCAGGTGTGCTTGCCGTGGTGGTGCTGCGCCGGATTTTCGAATGGCGGAGCGGCGAGTGGACTTTCGTACTCGGTCTTCTTGCGCTCTGGGCCGTGGCCGGGGCGGCGCTTGCCGTCGCTCGGCGACCCGGGACGCTCGACTCGCTGCTGCTGCTCGACCGAAAGGGCGGTTGGAAGGACAGGTTCTCCTCCGCGTGGCTTTTTCTGAAACGCGGAGCCCCAGACGAAGGCCAGCGGCTGCACGTTTCCCGGGCGGGCGAGCTCCTTTCGGCGGCCGTGGAGAAATTCCCTTCCGCCATGCCGCTGCCCCGCCTGAAGTGGACCTGGCTGGCGCCGGCGGCGGCCGTGGCCTTCGCGGCACTTCCGTTGTGGAGAATCCCGCCCGATGCCGGCGACCTTTTGCTGACATCGGAAATGCAGGACGCCGCGGCATTGCAAAGCGACCGGCTTCGGCGACAAGCGGACGCGGTTCGCGGCCTCGACTCGCTCGACGAGGAGGAAAAGGAAGAACTCGAACGTCTCGGAGCGGAAGTGGGCGACGTCGCCGAGGGTTTGGCGGAGGCCGAAGGCCTGACGGCCGAAGAGGTCCTCGAGTCGCTGGAGGGGCGGGCCCGCGCCGCGGAAAGGCTGGCCGAGAAGCTCGGCCTGGGAGAAGGCGGCTGGGCCTCGAACGAGATGCTCGCTGAAATGACCGCTCATCCCGACACGGCCGACTTGGGGCTCGCAGTCAAGGACAAGGCGGCCGCGTCGGCGGCGGACGAAGCAATGGAGCTTTTCGCGGTGCTGGACAACCCCGACATCAAGCAGGAGACCCGGGGCCGCCTCACCGGGGCGCTGGAGCGAATCATGCAAGCGGCCACCGAAGTCGACCGGACCAAGCCGGTGGGCGAGCGCGTCGGCAACGCCTCCAACAAACTGCTCGATGCTCAACCAAGAACCGCGGCCCGCGAATTCCAGGAGTTGGCCAAGCATTTCCGGCTGCTCGACCGCCGGGAACAGGACCGGCAAAAACTGGAGAACCTCGCCGCTTCGCTTCGGGAGGCCGGCAGCGAAATCAGTGGAAGCGAGGCGGAGAAGATGGAAAAAATCGCGAGCGAGAAGGGCGAGGGAAGGGCCGCGCCCGAGGGGCTTCGGTCGCTCGACGGCGACGACGTTCCGGAAGACTTGAAAAACCTGCTCAGTCCGCAGATGGCGGAGTCCGGGCAGCCGAATTCAAAGCCCGGCCAGCCGCCGACAGCCGGCGACGGTCAAAACGGACCGTCGTCCGAGCCCGTGCCCGGTACGGGGGGCGACAGCCAGCACCCCGGCGAGCAACCGCCCAGCGGACAACAGCCGCCGAACTTGAGCGCGCCCACTCCGGGCGAGACGCCGCAACCGGGCGGGGAGGGCGAGGGAATGAGCCTCGGCGACGAAAGCCAGGACGGCGAGGGACAGGGCGGCATGTTGAGCGCGCCCGTCCCCGGCGAGTCGGAGGCGGGAAGCGCGGCCAGCATGGCGGGCACCTCATCCGGCCAGTCGGCGCAGGGCGGGAACGAGGCCGGCGACGGCACCGCCGAGATGGTCGATCGGGAGTCCGAGGCGATGAAATTCACCCGCGACGCGGAGGTCGTGGCCCGGACCGGAGAAGACGGCGAGTCCACCGTCCGGGCGGTCGAGGGGAGGGCGCGACGGGAGAGCGCCACCCGAAGTCGACAGGAGGTGGTCGGCGACTTCCTCGCGGTCGAGGAGCAGGCGCTCGACGGAAAGTCGCTTCCCGCGTCGCGGCGGGAACATGTCCTTCGCTATTTTTCCGAAATCCGTCGTCAATTCGAACAGAACGAAGACACCCGGTAGACTCAACCCTGTTGGGTCTCCGGCCCAACCCCGTCAAATCCGTTTCAGCATCCATTCCGAATGAAAAGCAGCGAAGAACTGGGCCGCGAACTCGAGCGGTTCCACGCAAAATTCCACGAGCTAAAGGACGAGATTCAGAAAGCCATCGTCGGCTACGACGAGTTGCTGACGGATACCCTGGTGGCGGTTTTCTCCCGGGGCCACATTCTGCTCGAAGGCGTTCCGGGGCTCGGAAAAACCTTTCTCGTGCAGACGCTGTCGAACGTAATGGGATTGACGCCGGGCCGGATCCAATGCACGCCGGACCTCATGCCGGCGGACATTCTCGGAACGCACATCGTGAACGAAAACGACGCCGGTCGGAGGGTGCTCCACTTCGAACGCGGGCCGGTTTTCGCGAATCTTATTCTGGTCGACGAGGTCAACCGAGCCACCCCGAAGACGCAGGCGGCCCTGCTCGAAGTCATGCAGGAAGGCGCCGTGACCGCCGGGGGAGAGACGATGCCGCTCCCGGTTCCCTTTTTCGTGATGGCAACGCAGAATCCGATGGAGATGGAGGGAACCTACCCGCTTCCGGAGGCGCAGGCGGACCGCTTCCTCTTCAAACTGCGGGTGCCCTTTCCCGACAAGGAAACGCTGGTGGAGATTTCGCGGCGCACTTCGGGATTCGGCACACCGGAACTGAATCAAGTGCTCCGGGCCCACGATCTGGTGGGCTTTCAGAAAACGGTCGCCGAAGTGCCGGTAGCGGATCACGTCACCGACTACGCGGCGCGGGTGATTCTGGCCACTCATCCGGAAGTCGCCGGCGGGATGCAGAACGTGAACCGCTACGTCAGCTACGGCGCGAGCCCCCGCGGGATGCAGGCCCTGATCCGCGGGGCCAAGATTCATTGCGCTCTGGACGGCCGCACCGCGGTGTCGATCGAAGATGTGCAGCGGGTCGCGCTGCCCTCGCTGCGCCACCGGGTGATTCTGAACTTCCAGGGAGAAGCGGAGTCGCGGGACATCGACGAACTGGTGCAGGAAGTAATCGATGAGGTTCCGGTCGCCGCAACCGTCTGAAGGACGGACAATGCGAATGAGATCGAAAGGAAAAACAGCGCGGGCGGTTCTGACGGGAGCGGGGGCCATGCTCCTGGTTCTCGCGGCGCCGTTTCTGGCCGGGGCTCAGGAGCCGGACGCCGAAGCCTTCGATAAACGATCGCTGGAACACCGCACCACCCTCCACTACGATCCCATGCTCGACGCTCCGCTGGAGGCGTTGGTGCGCCTTTATCGAGGCGCCGACCGGGTCGACGAGCTCATCGGGCTCTACCGGAGCCACATCGAGCAGTATCCCGACGACGCGGGGGCCAAGACGGCGCTCGTCCGCATCCTCCGAAAAGTGGATCGGGCGGGGGCAGACGAACTCGTCGCCTCGGCGGTGCAACTGCATCCCGACTTCGCGCCGCTTCACTATCTGCACTTTCGCTTCTTGGAAGAAAAAGGCGACGACCGCGCCATCGAGGCGCTTTCCCGCGCGATCGATCTGGAAACGAATTCGTCTTGGCGGAGCAAGTGGCTCGACGAACTGCTCCGCCTGTCCGAGGGCGAATCGGCCCGCGCCCTGGCGCAGGGGCAGCTCGCGAAGATTCTCGCCCCCGAGAACCAGTCTGCCGAGGATCTCATGGATCTCGCCAGACTGATGCAGCGTCACCTCTACTGGGACCTCAGCATCACGGCGATCGACCGGGCCAAGGCGACCGGTCTTGGAACGGAGGCGGCCGTCGAGGCCGAAATTCTCAAGGCCATGGCGGAAGCAAAGCTTGGAAGAAACGACGTTGCCGGCCGCAGGTTAGACGCGCTTTTGAAAAAGCTCGCCGCGGACCACTGGCGCAGACGCGAAGTGATGAGCTTGAGAATCTCGGTAATGGCCACGACGGACGAGCGCGACGCCATGCTGAAGTCGCTGCGTTCCGATTACGAGAAGAATCCCGGCAATGAGACCGCCATTCTCGATTACGCCGAGCTGCTCGTCGCCGCCGAACGACGCAGCGAGGCGATGAATTTGCTGGTCAAGTCGGCGACGGATCTCCCTCGTTCGAAAGTCATCGAAGTCCGGGCGCTGGAACTGCTCGAGGCGACGTCCGACTACCCGGCGTACCGGCGCTTTCTCGAGGAACGTCTCGAACTCGACCCCGAGCGGTCCGATCTCAGGTTTCGCCTTGTGAAGGTCCACTACGCTCTCGGCAACGACGCCGACGCCGAGCAGGAGTTCAAAGCCGTGATAGCGGGGCTGGAGCCGAAGGAAGTTTCCACCCGCATCCTGGAGCTGCAGCGCTTCCTCCGCGGTATCGACCGCATCGAGGCGGCCGCTCGGTATCTCGAGCAGTATGTTCGCAATCATCCAAATCGCTTCGACGTGGCCCGGGAACTCGCGGAGATCTACGCCACCAACGACGACCGGGAGGGCGTGGAGCGAGTCGTGAACGGCCTGGATATCGATGGCGCGGCGCTGGAGGACGTGGTCGATCTAGCGGAATTCCTTCTGGCCGGGGAGTTCTTCACGGCGGCGCAGCGCCTGCTCGGCGAACGAATCGCCGCCGACGCGGAGCCTTTCGAGTTGGGGCTCCTGCACATCGAAGCGCTGGGAGAGATCGGTGACGAAGCGACGGCGCTGCGGGAGATCGGACGGGTCCGGGAAATGGCCGACACGCCGCTGCGATACGCCAAGTGGCTCGAGGCGGCGGTCAAGGCGCACGAGAGCTTCGAGAGCGTGGACGGATTTTTCGATCGCGAGCAAAACCGCTTCACGTTCGACGACGACCGATGGTCGCAGCTCAAGGTCGAGAAATTCATGGCTCTCTGCGAGGTGGGACAGAAGAAGTTGATGACGGAAAAGGTGGCGACTGCCGTTCGGGACCGCCTCGGCAAGGGGGACATCGAACTGAAAATGCGGATTCGCCTGAGGAAATTTCTGGTGAACCTGCTCGAGGACGACCCCGCCTCGGCGACGGAAGTGGTCGAGCAATTGCAGATTCTGGCCACCGAGGATCCGGCCAACGTGGTGGAATACAACCTCCGTCGGGCTCTCGTCTACCATCGCAGTTCCCGGGTGGATTTGGCGGAAGATCTCCTTGCCGCCGTCGACCCGACCGAGATCGATTCGGCCGATTTGCTTCGCGAAGCCGCCGACGTCCTCCTCGAGTATCGATTTCTGGAGCAAGCGGCGAAGGCGCTGGCGGCGGTGAACCAGCTCGAACCGCGGGATTTCTTCAGCTGGGAAGAACGCCTCTCCGTCCTCGTCGCACTCGGCAACGAATCCGCATTTCGTTCCGTGGTTCGCACCCTGAGGAGCGGCGACGCCGGGATCGACCTGCGCGAGTCGAGTCGACTGGCCCTGAACAAGCATCTCGTCGCTTCCTACTGGCGATCGGCCGCCCGGCTGCTCACGCCCGAGAACAGGGCGCGCCGAGAAGAAATCCTTCCGCTGCTGGCGTCGGTGGAGCGCGAGGACGATTCGCCCGCCACGCACGCCTGGGCCGAGTGGTGCCGATCTCTGGTCTTGTCGGAGGTGAACCGGGAAAAGGAAGCGAAGGCCGCGGCGGACAGGTTCCGGGAACTGACGAGTCGACAGGAAATGAACTCGCTCGCCTTTCCGGACGGACTTGCGCTCTCGGTCGCGTCCGCCGGCAAGCTGCTGGGTGAATCGCCCTCCCGCTCCCCGGCGGACACGGCGGACACCGGGTTTCTCTTCAACAATCCGGAATTCCGCTGGGCCTTCGAATTGCCGGCCGGAGCGCGGATCGTCCGATTCGCCCATGCCGACAAACACCTTCTCGTGCTCGACGACCACGACGTGGTTTACGCGATCGATCCCTCGACCGGCAAGCTCGACTGGCGCGACTATTTTGGCGGGGACTCGTCCCGAGGGGGAGGACCGCCCTTGTTCTCGCCGCTTCCCGATTCCGGCTCGGCGTCGGAGAGACGAGCCCGTGTCGACAAGTCGCAGGCGAAACTGGCGCGGTCGTTCGAGGTGGCGGGAGACCGGTTTTTCCTTCTTCGAAACGACGAATTGCACGCCTATTCGTCGACGGACGGTTCCAAGCTGTGGTCGGCTTCGCTTCCTTTCCGCCCGGAGCTTCCTAGGCGCCGGGACTCGGGTGCGGGGGCGAAGCCCGAAGTCGTCTTCCGGGCGGATGCCGAAAAAGTCGTGGCCTTCAAGCCGCTTTCCGAGGAGATCGCGGGATTCGAATCCGCTTCGGGAAAGCTGATCTGGACCAGGAGCCTCGGCCCCGCGCCGACGGAGAGAGGTCTCGTGTCGTTGAACGCCGGACTGGCGATGTCGGGAAACACCGTGTTCGCCTACGGATGGTCCGCCGCGGTGATCGACGCGGCCACCGGGGAGCCGATTTGGAATTTCGCTGGCGGCGAACCGACCGAGTTCCCCCTCGTGATCCGGGAGGACCGGGGGGAAGATTCTTCCGTCGAGGAGATCCCTCTGGACTCCGACTCGACCGAATGGCAGCGCGGCGCGGCCGACGCCGCCGAGCCCTCGCCCTTGAAACTGGGCGACTTTCTTTCGGAGGCGCGCGACGGCGAGCAACCGTTGCACGAATTCCTGCAAACTCGCTCCTCTCTGGTGGGACCGGGAGTCCACTGGGCGGGGACCAGACTGCGCAACGCCCAACCCGGCATGGGAGTGCTGTCTCGATCGAACCTTTGGCTGATGACCGGGGACACGGTGCGGCGAATTTCCACGCGGGTTCCCGTTTCGTCGCAGGAGTTGCCCGCCTCCGGTATTTTTCTCGGTCAGACGCAGAGCCACGCGTGGTTTCTCGAGGACAACGCGCTTCGTCACGTCGATTTTCACAGAGAGCGGTCCTCCCCGGTCTCGATGGCCGACCTCGGCGCGGTCTCGACGTTGCGGGGCGTTCTGGTAGGAAACCTGCTGGTGGTTCGGGGAGAGAAAGGGATCAAGGCGGTAAACGCCCTGACCGGCCGCGTCGTCGGCCAAACCCCTTGGCCCGCGAAATTGTCCGAGTTCCTGAAGTCCCGCTTCGCCGAGGCGGGAGTCGAGGCGGCGGCGGAAACCTGGCAGGGGAGAATCGTCCGCCGGGGGCCCGGCCAGCCGGGCTATTGCGTCCCCGTTTCGGACGCGGTCGCGAACGGGCGGTACGTCACCGCCTTCGGCGACGGGACGCTGGTTTGCCTGGCGGACCCGGAGAAGAAACCGGCGTCGAAACCCCGTGCGGAGTGACCCTTCCTTGTCTATGCCCGAAACCCCACCGAAATCCTCCCAGGACGAATTGTTCGACGCCGATTTTCTCGACCGGTTGCGGGCTCTCTTTCTGCGATTGCGGAAGAGGAAGCAACTTCGCCGGAAAGGCCTCCAGTCGACGCCCGCCACCGGGTTCACCCGGGAGTTCAAGGACTTTCGCCACTACACCCCCCGCGACGACTACCGCGCGATCGACTGGCGCCTCTACGCTCGTCTGGACCGCTTGTTCGTTCGGCTCTACGAAGAGGTTCAGGAATTTCACGTCCACGTCCTCGTCGACACGAGCGGCTCCATGGTTGAACCGTTTCCCGAGAAGCGCCAGACCAGCCTGAAACTCGCCGTGGCCTTGGCCTACATGGGGCTGGTCGGGCACCACCGGGTGAGCCTCTACGACATCGGCGAGAAAGTGGGCGACCCGCCGCCGCCGCTGAAAGGGCAGGGAAGTCTCCAGCGGGTGCTCGATTTCGCCACCGGCTTGGAGTTCGGGGGACTGACCGATCTGGATGCCTGCTTCCGGGGCTTCCAACCGAGCCGGAGGCGGTACGGAATCGTGTTCGTCATCTCCGATCTCTACGGGCGCGACGTCGACGAGGCGAAAGACGCCATCCGCCACGCCGGCGCCTGGCCCGGCGAAGTTCATTTCATCCAGGTCTACCATCCCTGGGAAGAGAAGCCCGACGTCGAAGGCGAGATCGAATTGGTGGACGTGGAGACGAAGGAGCAACGCCGGCTGTGGTTCACGCCCCGCGATCGGCAGCGCTACGAGGAACGCTACCAGCAGTTTCTCGATGAAATCGAAGGCGCCTGTCAGGAACGTCAGATCGACTACCAGCGCTGGCGTACCGACTACCCGTTCGACGAACTCTTCCTGGATCTGTTGTCCCGCGGTTCGGCGCTCGCGACGGGAGGCTCGTGAGACGCGACTGAATGCAATTCCTCAACCCAGAGTACTTATGGTGGCTGCTTCTCGGGATCATTCCCGTGATGCTCTACCTCTTTCGGCGGAAGTCGAAGAAAGTGAGTGTCTCGACGTTGGTGTTTTTCAAGACGCTCGCCCGCGAGCACCAGGAGTCCGCTTGGCTCCGCCGGCTGAAAAAGTGGCTCTCGTTCGCCCTGACGATGTTGATCCTTGGCCTGGCCGTCTTCATTCTGGCACGGCTCATCGCTCCCCGGGACGACGCCGACCGCTACCAAACCGTGGTGATTCTGCTGGATCGTTCCGCCTCCATGGCACTGGAGGACGACAAGGGCGAGAGCCGTCTCGAGGCGGCGAAGCGGATCCTCGGAGAACGGCTCAAGAACGTGCCCGAGGAGGTCGGCGTCTCCTTGATCGCCTACGATGTTCGCCCGGAGGTTCTGCAGCCGCGGACCCTTCAGCGCCGCGAACTCGTGTCGCGGCTCGACGAAGTGGAGATTCGCCCCATGGCAGGCCGATCGGACTCGGCGTTCGAGTCGGCGCAGATCATCGCGGCGCTGAAGCCGCCGACCGCGGTGTGGCACGTCAGCGACCAACCGCTTTTCGAACAGCCTGAATCGGACGACGCGGCGGGATCATCCCGCGCCGATCTCACGATCCGGGAACTCAACGTCGCTCTTCCCGAGGTGGTCAATCCTGCGATTACCGCGTTCCAGATCCGGCCGGTCCCTCTCGAATACGCTCGCTACGATGTCTACGCTCAAGTCGCCCTGAACCAAGCGGCGCCGGAAGGAATAGAGGCCCGGCTCAATGTCACCGTCGGCGGGATCCCGAGCCAGTATCGGGAGATCGACCTGGAACCCGGCGAGCGAACCGGGATTACCTTCCGGATCAACGGCTCCCGAGATCAGCTGCTTCGGATTCACTTGGCCGCCGACGCCGACGATTTCGATCTCGACAACCACGTGGCTCTCCTTCTTCCGGACACCCAGCCGATCCTGGCAGCCTGGATCCGCCCGGAAGAAACCGAGGATCCATACACACGCTTTGCTCTGTCGTCGATTCAGGAATCCGGCAGTTTCGAATTGCTCAAGGGAACACCGGAGGCCTGGCCCCTCAGCGAATCCGTCGACGCCGTGATTTTCGACGGTTGGCTGCCGGACGAATGGCCCGGGGATATTCCCGCCATCGTGATCAATCCACCGGGCTCCGTCGGTCCCGTGCAGGCAAGACGCCTCGAGTCGCCGGTACCCTACGACTCGGTCCGGGTGGGCAACCAGGATCATCCCTTGCTATTCCGCGTCGGCAGCAGCCGCGTGGCGGTGACCCAGACGGCCGTTTTCGATACCGGCGGCGCCCTCGAGCCTCTGTGGATCGCCGGGAGAGAACCCGTCCTGGCGGCGGGCGAAGTGGACGGACAGCGCCTCGTGCTGATGGGCTTTTCCCCCGGCATCTCGGAGCGTCTCCCTCTGACCGCGTCCTTCCCGCTTCTCGTAGGAAACGCGCTCTTCTGGTGTGTCGACCAAGCCGGAGGATCCCCCAACGCACGGTTGCACTCGACCGGCGACTTCGTCCGGATGGAGGGCGAGAGCGTCACTTGGTCGCGCTGGAACGGTCGGGAGATGAAAAAGCAACGGCTGCCGCTCCTAGGCGAAGTCGCCGAAATGGACCGCATCGGAGTCTGGGAGACCGACGCCGGGCTCCGCGGGGCTTCGCACATTCTTTCGGCCCGGGAGAGCGACATTCCCGTCCGCGCCGACGACGCGGAGAAAGACCTCGACTATTTCACGGTGGAAGCCGGTTGGGCCGCCAATCTCAAACTCTGGCTGCTCGCCGCGGTCATCGTTTTCCTCCTGACCGAGAGCTGGCTCTTCCATCGCCACGCCGTGCATTGACCCCTTGCTGAATGGATTGGTTGTATCCCGGTATTCTACTTTTGATTTTGCCCGCCCTGGCACTTCTGTTCTGGTTCGACGCTCGCTCGACCCACCCCATGAACGTCGGCCGGAGGCGCTTGCTCTTGATTCTTCGCTCGCTTCTGATCGTTCTGGCGTTTCTGGCCATCGCCTCTCCCGCGAGGCTGCTGACGAGCCGAGAACAGTCCGTCATCTTTGTTCTCGACCACAGCCGGAGCCAGGGGGAACGGGGCGTCGAGGACGTCCACAAGGCCGCGGAGACAGTGCGGCGGAGCCTGCCGGGGAACCCTTCGGTCGGCTACGTGGCCGCGGGTTCGCGAGCGAGACTGCTCGCGAACCCGGACACGCGTCCCTTCGACGCCTCTCCCGAGGACGCCAGCGCGACGATGGAGGAAATGGGCGCCTCTTCGAACTTCGAGAGAGCGGTGAAACTTGCCCGCGGCATCTTCCCGAGCGGGTCGTCGCGGCACGTCGTTCTGGTCGGGGACGGCGTCGAAACGGAAGGTTCTCTAATCGAGGCGGCCGAGGAGGCCGCCGTCGCGGGGATAAAAATTCACGCCGTCGGAGTGGCGGGAGAAATCCAGCCCGACGTGCGGGTGACCCGGCTGACGAGTTCGCAATCGCGACTGAGCGAGGGGGCCAGCCTCGAACTCGAAGCCACCATCGAGGGGTCGCTTTCCGGTCCCGGTAGGATTCGCCTGTTCGAAAACGGCGTCGAAGTCGAGTCCGTCGACGTCGACCTCACGGCGGGCGAAGCTCTCGTCGAACGATTCCGGCGCGCTCCCGAAAAGCGGAACATATACAACTACCGCGTCGCCATCGAAGGCTTCGAGGGACGCGATGCGATTCCGGAAAACAACGAAGCGCTCAGCATCGTCGACGTCCGGGGCAAACCGCTGCTCCTCTACGTCGAAGGCGAGGAAGGCGAAGCCCACTACCTCGTCGACGCCATGAACCGCGAGGGCATTCGTCTTGACGTTCGCACGCCGGAGGGGTTGCCGGAGGCGCTTCAGGAACTCGCCGGCTACGACGGGATCATTCTCTCGGATATCGCCGCCCACCGCATCGGCGAAGCCCGCATGACCGCGATCCGCGACTACGTGGAGAAACTCGGCGGCGGATTCGTCATGATCGGCGGAATGAATTCATTCGGTGTCGGCGGCTACTACCGGACGCCGATCGAGGAGATTCTGCCGGTGAAGCTGAAGGCGCCCGACCAGGAGGAGTTCCAGTCTTCCGCTCTCGCCCTGGTCATCGACCGATCCGGCTCGATGTCGGGGCAGAAAATCGAAATCTGCAAATCGGCGGCCATCGCGACGGCGGAGCTGCTCTCGACCAAGGATTCGCTCGGCGTCTACGCGTTCGATTCGCAAGTTCACGAAGTGATTCCCATGGCCAAGGTGACTTCGACCAGCGCGATCGCGAATCGGATTGCGCTGCTCGGTTCCGGGGGCGGAACCAACATCTACCCGGGAATGGCGCGGGCGAGGGAGGCGCTCAACGAGGTGAAAGCCAAGATCAAGCACATGATCGTCCTGACGGACGGACAAACATCGGGGCAAGGCTACCAGGCTCTCGCTTCCCAGGCCCACGCCGAGGGAATCACCATTTCGACCGTGGCGGTCGGTTCCGGCGCCCAGATCAGTTTGCTCCAGGCCATCGCGGCGGCGGGCGGAGGCCAGAGCTACGTGACGATGGATCCGACCTCCATCACCAGGATTTTCACCCAGGACACGATGACCCATACCGGGCGGATGATCAACGAGAACGCCTTCGAGGCGCAATTGGTCGAGCCGCATCCGATGTTGCGCGAATGGGCCGAAGGCGAAGCCCCGCCGCTGCTCGGCTACGTGAAGACCAACCGGAAAGCCACTTCGCAGATTCCATTGGTGACGGATACCGGCGATCCGCTGCTGGCCCACTGGCGGTTCGGGCTGGGGAAGGTGACCGCCTTCACCTCCGACTGCAAATCCCGCTGGGCCGCCCTCTGGGTGGAGGACTGGCCGGGATACAGCCGGCTGTGGTCGCAGGTGCTGCGGGAGACGGCCCGCGCTCCCCAGGGCTTGAACATGGATCTCCACCTCGAAGAGCGGGGCGGGGAAGTCATCATGGCCGTCGATCTCGCAGAGGACGCCGGCACCCGCCGCGAGGGCGCCGCGGTCCAGGCCGATGTCTTCCACGTGCCTGCCGACTCGCTCGGTTCGGGAATGGAATCGGTTGCCACCGTGGCTCTCGACCAGAAAGGCCCGGGATGGTACGAAGCGAGTTTCCGTCCCGGCGAGCCCGGCGTCTATCTCGTGCGCGCCCGGTCAGGCTCGCAGCTCGTCTCGGCGGGCTACGTGCACAATCCTTCGAACGAAGTGGCCACCGGCCAGATCGAGGAAGAACGGCTCCGACGAGTGTGCGAGATGACGGGCGGCACCTATCTCGAATCGCCCGAAGAAACGCTCGAGCTGACCGGCACGAACGTTTCCCGCTACGTCGAACTTTGGCCCTATCTCATGATGCTGTTCGTCGCGGTTTTCCTGGCGGATCTGCTCGTGCGGCGCTGGGAAAACGTTCTCGGAGTCGGGGAGCAGGCGAGTCGGCTCTTTCGGCGGGCCTGACGAGGTTCACGCCTCGTCGATGCGCCGCTGAAACACCTCGTCCGGAATTCGCCAGCAGAGCAGCATGCCGAGACCGTCCGACCAACCGGTGCCTTCGGCCGTTCGGTGAGAAAAGGGAATCAGGTTCATCCCCGCCCCGAGAATCGCGGCGACGCAGTAACTCTGGACCGCGATCATCCCCGCGTCCGGAGTTCGCTGGAGGAGTTCGGCGGCACCGAACCACCAGACCGCGAGACCCACAGCTATCAGCTCGATCCCCGGGCCGGCGGCGTAGATTACGAACTGTTTCGTTCTCGGAGCAACGAGGTCCGTCGGCTGCGGCTGGACGAAGCCGGAGAGGGGAATCGTCCGGAATTCGATCGGAACGTCCCGTAGATGCAGCGCGAACCGCACCTTTCCCGTGCCGATGGAGACGAGCCGAATCCGCCAGCCAAGCATCCACGCCGCCAGCGCGTGCCCGCATTCGTGAACGATCAGCAGGACGACCCACGACACCAGAAAAAACGGGATGCTCAGCTTTGCGACGGTGAACTCGCGAGCGATTTCGAGCACCAGGAAAAGCCCGAAGAAAAACGACACGATGACGAGAATTCCCCACTCGTTCTTCGTTTTGGGCCCCCGGTCGGGCGGCTCGCCGGATTCGAATTCGCTCATTCCCGCAGAAACGACGATCGGGCCTCCGGGAAGCCGTTCAAGGAAGAAGTCCATGCGAAAACATCATCGCATCGTCGTTCGTTCGTTTGACACCGGGCGGCAATACCGGCAGCATGAGCACGACCGTATGACAGACCCCGAAGGCCCCAGCCGGATTCTCGGCGCGAACGAGAAGAAACAAGCCTCCCAGGAAGAGCGCTTCGAGAAAGTCCGAACTCTGGTTCACGGCGATCCCGCCTCCGCCTGCGCCGCCCTGGCGAAGGAAACGGCCGCCCTGATCGGGGAGCGCGAGAGCACCGGTGGAAAGTTCGTGCTCGGGCTGGCCACGGGATCGACGCCGGTTCCGTTCTATCGCGAACTGATCCGCTTGCACCGCGAGGAAGGCCTCTCCTTCCGGAACGTGGAAACCTTCAACCTGGACGAATACTACGGTCTCTCGCGGGATCATCCGGAGAGCTATTTCCGCTTCATGCGGGATCAACTTTTCGACCACGTCGACATTCCCGAAGATCAGGTCAACCTGCCGGACGGGACCGTGTCGATGGAGTACGTCTACGAACATTGCCTCGACTACGAACGCCGGATCGAGGAAGCGGGCGGCCTCGACCTCCAAATCCTTGGGATCGGTCGAACCGGGCACATCGGTTTCAACGAACCGGGTTCCTCGCAGGATTCAATCACCCGGATGATCACCCTGGACCGCGTGACCCGACAGGATGCGGCGGCGGACTTCAAAGGCGTGGCGAACGTTCCGCGCTCGGCGATCACCATGGGCGTCGGGACGATCCTGAAGGCCCGTCGTCTCGTGCTGATGGCGTGGGGCAGCAACAAGGCGGAAATCGTCCGCCAGGCGGTGGAAGGGCCGATGACGGACCGGGTCTCGGCCAGTTTCCTGCAAAGTCACGACGCGGCGACTTTTCTGGTCGACGAGGCGGCGGCGGGCCGGTTGACGCGCTTCGAGCACCCATGGCTGGTTCGTCCGGTGGACTGGGACGGGTCGATGAAAAAACGGGCCGTGGTCTGGCTTTCGGGGAAGCTGGAGAAGCCGATTCTCAAATTGGTGGACGAAGATTACAACGAGAACGGGGCGGGGGAGCTGCTCGCCTCGACGTCCGAGGCCGCCTACGAAGTCAACATCGACATCTTCAATCGCGTCCAGCACACCATCACCGGCTGGCCGGGCGGAAAGCCGGGGGCCGACGACTCGAACCGTCCCGAACGGGCCGATCCGTTTCCCAAGCGCGTTCTCGTCTTCAGCCCCGAGCCGGCGGACGCGTTCATCGGCATGGGAGGAACGCTGGATCGCCTCAGGGAACAGGGGCACGAAGTGAAACTCGTTTTCCAAACGTCCGGAGATCTCCGGGTGACCGACGCCGCCGCCCTCAATTTCGCCCGCGTTCTTCTGGAGATGGCGGGCAAGACGGAGGCGGCCGAGTGGGAAAGCCAGAAAGCGTACGCCGAGGCCATCGTGGACGCCCTCGAGGAAAAGGGAGAGTTCGGGATCGACTCCAAACTCGTCAGGAAGCTCAAAAGCCTCATTCTCAGGGGCGAAGCGAGGGAAGCGGCGTCCCTCTGTCGACTGGAATACGGTGATCCTGAGTTTCTTGACATGCCATTTTACGCAAAAGGTAGATATCGCCGATTTCACGCTCATAGCGAAGACCAAGAAGGACTCGCGGCCGTTTTGTCCTTCTTCGAGCCGGACATTGTCTTCGCGACGGGCGACGCGGGCGATCCGAGTTCCCCGCAGGGCATCTGCTTCAAGGCGTTCGCCGAGGCCTTGGAGTCCCTCGGCGATTCCGAGCGGCTGAAGCATTGCAACGTCTGGCTCTACCGCGGACGGGACGGGCCCCTGGAGACGCACGATATCGACATGGCCGTTCCGATGAGCCCCGATCAAGTGGAGGAGAAGGCGGAGGCGATCCGGAAATTCATGTCCATCGGCGACGACGATCTCAACGTCGTTGCCCGCAATCGGGCAACGGCCGCCGACTACGACGCGCTCGGCATGGCCGAGTACGAGGCCATCGAAGCGTTTCAAAAATGGACGGGGTGACGGAGGAGAGATGTCATCGGTCGACCCGCAGGTAGCGTACGTTCTCGGAGTGCTTGAATCCATTCCCGGCTACGTCGAGGCCTTCGAAGAGGCTTTTCCGGACGAAGAAGCCCCTCTCACCTACGACAACGTCGACAAGGCGATCGGTGCCTTCGAGCGCAAGCTGATGACCCCGGCACCCTATCTGCACGATGGGTCGATCGTGTCGCTCGAGGAAATCGTAGGGAAAATGGCAGAATACCAGCTTGGCCGCGTGCTCTCGGACGAGGAAGTCGCCTTGATCGTCACCTTCCTCGGCTCGTTGAAAGGCGAGGTCCACGAGGAATTCGTCGCCGAGCCGACTCTTCCGGAGACGGCCCCGAAACGCCGACGGGCGACGACGATACCGCAGCCGACTGAACAGGGTCGAACGGGAGACCGAACCCTGTCCGAGGGCAACTCGGACGCTGCGGGAGCGGACTAACCGGATTTTCCGGACTCGGCGTCTCCGGACTCGGCGTCTCCGGACTCGGCGTCTCCGGACTCGGCGTCTCCGGACTCGGCGTCTCCCGCCTTCATCCGAACGAGTTGGCCGTTTTCCCCGCCGGATTCCTCGTTCTCCGGTTCGTCGATTCTGGTGAACCGGATCTCCTGAACGCTCCGCTCGTCGGCCTTCAGGATTTCGGCGTCGTAGTTTTCGATTCGGGCGATTTCGCCGACTTCGGGAAGCCGTCCGACCACGCTGGTGACGTAGCCGCCGACCGTGCTGACGTCGGGATCCTCCAAGTCGAGATCGTCGACCTGGTCGGACAGTTCGTGCAGAGGCAGCCAGCCCTCCACGACGAACTCGGTCTCCGCGATGCGCTGAAACCCGGTTTCCTCTTCGTCGTCGAACTCGTCCAAAATCTCGCCGACCACCTGATCGAGCACGTCGTCCAGCATCACGACCCCGACCGAGCCTCCGAACTCGTCGACAACCAGGGCGATGTGAGCGCGCTTCGAAAGGAACAACTGAAGCATCTCGTCGAGCGGGACTTTCTCCGAGACCGCGATCAGATCCCGCTTCAAGGCGAAGAGATTCGGAGAATCCTTCTGCATTTCGGGAAGGAGATCCTTGATGTGGATCAGTCCGAGGGTCTTGTCGAGGTGGCGGTCCACCAGCGGAAAGCGGGTGTGCTTCGACTCCAGGGCTTCGTCGAGGTTTTCCCGGAAGCTCTTGTGAACGTCGAGAACGACCACCTCGTTGCGCGGCGTGAGGATGTCGCGCACGGTCAGTTCGCTGAGGCCGAGGGCATTGATGACGATTCCCTGCTCGGTCTCGGTGACTTCGTGGGCTCTCCCGGTTTCCTCGACTAGCCGGCGCAACTCGTCCGCAGTGTGGCTAATGTGGCTGTTGTCGACGGGCTCCATGCCGAAGACCCGGCGGAGGAGGAAATCGGAGGTGCGCTTGAGGAGCCAAACCGGCCCCGCCACCAGAAGGTAGAAAGCCCTCAGTGGATAGCTGCAGAAAATCGTGGTTCCCCGGGTTTTCCGGATTCCGAAAACCCGCGGGATCTGCTCGCCGAGGATCATGTGAACGGTGACGATCAAAACGATCGAAATGCCGAAGGCAAGTGCTCTGACCGCCTCTGCCTCGAGCCCGAGCAATCCGAGGTAGGGAATCAACCAAGCCGACACGAATGGCTCTCCGATCGCGCCGAGGATGATGCTGGAGGCGGTGATCCCGAGTTGGCAGGCGGAGAGGTAGGAATCGCCGTTGTTCGCGACGTGGAGCGCGAGCGCGGCGCCTTTCCGCTTCTCGGACACCGCATCCTCCAACTGGCTGCCGTGAATTTTAACCAGTGCGAACTCGGCCGCCACGAAAAGGGCGTTCAGCAGAACGAGCACGACCATGATCGCGATCCTGCCGGCCGTTTCCGCAGGAGTGAGTTCTATCGGGAGGAGTGCCAGGGCACTGGTGATATCGGCCGTGAATGGCAGAGAGCTGGGTATCGTCATTCAGGGGCGCTGAGAGTCGGTCCCTCTGCCTTCGCCGACGAAGGTTGTGAAAGGGGAACTCCCAATTTACCGTCGATGGGGGCCGAAGCCAATGAAAAATCAGTCGTCCTCGGGGAAGGGTAAAACCATCTCGAGGCCGCTGGGGACGGCTTCCGGGACGGTGTGCTCGAGGCTGCGGGCGCTCGGACTGGTAAGCGATTTGAGGAAGGCGACCAGATCGGCGACTTCTTCGTCCGTGTAGTGGGCCGGAATCTTCAATTCCGGCGGCATCGTCTTCTTCACCATTTTGATCACTTTCTCCGACTGATGCACCCCGGCGCGAAATTCGGGCTCGAGCTGGGACGCATCGTAATTCTCCAATTCGTAACCGGGATTCAACTGGTGACGGACCGCCCCTTCCAGGGAAGCGTAGGCGCCGTTGTGCATGTAGGGGCCGGTCAACTCGACATTCCGCAGCGGGGGAGTCCGGAAAGCGAACCGGTCTTCGAGGCCGAAGTCGCTGCGATGGGTGACCCCGAGGTCGAAGTCTTCGGATTTCTGGGGTCCTGGACCGATCGGGACGACGCCCATGTTGTGGGGCTCCTGATCCGTGAGCAGTTTGCCGGTGTGGCAAGTCGCGCACTTGGCACGACCGTAGAACAGCAAGGCGCCGCGGAGTTCTTCCTCATTCAGCGAATCGTCTTCTCCGGACACGAAGCGATCGAAGGGGCTGTCGAAGAAGGAATAGGCATCGATCTCGAAGGCGGCGATGGCATTGGCGGCATGCGCGAAGTGGAGCTTCTCCAAATCTTCTCCGGGAAACGCTGCCTCGAACAACTCGCAGTATTCATCGAAGCCCAGAAGCCGTTTCATCAGGGCAGCCCAGATTTCCTCGTGGTTCTGCTCCAGAACAGCGCCCACCTCGTTGTGGGCGCCGGCGATATCGGTCTCGCCCTTGGTCCCGCGCATTTCGGCGTTGGACAGAACCGGCATCATGGCCTGCGCCGCCGCCGCGCTTTGAATGAGATCGGGCATCACCACTTGGTAATACCCCGGGGTTTTGGTGAGACGCATCCGATTGACGACAAACTTGCCGTCGTCCCGCTGAAAAACGCGATTGTCCCAGAACATGGTCCGCCATTCGGAGTCGCCGCGGTTGAAGACGTCCGGCGCGTTTCTCGGGGTGAAAGGATGAGCGGCCGAGTTCTGATTGAAGCCCGTCAGGACCGGGTCGCGACCTTCCAGATCGATGAGGCGGAGCCCTTCGGGCATGCGTCGTCCCTTGTCCTCGTAGGCGCCTGTTCCCACGGAGCGGGAGCGACCGTCGGTGGTGGCGGTCAGGGGGTGGTGACACGTGGCACAGGAAACATCGCGGTTCCCGCCGATGACCGGATCGAAATAGAGCGCTTGACCCAGCTTCACCATTTCGGCGGAAAATTCCGGCTTCGGCTCCAGGGGAGTCACATTGTGTTCTTCCAGAAGGATGCGGAGTTTCGCCGCGCCGTCGATTTCCGTCTCGCCCAAGGCGGACAAGCCACCGAGCAAGCACATAGAAAGCGAAGAGGCTAAAGCGAGCCGGATTTTCATCATTAACACGGGTTTTGGAAAGGTTCTCCGCCACCAATATCCCGGTTTGCCGGATTCACGTCAAGGAATCGCGTTTGGGCGTCTCAATCGCGATCCAGAAGCAGAAAACGGGAATCGGTGTCGGTGGTGGTTGTACTTGTCTTGCCGTCAGGCCATCGAACCGTGACGGAAGTATCGGATTTCGCGCTTTTAGGGACCGCGAAAAGGAGATCCGAACTCGATTGGGAGAGATAGCCGCCGCCGCCGGCAACTTCCGCGGTTTGTGGAGCCAGACCATCGGCTTCGACGGTGACGCGGGCGCCGACGGACGCCTGGTTCCCTGCGAGCCCGTTCAGACGAATGCGGATCGGGTGGCTAGGCGAGCGCTCCGACAGTTCGTTGAGGAAAACCTGGGGAGCGGCATCGTTGACGCCGACCACGAAATCTTCCCATCCGTCCAGATTCACGTCGACCGCCGAAAGGCTTTTGGCGTCGCCTGGAACCACAAGGCCGCTTTCATCCGGCCAGACCACCCGAAACGGCTCCTCCGGATCCCCGGTACCCTGCAGCAGAGTGCTCAGCCCTCCGTCGAGCCGTCCCTGTTCCACCGTGATGTTGAAATGATTCTGCACCAAGTAGCAGTCGACGTAACCGTCGAGGTCGACGTCGCGCAGAACCACGCCGAACCCCGGGGAGATTTGGGCAAGGCGGGGAAGCGGCCGCATCTCGAACTTGCCCGAGCCATCGTTGACCAAAAGAGAGGAGTCCATGTTGTTGGCGCGAAACCTTTCGGCTTTCTCGAGTTTCCCGAGGTCGTAGATTCCGGCAATGGACTGCGTGGCGTAGTTGTGGAAGGTCTGCATCTTGTTCGCGATGTAGGGCATGGCGCCGCTGGAGGCCATGAACCCGCGCCGCGGATAGCAAATCTTTTCCCCGTTTTCGGTGAGAAACCTGGCCTCGACGATGTGGGATTTTCCGGAGTTGTCGAAGTCGCCGAAAAAGATCAGTTCGGGTGATTCGAGGCTGGCGTCGTAGGTCGAGTTTCTACCGAGATTGGTCACGACGTAGTCGATGTCGCCATCGTTGTCGATGTCCCGCCCGGCGATGCCGGTCCACCATCCGTGGCGGGCAAGCCCCTCCGCATCCAAGCCGGATGACTGCGTCTCGTCGTGGAACCGGCCCTCGCGGTTCCGAAAGAGCTTGATGGTTCCCCATTCGACGGTGACCATGAGATCGATCCAACCGTCGTTGTCGACATCGGTCCAGAGAGCGCTCGTGACCATGCCGGGCTTCACCAGGCCAGGCGCCACATCAGCCGTCACCTCGACGAATTTGCCGCCGTCGTTCCGAAGAAGCGTGCTTTCGGGCGACAAGGGAAACAGACCGGGGATGGACCGCGAACCGACAAAGAGATCGAGATCGCCGTCGCGGTCGAAATCCGCGGCAGCGACCACGCCCCCACTGTGGCGCAGAGGCGGCAGCGTTCCCTCCGGGGCAGGACTGAACTGGCCCGTGCCGTCGTTCAGATAAATCCGGTCTTGAAGAAGTTCCGAGCCGGGAGTGCATTCGACGCCGCCGCTGACCACGTAGAGGTCGAGGTCGCCGTCCGAATCGATATCGAGAAAGAGGGCGCCCATGTCCTCGAAGCGCGCGTCTTCGAGAAACGCCGACTGCGAACTCGGCGCCAGGACGGCGTCTCCCGAGCCCGGACTGGTCCGGTTGCGAAACAATTGACCGGGTTGTCCGGCCGCCCCGCCGAGATAGAGATCCGGGGCTCCGTCGCCGTCGATGTCGCCCCAGGCTTGCCCGGGGCCGAGCTGGGAAAGCTTGAAGGGAAGCAAGGGCTGCCGGTCGTAGTCGTCGAACTCGCGTTCGCTGTGGCTGAATCTCTCGAGGGCGGGGGACTCGCGAAACCAAGGATTCTCGGCTTCCCGCACTTTGACGGCGGAATTCTTTTCCGCATCGGTGTCCGGCTCGGTGACAGTGTAGCGACGGTTCACTTCCACGTCGCGGAAGACCTGGCTCTCGCCGCTGGGCCACTCCAGACGCATCAGATCGATTTTCTCGTTCTCGCCGACACCGAAGTGAAGGATCGCTTCGTCGGCATCGAGGAACCCGCCGTAGGGGAACAGCTGCTTGGTCTGGTCGATGCCGTCAGGCGTCCGGATCGTCACCAGCGTGCCGACGCCCCGCGTGTTGCTGCGGGTGCCGTTCAGGGCGATCACGATGCGGTTTCCCATATCGCTTCGGTTGTGGTAAACGCTCAAGGGATCGTCGAGGTTCGAAGTCACCAAGTCGAGTCGTCCATCGCCGTCGAGATCGCCGAGAGAAGCCCCGTAGGACATGCCGAAATGGTCCAACCCCCAGGCCTTCGAAACGTCTTCGAACTCGAAATCCCCCAGGTTGCGGTAGGCGAGGTTTTGCTCCCGCCGAACCGGCGTGTGGCGATAGTGATCCCAGTGAGTCTTTCCGACAAGACTCGCGTGGGTGATCTCCGGGAGGTCGGAATGGTTGAACTGCCTCGGAATCCCGTTGCAGAAGAACAAGTCGGAGAGACCGTCGTTGTCGAAATCGGCGCTGCGGATCGCCCAGGTCCATTCGGTCTGCGCCACGCCGGCCATCCAGGCGCCTTCGAGGAAATGGTTCGTGCCCGTATTGATGTGAAGGGTGTTGTGCATGATCTGCGTGACCCCGCTCTCGACGGCATCCAGTTCGTCCTGCCGGTCTTCCATGGAGGCCATGGAGGCCATCTGCATGTAGTGGGTCTTCGGCATCATGTCCGCGAGGAGAAAGTCGATGTAGCCGTCGTTGTTGAAGTCGCTCTGTACGGCGCCCATCGAAAACCACGTGCTGTGGCGCGCGTGTCGCTCCGAGACTTCCGTAAAGGTGCCGTCGCCATTGTTCCGATAGAGAAAATCGGGGCTTTTGAAGTCGTTGCCCACGTAGATGTCGGGCCAGCCGTCGTAATTGAAGTCCCACCACGTGGCCGAATTTCCCCAGTGCTTGTCGGTGGTGATCCCTACCTCGGCAGTAACCTCCGTGAACCCTTTTTTACCGTCGTTGCGGAAAAAATAATCCGGGCGTCCAGTCTCGGTGTAGAGGATCTCGCCGTTGTCGCCGCGCCGGTCCTGGTCGACCTCGTACCACCGTTGCCATTCGTCCGACACGCGGAATTCTCCGTCTTTCTGCAAAATGCGAATCGGTTCCGCGGGACGACCGTCTTCGCGATAGAGCTGATGAGTGAGGATGTAGACGTCGAGATCGCCGTCGAGATCGTAGTCGGCGAAGGCGGCGACCACCGAGCCGTCCGAAAGATCGAGCCCGAACTCGGCTGCCCGCTCCTCGAATTTCAGCGGACCTTCGTTCCGCTTGTCGTCGTCGATCGTCAGATTAATGAACAACTGGTTGGGAGAATCGTAATTGCAGACGTAGATGTCGAGGTCGCCGTCGTTGTCGATGTCCACGAGCGAAACGCCGACCGTCCAGACGGATGGTCCGCCGCCGACGCCCGCCTCGGCCGTCGCGTCCTCGAAAACGAGAGGGGACTTCTGCAAGTAGAGGCCGTTCTCCAGCGGGCCGTTGCCGGCGAAGATGTCCGGACGCCCGTCCAGGTCGAGATCGCCGATCGCCACCGCAGCGCAGGCCGAGGAAGAGTGGTAGGCCCGTGCCAGCGGGTGATCCGCCATGATCGGAGACACGTGGTCGATTCCTGATTCTTCGGGGGGAATCAGTGCGAACATGGTTTCTGCCGATCCGTCGACGGAGGCATTCTTCAAGAGCGGTTCCGACGAAATGGCACCGTTGTCGGCCAAAAGCGGGAGAACCGGACAGGCTAAGATGGCAGCGATCACGAGGATCCCGGCGCGTGGAGAGTTGAAAAGCCGCATATCTTGTTGGGAGAGATCGAGCCGATGGCGCTTCCCAGAGGCCAGAGTATTGTACCGTTTCTCCGAGCTTAAGAGGATTTTGGTGATCGAGTCAACAGATTGGGAGGGAGTGTGGCGTTCGGAAGGGACGTTGACAGGGGCGGGAGTGGTCCGGAACCACCACCCTGTATTTTACATTACATATATTGTCGGAAGTTATTCAAGCGTTTCGACTTTCGTTTCCATCCTAAGATTCCCGCTCCCGAGCCGTTCTGTGTCGAACCCCCTTTCGAGGCCGTAGGGATTCTGAAGATCCCATCGAGCAGTCGAAGCGCAATCCTTTGATTCACGATGCCGACGGTCGCCCGGGCCTGAATTCGATTTGAACGTTCCTTGCCTACCGTATACCGTTGACCGAAGCCCTCCACCTTGATTTCATGAACCGACCCCCTCGTTATCTCCTCTGCGGAATCCTCGCGTTTTCCCTCGGCAACCTTTCCGCCGAGGCGTTCCTCGGCGACTTGCTGAACTTCGGAAAAGGGAAAAAAGTGCTCAGCTCGGAACAGTTGAGCAATCAGGAAAACGCCGCCGCCCCCTTGCTGGTGAAGGCTCGCCAACAGGAATCGAACGGCAACAGACGCCAAGCCCTGTCCACCTACAAGTCGATCGCCCGCTCGTACCCGCGGACCGAAGCCGCCTCCGAGGCGCTGTTCAACTACGGTCGCCTCCTGGAAGCCGAGGGCGATCATCGGAAAGCCTTTGAGCAGTATCAGAAACTGGTCAGCGACTACCCGAACACCCCTCATTTCAGCGAAGCGATTCAACGGCAGTTCACCATTGCCGAAACCTTGCGCAAAACCGAGAAAAAGGGGTTTCTGGGGATCGGTGCCCCGATTCAGCCGTCCAAGCTGATCGAGATGTTCAAGTTCATTAGTGAATCGGCGCCGGGCACGGAGTTCGCACCCAAAGCTCTCCTCGGCATGGGCTACGTCCATACGAAGCAGGGCGAGACCACGGAAGCAATCGCGTCGTTCCAGTCCGTCGTGGACGCCCACGCCGGAACCCCCTACGCCTCCGAGGCCCAGTATCAGGTATACCAATTGCGCGGCGTCAAGGCGGAGAGATCGAACAGCCCGAACGCCGACAGAGCCCAGGTCGAGGCGGGCCTCGATTTCGTCAATCAGAATCCGGAGGATGCCAGAGCCCAGGAGATCAAAGCCGGTCTGGACAGTATCGAAGAGAGATCGATGGAGAAGAAATACAACACCGGGAGGTTTTACGAGAAAAGCGGGAAGCCCGAGTCGGCCCGCGTCTACTATCGGGAGGTGGCCGCCGATCCTGGAAGTTCCTGGGCCGCCAAAGCCCAGGAACGACTCGACGCGCTGGACCGCGTGCCCGAGACGAAGGAAAAGGCCGGGTTTTTCGGAGCGAATCCGCTCAAGAAGGACGAGGTCGAAATGCGCACGTCGGAGGACGACGTGGTGCCGCTCTCGGACGAATAAGTCGCCCGGCAGGATTCCCGGAGGAATGCTTCTCCGGGCTTTCGCGCAGCCGCCCCGGATCGGGGCTTGTTTTTTCCGGATAAGCGCCTAGCTTCGCTGGAATTCGAGATTTAGGCGGACCGCGCCGAATGTTCTACAGTTTCCAGGAACGTGTTGAGTGTCATTTCCAGTAAGATGAAGCGTTCTCCCGCCCAGCTGATCGCCACCGGTCTCATCGGGCTCGCGCTCTGCGGGTGCGCCGGTTATCAACTTGGCTCCGTGAAGCCGGCGGCGTACGAGGGCATCAACAAACTGCACGTTCCGCCCTTCAAGAACAGCACGCTGGAGCCTCGTTTGTCCAGCCTCGTCACCAACGCGGTCCTGAAGGAAATGCAGGCCGACGGAACCTACCAGGTCTCGACCCGGAGCAACGCCGACGCGGTGCTGGTGGGGGAAATCAGGAACGTCGAAAAGCGGCAGCTGCGAGCGGTGCGCACCGACACGCTGCGGTCGCAGGAGTTGAGGCTGTATATCGTTGTCGATTTTCATCTCGAGGATCCGCACACGGGCGCGCGAATCGAAACCACGGCGGTACGCTCCCTGCCGGGCAAGGACGGTGTTGTCGAAGAGGAGACACTCCGAACTCGCCAAGGCCGCGTGAGAGGCGAAACCATCCAGTTCGTCGACGAGAGCTTCCAAGTCGGCGAACGCAACGCGCTGGCGGTCGCCGCGGAGGACCTCGCCGGCAGGCTCGTGTCCCTGCTGGCGAACGGCTGGTGACGCAAGGTTTCTGCAATCCTGGTCCAGTGAGCAATCCCCTCGGTCAAGGTCTCGTCCAGTTGATCGGGAGCCCTATAGGCAACCTCGGCGACATCACCTACCGCGCTGTCGAATGTCTCGGCGCGGCCGACGTGATTGCCTGCGAGGACACCCGCCATTCTCTGCGCCTCCTGGCCCATATCGGGATCCGCGACAAGGCCCTGGTTTCGTTGCACGAGCACAACGAACAGCAGCGGGCCGCCGATCTGGTGCAGCGAGCCCGCGGCGGCGATCGCGTGGCGTTCCTGTCGGACGCCGGTACTCCAACGATCTCGGATCCCGGATACCGCCTCGTGAACGCCTGCGTCGAAGCCGGTGTCAGGGTCGAGGTGATTCCGGGACCTTCGGCCGTGATAGCGGGTCTCGCCGCTTCCGGCCTGCCTACCGACGCTTTTTATTTCGGAGGTTTCCTTCCGGTGAAGCCGGGCAAGAAAGAGAAGGAACTGGCCGCCGCCCTGGAACGCGTGGAAACGTCGATATTTTTCGAGTCCCCTCATCGTCTGGCCAAAACACTGGCCGTCCTCGACGCTGTGGACCCGAAGCGGGAGATTTGCGTCGCCCGGGAGATGACGAAAAAATTCGAATCCTACCACCGCGGCACCGCCGCCGCCCTGCACCAAGAGTTTTCGGAAAAGACGGCGAAAGGCGAGATTACACTGCTGATCCGGGGAACGGGGCGACGAAAGCGCTCGTCGTAAGCAAGGCCGGTCCCCTGCCCCGCCGCCCGGGAGTCGTGGGGGAGCCCGCCGAATCGAAAAATTGAGGCGGAGCCTCTCGACTCCGCCTCAACATCCATCTCTTCACCAATGTCCTAATCGGACAAAAATAGTGCAAACTCGTTACTTGAAGTCCGTGCCGTCGGGGCACTGGGACTGGGACGGGAGGTAAGGGATGACCGGCCGGGCCGGAAAGCGAGCGGGGCGATGCCGGCGACGCAACCGTTGCCATTTGACCTTGGGCCGTTTGCTCTCGTCGTAGCGCTGGTGCGCCCACAAGGCGCCCCTGTTTTCTTCGTGGGTTCGCGGAAAATCGTTTTCGGAGATTTTTCCGGAAACGAGTATGGTCTCGATCGTGTTGCTGGCGGTGCCGGTAACCATGGGGTCTGTTGTTCGTAGCCGAAAGACTGGGACGGAGGGTCGCGTTTTCCCGAGGTGCAGGATGCGGCGAGTTCGTGCGTGCAGAGAGAAAATAGTATAATTACAATAATTAATCAATGTTTTTATAGAAAATCTCGGAGAGTTTGCATTGTTTTACCCGAAATTCTGATGAAAGTCTGGCGCTGCCGATTTTCCCCGATGCCCTATCCGTCCGCCGATTCCCTTCTCTCTCGTCTGCGTCGGCCGGTGTCGGCCGTCACGGCCTACGATTATCCTTCGGCGAGATTGTGCGACGAGGCGGGCGTCCAGATGATCCTGGTGGGCGATTCTCTCGGGATGGTCGTGGCCGGCAACGAAGACACCACGTCGGTCACGCTGGACCAGATCGCCTACCACACGGAAATGGTGCGACGCGGCGTCGAGAACGCCGTCCTCGTCTCGGATCTTCCCATTCACACCTACGACACGCCCGAAGCGACGGTGGCTTCGTCGAGGCGGTTGATGGAGGCCGGGGCCGACGCGGTGAAGCTCGAGGGAGGTCTCGGACAACTGGCGAAACTGGAAAGACTGGGCCGGGAGGGCATCGCGGTTTGCGCCCATATCGGCATGCTGCCGCAGAGAGTCCGCGAAGAGGGCGGCTACAAGAAAAAGGGAAGAACACTAGCGGAAGCCGACCAGCTCGTGGAAGCGGCGCAGGCACTCGAGGAGGCGGGCGCCTTCGCCATCGTTCTGGAGAGCATCGTGGCGGAGGTGGCGAGCCGGATCACGGAGAACTTGGCGATTCCCACCATCGGAATCGGGGCGGGGAACGCCTGCGGCGGCCAGATTCGCGTCCTTCACGACGTGGTCGGCGGTTATCCCTGGTTCGTTCCCCCTTTCGCCAAGGTCTACGGCAACGTCGCCGAAGTTTCCCGCAAAGCGTTGCAAGCCTACTTGGAAGACATCGACGGCTGATTTTTCGCCGCCGACGCTCCAAAAACTACTTGCGCGAGCGAACTTGGAGGGCCACACTCAAGAGTCCCCGACCTTTTTCGGGCCGGGAACTTGCTCAAACCCATTTCCCTCGCCACTTCGGGAGCGAGACCCTTCTTACCCAAGATTGAGGGGCGATCAGTTGTGAGAGCCAAGTGGCGGGCGATTCTTTCTCCTCGGCAGCTTAGTTTTCTTAACTGTCAGGAACCACAATTCTTTTGACGACAATCGTTCCGCGAAGGAACACGACAACTCACTGCAATCCTCGCCCTCAATCAGGCATGGTAACCAGGCATACTGAAGTCAGCTTCGACGCCGAACCCGTTTCGAGAGCAACGGGGACCGAGGCGTCTCGACCGGGCCCAAGGGCCGGGTTGCGCGACGGCAATCGGCTGCCGCGATGTCACCGCCGGGCGTGATTCGCACTCCCGGCCCCCTTTTCTTTTTTCTATGAGCCATTCCGAAACGCCAGAACAGGATCAAGCGTCCGAAAAGGATTCCCCGAACGTGGCTGAAGCTCCCAAGACCACCGCCGAGGTGGCTGTCGAGTCCCCCGAATCCGACGCCGGCGAAAGGCGCGGCGGCGGTCGGAACCACGGCGACACCGCCGAGCGGAAAGAAGGCGGAGACCAAGCTCCCCCCGGGCCCGAAAGGCGTCCCTCCGATGAGGCGAAGGCCGAACAAGGAAACCGTGCGAAGGAAGGGAACCGTCGCGACGGGGACGAGAGAAGCGGCCCGCGCCGGGAAGGCCGGGGCGGGAAGCGGAAGAACCGTCAAAGGGACGGCGAAGAACCGTCCGGGGACGAGAGCCGCGACAAGCAAGACAACCGCGAGGGAAACAAGCCCCAGAAAACCCGCAAGCAACGTTACTTGGAGCGCAAGGAAAAGGAGCGGGATCGAGAGGCGGCCGCGCTGGAAAACGCCACCCCGGTCGAGAGCGAGGGAATCGTCGAAATTTCGCCCAAGGGATTCGGGTTTTTGCGGGAGAGGGAGCGATCCTTCCAGCAATCCCCCGACGACGTATTCGTCACGCCGGAGATTGTCCGCACCTTCGGTCTTCGAGACGGCTTGTGGGTGAAATGCATTTCCAAGCAGGGCGTTCGCGGCCCTCAGTTGACGGATCTAGTGTCGATCAACGGCGTCAATCCCGAGCAATACGCCAAGCTTCCCTACTTCGAGGAATTGACGGCGATCAATCCGGACAAGAAGCTCACCCTGGAGACCGTTCCGACTCGCACCACCACCCGGGTGATCGATCTGGTGACTCCGATCGGCCGCGGCCAGCGGGGTTTGATCGTGGCGCCTCCCCGCACCGGCAAAACGACGCTTCTGCATCACATTGCCGAAGGACTGATCGAGAACTACGACGACGAGCTCCACCTGATGGTTCTGCTGGTCGACGAGCGGCCGGAGGAGGTGACCGACTTCGAGCGCTCCTTTCCCGACGTCGAAGTGTTTTCCAGTTCCAACGACAGCGAGGGAAAGGACCACACCCGCATCGCCCTGCTGGCAATCGAGAGGGCCAAGCGGCTCGTCGAAGCCGGGCGCCACGTGGTCGTCTTGATGGACTCGATCACTCGTCTCGCGAGAGCCTTCAACAGCCAGATGCGCGGCGGCAAGCGCGGAACAGCCAGTGGCGGTCTCGTCGTGGGCGCCCTCGAGACCCCCCGACGAATCTTCGCCGCGGCGCGCAACACGCGAGAGGCCGGATCGCTCACGATCATCGCCACGGCGCTCGTGCAGACGAACAGCAAAGCGGACGACGCCATCTTTCAGGAGTTCAAGGGAACCGGCAACATGGAGCTGGTTCTGGACCGCCAGATCGCCCAGAACTACATCTACCCCGCCGTCGACATCCACAAGTCCGGCACGCGGCGGGAGGAACTGCTGCTGCCGCCCCGCGTTCTCGAGAAAATCTACGTGATTCGCCGCGGCCTCGGCGGTTACAAACCGGCCGACGCGATGGAGTGGCTGCTCCGTTGCATGGAGCGCTATCCCTCGAACGCCCAGATGCTGCTGGACATCAAGACAAACGCCCTCGTCTGATACTAGCGGTTGCGGAAAAGGCGCGTGTTTGTTAGAAAGCGGAACATGAGCCAGTTTGTCGAGCGGTCGCGCCAGGGATTGGGAAGCCGAAGCAAGAATTCGATCGGCGGAGCCGTCATTGGCCTCGTCCTGGTGGTTACCTACACCTACTCCCGCGAGTGGCGCGAGCAACCGATCGATTCCAGTGAATTCAAGGAGCCGGAGGGGCACGGCAATCCCGTCGAAATGGAATACCGCTCAACCGTCCTGCTGGCCGACGATGTTTCCGTGGGCGCTTTTCGACTGCCGGAATTCCTCGTTGCCAGAATCGGCGGTGCCGAGCCTCTCGAGATCCGCTCCCTCGAGTCCGCTTCCGAAGCCGTCGCGGCCGCCGGCATCTTGAGCAACGGAGACGTCTATTTCGGCAGCGATCCCGCCTCGCCCGCCGTTGGCGACATCCGGGTCGGCTACGCCGTCGTCCGCCCCGGTCCGGTCAGCGTGGTGGCCAGGCAGCAAGGCGACACTCTGGTTTCCTACGTCGCCAAGACCGGAGGAAAAGTTGACCTGCTGGAACGGGGTACCCTTTCCGCCGAGGAAATGTTCCGATCAGCCCGGGACCGAAACAAGGCCATGACGTGGGCAATTCGGGTCGGCGGGTTCTTCGTCCTCGCCATCGGATTTTCCATGATTCTGCGACCGCTTGTCGTGTTCGCCGACATCCTCCCCTTCCTGGGGCGCATCGTGGGCGCCGGCACCACCGCGATCTCCTTCCTCCTGGCAGCCATCGCCTGGACCGTCATCGTCTCCTTGGCGTGGATTCTTCACCGGCCGATCCTCGGCATCGTTATTCTCGCCGTGACGGCGGGATTGATCGTTCTGGCCTTCAAGAAGCTCCGGAAAGCCGATCCGGTAGTTCCGGCCGCCTCTCCACCGAACGATCCTCCCCCGCCCGACGCGCCCCCTCCCTTCGCCTGACCGCCGGACCGTCTCTTCTCCATGCCCGACCGTTCCTCTCCCGCGATCCCCGATCCGACCCCGGACGACCAAGATCTCGCTGCCGCCCGCAGAAACAGGACGGGAACCTCGCGCCGCGTTTCCTGGCTGCTAGACGAATGCGTCCGCGTTCCCGGGACCAGCATTCGATTCGGGCTCGATCCCATTCTCGGTCTGTTGCCCTTCGGTGGTGAAACCATCGCCACCATCATCGGAGCGGCGATTCTGAAAGATGCCGGGGAAAAGGGGCTCCCCCTGAAAACGATTGTTCGAATGAGCGGAAACATGATCGTCAACGCCGGGGTCGGCGCGATTCCCGGCGTGGGCGACTTGTTCTCGGTCTGGTTCAAGTCGAACTCGCGCAATTACCGAATGCTCAACGCCTATCTGGACAGCGATGAAGGGACCCAGGCGGCCGGCGGCTGGTGGCCGGTCACGGTGATCGGCGTCATTGTCGCGTTGGTGCTCCTGCTCAATATTCTCGCCGGCATCGCCTTCGTTTTCATCGCGGTCTGGATTTACCGTCAGATCTCGGCCTGACTCCCCGACCTCCGCTGCGATGGACACCGTCTACGTCGAATCCGCCGCTCGAAGCCATCCCCGGGCGATCGCGGCGCTGGAACGCCACCCCCGGGCCGCCGTGATCGAATGCGGGCACTACGGCGAAGTGTTCAATATGCGCTCGCAGAATTTCCGGCTGCAGAAGCAGCGCCCCGCTCTCATCCTCGCGGCAAAGCGCGGGCGGACCGTGCTTCCGACGCCGCCTGGCTACTCCATCGGGGCGACGGAGAATTTCTACTTCAGCCACATGCTGAACTGCCTCTACGATTGCCGCTACTGCTTCCTCCAGGGGATGTACCGATCGGCCCATTACGTCTACTTCGTCAATTTCGAGGACTTCGAGACCGAGATCGACCGCCTGCGGAGCGAAAGCCGGAACCCCGGCAATCTCTGTTTCTTCTCCGGCTACGATTGCGATTCCATGGGGATGGAGAGAATGACGGGATTCGCCGAGCGGTTCCTCCCCTTCTTTTCCGAACGACCGGATGCTTGGCTGGAACTGCGGACCAAAAGCATCGCCACGCGCGTTCTCGAAGCGGCCGACCCGGTACCCAACATCGTCGTCGCCTACACCCTCACCCCGGACGTCATTGCACGCGAGATCGAGCATGGCGCTCCGTCCTTCGAGAAGCGGCTCGACAGGGTCGGGTCACTGGCTCGACAGGGTTGGACCGTGGGTCTCCGCTTCGATCCGCTCGTCCCTTGGCCGGGATTCGCCCGCCTCTACCCCGACATGATCGATCGAATTTTCGCCGAGGTGGACGCAGGGCAGATTCACTCGGCGACTCTCGGGACGATGCGGTTTCCCAAGGCCATGCACGATCGGATCGTGAAGCTCTATCCGGAGGATCCCCTTTTCGCGCTCGCCGAGACGGAAACGAGGGACGGTCAGATGACCTACCGCGCCGACGTCGAAGACGAACTCGTCGGTCTCGTGGCCGAACGCCTCGGTCGATATCTGCCCGACGCGAAGATATTCCGCCAGACCGGCTGACGCCCCGGCCTATTTTCGGGTCATGCGCCAGAACATCACCACGCCGAGCCCGACGAACAGGATGTTCGGGATCCAGACGAGCAGATGCGGATACATCTCCTCCTTCTTGCTCACCATCTCCGCCATGGTGAGCATGGCGTAGTAGCTCACCGCGATCAGCATGCTGATGACGAAGCCGGCCGTGCTCTCGCGCCGTTGGGCGGTGATTCCCAGCGGCACGCCGATAAGCCCGAAGGTGATGCACGAAAGCGAAAACGCGAACCGCATGCTCAGTTCCGTGCGGTAGCTGGCACGGCTTTCCTTATCGAGAGTGGGATCGTGCGTCATTCGAATCAACCGTCTCAGGCTGATGTTGTCGGGCTTGTCGAGCGCCTCGTCCCCCTTGGTCTTGAACTTGGCGATGGAAACACCCGTGGTGGCCTCTTCCATGAAGATTGGCTGCGAGGACTTCATGAAATCGCCGCCCTGGCCGCGCATCATCACGTTGACGTCCCGCATTTCGAGGAGCAGTTCCGGATTCTCGGACTCCAGATCGACGGAAACCCTGGCCTCGTTGGCGATGGCGAGCGCCTGGGGCAGGTTGTTCTCGAGCTTGATCATCTGGAATCCCTTCAGAACGCCGTCCTCCTTTCTCGCGAAGACCAAGTGGTCCGGGAGGTCGGTCATCACCTGCTGGTTCGGAAAAAGCAGCATCGGCTCCTTTTTCACCAGATTGATCAGAGAATCCTTCATCCCCTCCATTTCGACCTTGGCGGCGGGCGTGATCGACAGGTTCACCCATGCGCAGACGGCCGTGAATAAGAGCGACAGATACCCGACGGGCAGACAGATCCGCCACATGCTCAGGCCCGCCATGCGCATGGAAATGAACTCGCCGTCCGCCGAGAGACGGCCGAAGACGAGCAGGATGGCGGTGAGAAACGAAAAGGGAATCGCGAGGCTCATCGAGATCGGAATGACCAGCGCGATGAACTTCAGCACGAAGCCCAGGCTGAGGTCGGGCCGTTTCGCCAATTCGCGCAGGATCTCCTTGAACACGTTTCCCAGCACCAGGATAATGATGATCACGGCCACGGCGAAAACGGCCGAAACGAAGATCTGGCGGGCGAGGTAGCGGTCGAGAAGCCTCATGCGTCACGGGTAGAACGGGCCGGGCCGGTCTTTCTTGGAGCGTCGCTCCAGTTTCCTCCATCAACGGAATGTCGGCAACCGCGAATCAACCGCTTCCCGCGCAGCCCCCAACGATCGTCCGGAAGCGCGAGCGAATGCCTTGACGCCTCCCCCCTTTCAGGTAAGCTGCTTCAAAGTTCTGGCAGGGGAGCGCCGGTCGCTGAGATTGTCATCCGACAAGACCCTTGGAACCTGATGCAGGTAATGCTGCCGCAGGGAGTCGATTCATGAATTCTCTTTTCATCTTCGCCGTTTCGTTCCGAATCCGCCGTTCGCGGTCCGGGAGCCCGGCGTTTCCTCCAGCCGTGGAGCAGGACCGATTCTGAACCCCCCATCCACCATGATCACCCCAAGCGAATCCACCTCGTCCGAGGAACCCGGAACGGTCGCGGACGTTTTTCCCAACAGCCGCCGCGTTCTCGTCCAGGGGCGCCGTCACGAAAGCGTCCGAGTGCCGATGCGCGAGGTGGTGCTGTCGGAGACGACTCATCCCGACGGTCGCGTCGAGGTCAACGAGCCCGTCCGCATCTACGACACGAGCGGTCCCTGGGGCGATCCGGAGTTCCGGGGAAACGCCGAGGAAGGTCTCCCCCCCCTGAGACGCGACTGGATCCTGGGGCGCGGCGACGTCGACGAGTACGAGGGACGCTCGGTCAAACCGGAGGACAACGGCTACATTTCCGACGAGCACGCCTCCCGGTACAACGAGAAGAAGGCCTCCGAAAACCGCCTCAAGGAGTATCCGGGGCTCAGGCGCCGGCCCTTGCGCGCCTCCGCCGGACACCCCGTCACCCAAATGTGGTACGCGAAGCAGGGCATCGTCACTCCGGAAATGGAATTCATCGCCATTCGCGAGAATCTCGGGCGCGAAGCAGCGTTCGAGGCGGCCACCGACGGTGGCGGCCCGCGCAACCTGATGCACTTCCAGCATCCGGGACAAGCCTTCGGCGCCGCGATTCCGGAACACATCACCCCGGAGTTCGTCCGCGACGAAGTGGCCCGCGGCCGGGCCATCATTCCGGCCAACGTCAACCATCCCGAGAGCGAACCGATGATCATCGGACGCAATTTCCTCGTCAAGATCAACGCCAACATCGGCAACTCCGCCGTGGCTTCGACCATCGACGAAGAAGTCGAGAAAATGCAGTGGTCCACTCTCTGGGGCGCCGACACGGTGATGGATCTTTCCACCGGAAAGAACATCCACGCCACGCGGGAATGGATTCTGCGCAACTCCCCCGTTCCCATCGGGACCGTGCCCATCTACCAGGCGCTCGAGAAAGTGAACGGTCGCGTCGAGGACCTTTGCTGGGAAGTCTACCGCGACACGCTGATCGAACAGGCCGAGCAGGGGGTCGACTATTTCACCATTCACGCCGGCGTGCTGCTGCGCTTCATCCCGGACACGGCGACTCGCGCCACCGGCATCGTCAGCCGCGGCGGTTCGATCATGGCCAAATGGTGCCTGTCCCACCACAAGGAGAATTTTCTCTACACGCACTGGTCGGACATCTGCGACATCATGGCGGACTACGACGTCAGCTTTTCGATCGGCGACGGACTGAGACCGGGCTCCATCGCCGACGCGAACGACGCCGCCCAGTTCGGCGAACTCGAGGTGCAGGGAGAGCTCACGGAGATCGCCTGGGAGAAGAGCGTGCAGGTCATGAACGAAGGGCCGGGGCACGTGCCGATGCATTTGATCCAGGAGAACATGGAGAAGCAGATCGAGTGGTGTCACGAAGCGCCGTTCTACACGCTCGGGCCGCTCACGACGGATATCGCCCCGGGCTACGATCACATCACCTCCGGCATCGGCGCCGCCATGATCGGCTGGTACGGCTGCGCCATGCTGTGCTACGTCACGCCGAAGGAGCACCTCGGCCTGCCCAACCGGGAGGATGTCCGCGAAGGCGTCATCACCTACAAGATCGCCGCCCACGCCGCCGATCTCGCCAAAGGTCACCCCGCCGCCCAGATTCGCGACAACGCGCTGAGCAAATCGCGGTTCGAGTTTCGCTGGAGAGACCAGTTCAACCTGTCGCTCGATCCAACCAAGGCCCAGTCGTTCCACGACGAAACGCTGCCTCAGGACGGTGCCAAGACCGCCCATTTCTGCTCCATGTGCGGACCGACGTTCTGCTCGATGAAGATCAGCGAAGAAGTTCGGGAATACGCCGCGAAGCAGGGTTTGAGCGATCAGGAAGCGCTGGAGAAAGGCATGGAGGAGAAATCCCGGGAGTTCGCCGAAAAAGGCTCGGAGATATACTCCTGAGCTTTTTCAGGCGGGCAGCACGACCGCACCGAACGCCTCGCGGACCTTGCCCAGCAAGTCGTCCGGCTGGTACGGTTTGCCGAGAAAAAGGGCGTCGTCGGGAAACACGGCATCGCCCCGGAATATTTCCGCGGAGTAGCCGCTCGAGTAGATGACCTTCAGTCCCGGGCTTTCGAGCTGGAGTTTCTGGGCGAGGTCGTGGCCGGACAATCCCTCCGGCATCACGATGTCCGTGAGAAGCAGATCGATCTCGTCCGAGTGTTCCGCCCACACCTTGAGCGCGTCGCGTCCGCTTTCCGCCTCCAGTACGCGGTATCCGTGCATGTCGAGCAGCTTCCGGGCGATCATTCTGACCATCTTCTCGTCCTCGACCAGGAGAATGGTCTCGTTGCTTCCGGCGTGAAGTCCTCCGCGGTCGAACACGGTCGAATCGGAAGGAATCGACTTCGCCGTGGCTCGACTGAGAGGCAGCCACACGGAAAACACGGTTTCCTCGCCGAACGTGCTCTCCACGTGCATCCACCCTTTGTGCTGCTGGACGATCCCGAATACCGTCGCGAGCCCCAGGCCGGTCCCCTTCCCCACGTCCTTGGTCGTGAAGAACGGCTCGAAAATGTGCGGCAACTGGTCTTCCGGAATTCCCGTGCCGGTATCGCGGATCTGGACGCGCACGAACTCTCCCGGCACCGCGTCGGGCCACAGCTCGGTGTCGTGTTCACCGAGCGTCACGATCCGCGTCGAGATGGTCAGCAATCCCCCCTGGGGCATGGCGTCGCGGGCGTTCACCGCCAAGTTGATCAGGATCTGCTCGAGCATGCCCGGATCCGCTTGCACGAGCGTCGGCTCGTGGCAGAAGTCCGTCACCAGCCTGATGTCCTCGCCGATGAGCCGGGTCAGCATGAGGCACACCCCCGAGGCCGCGTCGTTCACGTGAACCGCCTTCAACTGCATGGGCTGTTGCCTGCTGAAGGCGAGCAATTGGTTCGTCAGGCCCGCGGCTCGTTCGCTCGCCGCCAGAATCTCGGAGAGACGGGCGCGGTTCTCGTCGCAGGCGGTGTGCTTGGCTATACTGGCGTTTCCTTGGATCACCGTCAGAAGATTGTTGAAGTCGTGCGCGACGCCGCCGGCGAGTTGCCCGATGGCCTGCATCTTCTGGGACTGCCGCAGCGTCTCCTCCATGCTCTTCTGGCCGGTGATGTCGCGAGCGAATATATTCAGCGAGACCTGCTTGTTCGAAGCGATCCGCGACATCGACAATTCGGCGGGGAACGTCGACCCGTCGGCGCGGCGCGCCTCGATCTCGAAACGCCACGAAGTAGTGTCCGCGCTTTCGGAATCGTAGCGATCTTCCAAATCCGGCAGGAACTTTTCAAGCGGGCTTCCTTCGGCCTGGTCTTTGGAAACGCCGAAAACCCGCTCCGCCTGGGCGTTCCAGTGGACGATTCTTCCCCGCCCGTCCACTCCGATGACCGCGTCGATCGCGCTTTCCAGAATTCCCTGCTTCAGTTCGTAGCTCTTGCGCACCTCCTGGGTTCGCTCCTCGACCTGCCGCCGCAGCACCAGTGTCCAGACGAAGGCCAGAAGACCCGTCAGAGCGACGGCGGAGTATACCACCCCGAGGAAGCGGAGGTTCAGGGACTCGTCGCGGGACTCGTAGATGAACCCGTTCAACCAATCCAGATCCTCGCCCAGGTCGGCGATCCCGGCATTCACGTAGGTCTCGGCGATCCGCTGCCAGCGGCCGGGGTTCATGTGACCGAGTTCCACCACGTCCGGCAGGATGAGCGGCCGCATCCTTTGCGCTTCGAACACCAAATTCTCTCTGCGTATCCCCCGTTCCTTCACCCCGGGCAGGCCGAGAATGTAGTCGATCATTTCTTCGGGATTCTTCATGGCGTAAGCCCAGCCTCGGGAGGTGGCCCTGATCATCGCTTCGGTCGCTTTCTCGCGATCGTTCACGAAAGTCTCGGTCGTGAACAGAGTGTCGCCGTAGAAATCCACGCCGTAGTCGGAGGGCAGTATCATGTACGGATCCACCCCGCGGCTCTCCAACTGGCTGTAATCGGCGGTCGAATGAGCGGAAACCGCGTCCACTCTGCCTGCAACAAGGTCGTCCAAGCTCCACGGGGATGAAACCAGGGAGATCCGCTCCACCGGAAGCCCTTCCCGCTTCATCATGGCTTGGAACTGAGCCGATCCTTGATTGTTCGAAACCAGTACCCGCCGATCGAGCAGATCCGAAGGCTTCCGGATGCCCGAGTCGTTTCTGGTCAGCAGCACGTACGGCGAATGCTGGAAAATCGTGGCGCACGCAACCACCGGTTCTCCCCTCATGCGGGCGAGCAGAATGTCCGAGTCCGAAACCCCGAAATCGGCGTTTCCGGAAAGAACCGCTTCGATCGGCGAGAATTCGGGGTCTCCGGCACGCAACTCGACGTCGAGCCCCTCCTCCAGGAAATAGCCCTTGATGTCGGCCGCGTAATAGCCCGCGAACTGAAACTGGTGGTACCACTTCAGTTGCAGGGAGACCTGCTGCGGCTCTTCTTCCGCCTCATCGGCGTTCGCAGGTCCGGCAAGGATCAGCCCGCACGCCAGGGAAAGAACGGTTCGATTGGATATTGAAAAACTCACGAGGTTCAAAATGGTTTCTTTACGCTTAAATACTATAATGATTAGAATAATCGTATTATTTAGATATCTATCAAGCGAAATAGGCGAAAACTCGTCGCCGACTGCGGCCGGGCGGAAAGTGAAGGGCCCGCCGTTCTGGGATGCCCCAGAAGCGCCCGCTTGCCGCCGTCCCGGAAGAGCGTGTTCCGCGAATAAAAAATTCCCTGACCGCGTCCATCGGAAAGCTTGCGTCGCCCGGCGGGATAGGTCTAACGTCTCCGCATGTATTCGCGTCGTGGATTTCTCTCCCAAACCTCAATTCTCGCCGGCGGTATACTCGGCTCTGCGAGCCGCCTGGAAGCCCAACTGCCCCGCGCGGAGGTAGATCCCGGGTTCGTGGTCGAAAATGGCCGCATTCGACAGTCCATCATGGGCTGGTGCTTCCAGGACCACTTCGACGCCGTCGAACTCGCCCACCACTGCAAGGACATCGGTCTCGTGGGGATGGAGGGCATTTCCCGCGAAGCCTATCCCGAAGTCAGGAAACTGGGTCTGGACATCTCCCTGATCAGCAGCCACGGCTTCGCCACGGGCCCCTGCAACCCCGCCAACCGCGAAGAAGTCGTGGCCAAACTGACCGAAGCCATCGATGTCGCCCAGCAAGTCGACTGCAAGAGCGTCATCACCTTCACCGGCATGCGCTTCGACGGCATGGACGACGAGAAAGCCGCCAAGGACTGCATCGACACTTGGAAGGAAGTTCTCCCGGTCGCGGAGAAAGCGGGCGTCACCCTCGTGCTGGAGCATCTCAACTCCCGCGACGACACCCATCCCATGAAAGGCCACCCCGGCTACTTCGGCGACGACGTCGACTTCTGTGTCGACCTCATCCGGAAAGTCGATTCCCCCCACTTCAAACTCCTTTTCGACATCTACCACGTCTCCGTCATGAACGGCGACATCATTCGTCGGATCGGAGAGTACCAGGATTTGATCGGCCACTACCACACCGCCGGCAATCCCGGCCGGGCCGAACTCGACGAGACACAGGAAATCAACTACCCTCCCGTTCTCGAAGCCATCCTCGATACCGGCTACGAGGGATTCGTGGCCCAGGAATTCATTCCCACCTGGGACGATCCCGTCCTCGCCCTGCGGCAAGCCGCGCAGCTTTGCGACATTTGATCCTCCCCCGATCCTCCAGCTACATTCGCACCATGAAGAACAAGACATCGCGCAGACAATTCCTCGGCCGGACGGCCGCCGCCGTGGCCGCTCCCACCATCATCCCCGCCTCCGTGCTGGGCAAGAACGCTCCCAGCAACCGCGTCTCCATGGCCTTCATCGGCATGGGCAACCGGGGCATCGGCGTGATGGAGGCCTTTCTCAACCACGACGACGTTCAGGGCATCGCCGTCTGCGACGTCGACGACAATCACTTCCGTGTCCGAGACGGCAAGCGCAGCCGCGCCTACGGCCGCACTCCCGGCAAAGCGGCTCTCGAAAAAGCCTACGCCAAGCGCAGCGTGAGCGGCGACTGGAAAGGCTGCGACGCCTACGAAGACTTCCGCGAGATCACCGACCGCGACGACATCGACGCCGTCATGGTCGCCACTCCCGACCACTGGCACGGCATCATCACCATGGCCGCCCTCCAGAACGGCAAAGACGTCTACTGCGAAAAGCCCGTCACCCACAAGTACGCCGAAGGCCACGCCATCCACCGGGAAGTCGCCAAACAGAGCGCCGTCTTCCAGGTCGGCTCCCAGCAGCGCTCCGACAAACCCTTCCGGCAGGCCGTCGAAATCGTCCGCAACGGCCTCCTTGGAAAGATCGCCAAGGTCGAAGTCGGGCTCCCCACCGGGCACAACGAACCCGAAGGCGACGCCACCGTCCAGACGCCCCCCGACGACCTCAACTACGACTTCTGGTGCGGGCCCGCCGAAAAGCTGCCCTACATGCCCGCCCGCCATCATTGGTCCTGGCGCTGGACCCTCACCTACGGCGGCGGCCAGCTCATGGACTGGATCGGCCACCACAACGACATCGCCCACTGGGGCCTGGGCATGGACAAGAGCGGACCGGTCTCCGTTCAGGCCCGGAACTGGACCTTCCCCGAAACCGACGTCTACGACTCCCCCGTCGACTACGACGTCCTCTCCAAGTACGAGAACGGCGCGGAAGTTCTCATTTCCTCCCGCCAGCCCATGGGCACCAAATGGATCGGCGAGAACGGCTGGGTCCACGTCACCCGCGGCAAACTCACCGCCTCCGACCCCGCCTGGGCCGAGCCCGGATTCGAAGCCGGCGAATGGAAAGCCTACCGGACTCCCGGCCACCAGCGCAACTTCATCGACTGCGTGAAATCGCGCGAAGACACGGTCGCCAACGCCGAGACCGCCCACCGGTCCATCACTCCCGGCCACCTCGCCTACCTCTCCCACGAACTCGGCAAGCCGATCCAATGGGATCCCGCATCCGAGAAAGTCGTCGGCGACGCCGACGCGCAGAAACAGCTCATGGCCCTTCCCTACCGAGGCGACTGGACCCTCCGCGGAGAGGCCTAGGTCGCTTCCCAGGCCCCTACTCTAAATCCTGCTCCCCTCGCTCGGCACAGGGGCTTGCTCGCAAGCTCCTGCGTGTCGCCCCCTTCTCCCTGACTCCTCGCCCCCCTTCTCCCTGTCTCTTTACATGAAACTTCATCAAAATCAGCTCTGGCGGAAAGGCGGCGATCTCTACCGCATCGTCCAGCTGGAGCGACTATCGGTCGACTACAAGAAACTCGATTTCGAGAACTCCGAGGAGGGCACGCACCACTCGGTGACCAAGAAGGAGTTCTGCCGCCTGATCAAAGGAAGCGAGGAGGTTGTCGAGAAGAAGAAGTGAGCACCCGCTTCGCTTCTCCCCTCCGCCGAGGGAGCTACTCGGCAGGCTTTTCCGGATGATCGCCGGGCCCGCCCCCGTCTTCGGAATCCGGCGCGATCTCTCCGGTTGTCTCCTCGCCAGCCTCCGGGCGGAGTTCCTTTTCCTCCCGTTCCAGATCGGTTCGGAGTCCCTTCAATTCGTTTTCGGCGAGCTGAATCTCCATTTCGGCATCGAGCGTCTGCATGTGGCCTCTCCGCCAGATGAAGTAGCCGCAGATCAGCCCGGCGACGGTGAAAACCAGCGCGCAGATGACGTAGTAGAGCCAACCGTATTCTCCCAGCGGCAAGGACCCGAGCTGGCCGGCTGCGGGACGATCGAAAAGGAGGGACATCTGCCGGAGTCTCCGCTCAGTTGACACTCTCGGCGACGGCTCTGGGGGCCATGACCAGTTCGACCCTTCGGGCTTTCCAGTCTTGGAACCGTCGATCCTGGCCGGCGCTCTGGACGCTAATCTTGTTCTGCGGGACTCCGCGTTCGAGGAGCCTTTGGCGAACCGAGTCGGCCCGCCGTGCGCTGAGGGACTCGGTGTAGTTGGCCGAACCCTCGGGCCCGGCGAATCCAATCACGGTGAGCTCCATTTTGCGGCCGGACTGTTTGAAGCTGCGGGCGCACCTGTCGATCTTCTTCATTTCCTTTTCGGGAAGCCCGTCGCTCGACTCGTCGAAATACACGACGAAGTCCCCCTCGTCCGAACGGGCGGGCGCCGGCTCGAGGGCGGGAGCGCTCTGCGTGCCCGGCTCGTGGTGGCTGTCCTTGTGCTCCAGCTCGTCGAGCGAAGTTCCGCCGTTGCCGCCGGTTTCGTTCTCCAAGGATCGCCGGATGGCCTCTTCGAGGCTCGATTCCTCCGGCTCGGGGGCTTGTGACGACAAGGTGGTCGTATCGGCGGGACGGGCGTTTCTAAGGCCCGCCTCGACGGCGCGGAGCTTGTCCTTGAGCAGCGAAATCTCGTTGTCGCGCGAGGCCCGTTGCATCATGATGCTGCTGATCTGACTCTGGAGTTCGCGGACGGCGTCGCCGCGCTTGGCGACCTTCGACCGGAGACGCTCGATCTCGCCGAGACTCTGTTCGCGCTGTTGGGCGTAGCGGTTCAGTTTGCCCTGCTGGTACTGCAGTTCGCTTTTCAGCTTTTCGATTTCGGCGCTCTGCTCGCGGTCTAATTCGGCCTGTTGCTTCTCGAAAACGTCTCGCTCCTCCGCGAAAGCGGCGAGCTTGGCCTCCAGTGCGTTCTCCAAAGAGGCGATTTGCTTCTCGCTGTCCGCCATGGCGCTCTCCCGGGCTTCGAGTTGACCGCGGACGGAGGACAGGTCGGTGCCGAGCTGCGCCAGTTCGCTCTCTTTCTCCTCGAGACGGCGGGACAGCTGCAAGGTCTTGTCGTCGCTGCTTTGGAGAGCCTTCTCGAGGGCGGCGATGGAGTTTCGGGAAAGTTCCTTTTCGTGCAGGGCGCTCTCCAGCTCCGCGTTGAGACGTTCGATCTGTCTGGCGAGGTCCTCCGACGTTCGGCGGTGAGCTCCGGCGGATTCTTCGAGCTCGGCAAGACGCCCCTCCTTGGCTTCGGCGGATTTCCGAAGTTCGGCGATGCGTCGGTCCTTGGCGTCGGCGGATTCCCTGAGTTCGGCGACGAGGGCCTCTCCGGATTCCCTCAGTTCGGCGATGCGCGCCTCGTGACTCTCGCGGAGCTCCGCCATCTCGGCCTCGTTGGTCTCGCGGAGTTCTGCCATTTCAGCTTCGTGCGCCCCCCGGAGCTCCGCCATCTCGGCCTCGTTGGTCTCGCGGAGTTCTGCCATTTCAGCTT
>JBBDRG010000012.1:133327-167077 GCA_040905585.1 Verrucomicrobiales bacterium
CGTGCGCCCCCCGGAGTTCGGCCATCTCGGCCTCGTTGGCCTCCGTGAGCCGGGAAATTCGGGCCTCGCTCGTCTCCTGGAGCTCGGACATGGCTGCCTCGCTGGCTTCCCTAGCCTGCTTCTGCTCGGCGATCTGCGCCTCGTTGGCGCGGACGGCCAGTTCGAACTCCCGTATTTTCTCTTCGCGGAGGGCAGCCGCCTGCTCGAGCTCCTCGATGCGCCGGGTGGCGAGGTCGAGTTCTTTCAATTTCTCGTCCTTTTCGCGGGAGAGATCTCTGACGTCTTCCTCGAGCTTCGAAAGAGAACGGTCGGACTGTTCCAGTTTCTCCGTCAGCCGGGCAATCTGACGATTGGCTTCCTCGAGCGATTCCTCGGCGGTCGCCGCTTGGCGCCGGGAAGCTTCGATTTCGGCCTCGCGAGCCCGAAGCTCGGACGCGAGTTCTTCGACCCGGCTCTCGTTGTACTGGGCCGTCGCCGCGACTTCGTCGAATTGGACCCGGACCTGGTTCATCTCGGCGTAGCGCTGCGCGATCGCCTCCTCGAGATCGGCGATGCGACGCTTCTGCTCCTCGGCGAAAGCGGCTTTGTCGGCGAGTGCGGAAGCCGACCGGGCCGACTCTTCGTTGAGCGCTTCGAGTTCGCCTTCGTATTCGGCGATGGTGTTCTTCAGTTGGCGCACCGAATCCCGCTTTTCCCGGACTTCCGCGGAGAGATCGTTCACTTCCGCGCCGCGATCCTCGATGATCGCTTCCAGTTCGTCCATTTCGCCGCGGGCTTTCTCGTAGTCCGCGACCTTGGCGTTGTAGGCGATGCGAACGTCGCTCAGTTCGTGGCGGGTGTCGGAAAGTTCCAGCAGGAGGGCGTCCCGCTCCTTTTCGGTTTCCTCGAGCTCGAGGATCCGCTCCTTCAGCGTCTCTATCTCTCCGACTCGCTTGTCCAAGGCGACGCGGACGCCGCCGAGTTCGCGGCGAGTGCCGGCGAGCTCCTCTGCGACGACCTCCCCTTCCTTCTCGACTTCCTCCAGTTCGGAAATTCGCGCCTTCAACATCTCGATCTCGGCAAGCCGGTCGTCCATGGCGAGGCGGACCTCGCTCAATTCCTCGCGCGTGTTGGAAAGTTCCTGCCCGAGGGAATTGCGCTCCGCTTCGACGTCGTCAAGCTCGGCGATGCGCGCCTTCAGTTGCTCGATTTCGTCGAGCCGCTCGTCCATGGCGGCGCGAACGCCGCTCAATTCCTCGCGCGTGCCGGCAAGTTCCTTGTCCAGCGTTTCCCGTTCCTCCTCCACTTCGTCGAGTTCGTCCAGGCGCGCCTCCAGCAGCTCGATTTCGTCGAGCCGCTCGTTCAAGGCGGTGCGGACGTCGTACATTTCGTGGTACGCGTCGTTGAGTTCGGCCTTGAGGCGTTCGTGCCTTTTCTCGAGGATCGCGGCTTCGTCGAGGCTCTTCTCGGCGGCTTCCAACTCGTCGGATTTCGACGCGAGTTCCGCGTTCACCGAATCCAACTTGGCGTTGACCGTTTCGAGTTCGCCGGAAAGCTCTTCGATCCGGTTCTCCAGCTCCGAATGGTCCCGGGCGGCTTCGAGATCCTCGCAAAGCCTCGAATTTTCCGATTTCAACTCGATCACCTCCCGGCGGAATTCGAACACCTCGCGCCCCCTCTGGGCGGCGAGGGCGCCGAATTGCACCGCGCGGCGGGAGTCGCCCCCGGCCATCGAGAGTTCCCGCTCGAGCTTGGCGATCCTTTCCTCGGCCCGGCCGAGTTCCTTCTCCGTGTCGGGCGACTCGATGAGTCTCGCCTCGAGGGACTCGACCAACTCGACCTGCTTGAGATAGTCGGCGCGAACGTCGTGCAACTCGTCGTGGGTGTCGATGAGGTCCTGTTCGAGATCCCGGATGCGGCCCTCGAGTTCCGCCTCCGCTTTCTTGTGGTCCTCCCGGTCGAAGCCGGCGGCGAACAGCACCGGCGTGGCCGAGCTCACGGCGTTCTCTTTCAGCTCGGCCAGTTCGCGTTCCTTCTTCTTCAGCTTCGCTTCCAGCTCGGCGATCCGTTCACGGGAGGAATCGTCCTCGAGGGGGGCGGAAAGGGTGATCTTGCCGTCGGCGGCGAGCGCCTGCGTGAGTTCTTCGATTCTCTCGTCCTTGGCTTTCACCAACCCCTCCTTCTCCGAAAGTCTCGACTCCCAGGCTTGGCGGTCCGCCTGCCATCTGGCGCGCAGCTTTTTGAAAAGGTCCCGCTGCGAGGTGCCGAGCGCGCTCCACTGGCTGGCCAGATTCAGATTCTCCTCCACCGCGAAGGCGAGCCGCGGGGCGTACCTTCCCCAGATGCTCTTCGCGAGCAGCAGCCCTATGCTGAAAAAAGCGATCGCGGCGATGCCCACGGGCAGCCAGTTGTTGAAAAGAAAAAACGAGAAATCGTCCATCGGTGATTCGTAGCGGTCGGGTTGGTTAAGAAAATCAGTCGTGCTCACCGGAGATTTCTGCTTTGATCCGGGAAATCTCGTCGCTGGTGCGTTCGTAGTCGGCTAGAGCGTTGCGGTTCTCGGTCTCGACTTTCTCGGCGAATCTACGGGTGTTTCGCCAAATAATCCAGCCCGCGAACACCCCGAGTACCACACAGACCGTTCCGGCGGCGGCGAGCGTGATGCCCCAGTCCTTCAGGTAGTTCTCCAAGTGTGGCGTGAGCGGCGGCATGGCAACAGGGTCGAGGGGCTATTCTTCGCCCGAGGGCGATTCTTCTTCGGCGTTCAGTGAAACTTCCACCCGGCGGGCTTTCCAGCGATCGCTTCGGGACACGTTCGAAACGTCCTCGCCCACGCTGGCGGTCTGCATCGAGTCTTCCCGCAATCCGAGCGCCACCAACTTCTTCGCCACCGCGTCGGCTCGGCGAAGGCTCAGGGCGCGATTGTATTCGGGATTGCCGACATTGTCCGCGAATCCCGTGACGGCGAGGGCCACCGGCGCCTCGGCCTCCTTGACCACCTCCGCGATTTTCTCGATCTTCGCTTCTTCATCGGATCGGACGACCTCGCTGTTGCTGTCGAAGTAGATCGGCTGGGACTTGAGCGATTCCGACAACCTGGTCCGGGCCTCGGGGCGGAGCGCCGGCCGGGGAAAAGAGTCGTCCGGGTGGGAGAGAAGGTTTTCGATCGAAAAACGACCCGGCACCGTGTTTACCGCCACGTTCTCCAGAATGCGCTTGTCCGCCAAGTCGACGGTCTCTCCCTCCATTCGAAGCGAGTCGTAGCCGAAGGAAAAGACGCCGTTTTCGATCCTCGCGAGGGCCTCCGTGAAAAACTCGGCCAAACGCGGAACCCAGGCCACGCTCGCGGCGGACGGCGACGTCAGGAGCGAATTCTTGACGAGTATTTCCGAGTCCGCCGCCGACAGCGCCGCATTCAGGTCATCCACGAAGGAGTCGTCCGGCACCGAACCGTCGAGTGTCAGGAGGCCGTCCCGGTACACCGCCAGGATGCGGATCTCGGGCTCCTCTTCCGCGTCGTCGACCGCCAAATTCGCGAGAATATCGAGCGAGGGCTGCTCTTCTTTCAGAGGCCGGACGGCAGCCATCAACTGTCGCCTGGCCTTCTCGGAGGCAACCGTGCCTTCGAGCCTGACCTTCTCGCGCGAGAACGCCGCCGTCATCTCGCCGCCGCACTCGGCGATCAACAATGGAACGATCGCTTCCACGTGCTCTTCCCAGGCGGCCGGAACGAAGGATTCGCCGACCTCCAGCCTGTCGGTGATCCGGTCGGCTCCCTCGGCTCCCTCGGCCCTCTCGACCAGAGTTCGGACCCTCTCCCTACCCTGTTCGGAAGCCAGCGTTCCGGAGAGAGTGAGGCCGAAGCGGTTCCGGGTAATCGTCAAAGTCGTCGGTTTTCGAAACGAAAGCGGTTCGGCGACCCGTATCTCGTCGACGATCTCCCGGGCGTCGAGCTTCTCCGCCAGTTCGATCAGCGACGTTTTCAATCCGTCGTTCTCCACTTCGCCGGAAAGCGTCAGGATCTCGTCCTTCAGCGTGATCTCCGCGTCGTCGGATCTCCCGACCAAGCCTGCCGCAAGCGCGGCGAACTCGGCCGTCGTGGGGAACGGAAGGCGCTTCGCGTCGAGTTCGATGGCGTTGTCCACTCCTTCGATCGCGTCGAGAGCATGAATCTTGGCGCCCAGCAGCCGCCGGGCCCGGTCCTCGTCGGCGCCCAGCTTCCCGCTCAGTGCCACCGCGGTTTCGCCGCCCTCTCTCCTGACCGAAATCCAGGGGGGGAGACTGGGGCGGATCGTGAGCGAAGTTTCGTCCGGGGGAGGCAGGTAGGCGGTAGGGACCGCTTTCTCCAGAAGCGCCACCACTTCCGCCTTTTCGGCCTCGCTGGCAACGTCGCCTTCCAGGTTGGCGTTCAGGTGATCGAACGTGGCGACCACACCGTCGAACCCGGCCGCGCGGAGAGCCTTCGAGGATCGTTGTTCCAACTCGGCCTCGACGCTGCTCTGGTAGCCGTATTTCGCCAGAACCGTGAAAACGGCCACCGTGAAGAGGAACAATACGGCTATGAGAAGAAATCTCATGACTTAGATACAATCAATCGTCGACAATATTCAATTTCCACAAAGTTCTCAACCCTCAAGTCCCGTGTCGCCGACTTATTTAAAAATATCGAAGTTTCGCGAGAACGGCTCCCGGTAAAGGGGCGAACGCTTGAAAAATAAACGGGGTCATGGATACACGGGCTCGACCCTACGCGCAACGAACGCGAAACAAAAAACACGGCGGGGCTGGGCGCGGACCGGACACGAAAAAGCCCGCTCCGATCAGGAGCGGGCTCTCGACAGTTTGTAAACCGAGGTGTCTCGGACAGGGTGTCTCGGACAGAGTGTCTCGGACAGAATATCTAGCTCTTGCCGGCCATTTCGGCGTCGGCCTCGTCGCCGCGCTCGGCCATGGCGGCCTTGCGGCTGAGCTTGACCCGTCCGCGCTCGTCGACGCCGATGCACTTGGCGTGAATCATGTCGCCGATTTTGACGATGTCCTCGACTTCGTTGACGCGAAAGTCGGCCAGTTCCGAAATGTGGATCATGCCGTCTTTGCCCGGCAACACTTCGACGAAGGCGCCGAAGTTGGTCGTGCTGACCACCTTGCCGTAGTAAACCGTGCCCACTTCGATCTCCGCCGTGGTGCGCTTGACCAGCTCGATGGCGCGCTCGAGAGCGTCCTGGTGGGCGGCGTAGATGTTCACCGTGCCGTCGTCGTCGATATTGATGTCGGCACCGGTCTCGGCCTGGATTCCCTTGATGTTCTTGCCGCCGGGTCCGATGAGTTCGCCGATCTTCTGCGGATCGATCTTGAGGCTCTCGATCCGCGGCGCCTGATCGCTCAGAGCGGCCGGGGCGCTGATGGTTGCGTTCATCACGTCCAGAACCTGGTGCCTGGCCTTGGCGGCCTTGTCGACGCCTTCGAGGAAAATGTCGAGAGACAAGCCGCGAAGCTTGAGGTCGAGCTGGAAGCCGGTGACGCCTTCGCTGGTCCCGCAAAGCTTGAAATCCATGTCGCCCATGAAATCTTCGTTTCCAATGATGTCCAGCATGGTGACGTAGCGCTTCAGTTCTTCGCCTTCGAATTCCGTCACCAAGCCGCAGGAGATACCCGCAACCGCTCGGCTAAGAGGCACTCCGGCGTCGTACAGCGCCATGGAGCCGGAACAAACCGACGCCATCGAAGTGGAGCCGTTGGACTCCATCACTTCGCTGGTGATGCGGATCGCGTAGGGAAAGTCAGCTTCCGACGGAACGACGGGCTTGAGCGAGCGCTCGGCGAGATCGCCGTGGCCGATCTCCCGGCGGTTGAGTCCGCCCATGCGGCCGGTCTCGCCGACGCTGAAGGGAGGAAAGTTGTAGTGGAGGATGAACCGCTTGTTGTCCTCCCCGCCGGCGTAGTTGTCGAGGTACTGGCGCTCGTCGGACGGCGCCAGAGTCACGATCGCAAGGGCCTGCGTTTCGCCCCGGGCGAACAGCGCGGACCCGTGGGTCCGCGGTAGAATCGAGGTCTCCGCCGAAAGCGGGCGGATGGTGTCGACGTCGCGGCCGTCGCAACGCTGCCCCTTGTCGAGGATGCTGATGCGGAACGCTTTCTTTTGCAGGAAATCGAACGCCTGCGACATCGCGAAATCGCTCGCGTCGGGATACTTCTCGAGAATCTTCTCCTCGACTTCTTTGCGGAGCGCGCGGACGGCGGCCGAACGTTCGACCTTGCTGGGCTTGTAGATCGCGTCTTCGATGCGGTCGCCGGCCACTTCGTAGGCGATCTCGAGCATCTCGTCCTTCACGTCCAGGAGTTCGGGATTGCGCTTTTCCTTGCCGACGCGACGGGCCAGTTCTTCCTGGGCGTCGATGAGCGGCTGGATGGCGTCCTGGGCGAAACGGAGGGCTTCCTTGAACTTCTCCTCGGGAATCTCGTCGGCACCGCCTTCGATCATGATGACCTTGTCGCGGAGACCGGCGTAGACGAGATCGAGCGAACTTTCCTCGCGCTGCTCGAAGGTCGGGTTGGCGACGAATTCCCCGTCGACCAGGCCGACGCGGACGGCGCCGATGGGACCGGCGAACGGAATGTCCGAAACGACCAGAGCGGCGGACGCGCCGTTCATGCTGAGGATGTCGGCGTCGTTCTGCCCGTCCGCGCTCAGCAGCAGCGAGATCACCTGGGTGTCGTAGAGGTATCCCTGGGGGAAGAGCGGGCGCAGCGGGCGGTCCGTCATCCGGCAGGTCAGAATTTCCTTTTCGGTGGGGCGGCCTTCCCGCTTGAAGTAGCCACCGGGGAAGCGTCCCGCGGCAGATGCTTTTTCCTTGTATTCAACCGAGAGAGGAAACCAGTCCTGGCCTTCTCTTACCTTGGTCTGGGAAACGGCGGTCACCATGACCACGGTGTCGGCGACCTGAACGGTGACGGCGCCGTCGGCAAGCTTGCCCATCCGGCCGGTCTCGATTTTGATTTCCTGCGCGCCGACTTGGCACGTAATGTTTTCTATACTCATGTTTTTTCTTTCTTTACTAAAATTTGGGAACGGCCTGGTTCCTCGGCGGGCGGGTCCTCACGGAACTCGAGGAAATCCGTGAGCCCGGCTCGATGAACGGGGAGGTTTCATGGATCGGCGACATCGCGGCGGCCGAACGCCGGCCCCGAAACGCAAGAAGCGCCGGCAAGGCCGACGCTCCGAATTCGCCAACTACCGGCGAAGGCCGAGAGTGGAAATCACTTTCCGGTAGCGGTCGTTCTGGGTTCTCGCCAGATAATCGAGTAGTTTCCGGCGACGGGCCACGAGGCGGAGAAGTCCGCGACGAGAGGACAAATCCTTCTTGTTCGCCGACATGTGCTCGGTCAGCTGGGTGATGCGCTCGGTCATGCGCGCGACTTGCACGTCGGCGCTTCCGGTATCACCCTCGTGGAGCTGGAGCTCCGCAGTGTTATTGGTCGTTTCACTCATTTCGGTCGAATCTGGCATCGCCTTGACGCCGGTTTTTCAGGTCTCCCTTTCAAGGCGGCCATTCAACCACAATTCCTCCCCGATGCAATCGAAAAGATCCCGCGGAAGCCAGTTTTTGGGTGCCGCGCGCAGACCTGCCTCCGTTTCGATCGTATACCATAGAAATGCCCGATGAAGCCGTTGTCTCGATTCCCGATTCATTGCCGGTGATGGTGCTGGGCGGCGCCACGCTTTTTCCCCACGGCTACATGCCCCTCTTCATCTTCGAGGAGCGGTACCGGGAGATGCTCCGATACGCGCTGCGGCACGACCGAATGTTCTGCGTCGGGCACACCCTGCCGGGCATCGACGCGGAGAACCATGCCGACCCCGTTTATCCCGTCACCACTGCGGGACTCGTCCGCGCCTGCGTCACGCACGACGACGGCACCTCCCATCTCATGCTCTCCGGAATGCACCGCGTCGAAATCCAGGGATGGGAACAGCGGACCCCCTTCCGAATCGCCAAGATCGCGCCCCTCGCCTGCCGAATCTCCGATCCCGAGGCGGTCGCGCGCCTCGCTCTCGAAGTCGTCGATCTCTGCGGGCGGCTGTGCGAAAAGGGAGAACCGGTTTCGGAGCGCCTCCGCCAGCACCTTGGCTGCGTCAAGGATCCCTCGGCCATTGCCGACGTCGTCGCCCAGAGCTTCCTCAGCGATCCTTGCGAGCGGCAGAGAGTATTGGAAATGCTGGATGTCTGCGATCGCCTCGACTTCGTTTCCGAGTTTCTCTCCGTCAAACTCGCGGGCGGTGCCTGAAAGGTCGCGGGACGCCCGCGACCGGACTCGATCGAGGAAGCATTTCGAGCTGGCGATCGGCCGATTTTTCTCCAGAATCGGGTTCATGCCGAGGATCTGCTTCTTTCTGTTTTGTCTGTGCGGCTTACCCGCCGCCGCGGACACGTTCCCGGAGCCCCACGACAGCGAGCGGGACGTCGACGCCGCCCCCCTCTCCCCGGAGGCGGCCGCCAGGGGCACGGAAATTCCCGCAGGCTTCGCGGTCGACGTGTTCGCCTCGGAACCGGAGGTGAGAAATCCGATCGCCATGACTTGGGATTTCCGGGGCCGACTGTGGATCGCCGAAAACTACACATACGCGGAAAAGGGAGTGCGGTTCGAGGAAGGCCTGCGGGACCGCGTCCTGATTTTCGAAGACGCGAACGGCGACGGAAAGGTCGACCGGCGAACCGTTTTCACGGACCAAGCGCAAAGACTGACGAGCGTCGAAGTCGGTCGCGGCGGCGTCTGGCTGATGTGTCCCCCGACGCTGTTGTTCCTCCCCGACACCGACGCCGACGACGTCCCGGACGCCGCGCCGCAGGTCGTCCTGGACGGGTTCACCGTGGGAGACGCCAATCATCACAATTTCGCCAACGGCCTGCGCTGGGGACCAGACGGCTGGCTCTACGGGCGCTGCGGCCATTCCTCCCCCGGCAATATCGGAGTGCCGGGAGCGGCGGAGGCGGATCGCGTCCCCATCAAGGGCGGCGTCTGGCGTTTTCATCCCGACACGAAGGTCGTGGAGGTGCTCACCCACGGAACGACCAATCCGTGGGGACACGACTGGGACCGCCACGGCGAGCTGTTTTTCATCAACACCGTCAACGGGCATCTCTGGCACGGCTTTCCCGGCGCTCATTTCAAGGAGTCCTCCGGCGTCGATCCCCATCCCCACGTCTACGAGGTTCTGGATACGCACGCCGATCACTGGCACTGGGACACCGCCGGCGAGTGGTCGGCGTCCCGCGACGGCCGTGCCGATGATTTCGGCGGCGGACACGCCCACGTCGGCATGATGATCTACCAGGCGGATCAATGGCCCGAGAGCTTCCGCGATAAACTCTACACGCTCAATCTGCACGGCCGGCGGGCGAACGTCGAACGCTTGGAGCGCCTCGGCAGCGGCTTCGCGGGGCGGCACGAACCCGACACCTTCCTGGCGGAGGATCCGTGGTTCCGCGGCATCGAGATCGGCACCGGTCCCGAGGGCGCGGGCTACGTCCTCGACTGGAGCGATACCGGCGAATGCCACGAGCACACCGGCGTTCACCGCAACAGCGGCCGGATCTACCGGATCAGGCACGGCGAAACCGCCAAGCCCGACTTTTCCACCCTCGAAATCCAAACCCCGGAATCGGTCGAGCGGAATCTGCGGCATCCCAACGATTGGTTCGCCCGTCAAGGCCGGGTTCGTCTGGCTGCGGACGACGCCGCGCCGGGGATCTCGGAGCGTCTGCACGAGATCGCGCTCGACGACGAAGAGGAAACCGTGGTCAGGCTGCGCGCTCTCTGGGCCCTGATGACGATGCAGAATGCCGTCGTGGACACGGTGGCCCGCACCCTTCTGGACGATCCCGACGAAGCGCTTCGCAAGTGGGGCGTGGCCGCTTCGACCGATCGATGGCCGCTCGACCGCGTTGCCGGGCCCGTTGCCGTCGATCGTCCGCCGCTGGACGATGCTTTGCTGGCGAAGTTCGTCGACATGGCCGGAACGGACGAATCCGGTCTCGTGAGGCTGGCCCTGGCGTCCACGCTGCAACGGTTGCCCGTCTCCCGCCGCAGCGAACTCGGCACCGCCCTCGCCTCCCGTCCGGAGGACGCCGACGACCACAACCTGCCCTCGATGGTCTGGTGGGGCGTCAGTCCGGTGATCGAGTCGGATCCCGGCGCCATCGTCCGCCTCGCCGAAAACTGCGTCTGGCCGGACACGGTCCGTTGGGCCGCCCGGGCGCTCGCCGAACGAATCGAGGATTCCCCCGCTCCGCTCGACACCCTGCTGAGTCTGGCCGCGGAAAAGGACTTACCGTGGCGGGCGGCGGTGATCCGGGGGCTCGACGAAGGCTTGCTGGGCTGGCGGCAGGCGCCGGAACCGGACTCGTGGGACCGGCTCGCCGCCGTGGCCGCGAAGGAGAAGCGGCATGCCGAAACCGTGCGGGAGTTGAGCGGGCTCTTCGGCGACGGCCGGGCACTCGATTCGATCCGCGACACCGTTCTGGACGAGGAGGCGGATCTCGCCTCGCGAACGGCGGCGCTGGAAACGCTGATGGAAACGCGCCCTCCGTTTCTTCGGGAATTGTGTGAAAAGGCTCTCGACGTGAGGTATTTAAACGTCACGGCGGCGCGGGGACTGGCTCTTTTCGACGACGAGAAAATCGGGGCCGAGCTCCTGAAGCGCTACCGGCGATTCAAGCCCGGAGATCGAGCCACCGTCGTCGAAATCCTGACTTCGCGGCGCGCCTGGGCTTCCGCGCTGCTCGACGAGATCGCCGCCGGGCGGGTGCCGGCGGCCGACCTCACGCCCTATCACGCACGCCAGATCGCGACCTTCGACGACGAGGATCTCGCGATCAAGCTCTCCCGCAGCTGGGGCGACTCCCGGGAGTCATCGACCGAGAAGCAATCCCGCATCGGCTACTGGAAAGGCGAACTCACGCCGGAGGTTCTCGAAAAGGCCGATCTCTCCCGAGGCCGGGTCGCTTTCGCCAAAATCTGCGCCTCCTGCCACGTTCTCTACGGCGAGGGCAACCGAATCGGCCCCGATTTGACGGGCTCCGGTCGCGCCGATCTCGACTACTTGCTCGAGAACATCGTCGATCCCGGCGCCATGGTCTCCGCCGATCAACGCATGACGGTCGCCACGCTCGACGACGGACGGGTGCTCACCGGCGTCGTGGCCGATGAGACCGACCGCACGCTGTCGCTGCGTTCCCTCACCGGCGAGATCACGGTGGAGAAATCCCGGATCGAAAAGCGCGAAGTCCCGCCCGTTTCCATGATGCCAGAAGGCCTGCTGCGAACCCTCCCCGCCGAAGATGTTCGCGATCTGATCGCCTACCTCATGCACCCGGCACAAGTCCCGTAGCAGGGGCATCCTGCCCCTGAATTCCGCCAAGGGCGCCCCGCCCGCGGCGGCGAAATCCACGGGAACGAGACTCCGGTGGACCCGCATCCAGAATCACTGGCTGGAAGCCCGTGCCACCCTCACTCCTGCCTTCTCGCCATCCCCTTCTCCCTATCCAATTCCAATTCATCCAAATCGAGGCGGTAGAGAATCTGGTTGTAGTTGTGCCGCGGCGTCTCCACCGGGGCCGCCGAGAACATCTGCGTGTAGGTTCCCTCGAACAGGAGAATCGGCGAGCCTTCGGGGGAGAACTCCGGATGAATTCGCGGATTGTAGAAGGAATACTGCCGGTGGCTCAGAACCTTGACGGCCTTCCCCCACGGGCCGAGCGGCGAATCCGCTTCGGCGTACCAGATTTCCCCGAGCGGAGAAGGGTCGCCGTTTTCCTCGCAGAAAATCGTCACCCAGCGGCCCCGGAATTCGTTCCAGGCGATCGAGCCCCGGTGCGGATCGACCGAGGCGCCGTCGGCGGCCGACTCCATCGTTGAAGGCGGCTCGATTGTTTCCCATTGCGAAGGATCCCGCCACGCCTCGAAAGTGGCCGGAACCCTCAGCGTGGGAAAAGGATCGCCGAACAGCACCCAGTCGGTTCCCTCCTCGTCGGTCCAGAACGCCGGATGGCCGACCGGCTCGGCGGGCGGCTCGGGCTCGGTCTCCGACTTCTCCCACAGAACCGTCACCGACTCGAAGTTCTCCGTTTCTTCGTTCCAGACGCACAGGCCGGTGCGGTAGACGCTCATCGGCGGCTCGATCTTCGCGTAGTGACCCGCGAGGCGCGGCTTTCCGGAAGCGTCGGGGAGGCTGACGTAGCCGCTGACCCAGGTCGGACCCCGATCGTCGGGCGCCACGTCGGCCACGTTGCGCAGCCTGCCGTCCTCGTCGCGGAAGTAGTCCAGTTCCAGCTTCAGCGGCGGCTCGAACGACGCCAGCGGCGCGACCTCGGTGGTGGCGCTGGTCATGTGGAAAAGCCCGAGCGGATACTTCGCCAGGACCGTGTCGCCCCAAGCCCAGAACATCCTGCCGCGGTGCGCCGCGTTCTGGACGCTGTCGCTCCCGAAGCCACCGCTTTCCTTCCAGTCGAGGTGTTCGCCGAGCTTCTGGCTCTCGCCGAAAATGCCCGCCCCGGTGAGCCGCCCGAGGCGCTTGGCGACGATGGTGCGGTCCACCTCGATCTCGATGATATCCCCCGGCTCCGGCGTCACGCGAACGCCGCGGGAGCCGAAGCCGTCCGCGGGCACCTCGTAGCCGTCGCTTTCGACGAACAACCACGTCTCCCGCCCGAACAACTCCGGCAGATCCAGGGCGACGACGCCCGCGTTGTCGGTGTGGAAGCGGACGTTGTGGGTGGTTCTCAGCTCCACCAGCGGAACCGGCCAGCCGTTTTCCCGATCCGTCACGAGGACGCGGCAGGGTTCCAGCGAATACGCCGCCGCCGCGGCGAGGAGAACGGCGGCGTTCAGGGCGATCGTGATCAGGGTAGGTTTCATATGATGTGCTTGCCCGATCAAGCCGGGCTGAAAAGGTCTTCCCCCTCTACGTGGCGGAAACGCGTCGAAAGGTTCGTTGGATTCGGCGAGAAAATTCCTCGACGGCACCCTGCCGGAATTTTCGCAAATGCCGGGCCGGTAAGATCTCAACCAAAAAACCTGACAGGGTTTCGTCCCCGGCCCGACAGGGTCAGGCGAGAATCTCGGTGGCGACTTCTCCGGAGGTTTCGGTCAGTCGGAAATCCCGGCCTCCGTAGTTGTAGGTCAGGCGCTTGTGGTCGATGCCGAGGAGGTGAAGCATGGTGGCGTGCCAGTCGTGGATGTGCATCGGATTCTCGACCGCCTGGTGGCCGATCTCGTCGGTGGCGCCGTAGTTCATGCCGCCTTTGACGCCGCCGCCGGCCATCCAGAGGGAGAAGCCCTTGTGGTTGTGGTCGCGGCCGTTGATGCCTTGCATGTAGGGAGTGCGCCCGAACTCGCCCGCCCACACCACGAGCGTGTCGCGCAGCATGCCGCGGCGCTTGAGGTCGGTGAGCAGCGCGGCGATGGGGCGGTCGGTCTCTCCGCAGTTGTCGACGAGGTTCTCCTTGATGAGGGTGTGGTGGTCCCAGCCCTTGGGCGACGCGATCTCGACGAAGCGGACGCCCGCTTCGGCCATGCGCCGGGCGAGCAGACACTGGCGGGCGAAGGCGTCCTTGCCCTCTCCGATCCCGTAGAGGTCGAGCACGGATTGCGGCTCGTCGGCGAGGTCGAGCGTCCGCGGCACTTCGCTCTGCATCCGGAAGGCGAGTTCGAAGGACTCGATCATGCCCTCGATCTGGGGTTGATGGACGTCCCGCTCGAGTTTGTGCCGGTTCAACCCGCGGACGAGGTCGAGCTGTCTCCGCTGCTCGCGCGGCGAGAGGCGGTCGTTGCTGATATTCTTCATCGGCGGACCGGGGGTCTGCTGCTCGTTCCGCAAGGCGGCGTACAGGGGCGGCAACTGGCTGCCGCCGACGCGGGTGCCCTGGCAGATGGAGGGCAGGAAGGCGCTGCCGTAGTTCCGCGCTCCCCCGCTGTCTGCGGGAGGATTGAGGGTGACGAAGCCGGGCAGGTTCTCGTTCTCGGTGCCGAGCCCGTAGATCGTCCAGGCGCCGAGCGACGGGCGCACGAACTGGAAGCTGCCGGTGTGCATCTGGACAAAGGCCGGCGCGTGGTTCGGCAGGTCGGTGTGCATGGAGTTGACCACGCAGAGCTCGTCGGCGTGTTCGGCGAGGTGCGGCATCAGGTCGGTCATCCAGAGGCCGGACTCGCCCCGCTGCGAGAAGGGATGCACCGGACCCACGAGCGGCGCGCCGCCGAATTTGCCGTCGCCGTAGGCGCTCTGGCCGTTGGCGCGGACCAGCTCGGGCTTGTAGTCGAACAGGTCGACGTGGGACGGCCCCCCCCGCATCGTCAGAAAGATGACGCGCTTGGCCCGGGCCGGGAAATGGGTTCCCGTCGCGCCCAGGCTGCTCCCGGAGGCCGAGCGGCCGTGGGCGAGCGCGGAAAAGGCAAGCCACCCCAGTCCCAGGGACGTCGACCGGAGAAAGTCGCGGCGAGGCACCGTAGCACGGGCTTCCAGCCCGTGATCCCCGGAGGGTGGGTCCGCGGCAAGTCGTGAATGCGATCGGTTCTTCATAGCAGGTTCGATGGTTCGGGCAGTGTTCGGGTCGGTCAGTCGGCGATGCGGAACTCCGCGCCGGAGAAGAGAACTTGGCAGAAACGGGCCGTCATTTCCTCTTCGCCCACTTCCGCGGCGGCGTCGGGGTCGGAAAAATACTCGAGGGCCATTCGGACTTCCTCTTCGTCGGGCGCTCGGTTGAAACAGAGGCGGAAAGCTCGCTCGATACGGTCGGCGCGGGAGTCTTCTTCACGGATCAGACGGGCGGCGAAGGCGGCAGACTGCTCCTGGACGAAGGGACTGTTCATGAGGTAGAGCGCCTGGAGCGGCACGTTGGTCTCTTCGCGCTCTCCCATGACCATGCTGGGCTCGGCGAAGTCGAACAGGTCGAGGACGTCGGGCAGGTTCTCGCGCAAAACGGGCAGGTAGACGGAACGCCGATCCGATCCGTCGAGGTCGGAGGGAACGTCCTTGTCGAAGCCGACAAGGGAGACGGAGTGGCTCTTCAAATCGGCCGCGAGAGAGCCGGGGCGCGGCGACGGGTCGAGTCGGCCGGAAACCGCGAGAATGGAGTCGCGGAGCACCTCCGCGTCGAGTCGCCGCTTGTTCGCCCGCCAGAGGAGGCGGTTGTCGGGGTCCGCTTGGAAATAGTCTTCGCGGTAGTCGGAAGACTGCCGGTAGGCTCGCGAGAGAACCGTCTCCCGGACGAGGCTTTTGACGGACCAGCCGCCCTCCCGAAACCGCACCGCCAGGTAGTCGAGCAGTTCGGGATGGGTGGGCGCTTCGCCGCCGTGGCCGAAGTTGTCGACGGTGGGTACCAGGCCGGCGCCGAAGAGATGGCTCCAGATCCGGTTGGCCATGACGCGGGCGGTCAACGGATGATCGGACCGGGTGATCCATTCCGCAAGGGCGAGCCGGCCGCTGGCGTCGTCGCTCCCGGGCGGTGCCGGGTCGAGCCCGAAGAGCGCCGGAACGCCGCGGGGCACGGTCTCGCCTGGACTCTTCAGCTCGCCGCGCAGGTAGACCGGCGAATCGACCGGCTTTTCCGCCTCCAGCGTGCCCATGCAGAGCGGCAGCGGATTCCCCTCGTCGTCGACCTCGGCCAGTTTGCCCACGAGCCCGCCGCGCGTCCAGTAGATGCGAAGCGCCTCGCGCACCATTTCGTTGAAGTTCTCCCGGAGGTCCTTTCCCTCGGCCCTGGCCTTTTGGGCCGCCTCTTTGCGGCGGCGATCCTCCTCGTTCAGCACGGCGAGCTTTCCCTTCATCTCGTCGACCTTTTTCTTCGGGATCGGGTTTCCGGGCGTCAATTGACCGGGGACGTCGGGCAGGGTGATCAGTTCGCCGCCGTTGTTGTTTTCCGAATCGACCCAGGTGCCGTAGTAGGTCTCGGTGCTCTTGAAAATGCCGATGAGGGCGTAGTAGTCCTCCATCGTCACCGGGTCCGCCTTGTGGTCGTGGCAGCGGGCGCAGGCGATGGAACTGGCGAGAAAGGCGCGGCTCAGCGCGTCCAGTTGCTCGTCGAGCAGATCGGCGGCGAACTGCTCCTCCTCCTGGACGTTGAGGCCCTTCGGACCGAAGGCGAGGAAGCCGGTGGCGATCAACTGGCGCGCCCGCTGGGCCTCGGTTTCGTAGGGAAGAAGATCTCCCGCGATCTGCTCCACGAGAAACCGATCGTAGGGCGTGTCCTCGTTTACCGTGGCGATGACGTAGTCCCGATACCGCCAGGCGTGGGGATAGACGATGTTCGCCTCGCGCCCGTTGGATTCGGCGAAGCGCGCCACGTCGAGCCAGTGGCGTCCCCAGCGCACGCCGAAACCGTCCGAGGCGAGCAGTTCGTCGACGGTTTCCTCGAGTCGCGACCACGAGAATTCCGCGGCCTGCTTCGGGGTGGGCGGCAGGCCGACAAGGTCGAAGCAGAGGCGCCGCAGGAACACGTCCGCCTCGGCGTCTGGGGACGGCGCCAGATCGTTCTTTTCCAAGGCGGCCAGAACGAAGCTGTCGATGTCTCCCGCGGGCCAGTCGTCGTTCTCCACTTCGGGCGGAGTCGGCAGTGCTGGAGGGCGGTAGCTCCAGTGGTCGAGCCGGGATTCCCAGTCGGGCGATCCTTCCCCTTGCGAGGGTTCGTCCCGGGGATCCGCCGCGCCGTTCTCGATCCAGGCGGCGAAATCGGCGATGACGTTCTCGGGAAGCCGGGGCGCCTTCGGCGGCATTTCGAGATCGGGGTCGCCGTGGCGGATGGCGACCAGCAGAAGGCTCGCCTCGGCGTCTCCCGGAACCACGGCCGGGCCGGTCTCGCCTCCCTCTCGGACCGACTCGCGGGTATCGAGCCGCAAGCCGCCCTTCGATTTCCCGGCTTCCGCGGAGTGGCACTCGTAGCAGTGTTCGCTCAAGGCCGGCCGGATGCGCGACTCGAAGAACCGGATCGCCGCCTCGTCGCCGGAAGCCGGTTTCTCCTCCCCGACGACGCCCGGGACGGTCGTGGAGAGGGAGATGGCCAAAATGGATGCGAAAGCGGGTTTCATGGGAAAAGTCAGTTCGTCGAAGGCGGTACTCCCGCCGATTCCTTCGGGTCCTTCTTCGCCAGCCATCCGTCCGTGGCGCCTTCGGGCCAATCTTTGCCAAGCGGCTTCGTGCCGCCGCGCCGCGTCCAAAGCTTCCATTCGATCTCGCCCGTCGAGTCGTTCAATGCCGCGAAAGACAACTCTTTCGCGCTCTTCCAGTTCGGGAGGGTCCGGCACTGCCAGCCGGGATGCGAGGGCGAAATAATCTCCGTCTCGCCGCTTTCGAGATCCACCACCGCGACCGCGTCGGTTTCGCTTTCGACAACCGCCGCGAGCCGACCGTCGGGCGACGCCACGAAGTGCCCCAGGTCCATCGGCAGCGCTCCGGGCGCCGTGGGAATCCGCACCGCCACGCCGCCCGTCGCCGCGACCGTGTAGAGATGGGCTTCGTGCGGGGTTTCCGCTGCCGAGACGGGAATCGATCCGGTCTGGCTCGCGAACAGAATCCGCCCGTCGGGCAACACATCCAGCCGCGGCGCGAAAGGCACCACCGTCGTCGCCAGATTGTCGGTTTCCCTCTCCTTGCGCCCGATCCGGTTCCCGGAGCCGTCCAATACGGTCGTCTTCCGGAGGTGCTTGAGCAGCCCGGTGTCTTTCGCCAAGGGGACCATGAAAACGAGAGACCTGCCGTCTGCGGACCAACCGAAGGATTCGTGCACCTCCTCGAGCGCCGCGGCAGGCTCTTTTCCCTCCAGGGACAGGAGCTTCACGGCGACCAGGGGGCCGCTCGCCTCCCGGCGTCCGTAGGCCACCACCGGAAAACGCGGCGACACCCGGGGAGACGCCACCGCCTCGATGCTGCTGAGCAGGATCTCCGTCCGGGGGGAGGTTTCGGTACCGGCCAGGCGGATCAAGGCGAGTTCGTGAACGAGATAGGCCCCCGCGTCTTCGAGACCGGCGCGGGCCTTGGGAGCGTCTTTCAGCGACTCGCGAACGAGCTCGGGTTGCCTTTCGAGCGCGAGCAGAAACGCGTTCCTGGCCGCTGCCGTTTCGTCGGACGAGACGCGTTCCAGCAGCGCGGCGGGATTTTCGGCGTCTCCTCCCAGCAGGACCGCCGCCTCCAGTAGGCCGGGCATTCCCTGCGAAAGCGCTTCGATTCGGCCGGCTTCTTCGTCGGACAGCAACGGGCGTGCGTCAGCCCATTGGGAAAAAGCGCGAATCCGAGAGGTCACGAATCCGTCTCCGTCCGGGAGCCAGTCGACGCCTTCGACGAGCGCCGACTTGTGAGTGGACCCTTCCACCGGGAGAGACTCGACGATCGCTCCCGTCTCGTCCGCGAGGTGGAGCCGGTGGTCGATCACGACGGCTGCGCGGCTACCGTCGGGAGACCACCAGAATCTCTCGTTCGGCACGCACCCCGCGACCAACAGGGCGGCCACAAGCCAAATGAACTGGAAATATATTTTCACGGACTTTCGGTAAAATCTGATTTCGATGAACTGACAATGAGAGATATACCTTCCGAAGAACTCTCGGCGATTCGGTAGCGGGCCCAGGGAGTCTCTTCCCTCGAAGCCAGGAGCTCCGAATCCGGAGCGACGCTCCCTTCGGCAAGGGCCTCCGGCTCGGAAACTCCCTTCGCGGAGCCGAGGATGTATCCCCCGAGACCGACCAGCCCGAGCAGGACCGAGAGCGCGGCCGCCCGCATCCCCGGCTTCGCGAGCAGGGAGAAAGCGAAAAGCCAATCCCCGCGCCCCCGCTCCGCGAGAAGGCTCTCGCGGAACAGATCGGGTCGGCGGTTCACCGTGTCTTCCGTGGCGCCCACGGCCGCGCGGATTCGTCCGGCCGTCTCCCTGGCCGAGGCGTTCTGTTGCAGGTAGGCGTCCAGGAGGTCGGCGGTTTCCGCGGGCAATTCCCCGAGACTTTGATCGATGACGAGAGCTTCGAGCGATGTGGCGTTCATGATTCGGAAAAAGTTTCGGGTTCGTCTTCCGACAGTCGGTGCCGGACTTGCAGAATGGCGTAGTGGAGGCGGGACCGGACCGTCCCCGAGGGGATGTCGAGTGCTTCGGCGATTTCCCCGTAGGAAAGCCCCTGGCTGAAACGCAGATCCAGGATCTCGCGGTGCAGCGGCGGCAGCCCGGCGATGACCTCGCAGGCCGCCGCGATCCGGTCGTCGGGGCGGGCGGCCGCGACGTCCTCGACGGGAAATTCCGCCTTCGTCGCCCGTTCCCGGTCGCGCCGCGCCCAGGCTGCTTGGCTGACCCGGCGGGCGATGCCGAACAGGTAGGCGCGGAAATGCTCCGGGCGGGCGCCCTTCTCCATCGTCCGCGCCATCTTCAGAAAAGTCTCCTGAACGAGGTCCTGCGCCTTGTCTCCCTCCTCGTGACGGCGGGAGAAGTAGCGCGCCAAGTCCTCGGAGCACTCTTTGAAGAGCTGCTCGAGATCGGGTCGTTGTTCGATGGCTTCCAAGGGGTTTTGAAATTTTACCCCGCCGCCGGCAGCGACGGGAAGGGTTCACCTCTTTAGGTGGGGAAAATCATCGAAAAGGTTCACTGGAATCGAAATTTTTTGAAAAAGGCACGGCCGAGGAACGCGGAGTCCGGAGAAATGGTTTCCGCATTGTCGCTCTTTTCCGATTTTCAGACCAGCCCCGAGGCGTATTTCTTGTGGGTCGCCGGAATTGCCTAGGAGACTGTTGAAAAACCCCGGAATGGAAAACTGCGAGACATTTTGTTTACTGGATAGGCGCGACGAGGAAGTGGGGTATTCCCCACGCCTGAGAAGCAACGACGCCAGTAAACAAAAGGGCCGCAGCCCATCGGGGCGGTCAACGAATCGTTCCGGCGAAGCCGCTATTTCTCAAACCGAAAACCTCATAGATTTTCCGTTGTGGGGTTTTTCAACAGTCTCCTAGACATGCTGGAACGCGGCAGACGGCAGCCGGAGTTAGCCCATGACAAATCCCATCCAACCAAAGGAGCCCCTGCCGAAGGCCGTGCGCCGCGTGGCCCGGGAAATCGTCGACGGCGCCCTCGACGCCGTTGGATCGGGGGAAGCGAATCCGGAAGAAGCGATCCACTTGCTCCGCAAGAGCTGCAAGGAGATGCGCGCCCTGGTGCGACTCGTCCGGGACGAGATCGGAAACGCGGTTTATCGGCGGGAAAACGATTTCTACCGGGACCTGGCGCGTCGCTATTCGGATCGGCGCGACCGCTGGGTCTTCATCGGCGTCCTGAGCGACACCCTGGTTCCACCGGAGTCCACGGAGGACGATCCGGTTCGCGAGCTGCTTCGGAACGCAGGCAAGAAGCTCCTCCGGCACCACCGCGACATCTCGGGAAGCGGGCGACCCGAGGGATTCGTCGAAGTGGAGGAGCAACTCGTGGCGGCGCGGAAGCGGATCGACCGCTGGCCCGTCGGCGATGAAGGATTCGGGACGATCCGCCGGAGCATCGAACGCGTTTACCGGCGAGGCCGCGAGAGAATGCGGGACGCGCTGGTGAATCCGTCGTCCCAGAGCCGCCACGAATGGCGGAAGCGGGCGAAGTACCTCTACCACCAGCTCGGGTTTCTCCGCTGCCTCTGGCCGGAAGTCATGGAAACGCTGGAAAGCGAACAGCACCGACTCTCGGACCTCCTCGGAGAAGAGCACGACCTCGCCGAGTTGAAGGAAATGCTCGCGTCGCATCCCGAACTGGCCGGCGGAGAGCAAGCCCTCCCCGCGATCGAGGGGCTCGTGTCCCATCGGCAAGACGAACTGCTGGCGCGGGCCTGGCCTTTGGGAGCCAGGCTCTACGCCGAAAGCACGGATCGGTTCGCCGATCGACTGGAAGCCTACTGGAACGTCTCGCGCCCCGATGCCGGCGAAACTTGACCCTGTCGGACGGCTCGTTCGACCCTGTTGACCGAGCGGGAAGCGATCTCAGGACGGTCCCTTCGCTTCGGGCACCTTGCGCAGCACCAGCCACCCGACGGCGAAGTAGACGGGGATCACCGCGAGTCCAATCCGTTGGCTGCCGGCAAGCGCGGTAATCCCGCCGACGAGCAAGGGACCGGAAAAGGACGTCGCTTTGCTGGCCAGCGCGTAGAGCCCGAACATCTGGGCCCGCAGCGACTCCGGTGCGAGATGGGACAGGTAGGAGCGGCTCGACGACTGCACCGGCCCCACGAAGAGGCCCAGCAGCAGGCCGAACGTCCAGAACCAGAACTCGCTCGGCGCCGCGAGAGCCAGGACGACGAAGCAGAACAGTCCGGCGAGAGAGGCGAGAATGGTGCGGCGGCTGCCGACCCGGTCGTCGATCCGGGAAAACAGGACGGACCCGAGCCCCGCGCTGATGTTGAGCGCGATGCCGAAAACGAGGATCTCGCTCCCTTCCATCCCGAAGGTTCCGGCCGCGTAGACGCCGGCGAGGGCGAACAGGGTGGCCAGTCCGTCCGTGTAGATGGCGCGCGCGATCAGGAAGCGCAGGAGCCCTCGATGCCTCGGCAGCGTCTTCAGCGTTTCGCGCAACTGGCCCAATCCTTCGACGACCGAGTCCCGCCAGGGTTCGCCGCTTCCTCCGCGGTCCGGCGCCAGCAGAAGCAGAGGCAGGGTGAAGGCGACGATCCAGGCGCCGACGAAGGGGTAGGTGGCCCTGACCGAACCAACATTTGGCCCGACCGACTCCCCTTCCCCGCCGAACAGAAACAGCACCGCCACCAGACAGCAGATGCCGCCCACGTAGCCGAGCCCCCATCCCCGCCCCGACCAGCGACCGTATTCCCGGGGCGAGGCGAGATCGCCGAGCATGGCGTTGTAGAAGACCCCCGCACTCTCGATGCCGAAGACGGCGACCGCGAGAAGACCAAGGGCGAGGACGACGTCTTCCGGCCGAGGCTGGACGTACCAGAGGCAAGCCGTCGCCACCGCACAGAGAAGCGCGAACGCCGCCAGCCAGGGCTTCCGCCGCCCCGTCCGGTCGGCGATGGCACCGAAAAACGGGCCGGTTGCGGCCACGGCGAGCCCCGTCAGCCCGATCGTCAGGCTCCACTGGGTGGTCCCGCTCTCGGGATCGGAGGCGATCCGGTTGGTGAAGTAGGCGGCGAAGACGAAGGTCTGGACGACGGTGGCGAAGGCCTGGGACGCCCAGTCATAGAAGCACCAGGACCAAAGCGCGGTCTTTCCGCTCCTCGTCGCGTTTCCGGAGTCGTTCATTCATTCCTTTCCCTTTCCGTTACGCCCGGCGAGTCCGGCGACTCTCTCCCGGAGGGCGGCGGCGACGGTCTTGGGGGCGTGTTTCTCCTCGTCTTGCCGGAGTTCCGCGGCCGAGCAGGGCTCGCCGAAGTGGATCCCAACTTTTTCCGTATCGCGGCAGAAGCCGTCCCGGCGGCATCGCTTCGTGGGTGCCTTCGATGTAGACGGGAACGACGGGAACGTCCCGGTGCTCGAGGATGAGCGAAGAGAATCACCGGCTCGTCGGCTTTGCCCCCGCCGCTTCCGTCGTCACTTTCGTCGCGCCGCGACAGCCCGGCCGCGAGGTGATCGGCCTGCGCCTTCAGATCCTCGAAAAGCCACTCGCGGCGATCGCCGCGAACGAACTGGAGAACCGCGGAGTCTCCGGCCTCGCCCGCGGGAAGGTCCGCCAAAGTTCTCGGCAACTCGTCTGTCCCGAATCGAGCCATGAGAGTGCCTGCCGGACCGGGGGCGCCTCGTCCGGGAAACGCCTAAGCGGTCGCGTAGGTCAGATTGTCCCGGGCGCCCTCCAACCCGACGGAACGGGAGCAGTGGGCGCAGCAGTAGACGCCTCCCTCCGCCTCGATTCCGTGACCGAGAATCCGGCACCCGCAATGCTGACACGTCGGCGCCAGCGCGTGGATCGCGCATTCGAAGCTGTCGAACAGGTGAACCTCGTCGTCCACCACGATCTTCAGGCAATTTTCATACTTGTTTCCGCACACCTCGCATTGGTTCATAGGTTTTCCTTTCAATTGAGTTAGACGGCTCTTTGCATAGCAACGGCGATGCCAAGACCTGGGCCTAGGCTTCAAAGGGGGGAGGCGGCATGTTCGGCCAGACCGCGGCGTGCAGGTCGCAAAGCCCGGGCGCGGAGTGTCGTGCATATAGTCCGAATCCATCGTCGCCTGGGAAACCGTCGGGGCGGCCTTTTCTTCGGCACGCCGTCGGTTAAAGTAACCCATGTTCTACGTGCTCCTGATTGCGATCGCCGTGGTTCACTTGGAACTCGAATACCGCATCTGGATCGCGCGGAAAAAGGACATCTTCCGCAAGTACCGCGACGATACCGTCCCGCCGCTCACGGCCGCCAAGTGGGCCTATCTCGGCAAGGCGGTATGGCTGGTCACCCTGGTCTTCCTCCAGGCCTTCGGAATGGAATTTCGGACCGCCTTGTTCCTTTCGTTCGCGGCGTATGCGCTCCTGATCCAAGTGTTGCTGCCGTTCAAGGTTTACAATCTTCTCAACCTCCTGCTCGCCCTCGGTTGCCTCGCCGAGCTGGCTTGGGGGCACTGGAACTAGGCACGCCGCCCGCCGTCGCGGAACGCCGTCGCGAAAACCAGGCTGGCACGCAGACGCAGGCGGAAACTACAACCACGGAGCAGGCCGACGACTCGCAGCCAAAAGCCGATCCGGACACCGACGCTCGCACCAAGCTGAGCGACAGCGAGATCAAGGAGGCGATCGAGGCCTCCTTCGAGGAAGATCCTCGCCTCAGCGACGCCGATTTGCGGATCGAAGTGCAGGACAACACCGTCACCTTGTCCGGAGAAGTCTCCGATCGTGTCGCCAGGAAAACCGCAGAGCGTGAAGCATCCGGCATCTACAGAGTCTCCCAAGTGAACAACGAGATCGAAATCCAAGGCCGGGAAAGCGGCGACGCGGGTTCGTTGCAGGAAAGAGCCGAAAAGGCTCTCGCCCGCAACGCAAGCCTGGAAGACGAGGAGATAGACGTCGCGGTGGAAAACGACACGGTCACCCTTGAGGGAACCGTTGATTCGACCTATGCGAAAAACAAAGCAGAGACCGTCGTTTCCGGCCTTGCCGGCGTGCAGGACGTCGCGAACGAACTGCAAGTGGAGGGAGATTCCGAGGGAGAGATCACCGGATTCACCTACTACTCCTACTACTACTACGGTTTTCCGGATGTCTTCGACTGGAGCGACGAGGATACGCTCGAAACTACGCGCGGCGAATCGCGACGGACGGACGACACGCCCTCCGCACGGACGACCGGAATGTCCGATTCGGAACTCAAGGAAGAAATCGAAAGCGAGATCTTCTGGAGCTGGTTCGTGGACAGTGACGCCGTCGAAGTCGAAGTGAACAACGGCGAAGTCATCCTCACCGGTACCGTGGACGATCTAGGCGAAAAGGAAGCCGCCGCGAAGAACGCGCGGGACGCCGGAGCCCAACGGATCGACAATCGCCTGCTGATCGAAGGCTGACATCCCCGCCTTGAAACACCTGAAACCCGAGCGGAAACGCTCCCTGCTCCGGGGAGCGTTTTTCCGTATCGCGGTCGTCCGGCGAGACAAGCGGCGGCCTCCGTCCAGGCCGTCGTTTCGTGATTCCCGGTCTTTCCGGAACAAATATGCCCTCGCTCCGCGCTGTAACCGGGAAGTCGTTCGCAAACCTTCTCCGAACTTACCACTCTCCCAGTCCTATGAGCACACCCGAAATCCAACCCGCCCGCGAACCGGCAAGCGCGGAACTGATCGAAAGCGCCTCCGCCTGGATTCACCCGCTGCGCGCCGAGATCGCCCGGTATCTCGTCGGGCAGGAAGCGCTGGTCGACAGGCTCCTCATCGCCCTGCTGGTGAAAGGCCACATCCTCCTCGAAGGCGTTCCCGGCTTGGCCAAAACCTTGACCTTGAAAACGCTCGCCTCCCTGGTCGACGCGGAATTTCGACGCATCCAGTTCACTCCCGACATGCTGCCCGCGGACATCGTCGGCACCCAGATCTTCGATCCCAAGCGTTCCGAATTCCAAGTGAAGCACGGACCCGTTTTCGCGAATTTCATCCTCGCGGACGAGATCAACCGGGCTCCGGCCAAAGTGCAGAGCGCGCTGCTCGAAGCGATGCAGGAGAAGCAGGTCACCATCGGCGACCACTCTTTCCCGCTGCCGCGCCCCTTTCTCGTCATGGCCACGCAGAACCCGCTCGAGCACGAAGGCACCTATCCCCTGCCCGAGGCGCAGGTCGACCGCTTCATGCTGAAGGTGGTGGTCGACTATCCTTCAATCGAGGAGGAACTGCGCGTCGTCGACCTCGCCGCGACCACGGCTGAGATCGCAGAGCCGAAGCCGGTCGTGACCCTCGATCACATCCACCAGGCGCGCGAGATAGTCAACGGCCTCTACCTCGACGACAAGGTGAAGCGCTACCTCGTCACACTCGTCCACGCGACGCGGGATCCGGACGCGTTCGGACTCAATCTCGGGCCCTACGTTCGCGTCGGAGCTTCGCCGCGGGCCTCGATCGGCCTGGCGCTGGCCGGCAAGGCCCACGCCTTTCTCGAAGGGCGCGGCTACGTCACGCCCCACGACGTCAAGTCCATCGCCATGGACGTGCTTCGCCACCGAGTCACCGTCTCCTACGAAGCGGAAGCCGAAGGGCTCTCGAGCGAACACCTCATCGCGCGCGTTATGGATCAACTCCCGGTACCGTAGCGCCCTCCTACCTCCATGCGAAAAAGGAAGAAACGCCAGAACCGACCCGAACTCGGCGACGCCGAGGCGGAGACCCGCGCCGCGGAAATTCTCGGCACGGTCCGGAGAATGAAAGTGCGGACGAGCCGCCTCGTCGACGACGCGATGGCCGGTCGCTACGCATCCGTTTTCAAAGGCCGCGGCATGGACTTCGACCGGGTCCGGGATTACGTGACCGGAGACGATGTCCGCGCGATCGACTGGAACGTCACCGCCCGCACCGGAACGCCGCACGTGAAGCTCTTCACCGAGGAACGCGAGTTGACCATCATGCTGATGATCGACGTGAGCGCGTCCTCGGACTTCGGTTCGGTCAGGGCGACGAAACGCGAACTCGCCACCGAAGTCGCGGGGGTGCTGGCGGCCTCGGCGATCCGGAACCAGGACAAAGTCGGCCTCGTCCTCTTCACCGACGAAGTCGAACTCTACATTCCGCCCGCGAAAGGCCGGACGCACATTCTGCGGTTGATCCGGGAGGCCCTTTTCTTCGAGCCGAAAAGCCGCGGCACGGATATCGTGGTCGCCCTCGATTTCGTGAACCGGATGATCAGCCGACGCTCGGTGGTCTTTCTCGTTTCCGACTTTTCCCTCACGGGCGACTTCGAGGAGGAACTCGCCGGCCTGCGCCGGAAAATGCAGGTCACCGGGAAGCATCACGACCTCGTCGCGGTGTCCGCCAACGACCCGCGCGAAAACGAACTCCCCGCCGTCGGTCGTCTCACGGTCGAGGACTCCGAAACCGGGGAACTGGTCGAGATCGACACCGGCAGCTCCCGCATCCGCGGCGCCTACGAAGAAAAGGCCGGCGCGCGGAAGCAACGGGTCCGCCAAGCGATCCGTTCGCAGGGAACGGATTTCCTGGAATTCGAAAACGGGTCCGACTGGATGGCCGAACTCATGAAATTTTTCGAAAGCCGCCGACGGCGCGCCGCGTAGAAATGATCGGAACAACCATATCCTCAGACGCAATGTCGACAGGGTCGGGGCTCCCCGCCACCCTTGTGGCATGGCTGCTCGCGGGCGGCATCGTCGTGGCTTCTCCCCTCGGCGCTCTAGGACAGGAGACGGCCGAGGACATACGCGACGTCAAGGACCTCGTCGAGATTCCCGAACCGGCCCCCTACGGCCTCTGGATCGCCCTCGCCCTCGGGGCTGTCTTTCTCGGCCTCCTGATCTGGAAACTCCTGACAAGACAGCGCAAAGCGCCCTCCGTCCCGGCCGCGGAAACGGCTATGTCCGAACTGGAGGCGGCCCGCGCCCTGATCCCGGACGCTTCGCCCGAGCCTCTCGCCAACGCGGCGACCGCGGCGGTTCGGCGCTACATCGAAGCTCGCTTCGGCATCGCGGCACCCCGGCAGACCACCGAGGAATTCCTTCACAGCCTGAACGCCCGCCGCCATCCCGAGATCTCGCCCTTCGGCGAAGATTTGAGCCGTTTCCTCCGCTTGTGCGACGCGGTGAAGTTCGGCCAAGGAGAGATCGAAGTCGAGCGGAGGAAAAACCTGGTCGAAAGCGCTAAGCGTTTCGTCGAATCGAGCCGTCGTTCCTCCGCCGCCTCTCCGACCGCGGCGGTCAACCCCAAGACTCTCCCGCCCGAGCTCCCCAACGCATGAACTCCGTGAACTTCCAGTTTGCCCACCCGGAGTTGCTTTTCCTGCTGCTCCTTCTGCCCCTCGTCGCTCTGCTGAAGGGAAGGTTCGGCGGCGTGGCCTCGCTGCGGTTTCCCTCGGTGGCGGCGGCGCGGGAAGCGGGCGGAAAACCGCGTGGACGCGCCGGAGGGTGGCTGTCGGCGATCCGCATGCTCGCCCTCGCGGCTCTGATCGTGGCACTGGCCCGCCCCCAACTCGGAAGGGGCACGACGGAAGTGGAGGCCAGCGGGATCGACATCCTGCTGGCGATCGACGTGTCGGGATCGATGGAGGCGCTCGACTTCGAACTGCAGGGACGACGCGCCAACCGGCTCGAGGTGGTCAAGGAGGTCGTCAAAGAATTCGTTGCCGAGCGTCCCAACGACCGCATCGGCATCGTCGCCTTCGCCGGGCGTCCCTACGTCGTGAGTCCCCTGACCCTGGACCACGACTGGCTGGCGCGGCGTTTGGAATCCGTGAAGACCGGGCAGGTCGAGGACGGCACGGCGATCGGATCGGCCATCGTTTCCGCGGCGAATCATCTCAAGGAGCAGGAGGCGAAATCGCGAATCGTGATCCTGCTGACCGACGGCATGAACAACGCCGGCTCGAGCAATCCGACGACCGCCGCCGAGGCGGCCGCCGCCCTGGACATCAAAATCTACACCGTCGGAGCCGGAACGCGCGGACAGGCGCCCATGCCGGTGGAAGACCGCTTCGGCCGCACGCGGCTTCAGATGATGGACGTGGACATCGACGAAGAAACCCTGAAGCAGGTCGCTTCGGAGACCGGCGGGCAATATTTTCGCGCCACCGACACGGACTCCCTCGAGCGGGTCTACGCGGCGATCAACGGGCTGGAAACGACCACGCGGAAACTGAAGAAATACGAGGACGTCGACGAGCTATTCCTCTACGCCCTCCTGCCGGGCCTGCTGTTTATCGGGCTGGAAAGACTCCTGGGAGAGACGCGATTGAGACGACTTCCCTGATTCGATGGACAACGAACTCCAATTCGCCCAGCCTCTCTGGATTTGGATCGGCCTCGCCGTCTGTCTCGCGCTGGCCTGGGGCATGACGCGCTGGAACCGCCGACGCAACCGCGATCTGGAGCGAATTGCCCACTCGCGCCTGCTCGAGCGGCTGACCGAATCGGTGTCCCGGAGGCGTCGCCTCGTCAAGCAGGCCGTCTGGCTCGTCGCCCTGCTTCTCGTCTTCGTCGCCGCGGCGCGCCCCCAGTACGGCTTCGAGTTCCGCGAGGTGAAACGGCGCGGCATCGACCTCGTCTTCGCCGTGGACACCTCGCGCAGCATGCTGGCCGAGGACGTCGCCCCCAACCGCCTCGAGCGCTCTCGGCTTGCGATCACGGATTTCGTGGAGCAGCTCGAGGGCGACCGGGTCGGGCTGATTCCCTTCGCCGGAAACGCCTTTTCCCTGTGTCCCCTCACCCTGGACTACGGGGCGTTCTTCCAGTCGCTCGACGCGCTGAACACGGACATCATCCCCCATCAGGGAACCGATCTCGCCTCGGCGGTGCGCGAGGCGAACCGGCTCTTCGACGAGGAGGGAAACAATCACCGGATCCTTATTTTAATCACCGACGGCGAGGATCTCCAGGGTGCCGTCATGGAGGCCGTCGCCAATGCGAAGGAGCAAGGCATGATCATCCACACTGTCGGCGTCGGCGATCCGTCCGGCGCCCTCATCCCCGTCACGCTCGAGGACGGCGGCCAGGATTTCATCAGGGACGAAACCGGCGAACCGGTTCGCTCGGCGCTCGACGAAGAGACCTTGAAGGAAATCGCCGAGGCAACCGGCGGGCTCTACGCCCCTCTGGGACAGGGCGGCCGAGGATTGGAAACCATCCACCGCGAGAAGCTGCGGCTCGTTCCCAAGTCCGAATTGAACCAGAGACTCGACCGCATTCCGCTGGAGCGCTACGAATGGCCTCTAGCCGCGGCGATTCTGCTCTTCCTCGTCGAGTTTCTACTGGGAGAACGGAGGCGGCCCGCAAAGCGAAAGGCTCCCGTCATTTCCGTTGCCCGCCGCAAGGCCGCCGCTGGAGTCATGGTGTTCGTCTTTGCGGGATTTTCGGCGGAGGCCCAGGAACTTCCCCTCGAGAATTCGTCGTCGGCGACGCCGTCGGACCCGAACGCCCCGCAGGCGCTCTACAACGCCGGAACGAACGCCTACCGCGCCGGCGAGTACGAGCAGGCGGAAGAAACGCTCGCCCTCAGCCTGGGCAATACCGAGGATTTGTCTCTTCAGCAGAAGAGCTACTACAACCTGGGCAACGCGCGCTATCGCCTCGGAGAGCGGACGGTCGGGGAGAATCCGGAGGCGACGATCGGGAAGTGGGAGGAAGCAGTCAAATCTTTCGAGGACGCTCTGGTCCTCGACCCGGAGGACGAGGACGCCCGTTTCAACCGAGACTTCGTGAAGGAGAAGCTGGAGGAATTGAAGCAGCAGCAGGACGAACAGGAACAAGAGGGAGAGCAGGAGCAACAGCAAGACGAGCAGGCGCAGGATTCTCAAAGCGAGGACGAACCGTCCGAAGAACAGGAAGAGAGCGGCGAGGAAGGATCCGACGAAGCCGACGAGCAATCGGAACCCGAGCCCGGCGAAGATCCCTCGGAAGAATCCGACGCCGCCGAGGGCGAAGATTCGCAAGACGGAGAGCCGGAGGAGCCGGGAGAATCAGAATCAGAATCAGAATCAGAATCCGACGCCGAAGGAGACGAAGAGGAACCCGCGGAACCGCAGCCGGAACCGGGCCAAGGCGAAGATAGCGGGCGCGAAGGCGAAGAAGAACCTCGAGCGGCCGAGCCATCGCAGGAGCAGCCACCTGAAGGCGAAGAGCGGGAACCCGGCGATCAGCCTTCGTTTTCGGAAGAGAGGCGCGAGCCCGGCGCCATGTCCCGCGAAGAGGCCGCGCAGCTCCTGGATGCGCTGGAAAAAGACGAACTCTCCGTCCTCCCCCTCCCCGAACCCGACACCTATCGCCGTATGGCGCCCAACAACACGACCAGAGGAAAAACATGGTAGAAACGATTCATATGGAACGACCCGGAATCGCCCGCCAAATTTTGGCGACGACGATCCTCTTTCTCTGCGCGGCGGCGACGGTGGAGGCGGCCGAGGTTTCGGTTCAGGTTGAGCCGAGATCCTTCTCCGTCGACCGCGGCGGGCAGCTTGCCGTGACGGTCTCGGGAGCCGACTTCGACGAAGCTCCGAACCCGCCGTCGCCGGAAGGAGTCTCCGTCCGCCCCTACGGCCAAAGTCAGAACATCCAGATCATCAACGGCCGGATGACCCGCTCGGTCACGCAGAACTTCGTGGTCTCGGCCGAGGAACCGGGCGACTACACGATTCCCTCCTTCGAAGTGCGGGCCGGCGGCCAAACCGTCGAGACCGAACCGGTCGCCTTCACCGTGACGTCGGGTCCCGCCGGGGCGCAGGGTGGAGCGGCGGACACTCCGCGGACGAAGTCGTTTCTCGATCTGGAGTTTCCGGCGCGCGACCGCGACCATCTCTACGTCGGGGAGATGGTCCCGGTGCGGATCACGGCCTACTTCCCCGCCGATTCCCGCGTGTCGCTGCGCTCGGCGCCCCGCCCGGAAGGCGAGGGATTCACCCTGCACAATTTGAGCGAGGAGCCGGAGCAGAATTTCGAAATCGTCGACGGAGAGAACTACCGCACCGTCACCTGGTCCGCCGGCATTTCGACGGTGAAAGCCGGCGAGTATCCTCTAGAGGTGTCGCTCGACGCCACCGTCATGGTCCGGGAACGCTCCCGATCCCGGCAACGATCCCTGTCTCCCTTCGGCGGGCGCAGCCTGTTCGACGATCCCTTCTTCGACAACGCCTTCGCCCGGATGGTTCCCCGCGAGGTGACACTGAGTTCGGGGGGCGAACCCGCCGAAATTCGTTCGCTGCCGACGGAGGGACGGCCGGACAATTTCAGCGGAGCGGTGGGCAGTTTTTCCCTGGGAGCATTCAAGCTTCCGGCGGACGCCGCGACCGGCGAACCCCGGAAAATCCGCGTGACCGTGGAGGGCGAAGGGAATTTCGACCGGATGGACGCTCCCACTCTCGAACCGGCGGACGCGTGGAAAACCTACACGCCCAAAACGGAGTTCATCCCGGGAGACGCCACCTCATTCTCGGGAAGCAAGACCTTCGAATTCAGCGCCGTCCCCCTGAAGGCAGGCGAGCATAAGACGCGGCTGGCCTTCAGCTATTTCGATCCCGAAAAAGGCAGCTACGAAACCGTCGTCACCCCCGAGATTTCGTTGACCGTCGACGAGGGCGAAGACTTGGACCCGCGTCCCTCCGCCACCGCCGACTCCCCGGCGGTCGATGAAGCCGCTGCCGCAGAAGAGGCTGGAGACGCCCCCGTCTCCCTCGCTCCTCCCCGCCTGGCAAGCAGCTCGCGGCCGGCCTTTCTCGTGGCGCCGTTCCGCGAGTCGGGCTTCTGGATCGTCGTGTTTCTCGCCATGACGGGCATCGCGCTGGGCTTCGCGGCAGGCACCCTCCGCCGACGGCGTTCCGATCCTCGCCGCCTCGCCGCCCGACGATCCGCGAAGGCGGCGCACGACGCCGTTACCGCCGCCGAAGCCGCCGCCCAAAGCGGGGACGCCGTCGCCTTTTTCGCCGCCGCGCGCCGGGCCTTGCAGACGCGGCTCGCCGTCGAGTGGGACCGGCCGCCGGAAAGCATCACCCTGGCCGAGCTGCGACACCGCCTTCCGCCCGATTCTCCCGCGCTGGCAATCTTCGCGCAAGCCGACGCGATCCAGTACGCTCCGGCAGGCGCGCGGCCGGACCTTCCGCCGGACCAATGGCGGGCCGCGCTCCAAAGAGCCCTGGAGGAGGTTTCTCCCGATGCTTCGGAGACCCCCCGAAAAAGATCGGTCTCCCCGGCATGAAAACACTGATCCTCGCCATCCTCCTCCCTCTCGCTCCCCTCGTCGCCGTCGGGGCCGAATCGTCTGCCTTCGCGAAGGGAAACGCCGCCCTTCTCGACGAAGCCTACGCCGACGCCGTACAATGGTACGAGAAGCACCTGGATGAATCCGGACCGGACGCCGCGACTCTCTACAATCTCGGAAACGCCCACTACCGCCTCGGCGACTACGGACCCGCCGTCCACGCCTACGAACGGGCGCGACTCCTCGACCCCCGGGCCGCCGACATCCGCGCGAATCTGAAACTCGCCCGGGAAGCCGCCGCCGCCTTCGACGACGAACCCGGCCGGTGGGAAGCGCCGCTCCATTGGCTCGGCCTCGGCGAATGGCTCTTCGCGGGCGGAGCGGCCCTCGTCCTTCTCGCGATTTCCAGCCTCGCCAAAGGACTCTTTTTTCAGGATCGCGCCCCCGCTGCGATGCGTTGGACCGCTGCGGGTTCCCTCTTGCTTCTCTTCGCCAGCGTCGGCGCGTTCGCGATCCGGCATTCCGAGTTGAAGCGAGCGATCGTATTGAATCCGAACGCCCCGGTGAGGCTGTCGCCCTTCGCCACCGCCGAGGTCGTGGCGACCCTGCAGGCGGGACGTTCGGTGGAAATCGGCAAGGAACACGGCGGCTTCTTTCGGGTCGCGAACGGGTGGATAGCCGAAGAAGACGCGGCTCCGGTGTATCCGAGGGAACCGGGGCGGTGAGTTCCCGCCCGTAGTTGCTCGACGCACGCTCCATCCCGTTCTCCGTGCCGCGACCCGCTGGCCCGATTCACTAATTCTGCATGGGCCGCAGAATGCAAACAGCACGGAAACACGGCTCCCGAGAGGTTCTCGCCTGTCTTGGGAAATTTCTAAAGGTCTGACTTACATTGACTTAAAGCCTTACCCGAAGCGTCTGGCCAGTATCCTGCGTTCTATGCCGGCGACAACCATCCTACCACTATGAAGAAAATTACGATACTGGCCCTCGCGGCCCTTACGATACCCACAATCGGAGTTTCCCAGCTTCGACCCGTTAACCCCAACGCCCCCGAACAGGCGAACGAGGAAGAACGCGACCAGCGCCAGGAAGCAATCCGGCGCGCTAAAGAGAAGCAGGAAAAAGCCCGTAACCAAGCTGATCAGGCCCGCCCCGATGCGGCGCAACAGGCACGACAGCAGGCGGACGCCACCAAGAATCAAGTTCGAGAACGCGCCGAGGCCAAGGGGCGAGAGCCAGCCCAACGAGGGCAGCAAGCGCAGGACGCCCGACCGGAAGCTTCCCAGCAAGCCGAAGCCAAGAAGGCAGCGGCCGAAGAACGCGCCAAGGCCGCGCGCGAACAGGCTCAAACCCCGAGTGACAACCCGGAAGAAGCCCTCGAGCGGGCCAAGGCCGCCAGAGATGCCGCCAAGGAAAACGCCAGCGAACGCGGCAAGAAGATGCGCG
>JBBDRG010000012.1:167177-192038 GCA_040905585.1 Verrucomicrobiales bacterium
GAGCGACAACCCCGAAGAAGCCCTCGAGCGGGCCAAAGCCGCCAGAGATGCCGCCGGGGAAAACGCCAGCGAACGCGGCAAGAAGATGCGCGAACAGGCTCGAACCCCGAGCGACAACCCCGAAGAAGCCCTCGAGCGGGCCAAAGCCGCCAGAGATGCCGCCGGGGAAAACGCCAGCGAACGCGGCAAGAAGATGCGCGAACAGGCTCGAACCCCGAGCGACAACCCCGAAGAAGCCCTCGAGCGGGCCAAAGCCGCCAGAGAAGCCGCCGGGGAAAACGCCAGCGAACGCGGCAAGGAGATGCGCGAACGCGGCCAAGCGCGGAGCGATCGCCCCGAAGGCGCTGAGCCTGCCGAGGGGCGTGGCGAGAAAATGCGCGAGCGCGCCCAGGCCGACAGCGACAGTCCCGAAGAGGACGCGGTACGGGCCCAGGCGCGAACGGAAGTCGCGGAGTCCGAGGAGGTAGTCGAGGCCCAGCGCGAACGCGAAGAGCGCCGCAGGGAGTCCCGCGAGGTCCAGACGGAAGAAACGGCGCGCGTTCTAGAAGGCCGCGGAGACCGCGACCGGCGTGACCGCCGCGATTTCGAGGAGAGAGCCCGTCGACTCGACGACGACGACGATGCCAGGGATCTCATCACCGCGATGCTGGCCGGCGGCGCAGCCGGAGCGATCGCAGGTCATCTTACCTCCCGGGACGACGACCGCGAATTCCGCCGTTTGTCCGTCGAGCACGTCGGCCGCACCAGCCACCATCGGCGAGAATCCGTCGATTACCTGACCCGTCGGTTCCGCGGACAGGCGACGCTCGCCGAAGCGCCGGACTTCTACGCGTCTCCTTACTACCGGGCGCACCGGAGGCATGGCAGCTATCACTATCAGCCCCACTTCTACAACGAAAGGTATCGCGTGGTGCACTATCCGTCCCACCAGGTCGTCCCCCCGATTCTCCTGGCTTCCCAGCAGCTGAATCACGTGGAAATCGTTAACTGGGGCGAAAGCGCCTACTACGACAGTCCGCAGCCCCAGTACTACTCGGATCTGCCTCAGGCCTACAGGGAAGAGAGCGCCGTCGCCCTCGCCTACGAAGTCGATCCCGACTCCGCCGTGGTGCGAGACGACATTCTCTTCGAGCAAGGTTCCACCGCTTTGGCCGACGCCTACTCGTACGACCTGATCGCCGACATCGCCGAAGCGATCGGTTCGTCGGAGTTGCAGAACGAGCAGTTCGTCATCGAGGGCCATGCGTCCGCCGAGGGAGACTACGCCTACAATCTTGGGCTCTCCCAGCAGCGCGCCGAGCGCATCGCCAGGGACTTGGTTGACATGGGGGTGGCCCCGGAGCGCCTCCTTCCGGTGGGCTACGGTGAAGGAGAAGCCGTTTATCCGGCGAACGCGCCCGAATCGCAACGCGCCTTGGACCGCCGCGTCATGGTCTTCCGCATGGACCGGTGACCGAGCCCGAAACACCAACCAGTATTCAGGGTCGCGATTGCGACCCTGTTTGCTGTACGGTCAGACCCTGTTCGTAGAGCCGGCCCACCTTTCCGCAGCCCGCGTCCGTTAAGTTTTTCAACAGTCTCTTAGCGCCGGTCAGGCGCTCCGGCGACGGGGACGGGATCGGTTCCGATTCCCTCCTCCCGGGGGGCGTCCGCCGTTGCTTCCCGAAGAACGTCCGCCGTTGCGCGAGCGTCCTCTGCCGCCGCCTCCGCCGCGCGACGTGTTCCGGGCGTCTTCGGCGCCGTCGGCCTCGTTCATCCGGAAGCCCTCGACGTTTTCGACGGGAATGTCCCGCTTCAGAAGGCGCTCGATGTCGCGAAGCAAACCGCGTTCGTCCGCGCTGACGAGGGAGTAGGCGGCCCCCTCCTCTCCCGCACGACCGGTCCGGCCGATGCGGTGGATGTAGTCTTCCGGCACGTTCGGCAACTCGAAGTTGACGACATGGGGCAAATTGACGATGTCGATGCCGCGCGAGGCCACGTCGGTCGCCGCGAGCACGCGGATTCGACCGGATTTAAAATCGCCGAGAGCTTTCGTCCTGGCGGTCTGGCTCTTGTTTCCGTGAATCGCGCTGGAAGTGATCCCGTCGCTCTCGAGTTGTTTGGAAAGGCGGTTCGCGCCGTGCTTGGTCCGCGTGAAGACCAGAACCTGGCTCCAGTCCTTTTCCCGGATCAGTTGCGACAGAAGCGAGCGTTTGTCCGACTTCGCCACCGGATGAATCACTTGGCTGACCTTCTCGACGGCGGTGTTGCGTCTCGCGACCTCGACCAGTTCCGGCTGGTGGAGAATGCCGTCGGCGAGCGCCTTGATTTCGTTGGAGTAGGTCGCCGAAAAAAGCAGATTCTGTCTTTGTGCCGGGAGCAATTTCAGAACCTTGCGGATGTCGTGGATGAACCCCATGTCGAGCATGCGGTCGGCTTCGTCGAGGACGAGAATTTCCACGTTCGAAAGGTCGACCGTCTTCTGTCCGGCGTGGTCGAGCAAACGGCCCGGCGTCGCCACGAGAATGTCCACCCCTCGGCGCAACCGATCGATCTGGGGCCTGATTCCCACGCCGCCGAACACGACGGTCGAAATCAGATTCAGTCCCTTGCCGTAGGAGGCGACGCTTTCGGCCACCTGCGCGGCAAGCTCCCGGGTTGGAGTGAGTATGAGCGCCCGCGGCGTTCGTCGCGAGGAATTGCCCGAGTTTTCGGCGAGCCGCTGAAGCATGGGCAGGGTGAAGGCGGCCGTCTTTCCGGTGCCGGTTTGGGATCCGCCCATGAGGTCGCGTCCCTCGAGAATCGTGGGGATCGCCTTGGATTGGATCAGCGTAGGTTCGGTGTAGCCTTTGGCGACCACCGCTTCGATAAGTTCGGCGCGGAGGCCGAGTTCGTTGAATGACATGGAATTGTAGTAGGGAATCCGGGTTTTATGAATCGAGCGGATCCCTGTGCGAAATCTCGACAACCGGACGCGTGACGGCCTGTAGCCGTACGGCGGATGCCACCAGAAAGCGCGAGTTGGAACTCACTCGTGTAATTCACGGGATGACACTGAAGAGCTGTCGTTCACTTCCCCCGATCGTGGGTGGCGCACCGATCGTTGGTCAGCACCCCGGCCCGCGCAAGAACGCGCGGACTTGACGGCGCTAATGGACACCCCACGCGGGAAAAGTCAAATGCGAATGCGGAAGCCCGCCCCTCGTCGCCTAATCCAACGCGTCCGCCCGGAACCGTCACCGGTTCCACTACGTTTTCCGTCAATCTTGCGAACTCGTGCCCTCGCCGACCGCATGGTAGTACAGCTTCCAGAACAGGTCCCAGGTCTCGTCGCTGAACGGAGCACGCTCCGAGAAATCGGGATACCCTGGCAAAACCGCCCCTCGATAGGGCCACTGTCCGCTCCCCGACTCCCGGTCGATCAAGCCCGCCCGGCTGGGATTGTCGAGGACGTAGCGGACCAGGTCTTCGAAGGCGAACCGCTTCCGATCCTCGGGCCGCAGAACCCGGTCGTGCGCCTGTCTCTGAAAGGCGACCCCGCGCTCGTTCAGGAGAGCGTTGACTTGTCGGCGAAACCATTTCGTGGCTTTCCCCTGAACGCTCGACCCGGCGGTTCCCATCCAGATCAGATGGATATGATCGAGCATGAGGCAGTAGCCCGGGCACCAGAGACGATAAACGAAACAGGCGTGAGTCATCACCTCGCGAAACCGCCGGTGGAATCGGTCGTCCAACCAGCCCGTGGCCCGCCGATCGACCGTGTGGGTCCAATGAACGATGTTCAAGCCGCCGTAAGCGCTGCCATCCAGCCGCCTGAGGTAGGAACGGGACTTCCCGGTCATTCGTTTATTACAGTTCGAACGACCTCGGTTGTCAAGCGCGCAGCGCTTCTACTTCCTCCGCCCCCCCGGAACTTGTCAAAGTTCCGACGTCGAACCCAATGCCTCCTTCCCGAGCCTCCGCCCGGAACCGTCACCGGTTCCGCTACGTTTTCCGCTTCCCCCCTTTTCCGCTCCCCCCCGTAGCGGAACTTGTCAAAGTTCCGACCTCGAACCCAACGCGTCCTTCCCGAGCCTCCGCCCGGAACCGTCACCGGTTCCGCTACGTTTTCCGCTTCCCCCCTTTTCCGCTCCCCCCCGTAGCGGAACTTGTCAAAGTTCCGACCTCGAACCCAACGCGTCCTTCCCGAGCCTCCGCCCGGAACCGTCACCGGTTCCGCTACGTTTTCGCGGATCAGGACGACTTGCGGAAAATGCCGGTGGCGTCGATCACCACGTTCTCCGCGGTGGAATTCTCGTTCACTGTGCCGGTCACCACGATTTCGTCGAGTTCGGTCAGGCCATTGACGCCCTTCAAGCTTTGCTCGACGGGGCGCCCCTCGTCGCTGCTGACCTGGACGGAAACGCGGGAAGCCGCGATGGTTTTCGGCTCGACGCAGCAGGCGTCCCACGGCGTCTCGCAGGCGTCGTCGGGATTCTGCTCGCAGGTCATGAGACTTTTGTCGGCCAGGACGAGCGTGGAGTAATCCTCGGAGAAGGGTTCCATTGCTCCGGCGACGCGGCCGACCACCGTGATTTCCGAGCCCGGCCGAACCTCCTTCCGGGCCTCGACCACCGAGACGGCGTCTTCGGGTTCTTCGTCGAGAAAGATCGATTCGATCCGTGGATCGACCTCGGTTGTCGCGGCGGAGTCGGCGGAGTCGGCGGACTCGTCCCGGTCTCCGCAGGCGGACAGGGCGAGGGCGAATGCGCCGGCGAGAAGAGCCGGCAAGGCGGGTGTTTTCAGTTTCATTTTCATTATGGTTTACGTTGGCTTCGGATGGTTGGATTGAAAAGGAAGATTCAGGCGGAACGCAGGGCTATGGGAAGCGGGGCGCCGAGGCAGCGAATGGCGGGCGGCAGGGCGCCGATCGAACCGAGAAGCACCCCGACGATCAGGCCCAGCCCGAGAACGGGCAGCGGCAACAGCAGACGGAAGGCCCCGATGGAAAACGGAATGGTCACGCCTTCCAGCAAGACGACCGCGAGAAAGGCGGCCAGCAGGGTGCCGAGCAGGGTGGCGAGGAGACTTTCCTGCACCAGCGAGAGCAGAATGGCCCGGCGACGAAAGCCGACGGCCTGCAGAGTGGCCAGTTCGCGGATCCGCCCGGCGAAGGCGGCGTAGAGCATGTTCAAGCCACCGAAAATCGCTCCCGCGCCGACCAGCCCGGCGGTGAGCCAAGTCATGCCGCGCAGCGGACCGTAGAATCCCGCGAGCTTGGCGTAGTAGTCGGATTCGCGCATGGCCACGAGTTCGAGATCGAGACGCTGCCGGCTGAACAAATCCGCCTCCTTGAACCCGTCCGCCGACTCGAGCCGGACGATCACCGAAGAGAGCGCGTCGCGCTGGATGGCGGTCATGAGATCGGTTCGGTCGAACCAGATCTCCGATTCCAGAACCGTGCCCGGCGCTTCGAAAATGCCGGCAACGGTGAAGGCTTGCCCCTCGAATTCGAAGTCCCCACCCGGTGCGAGGGCCGTCGCCGGGACCCCGAGCGCCTCGTGCGCAAGGCGACCCACCATGACCTGCCCGGCGCTCGGGTAATCTCCCTCCAGAATGCGGACTTCGCGGTGGACCTCCAAGGCCCTTGGCGTGACCCCGCGCAGGATGGCCTGGGCGTCTCCGCGGCCGGGCAGGGAGAGAATCCCCATGTAGTTGACCTCGCCGGACACGGCGGGAACGCCGAGCCGGGCGCTGATGCCCGGGATGCCGGCGGTGGCGAGCGTTTCCGCCTGCATCGAGACCTCGCTGCGCTCCACGCTCTCCTCCGAACCCGCCCCCATGAGGATGACGTTGCGCGGGGATCCGGTCGCCTCGAGCACGCCCTTCATCCCGTGGTTGAAGGAGCCCGCCGCGAACACGAGAAAAACCACCAGGCACGCGCCGAGGACTTTCTGCGCGAGACCGACGGGATCGCGCAGCAGGTTGCGGGCGGCGTAGGAAAAGGGAAGCATGAGGCTCAGCCGTTGCGGAGAGAGGTGACGATGGGGGTGCGGGAAGCGACGTAGGCGGGCCACAGGGAGGCGAGTAGACCAAGCAGCACGGCCAGAAGGAGGCCCGCGCTCGTGACCGCGAGATTCGGCGTCAGAGCGAGCGTCAATCCTTCGTTTCCGAAGGTGAAGCGCTTCAGGTGGAAGAAGAGTCCGGCGGACACGCTGCCGATCGCCCCGCCCCCGAGGCCGAGCAGGGCACCCTCGCAGAGCATCAGCATGCCGACGGCACGGCGGGAAAATCCAAGCGTTTGCAGGATGGCGTTCTCCTTCACCCGGCCGCGGGCCACCAGCAGCAAGGCGTTGGCCACCAGACCGAGCACCGCGAGCACCGCGCCCGCGCCGAGCCAGCGGGTGAAACCGATGATCTCGATCATGTCCTTGGCGGTCCGGGCGAAGAACGCCTTCTCCGGCCGGGTGTCGGTCGGATCCGAATCCGAGGCGAAAAGCGCGTCGATGCGATCCGCCACCGGTTCGAGTTGGTCGGCCGAATCGACGCGGACACTAAACTGCGTCACGACACCCAGTCCGGCCCGCGAGGCCTGCTGGAGAAACGGCAGGTGGACGTAGGCGACGTTGTTGTCCTGTGCCGTGGGCGAGCGCACGATTCCGGCGACTTGGACGCGCACGCCGACGGCCTCGAACTGGTCGCCCGGCGAGAGGCCCCGGCGAAGCGCGAAATTCTCCCCGAGAAGCGCGGCGTCGTCGCGACTCTTCCAGTCCTCGTAGGAACCCGACACGACCTCGAGTTCGGGAGCGTACTCTTTCAGATCGCCGGGCGGCACGCCTCGAAACGCGATGACGTCGAGGCTTGCCCCGCAGTTGTTCACCACGATCTGCACCGGAATCGCCTCGCGCACGCCCGGAATCCGGCGGATTTCGCCGAGGTAGTGCTCGGGCAGCCGCGAAGTGGCCGGACAGAAGCGGTTCTTGCGGTAGACGACGAGCGTCGTGTCGGCCGCGGTGGTTTCAGTGGCGGCGCGGAGGCTGGACTGCATCGTCTCGACCGCGCTGAACAGGAAAATGCCGCTGGCGACGCCCGCCAGTGTGAGCACGGTGCGCAGTCGGTGGCGGACCACCTGCTTGGCCGCGAGCCGGAGGAGATGGGACAGGAATTTCACGGGGCGGGAACGGATTGGGATTTCAGTTTGCCGCTTTCGACGAGCTTGCCTTTGTCGAGGTGCAGGATTCGCTCCGCCGCCTCGGCGGCGCGGGGGTCGTGGGTGACCATCACGATCGTCTTGCCGTGCTCGCCGGAGAGTTCGCGCAGCAAGTCGAGAATCTGATCCCCGGCTTCGCGGTCGAGGTCCCCGGTGGGCTCGTCGGCCACCAGCAAACCCGGATCGGCCACGATGGCGCGGGCGATGGCGACGCGCTGCTCCTGGCCGCCGGAAAGCTCGGAGGGCCGGTGATCGGAACGATCCGAGAGCCCGACGAGATCCAGTGCGGCGTGGACGAGTTTTCGTCTCTCCGCGCGGGAGAGCCGCTTGTCGAGCAGTAACGGCAGTTCGACGTTCTCGAAGGCGGAGAGAATGGGCACGAGGTGGTAGAGCTGGAACACGTAGCCGCAGTGCTTCCCTCGCCACGCCGTAAGCTGGCTCCGCGAGAGCTTGGCAACGTCCTGGTCGCCGATGAACAACTCCCCGGAGGTCGGCTGATCGATGCCCGCGATCAGGTTCAGCAGGGTCGTTTTACCCGATCCGGACGGTCCCATCAGGGCCAGGAACTCCCCTGCCCTCACGTCGAGGTCGAGACCTTCCAACGGCGTCACGGTAACGCGGCCCTTCTGGTAGGATTTGCTCAAATGGCGGCAGCGGATGTAGGCGGATGAGGACATGATGAAGTAAAAGTCAAAGGCTGGATTCGGGGGTGACGCGCTGGCCTGACTCGAGATCGGCGGGCGGAGCGAGGACGACGCGGTCTCCCGGCTTGAGACCGTCGCGGACGCGGCGGTGATCTTCGCGACGTTCGGTGCCGAGGGCGACTTCCCGCAAAGCCACCCGGTCCCCGGAGTCGTCGATCCGCCAGACCTTCGCGGTGTCGCCCGAAATATCCGTGAGAGCGGCTTCCGGGACGAAGACCTCCACCCGGCCGGAGGCGGCGACCGAACCGTCCTCTTCTTCCCGCGTCGAGGATTCCTCGGAGGAAGGCGCCAGGAACTCGGCCCGGCACAGCATTTCAGGGCGAAGACGCGGATCCGGATCGTCGATGCGCACCTTCGCTTGAAGCGTGTTGCGCTGAAGGTCGGCCTCGCCCACAATGCGGGTCACGCTGCCTCGGAACACCCGGTCAGGAAGAAAGCCCGAGCGCAGCCGCACCGGCTGCCCGACCGCGAGCCGCGCCGCCTCGGCCAGCGGCACGTCGATGCGGGCCTGAAGTTTCTCCGGCCGGTAGAGAATCGCGACGACGGCCGACTCGCGATCGTCCATCTCGAGCATCTTCTTCTGTCCCGGAACGGAAAGGAGACGCAGCACGATGCCGTCGACGGGTGATTCGATCCGGGTGCGGTCCAGCGCGAGCCGGCGGCGGGCGAGTTCGGTTTCGGCTTCGCCGACGCGGGCCTCGAAATCGTTGGCGACTTCGGTCAACTGGCGAAGCCTGCCGCGCAGTTCCTGCTCGGAAGCCGCCAGGGCCTCGATCTCCGCTTCCTGGGTCGCCACTTGCAGCCTCGCCTGGGCCACCTCGCGCTCCGCCACGCTTCCGGCGCCCAGCCGGGCGAAGCGCCGCGCCTCGTCGGCCAGTTCGTCGCGCTTCGCCTCGGCCGCAAGGACCTGCTTTCCCAAGGTGGCGATCTCCGCCTCGGTGACCGCGATGAGACCGTGGTGCGCGGCGGCCTGCGCCTCGAGGGAAGCCAAGCGGCTCTCCGCGGTACGCACGTCCAGGGCCGCGTCGTCGTCGATAAGCGTGGCCAGCAATTGCCCCTTTTCGACGGTGTCCCCCTCGAGTACCTCGACCGTGTCGACCACTCCGTCGATCAGCGCCGTGGCCATGATCGGATAGGGATCGGGTTCGACCCAACCCGAGGCTTGGAACAGCATGGGGGCGTCGAAAGGATCGCCGGAAGCCGCTTTCCCGCCGGACTCGTCTTCCCCGCTCTCCATCGTGACCACCGATGCGATCGCCACCTTCCGGGCCGGCACGAGCCGGTCGCCGAGCACGACGACTAGGAGAAGTGCGAAACCCGCCAGCAGAGCCCACGGCACCAACGCGGCCACGCGGAACCGCCAACCCGACGGACGCCGGCGGGCCGGTTCGGCACCGGAATCTTCGGAACCTTTGTGCAGGTCTGTCAGTCTGTAATTCGTCATCGTGGTTCTCGGTCGAGAAAGAGTGCTCGGTCGGTGGGAGCGGCGGACGTTTCCGCGCCGCGGAGGCGGCAAGGAACGCAGCGAGCGTCGCTCCCGTCGAGGAAGGACGCGGGGACTCCTCGAAAACGGAGTCCGGGAGCGAGTGACAAATTCAGATCAGACGGATCTGGAGCAAAGACAGCGCCGCGGCTCGTCCTCGCGGCGGCGGATCGGGGAGCGAGGCGAGGACGCGCGTGTCGTCGCAAGGCCGCAAGGCGATCTCCTCCCCGGGAAATCCCGGATCGTGCCCGGCGAGAGGTGGCGAAGCCTCCGCCGATCGCTGGACCATGGCGTCTTTCCACTCGGGAAAGAGACGGACGCAGCAGTCGACCCCGACGTTCTCCGAGACCGGCACAGCTGTTGACGCAGGCGCCGGCGGGCAACACGAGTCCGCCTTCGCTTCGGTGCAGATTTCCTGCCTGGACTCGCAGAATTCGACCGCGCCCAAGCCCTGGATCGAAACGATCCCGGCCAGCAATGCGATTTGCAGTAGCGCTGAGAGTCGGAAAAACACGGTTTTGAAAATATGGCCGTCCAGCCCCATTGTCAAGAGCCGAGCCCGGCGGTCGACGCTGCCTTCCGCCCTCGCCGCAACTTAACTTGTCAAAGATCCGACGTGGAACCGAACGAGTCCGCTCTGCCCTTCCTTCCCGGAATCTCCACAATATCCGCTGGCTCGAATTACCGCCTTTGCAACGGCCTGACTTTCTGAAACGATAACCAAAAACGGAATGAGAAAGATCAACATCGCCCTCGTCTGCTCCGCCCTGGCCAGTCTCTCGCCAGCGCTTCATCCCGCCGAGGACCTGACCGTGCTCGGGCCGAACTCCGATGGGGTCACGCCGGACCGGTTCCTCGAGATCCGGCTCGCCGAGGAATTCGACGCCATGGTCGATCGACGCAGCGAGGCCTTCGAGACGATGCTCGAGAGCGCCTCCGCCGGACGGGCGTGGCAGGAGGACCGCCGCGCCTTTTTCCTCGACCGCATCGGGGGACTGCCGGAGCGCACGCCGCTGAACCCGAGGATCACCGGCACCTTGCAGGGCGACGGATACCGGGTGGAGAACATCGTTCTGGAAACCCGGCCCTCGTTTCATCTCACCGCCAACCTCTACCTTCCCGAGGGGCCGGGTCCCTGGCCTGCCGTGCTCGTGGCCTGCGGGCACAGTCACAACGGCAAGGCGGCAGGACAGTATCAGCTCGCCTGCATGCTTCTCGCCCGTCACGGCCTCGCGGCGATCTGCTACGATCCCATCGGGCAGGGCGAGCGGTATCAGATCGTCGATCCCGCGACGACGCGGGAAGTCTTCGACGACGCCCCCCACGTGGAGACCCCGCACCCCAACGCCCGGCTCTTGTGCACGACCGAGCACACCATGGTCGGACTGGGCAGCGCCCTGCTCGGTGGAAACGTCGCCCAGTTCCGCATCTGGGACGGAATGCGCGTCGTCGACTACCTCCAGAGCCGCGACGACATCGTCGCGGACAGGATCGGTTGCACGGGCAACTCCGGCGGCGGTACCGAAACAGCCTACCTCATGGCCTTGGACGACCGCATCGTCGCGGCGTCGCCGGGCTGCTATCTCACGACCTTTCGAAAGCTCATGGAGACGAAGGGGCCGCAGGACGGCGAGCAGAACATCTTCGGCCAAATCGCCTTCGGCATGGACCAGGCCGACTACTGCATCATGCGCGCGCCGAAACCCACTCTCATCGCCGCCGGCACCCGCGACGTCACCTTCGACTTCGACGGCACCTGGGAAGTCTTCCGCGACGCGAAACGCTTCGCCTCCCGCCTCGGACATTCCGACAGCGTCGATATCGTCGCGCCCGACGCTCCTCACGGCTTCACCCTGCAGCTTCGCGAGGCGGTGACGCGTTTCATGTGTCGCCATTTGCTGGGGAAAGAGGTCGAGGTGCGCGAGATCGAGTCGCTGCCCGATTCTTTCGACGACAACGAGCTGCGCGCCTTCAGCGAGCCGGATTGGACCGCGGATCAATTGCAGTGCACCCCGGAGGGGCAGGTGCTCCTGATGCCGGGAGAACGGTCCGCCTTCCAGATCAACGCGGAGACCGCCGCCGCCCTGAAGGCGCAGCGCACGCCGGCGTGGTCCGGGCTCGACGACGAGGCGAAGAGAGATCTCGTCCGCGACACCATCGGACTTGGCTCGCCGCACGAGTCCGGTGACGAACCGGTGGTCGAGACCGTCGGCACCGTGGAACGCGGAAACGCAACCGTTCACCGGCTCGTCCTCAGCGCCGAGCCGGGCCTCCCCCTTCCCGCGCTCGCTTTCGTCCCCAAAAAGCCGACCGGCGTCCCCGTCCTCTATTTGCACGGCACCAGCATGAAGGAGGACGCCGATCCGGGCGGCCCGATCGACACCCTGGTGAACGACGGTCGTGTCGTGCTCGCCGCGGAATTGCGCGGCATCGGCGAAACGGAGACGGGATACACCCGGAAAGCCTTCGGGGCGGGCCGCTTCGGGCGCGACAATCTCGAGATCCTCACCGCCTACCTCATGGGCAAGAGCTACGTCGGCATGAGAACCGCCGACGTGGAAAGCTGGACCCGCTACTTGCAGTCCCCCGCCCTCACCGGCGCGGAGCCGGACCGGATCGAACTCGTCGCGGCGGGCGAGGCCACCCTCCCCGCGTTGCACGGAGCGGCCCTGCATCGCGACGCCTACGCCTCGATCACGCTGCGCCGAATGATCCCCTCCTGGGAATCCATCGTCGCGGCGACCGAGACCTTCGATCAATCCGTCAATGTCGTGCACGGCGCATTGAGGCACTACGATCTCGGCGACCTCGTCACCCTGGCCGGCAAAGAAAAAGTCACGCTCGCCGATCCCGTCGACGTGATGGGAAACGACTTGCCTTGACCCCGCCCCGTTTCGGAAACTACGCTCTGCCACCCCCGCTCCCCGAACTCCAACCGCTCGCGCCACCTATGAAACCTCTCGCCATTCTCTTGCCTCTCCTCCTGGGAAGCTTCCCCATCCTCGCCGCGGACGCGACGGACATCGGCGACCGGCGCGAACTGTTCGTCGACGACGCCCTGATCGAATCCGTTTCCGGCGCCGCCCGCCTGGAACTCCACCATCCCGAGGCCCGGGAGATCGCGCTCGAACACGACGCTGCGTGGGAGGGCACCGGCAGCGGCTACCACAGCGTGTTCCAGGACGGCGACCTCTACCGGATGTACTACAAGGCCTGGCACATCGAGGTGAAGGACGGAAAGATGAACACCGGGGCGCACCCGCTCTACTGCTGCTACGCCGAGAGCGACGACGGCATCCATTGGCGAAAGCCGGAGCTGGGACTCGTCGAGTTCGAAGGCTCCGCGGCCAACAACATCGTGCTCGCCCCGGAGACCTTCGGCGAGGTGAAGTCGGACCCCGGTCACCCCGCCGTTTTCAAGGACGAGAACCCCGACTGCCCGCCCGAGGCGCGCTACAAGGCCATCATCCGCGCGAGCAAGCCCTACGGCCTCCTCCTGTTTCAGTCGCCGGACGGACTGAACTGGTCGCTGGCGCATCCCGAGCCGGTGATCACCGAGGGCGCTTTCGATTCTCAGAATCTCGCCTTTTTCGATCCCGTCCTCGGCGCCTACCGGGCCTACTGGCGCGTCTTCAGTGCGGGCGGGACCGACGCCGAGAACTGGAAACCCAAAGGCGTGCGCGCCATCCGGACGGCGGTTTCGGAGGATCTCGTCCACTGGGAACCCTGGAAAGACCTCGCCTACGTCGACTCGCCGGCGGAGGAACTCTACACCAACGGCGTCAAGCCCTACCATCGGGCGCCGCATCTGCTGCTGGGCTTTCCCGCCCGCTACCTCGACCGCGGCTGGTCCGAGGCTATGCGCGCCCTGCCCGAACCGGACCATAGAGAAACGCGGGCCGCCGCGAACCAGCGCTACGGCACCGCCCTCACCGAGAGCCTGCTCATGGCCAGCCGCGACGGAGTGACGTTCAAGCGTTGGAACGAGGCGTTTCTCCGACCCGGCATCGAACGAGAAGGCACCTGGCACTACGGCCAGCAGTATCTGGCCTGGCACGCGGTGGAGACCGCGGGCACGCTCGAGGGCGCGCCGAACGAGCTGTCCTTCTACGCCAGCGAGAGCTATTGGACCGGCCAAGGCAGCCGGCTCCGGCGCTACGTCCTCCGTCTCGACGGTTTCGTCTCGGCGAGCGCTCCGATGGAAGGCGGCGAACTGCTCACCAAGCCGGTCGTCTTTTCCGGCGATCGCCTCGCGCTCAATCTTTCCACTTCGGCCGCCGGCGGCGTGCGGGTGGAAATCCAGGACGCCGCCGGCGAGCCGGTTCCGGGCTTTGCCCTCGACGACTGCCCCCCGGTGTTCGGCGACGCCCACGACCGAGTGGTCGCCTGGGACTCCGGCGCCGACCTCTCCGACCTGGCCGGGAAACCGGTGCGCCTGCGTTTCGAGCTGAAGGACGCGGACCTCTACGCCTACCGTTTCCGGGAAGCTCCGTGAGCCGAAACGGCCTCGGGTTTTCTCCGGAACTTCGTCACCACAGCGTGTAGCCCCCGTCGATGACGAGAGCGGCGCCGGTCATGTAGCGGGACGCGTCGCTGGCGAGATAGACCGCGAGCGGACCTAGATCCTCGGGTTGGCCGAACCGGCCCATGGGGATGGCCTTTTCGAACTCGGCGATCACCTCGGGGTTCTCCCGCGCCCATCGCTGGTTCGGTTCGGTGAGAAAGCCGCCGGGACAGATGGCGTTGACGGTCACGCCGTGCGGCGCCCAGTCCGCGGCGGTGGCGCGGGTGAACTGAATGACGGCCGCCTTGGCGGTCTCGTAGCTGCGCCCGCCGATGCCGCGGTTCGCGATCATCCCGGAGATCGAAGCGATGTTGATGACCCGCCCGCCTCCTCCACGCCGCACCATCGCTCCGCCGAGGAGTTTGGTGCAGAGGAAGGTGCTCGTCAGGTTCAGGTCGAGGATACGCTGCCAGTCTTCCAGCGATTGGTCCTCCACCGGCACGTCGACGAGCCGGCCGCCCACGTTGTTGACGAGAATGTCGACGGGACCTCCATCGGAAAGGACCCGCCGGCAGATCCGTTCGCACGTCTCCGGATCGCCCATGTCGCCGGAGAGGGTATCCGCTTGCCGCCCGAGGGACCGGATCTCTCCGGCGGTCGCTTCGAGGCTTTCCTCGTCGCGCCCGGTGAGAACGACGTCGGCGCCGGCCTCGGCGATGGCCAGCGCCATTTCGCGCCCGAGTCCGCGACTGCCGCCGGTGATGAAGAGTCGGCGGCCGCTCAGGGAGAATCGATCGAGAAGGCTCATGATGGGGATAGAGACGCGGAAGAATTTTTCACTGGAGGCTTTTCAGGTAGGCGACGAGGTCGGCCAGTTCCGCCGGTGTGAGCAGTCGCTCCAAGCCCGGGGGCATCATCGACACCGACGCCATCTCGCGACGGGCGATCCGGTCGAGAGGGATTCTCCGGCTCTCGCCGAGGGCGTCGATCAACTCCAGCACGTTGGCGGTTTCCTCGCCGAGACGACCCATCTGGACGGAGCCGTCCTCGAGGGTCACGACGAACGGCTCGTATTCCCGCGCGTAGGTGGCGCTCGGGAAGGCGATGGCCTCGAGCAGGTCTCGCTCGGACCGGATCGCGCCGATAGTGGTCAGTTCGGGACCGCTCACCCCGCCCTCGCCCCGGGCCTTGTGGCAGACGATGCAGGTGGCCTTCGCGAAGGCGTCCGCGCCCCGGACGGGGTCGCCCTCGTGCCCGGCGAGGTCCGCGACCAGCTCGTCCAGTCGGCTCTCCCGCTCGGAGGCGGCGGAACGGAGTTTCGCGACCAGCTCCCGACCCTGGGGATGCGAACCTAAGACCGAGTCGACAAGTTCCACCGGGAGTCCGAAGAATCCCGGGGCGGTGCCGAGGGAATCGGCGAGCCGGTCCAGCACGCCGGGTTCGGCTCCGGCCTCGAAGACCCGCAGAAGCGACTCGATCTCGAGCGGGCCGGCCTCGGCGAGGCGTTCCGCGACGGCTATCTGTTGCCGATTCGTCAGGTCGAGGCGGGTGAGCATTCGAGCCGCCCGCGCCCGGTGCGAATTCGAAGCCGAGGGCCCGAGGCGCGCGGCCAGGAAACGAAAGGCCGGTTCTCCCGGCTTTTCGCGGGTTTCTTCCTCCGCCAGGGCCAGCTCGAACGCGGCGAGACGGGTGGACGGATCGCCCGATTCGTCCTCCGCGAGTTCGTTCCAGTCGACGCCAAGATCGGCCGCGACGAGTCGATCCTCGCGCTGAAGACGGTCGACCGTTTCGAGGAGCCTCGCGTCGGCTCCGTTGGCCAGCTCCTTTCGCAGGGCGCCGAGCCAGGCGTCGGGAAGCGACTTCAGGGTGGTACGCCCCATCACTCCGAGAGCGACGCCGCGGGTGGCCGAGTCGCCGAGTGCGTCGGCGACGAGCCGCTGCACCTCGGCGTTCTCCGAGAAGGCGAGCAGGGCTTCGCGGATCGCCGGGGTGGTCCGCTCGGCGGCGAGGGCATCGCGGAGGAATCCGACGAGCGGTCCGGCCAGCTCGGGGCGGGCCGTGGCGATCCGCAGCGCCTCGGCCCGAAGGTCGGGATCCTCGGCGCCGAGGTGCGGGGCGATTTCGCCTCCGGTCAGCCGACTCGAAGCCCGTTCGGCGCAGGCGATGAGAGCGGCTCGCCGCACGTGCGGATCGGCGTCGCCAAGCCCGAGCCGCGTGGATTCACCGTCGTCGATCTCGATGAGGGCGTAGATGAGGGAATGATCGAGATAGGGATCGCGACCGCCGTTTTCCCGCACCGCCTCGAACAGCGCGGGCACGGCCGGGGCGTGGTCGATGCGGCCGAGGGCGGTGGCGGCCTCGCGACGCACCGCGGCGGCCTCGTCGGCAAGACGCTCGACCAGCGAGGTCGCCGCTCCGGCGTCGCGGCGGGTGGAGGCACTGCGGGCGGCGGTTAGCCGGACCGAGGAGGAGGGGTCGTCGAGCGCCTCGCGGGCCGCGACGCGGGCTTCGGCATGATCGATGCGCGTCAGCGTCCAGACGGCATTCCGGCGGTGGCGCTCCGAGGAGGCGGAGTCGTTCAGGATGTTCCGCAGGGACGGGACGGCGGCCGCGCCTCCTTTCGCCAGCTCCGTCAGGGTCCGGTCGCGCACGGCGAAGCGGGGGTCGTCGAGCCAGTCGGACGAGGGATTCTCCCAGTCGAGGTCGCCGCCGCGCGGCTTCGCGGCCGGTTTAGCGCCGATCCGTCGGATCCGATAGATCGCGCCTTCGATCTCCGGCCGGGAAATCGCCGAGGTGGGACAGCCGTAGAGGAACCATCCTCCGGTGTCGACGACGAGAAGGCTTCCGTCGGCGCCCTCGAACACGTCCGTGAAATGCGTGTAGGGGCTGGACGACTCGAGAAAGACTTCGTCGGTGGTGACGTAGCTCGCGCCCTCGCGTTCGGATCGGATCCGGTAGACGCGGTGGGTGTTGAACTCGGTCAGGAAGATGTCGTCCCGGTATTCACTGCCGAATCCGCCGGTGTGCCCGCCGCTCCGGTAGCGGCACAGTCCGGCCGGGGCCACCCAGCCGCGCCGGCTCATGGGGGCGAGGAGACGCCCGCTCGTCGCGGGATGTACGGGCGGGCCGCGGCGCAGGTTGTAGACCGAGCCGTGGATCCAGTGCAACAACGCGTCGGTGCGACCGTTGAGATTCTCGTAGACCGCCACGGTGCCGAAGACCTCGCCCTCCGGGGAAAAGGTCACCTCGACGGGATTGGCCATGCCGCCCTGGGCCAGGTTCTCGGGGTCGGTCCCGTCGGGCCACATCGAGAAGACGCCCGGCGCCCGGCTCGTCCACGGCCCCTCGAGGTCGAGACCCGGAGAGGTGTCGCCGAGGGTCCACCCGTGCTGGCCGCCGCAGTAGTAGAGCCGACCGTCGGCACCGAGGACGGGACCGTGGAAAGCGGAGGACATGCCGTTGAAGCCGAACTTGCCGCCCACCGGGGTCCGCTCGTCCGCGACCCCGTCGTCCTCGGTGTCCTCGAAGCGCCAGACGTAGGGGGGCGAGCAGACGTAGAGGGCACCGTCGTGCCACTGGACTCCGTTGGGCAGAACGAGGTCGTCGGCGAAGACGGTGGAGCGATCGTAGAGGCCGTCGTCGTCCTTGTCCTCGAGCAGGAGGATGCGGTGCGGCCGGGTCTCCAGCAGCTCGGGCGCCTGTGCGTTGACCCCGGCCGATTCGGCCACGAACATGCGGCCACGATCGTCGAGGCAGGCCATCATGGGATGCGAAACCAGCGGCGGCAGGGCGGCGGGTTCGACGACGAAACCTTCCGGCACGGTGAGCGGCGGCGGGGTGAACGCGCCCTTTTCCGCAGCGGGCACGAGGCGCAGCTGACGCAGGCGGCCCCAGGTCTTCGCCGGTCCTCCGGGGCCGAAGGACAGTTCGTGGTCGCCCGCGGGAAGATTGATCGTCCCGAGGACGAAGCGGGCGTAGCGGTTCTCGCCCTCGGTGGTGCGGACGGGTCCGGTGAAAAGCGGCTCGCCGTCGAGAAGCAGGGACGCTTTCTGGAGTCCGCCGGGCAGCCGCGGCATGGCCCACTCCACGTGGAGATCGTAGCGTCCGGGCGCGATCCCGCGAAGCGACCAAGCAGCCCGTTCGCCGACCCGCCGCCAGCCGGCGATGGCGGGGCTGGCGCCCGGCAGCAAATTCATGCCTTCGCCGTGGAGGCTCGCCGTCCTTCCGGTCAGTTCGAAGCTCCCGTCGTCGCCGGGCGCTACCGGGGACGGTTCGTTGCCGGCGACCGACTTCGGTTCGGCGGAGGCGTCAGCCGAGTCGGAGGAGGAAGGAAGCGCGAGAGGTTCCAGGGAGTTCAGTCGCGGCGACCCGACGGGGATCAGCCGCAGAGACCGGAGGTCCAACAGGTCCTCGCCCTTTACCCGGGTGGAGGGCGAAAAGGTAATCTCGAGGTCGGGTCGGTCGATGGCGATCTCGCCCATCGCCCGAGCGGACCACTTCCCCCAGCCGCCGGTGGACGGAGCCCGGGCGGTCAGCTTCTCGTCTCCCGCTGCGACCGCGAAGTCCTGCCCCGCGAGGCCGTCGGGCACGGCATAGTCGATCACGACGACGTAGCGGCCGTTCTTCGCCTCGCGCACCTTCCACGTCGCGACATTGTCGGGACCCTGCCACCAGGCGAGGGCACCGTGCTTCGGGTTCACCCGCACCGACTCCCCGGCGAGTCCGGCATCGGCGGCACGCAGGACGAGGGCATGATCCGTTTCCGGCAAGACTGCGCGCGGCGGCTTCGCCGGTCGGTCCGCCTTCGCGGCTTCCGGTCCCGGCGCGGCGGCGGCTCCGCTTTCGGCGTCCGGAGCAGGATCGCTCCACTCGGGATCGTAGGGCGTCTTCGCTTTCACTCCGGCGAGGTGGAAGAGCACGTTGCGCATCAGTTTCGTCTGCTTCGGATCGACGTCGAGAGTCCAGCCGAAGCCGATCGCACCCGCGTTGAAGACCGTCCCGCCTTCGGGACGCTCCCAGTAGATCATGTCGACGAGGGTGGCGTGCTCCTGGGTCCCGAAGTTCGCGAAGTAATCGAGGACCCGGGCGTTCTCGCGCTTCAGGGAAGCGAGGGTGACGATGCCCGGTGGCTCCTCGGGCATGGCCGCGCCGTCGGGGACGTCGTCGGGCGGTGCGTAGGAACTGAGCCGGATGTCCCCTTCGTGACCGCCGGCCTTGCGGAGCCCCGATTTCGCCCCTCCGAAGAAGGCGCGGTCCGAGAAGTCGATTCGCTCGGGTTCGCGAAAGAGGAAATGCTCCGTCGTCTCCGCGGTGTAAACGCCGTTGTTCGACCCGCCCCACCAGCCGCTGCACTCGAGCCCGATGTTCCGCCATGGCGGCAGCCCGCAGTTGCGCATGAGACCGCCGCGGCGTCCGTCGTGGCTGTGGTAGATCTCGCCGACCGTGGTGAATTTCCGTCCCCCGATGTTCGGCCCGTACTTGCGGCATTCGATCACGCCGAGCTCGTCGTCGACCGAGATCCGCCAGAACATCGTGTTGCCTGAAAGAACCGCGGCTTTCCCGCCGCTGCGGAGGTAGCGGTCGAGACCCTCGTACATTTCGCGGGACCAGTACTCGTCGTGTCCGTTGATGACGAGAGCCCGGTAGCCCTCGAGGAGTTCCGGATCGCGGTGGAGGTCGAGGTTGGTGACGACGTCGAAGTCGTAGCCCTGCTTCTCCAGCCAGGCATGGGTGAATCGCTCGCCGCGCGTGAGGTGCGAGTAGCCGACCTCCGCTTCGCTGTAGAGCACGTCGGGGCCGGCCGCCGGCCACGGTATCCGCAGTCCGAGTTGGTAGGAGGGCTGGCCGGCGGCGTGGTCGCGGTAGAAATTGTAGGCGGGCGGATTCGCCGGGTCGTTGGCGACGCCCCCCGTCTTCCAGTACCGGTTCTCGCGCGGCGCGTTTCGGGCGAAGGGCGTGCCGCCGTAGGCCCTCCAGGTCGTCGTCGAGCACATCACCACGAGAGGGGCCTTTTCCGCCGTGCTCGGCTTACGGACGACGAAAGTGACGGGGTAGCGGTGGTCGACGCCGTCCCGCTCGAAGTCGAACCAGGCCGCGTAGATTCCGGAGACGGCGTCCTCGGGGACCTTCCAAGTGTGGCGCGCCTTCCAGCCGCAGTCGTAAAGATCGTCCGAGGCGAGGCGGAGACCGTGACCCCGGTCGGGATCGGAGGCGGGATCGTAGCTCTCGTCGTAGCGGCCCACGGCGGCCCCGTCGAAAGACGGTCCTCCGATCATCCAGTTGCCGAGGTTCACGATCTCCCCGTCGAAGCCGTGGCCGGTGGCGTCGGCGACCCGGTTGCCGCGTTCCTCGTCGAGCGGCCAGAAGGCGACGAGAGATTCCGGTGGCGGGGGTGTCAGCCCCCGGGCGGCGACTCGTGCCGCGATCGCTCCGGCGTCGAGGGCGCGGTCGTGGATGGCGGGCATGGCGAGATCGCCGTCGAGAAAGTTCTTCACCAAGCCGCCGTCGCCGTAAGCGCCGATCCGGAACGGCGCGGACCCGCCGGAGCGCGGTCTCGCGTCGACGGGCGGACTCCATTCGCCGGCATTCACCCCGTCGACCCAGAGCACGGCGCGGTCGCCGTCCCAGGTTCCCGCAAGATGATGCCAGCCCCGCTGCTCCAGCTTCGGCCCCACCACGCGCGCCTCCTTCTCGTAGGCGCCGCCCGATCCCAGGAGAAACACCGCCCGCCCCGACCCGTCGAGGAAGAGGCCGTAGCCGCAGTTCTCGGGGTAGTCGTGCCGGGTCACGATTCCCTGCCACCCGTCCAGCCGCCACGGCCGCACCCAGCACTCCACCGTCAGCGCCTCGAGTTTTTCTTCCGGCGGGGGATTCTTCGCGACGCGGATCCACGAGCCGGGGTGGATCGGCTGGACCAGCGGAGGAAACGCCTCCGGTGGGGAAAAGACCGTCACGTCGCTGGAGTCGTCGCCGACGTCCGGCCCCAGCTTCGTCACGCGGAACCGGTAGGGATGCTCGCTGCTGACGTGGAAGGCGATCTCCTCCCCCGCGACGACGCTCTCCGCGGCGGGATACGCATGCAGCCCTTGGAGACGGATGGCGTCCCGCTCCGAGGGGGCGGCCGGCGACGCGAAAGGAGGGAGCAGAAGAAGCAGGGCGGCGACCAGCCGCCGCGTGGCAGAAGACGTGAGGTTCATAGCGGCAAAGAAAGCAGTGTGCCTGCTGTCTCGGGAATTGCCGAGCGGGAATCCACAAAAATCGCGCAGGGGCGCGAGCCGGTTTTCCCCGGCCATGCGGTCCGGGACCAGTTGAAAATTCGTGATTCGCGTGGGGGTAGAATCACGAAAATTTAACGGACCCCGATCCTGATTCTAAATTCCAGGACTGCCACCCTCGCTGCGAAAAGCGGATCAACAACGGAATTTTTTCTCCGTGATATCAGGAGTGGCAACTCGCCACGAGATCCATTGGTTCGACAAATCGGATATACGCAGGCATCGACAGAAAATCCTTGTCATACCGGGGGATTCCGGTCATCCTCGTTCTGAAACGGTCTCGGGATATCACTTCGCGAGACGATACGAATAAATACTGTTAGGGCTAGAAAAATTATTGTTCATGAATATTGAAATTGATATTGTTCACCGTTGGTATGAGGGGCGCGAAGACGCACACAAAAACTGGCATACTGGACCATTGTCCTACTCCGAAGTTCCCGATAAAGTTCTTCCTAAAGTGGGAGTCGATCATTCTAAGGAGGATCATTTTAAAATTAATCTTAAGGATCGGATATTACACAGAATAGAAGGCAAGAGTTTTGAACCGATTCTAATTCCTGTTACTTCATATCTCGGCGAAAATATAAAAGATTACTCAATCGAGGTAATTTTTTACGTAGATGGAAAAGAAGAGAAGGGAAAGAGTGAACAGTAGATAGTTTTTGCGTTGTTGTTTGATATGGTCCTCCGATTGTTGACCATATCTTTTGGCGGCGACCGCAATTTTGACAGGTGAATTTATCCAAAACCATTAAGTGCCCATTCTCGTTTTTTGCACCACATACAGTTTCTCTGTTTTCGTTCACTGTTTTACATTTATGACATCTTGATAAGCTCATGGTAAATATTACACTTAATTTAAATCGGCCCTAACAAGGTGTGGGACATCAAGCGACTTCGTCGCTGAGTCCACTTGGACGTTGCCCCGGAAAATGGTTAGAATGCGTCGATTTGCGGTCCTGGGGATTTTACTTGTAACCCCCGTTGTCGTTTGGGCCTCCACATTGTTCGGAGACCTTGTTTTGAATTTTCAGGGTTCTCGTGAAGGGAATTTCATATCGACAGGCTTCGCGATCGGGACGTTCTTTTTCTACCATGAACCATCGCATACAGTCGATTTTCAACAAGGATTTCGCTTCGACCACCATCAGCCGCCTTCATTAGACGAGCTGGGAAAATGGGCCGTAGGACGGTTCCATTTTGACCGCCAACCCCATGATCCGAATTACCACTTCACTCAATTTCCGCTTGGACCTCTCTCATTTACGGTTCCTTTGTGGCCATTGCCGGCCATTGTTCTAACTTTGATCATCATCAGGAGGCCAACAAAACGGCGATGGCAATCCGATACCGCTCTGAGTTGATTGACTTCCGTGGCTCGGTTCGCTATTCTGCTTCCGAGCATGCGCCCCCTGTATCGGATCGCCATGCCTCCCCGTTCACCCATGAAATGAAGGCACAGATCGCCATAGCGTGGATTTTGGCATGCGCACCCGAATTCACGATGGGGTGGGTTAAGCCCGATCCTATTAACTACGAGAAGCAGTTTCGAGATGCCGACTTAGTGGCAATCGTCCGAATTGAAGCAGTCAAACTCTCCGAAGGTTTCGAGAATCTGGACTCCTATCCAAAAGTGCAATTCAAGCGGATTCGGGCATCCTTCCAGATTGAAACGATTTTGAAGGGTGTGGTTCCCGAAACCAAGGAATGTGAATTGGTGCGCGAAGCAACCCTTGAAGAGCTGAAGGCAGAATATTCTTACGGTGACTATCGAAAACTGGCGCTCGTTTCGATGGCGAATGAATTGGTTTGGCACTACGTCTCCGACCCGCAAGTCGGGAAGTTCTACATGTGTTTCCTAACTAAATCTGATAAAGGGATTCTACTGCCCACTACGGGACTTGCGAAATCGTCTTACTCGTTCATCGAGGTGAAGCCGCCGGCTAGAGCACAACCGAAAAAGGGGGGGGGAGAACAACACGAGCCACTCAAGCCCTGACCGCGCCGAGACGAAATGACTTTTCTAATCCGGAAGATTATCCCAGAATCAGGCTGCGCTCTCCGTCAGGGCAGAGTGCGCTAAAACGTTAGCGAAATGAAATTGAACGCGATCATTGCATTTCTTTGCCTACAATATTCTTGTTTGTGCCTTGGTGGACCGCACGACTGGATTAACAACGATGACGGACCTGATTTCGAATTTGCTGGCCCTCCGGAGTATCTTCTAAAGGCATTCGGCGTAGCTTCGTATCCGAAGATTTTGAAGGACCATCCTGAAGAATACCGCATCTTCTATTCGCCGCCCTTTAGCTCGCCGATTCTTGTAATAATTACAGTAAAGCAAGACAAAACCTGCACTCTCACTTTGCTGCGACTATCAGGCCCAGGCGGTTACCCTGATGATCTTGGCAAAATCGACTATGCAGACACTACGAAATTGAATGTTGAAGAAAAGCGGGGCTTGCTATCTAAATTGCGAAAGGACGAGGTCTATGATGCGATGAATGGATTGACCGAGATGCAAGTGATGTTTCTTGAGTCGATGGACGGAAATTCCACGATAATTGAACGTGTCGTGGAAGGAAAACATTCTGCATGCAGGGTCTCTTCGCCAAGATACCTGGCACAGGAGTTAGAAGGGTTAATTGAGAATCAGGGGCTAACCGTTTACAGCAAGATCGATCTCGAACCTTTCGTTGATGCATTTGATGCCGTTTGCAAGTCTGCGGGGCTAGAATTTAACTCAGCGTACGGTGAAGTAACGATCAAAAAGGAGCACTAACAAGTGCAAGCACACAACGCCTAACGGCGCGTGTGTCGCTCGACGTTGGCTGAAAAATGAGACTTCGATTGATCACAATTTTTCTGCTCACAGGAATCGTCTTTGCCAATGAGCCTGGAGAAGTTTGGACTCAGTCATTTCAATTTGATGGCTTCCTTCCCAAAATTTCTGAATCGCATCAGTTTGACGTCGGGGAACCAGATGAGTTCGGGTTGGTTGATCTAAAAAAATATTTCGAAACGTTCGGACTAGATATTCCGACAGGGTCATACATTCACTACAACACCCGTTCTGGAAATCTCATTGGTCGTGGCAACCAAGAAATGTTTGATCTCGTTGAGTCGGTTATATCTTCCCTTTTGCATCATGAGAGTGAGATCGAGTTTGCGACGGCCATTGTCGCAACTCTCAAACCGATGAGTGCCAACGACCGTGTGACCATGGTTTTGAAAACGGGATACCGGCCAGACACATTGATTCAGTCATACGTTGACAGAATCCGAGAGATTCAAAGGCCTTTGGATGAGGTAGATTACCTTTCAAAGATTCCCCCGTTTCCTGGGGACGAGAAAAAAAAGCCAAAATTGACTGAAAAAGAGATAACAAAACGAAAAGAGCAGGTCACATTAATGAAAGCGACACTAGCGGAGCTACTGTCTACTTCACTAGAGGCGGTCGAGACCGAGTTGAAAACCCTCAATGCGGCGAAAGCCGAACAAGACGAGGCGCTCAAGCCCTGACCGCACCGAGCCGAAATGACTTTTCTGATTCGCCAGTTCACTTCACTATCAACCCGCGCTCTCCGTCAGGGCTGAGTGCTCTTGAATGTTGATTAAGAAATGAAAATGCTCATTGCAATGCTCGTGCTGGCATCGTTCACAAGTTGTGAGCGTTTTCCGGGGTCAGGCAACATTCCTTGACATTTCAAGCCGTGAGTCCTTCT
>JBBDRG010000013.1:0-59301 GCA_040905585.1 Verrucomicrobiales bacterium
GCTCGGATTCGAGTAAACGGGCGTCCAGAAAAGGAAGCCGGGCAGCAGGACCGCGAGAACCGCCTTTTGGAAGAGACGGTTTCGCCGGAGGGAACCGGAAAAATCAACACGGAAGTTCGTAGATCTGCGGGCGCGCGTCCAATACATGATGCTTTTTTTAGGAGGGAGGGGGTGAACCGAGGAACGGTTCGGACGGGGACGCCCATCAAAGCCACGTGGGCTCCGTTGTCCAGTTTGGTTTCCGAAAATCCGGGGGCAGCGCCGGTCTGTCGAAGCTTGCCCCGAGCCCACCTTCCGTGACGGGAAACGTAAAATTCGGCTCGATTGCGCTACTTCGGCGTGCCAATTCGCTCATGGTCAGTTCAGAAGTCTCTCAATCCCTCGAGCCGGGAACGAGTTCCAGTTTCAATTCCTCGTCGCCGCGAAGGATCGTGATGTCGGTTTCCTCTCCCACCTTCAGTCCCGCCAGCGCCTCGGTGTAGTCGTAGATGTTCAGAATCTTCTTCCCGGCCAGGCCCACGATCACGTCGCCTCCCTTCAGCCCGGCCTTCGCCGCGGGTCCGGTCTCCGCCACGCCGCTCAGCTTGACTCCCTCGATGTCCCCCTGGCTGTAGTCGGGAATGGTGCCCAGGTAGACTCGGAATCCTCGGCTGCCGCGATTCTTGGGCGGATCGACCTTCACGTACTGCGGTGTATTCGCGTCGATCGCCAACCCCCGCGCAATCAGTCCCACGAGCCGGGCGATTTTCGCGGCGCTCCCGTAGTCGACCTTGTCCGCCGTGTCGCGTGGCGTGTGGTAGTCCTCGTGCGCCCCGGTGAAGGCGCTGAGGATCGGCACCTTGCGCAGGTAGAAATTCGTCGCGTCGGTGGGCAGATAGGTGTCGCGCTGGATCGTGATCGGCAATCCCACCGGGGCATTGCGCCGCTCGATGGCGCCTTCCCAGTATTCGCTCGACCCGACGCCTTGAAGAATCAGCTTCTCCCCGAGCCGGCCGATCATGTCCATGTTCAGATACGATGAAATCAGCAGGCTCAGCGGAGCGTTTTCGTCGCCGAGCGCGTTCTTCGCCAGGCTGCGGACGAAATGGGACGATCCCAGCAGTCCGAGTTCCTCACCCGACCAAGCCGCGAACACGAGGTCCCGCTGCAAATCGAGCTTGCCCTGGCTTTTCTGGTCGGCCAGGTACTCGGCGATCTCCAACAAGCCCGCCACCCCCGAAGCATTGTCGTCCGCCCCATTGTGGATCTCGTCCTTTTCGTCGTCCCGGGCGAGCGAGCCCGGTCCGGCTTCCCCGCCGAGGTGGTCGATGTGCGCGCCGACCACGACCGCCGGATTCGGATGCGCCCCCTCCTGGTCGGCCGACAGAATACCGATCGCGTTTCTACCCCTTCGTTTTTCCTGGGCCACGTCGATGGTCGCGGCGAGAGACGCCTTCGGAATCTCGAAGCCCTCCACCGACTCGCCCGCGTCGAGCGCTTTCTGAATGTCGCCGAGATCTTTCCCCGCCTGCCGGACCAGGTCTTCCGCCATCTTCGTGGTGATGCTGATGGCGGGTATGCCCGAGTCCGCCAGCGAAGCGTCGAACTGCATCGGAACCAGTTCTTCCTTCACTTCCGTTTCCGGACCGGTCACGAAAATGATGCCGGCCGCGAACTTCCGCCTCGCCAGGGTCGCCTTGTGCCGCAGCCGCGCGTACCGCTGCATCCGCTCGCGCTGCTCCTTGGGCACGCCTTCCGGGATGTAGCGCAACACCATGACCCACTTGCCCTTCACGTCGAGATGGAAATAGCTGGAGTACTCGTCGCCGCCCTCCTCGTCGGGAATCTCCAGCCCGTAGCCGGCGAAAACAACGCCGGCCTTCCTCACGTCGCCCGTCTTGGAAAACGAAACCGGCCGCCAGTCCTCGTCGACTTCCGGAGTCGCTCCCTCGCCGTCGATTTCCAGGGTCAACGCGTTGTCTTCGCCCACCGCCACTCCGGCGGTGAACTCGAATTCCTGGAACCAACTCCCGTCGTCGCCGCCGGGCTCCAAGCCCCACTCCTCGAAATACGCCGCGACGTGTTCGGTCGCCAGGATCTCGCCCTCGGTTCCGGTGAGGCGTCCGTTGAGTTCGTCCGAAGCCAGGTAGCCGACGTGGGCGCGCATGTCGGCCTCGACGATCGCCGCGGCGGTTTCGAACCTCGTTTCCGCCTTCGTCCCGGAGGTCTTCTCCGCCTCCACGTCCAGCCCGAGCAACTCGCGGGCCTTGCCGTCGTCCCAGTTCGCCAGAAAAATCTGGGACTGCTTCGATGGCGTCCGGTTCGTGGTCCACGACAGTTTCGCGCCGTCCGGCGAAAAGGCGGGCAGCCCGTCGAAACCGTCGGTATGGGTGACCCGCACCGGCTCCTTCTCGCCCGCCGCGTCGACGAGATAGAGTTCGAAATTCTCGAAGCCGTGCTTGTTCGTCGCGAAGATCAGGTAGTCGCCGCCGGGGTGGAAGAACGGCGCCCACGACATCGCTCCGAGATCGGTGATCTGCCGCTGATCGCTCCCGTCCGCGGCCATCGTGTGGATTTCCGCCGTCAGCCCTTTCCGGTCGAACCGGCGCCAGCAGATCCTTTCGCCGTCCGCGCTGAAAAACGGGCCGCCGTCGTAGCCGTCCGCGTCCGTCAGCCGCTGGACGTTCGACCCGTCGGCGTTCGCCGTGTAGATCTCCATGGCGAATTTCTTGTCCAGCTTGAAAAACTTCTGGTCCTCCTTGCTCATCGAGCCGTCGTAGGCCTGCCGGTTCGAGGCGAACACGATCTTGTTCCCGTCCGGCGAATAGGCGCCCTCGGCGTCGTAGCCTTCCGTGTCGGTCAGGTTGACGTATTCCCCGCTCTCCAGGTTGTATTCGTAGATGTCGAACTCGGCGTCGTAGTCCCAGGAGTATTTCCGCGCCTGGCCCGATTCGCGCTCCTCGAACTCGGCCTTCTGATGATTCTCCGACTCAGGGTCGGCATGGGTCGAAGCGAAGAGGACTTTCTTGCCGTCAGGGTGAATCCACGCGCAGGTCGTCTTGCCCATCCCGGGAGAAATCCGGTCGATGTCGCCCGTTTCCAGATCCATGAGGTAGATCTGATAGAAGGGATTCCCCTCTTCGCGCTCGCTCTGGAAAACCATTTTGGTTCCGTCGGCCGAAAAGTAGCCCTCGCCCGCGCGGCGGCCTTCGAAGGTGAGTTGCCGGACGTCGCCCAACAACGCCGCCTCTTTCTCCGCCGCATCCTCCGCTCCCGACGCCCATCCCGCCGCCAGCAGAGCCATCGCCGCAACCCGACAGGGTCGAGTCCGCCGCCCTACCCCCTCGAGTCGGGTTTCGCGACGGAACCGTGAAGAGCGGAAGAGAGAAAAGTGCATAGGGTGGCAACGGTGACTCCGAGCGGCCTCCCGGTCAACGAGTAGACGACACGCAACTGTGGTAGATTGTCGGCGCGTCCCAGCGTTCAAATTCTCGCAAAGCGATTCGCGTTGCGTTTTCTCTAAGCGTCCGTCCACGTTACTTGTCTCCATGGCCGAGTCCCCCGTCGTCACCCGTTTCGCCCCCAGCCCCACCGGGCACCTCCACAAGGGCCACGCCTACTCCGTGCTGAAGGCCTTCGACTGGGCGCGGCAGCATCGCGGGAGGTTCCTCCTCCGCATCGAAGACATCGACGCCACCCGCTGCAGCGAGGAGAACACCCGACAGATTCTCGAAGACCTCGCCTGGCTCGGACTCGAGTGGGAGGAGCCCGTGCGCGTCCAGAGCCGCCACCTCGACGAGTACGCCGCCCGCGCCGCCGACTTGGAACAACGGGGCGTTCTCTACCCCTGTTTCTGCACCCGGAAGGAAATCCTGCGCGAGATCGAACGGGCGGGCCACGCGCCGCACGGCAGCGAAGGTCCCCTCTATCCCGGCATCTGCCGCCGGCTCTCTCCGGATCAGCGAACCGCCCGAGTCGTCGCCGGCGAGCCTCACGCCCTCCGGCTCGACCTGGCCGCGGCCATGGAGCAACTCGAGCGCGAAATCACGTGGCACGACGCCGACCGCGGTCCGCAAAAAGCGCGACCGGAACTCCTCGGCGACGCCGTCGTCGTCCGCAAAGACATCGGCACCAGCTATCATCTCGCCGTCACCGTCGACGACGCGCTCCAGGGAATCACCGACATCGTGCGCGGCGTGGACCTGTTCGACTCGACGCACCTGCATCGCGTCCTGCAGGAACTCCTCGAATTGCCCGTGCCGAACTACCGGCACCACGAACTTCTAACCGACGACGACGGCCGCCGACTCGCCAAGCGCGACCGTTCCATCACCCTGAAAAGCCTGCGGGAATCCGGGCTCGCCGCCGCCGAACTACGCCGCGAGCTGGGTTTCCATTTTTGAGTTTCCTTTTCCCGATGTCGCGGGAATGTCGGGCATGAGCAATTCCCGGTTCCGGATGATCGCCCGCTCCGACGAACTCGAAGAAGGCAAGGGACGTCCTTACGAACTCGAAGGCCGCCGCATCGCCCTCGTCCGCCACCGCGGCGTCGTCTACGCGCTCGACGACCTCTGCCCGCACGCCGACGCCTCCATCGCCTTCGGCCCCGTCGAGAACGGCTGCATCGCCTGTCCCTGGCACTTCGCCGAGTTCGCCCTCGAAACCGGCGAAGTCCTAGGCGGCCCCTCCCCGCGCGGACTGCGAACCTACCGGGTGCGGGAAAGCGACGGCGAAGTCGGCATCCAGCTCGACGACGATCCCGCCTCCGCCTGAGACTTTCCCCGGCCGCGGCCAACTAAGCTATTGACGAAAACCCGCTTCGCTGGCACTTTCCGATCCGGTTTTCTCCGGAAAATCGAGAATTTCGTTTCGACAGGGTCAGGTGGCTGAGTGGTCGAAAGCGCTTCTTTGCTAAAGAAGTGAGCCCGTGAGGGTTCCGTGGGTTCGAATCCCACCCTGACCGTTTGAAAAGTCCCGAGTGCCCGGCGAAGCGGGGGCTCGGGACTTTTCATTTGCCGGAGCGAGCCCCGGGCGAGCGGAGACAGGCGGAGGCAACGCCAGAGGCAATCCCACCCTGACCGCTCTTTTTGAGGACCTGAGATCCTCTCTCGCGCGCCCCCACCCGGAAGGTCGCTCGCCAGGCGACTCTTGAATGTGCGGCGGGATCTCGGAAGCCGCCGAGAGGAACGGGGCTCGGAGACGCAAGAAAAACGCCCCGCCGTAGCGGGACGTTTCAAAAACCGGGAGTTGAAAAAGTCCGGTGTCCGGATCAGCGGCAGTAACCGCCGCGGCCGAAGGAGAACGAGATCCCCGGAACGACAGCCGGACGATAGGCCGGCCGGTAGTAGCTACGGTAGCGAGGCGCCGGGCGATAATAGCTCCGGTAGGAAGGCGCGGAGTGATACCGAACCGAACTGTGCGATCGGTACGATCGGTGCGAACTGTGCGACCGATTATGATGCCCGTGGTATCTCGGCGCACGATGATGATTGGCCGACCGATGGTGTTTGGAATACTTCGACTTCTTAGGATGGCCCGCGTCAGCGGTGACGGGCATGAACGCGAAGAGGGCGAGGCTTGCTAGAGCTGCTGTAACGATTGTTTTCATATGTCAGGGGGAGTTCGAATTCAGCTCCCCGCCCCGATGTCGGAGCGAGAAGCCTTGGGTTGGCGTGTTGGACGCCTCTCGCCCGATCACTATTCAAACTTCCCCAGATAGGCGCTCGACCGCAGGAGTCGCCGGCGCCTTCGCTTCCGATACCGATTCCAACTTCAAGCATGGTACTGCGGCTGGGGGACCCATGGTGTATACTGCCCGCCATGGACAGGAACCCGCGCCCCCGGAAGAAGACGAACCCACTCCCCCGCTCCAGCCCCTCGCGGCGCGGGGACACCCGCCGGCCGATCGAACGAATCTTCACGATCCACCAGGCCATCCAGCGGGGACGCTATCCGAACTGCCGCCAGCTCGCGGAACAGATCGAGGTGACCCAGAAGACGATCCAGCGTGACATCACCTTCATGCAGAACGACCTCGGGCTGCCGATCGAGTACGACGGGAAGAAACATGGCTACTTCTACGAGCGCCCGGTCCAGGACTTTCCCCTCCTCCGCATTTCCGTGGAGAACGTGGTGGCGCTCTTCCTCGCCAGGAAAGCGATCGAGCCGCTGCAGGGCTCGCCGCTGGAGGCGACCCTGAGGGACAGCTTCAAGCGCCTCTCCGGCGCCCTCCAGGGAGAGGTGACCTTTCGCTGGTCGGACATCGACGAGGCGTTCTCGGTACGGGATTCGGGAGCGGTGCCGGCGGACGTGCGGCTCTTCGAGAAGGTCGCCAGAGCCGTGCTGGAGTGCCGGGAACTGCGTTTCGACTACCGCAAGATCGACAGCGACGGGTGGGAGCCCCGGAAACTGCGTCCCTTTCACGTCGCCGAGTTCGACGGCGGGTGGTACGTCATCGGTCACGACCCCGATCGCCAGGCGCGTCGCACCTTCGCCCTGCAGCGGATGAAGGGGTTGCGGGTGCTGAAGACTCAATTCCTGCGTCCCAACGACTTCAGCCTCTCCGACCATCTCGGCGGCAGCTTCGGCGTGTGGCATCGCCCGGAGGACAAGGGCAAGCGGCACCGCATCAGGATTCGCTTCGATGGCTGGGCGGCCCGCATGGTTTCCGAGCGCCGCTGGCATCCGAGCCAGCAGATCAAATGGCTGGGCAAACGGGAGGAAAGTCTCGAAATGATCCTGGAGCTGTGCGGCTTCGAGGAAATCTCCCGCTGGATCCTGAGCTGGGGGCCGCAGGTCGAGGTGCTGGAGCCCGAGGAACTCCGGAACACGGTGCGCGGTGCCTTGGCCGAAGCGGGAAAGAGATACTGAGAGCGCGTCGCCGCCTTACGCCGGGACGAACGCGCTTGATGTTTTCCGGGTTTTCTCAATTCGTAAACGGGGTCGGGGAACGAATTCCGAATTTCAACCTCCGCGGCGCCTTGAAGCACTGCGTTCCATTTCCCGCCACCGAACTTGGCCGACTTCGCAGGCTCCGCCCCCGAGGGTGAAATGGTCCAAAGGCAAGACCTTGAGAAGGGATGAGCCCGCGTTCAGACGGGATTCAAAACCGGGTGACACGGGTCATGCCGCCTCCGCGCTGCTCCCATCGGTCCGTGAGCCGGAAGCAGTTGGAGTGGTTGACGTCGCGTCGGCGTCCTGCGGGGGATTGACAGACCTTCTACCCTGCGGAAACCGCTGGAAGGAGAGAGGCGGATGGATTACACTGGCTCCATGACCATCACCCACCACATCCTTACCGATGCCGAGGGGAATCCCGTAGCCGCTCAGATCCCTTGGGCTGAGTTCGAGGTCATCAAGGCGGAACTTGAAAGAGATCTGCCGCTTGACGCGGAAACTCGCTCCATGCTGGATCGGCGCTCTCAGGAGTTGGAAGACGGGAGCATTGAAGGCCTCGGCAGCCAAGAGATGTTCCGCCGCGTGCGCGAACGTCTCGATGGGAGGCGGGAAGTCATAGAGGGCGCATGAACCTCATTTGGCATCCTGATACACAGGATGAGATCGACGAAGGAGTTGATTATTACTTCGAAAAGCAACTCGGAGTCGAAGAGGAGTTTATCGCCGAGCTTGAGGCCGCCGTTCGCAAACTGCTCAAGGATCCGAGCTTTCCGCGTGAGTTCGACCCGCCTTATCGGAAGGTCGTGACCGACCGCTTCCCTTACCAGATTGTTTACCGGATCAGCGGCGATAGCGCTTGGATCGTGGCGGTGATGCACCAAAGTCGCCGCCCCGACTACTGGAAGAAGCGCGAAGCCACTTGGAAAGCGGAATAGTCGTCCTTCGCACCTTGAATCCCCCGGCTCCATCCCAAGGAGGAACTTACTCCGTCCCCTTCGGCTTGGCTATTTGAGTTCGCTTCGCTCAACCCTTGCGGGGCTGCTCACCCCTTGCGGGGCTGCTCACCCCTTGCGGGGCTGCTCACCCCTTCGGGGCTGCACTTCTTCCGTCTGTCTCCCTGCGCTCGACGCCCAGCAGAGCCGTCCTCCGTTTCACACTTACGGTTATTTCGCCTCGATCCACTTCATGAACTCCTCCGCTGCGGCTTCGGCGCTCGATACCGGGATGCCGCCGCGACGCCGCACCGCCTCCGCGTCCGCCTCTTCGAACACCCGGACGAGCACGGGCACGCCGGACACGCGATCCAGCACTTCCATCGCGTCCGAGACCCGATGCATCGATGCGACGACAAGCCGGGCCTTGGACGCCCCGGCGCGCTCCAGAACCTCCTCGTCCCCGCCATCTCCCCGGAGGCAGGGGACGCCCTCTCGGTCCAGCTTGAGGATGACCGCCGGATCGTCGTCCACCACCAGCAGCGGCACGCCGGCGGCGCGCAAGGGGTCGACCACGTACATTCCCGCAGAGCCCAGCCCCAGCAACAACACGTGTCCTTCGCGATCGAGAGAGGGCGGGTGTTTGCGTTGCCTCAGCGGATGCAGCCGCAGCAGCCATCGCGCCACCGAGTCCCGCGCCAGAAGCGGCGTGCAGGTCATGGTCGCCACCGCCATCAGCGCGACCACCGAAAAGGTTTCCCCGCTCAGATGCCCCAGCCGCATTCCCACCAGCCCGAGAACGAGGGAGAACTCGCTGGTCTGCGCCAGAAGCAAACCGCTTTCGATCGCCCGGCGACCGGTGAAGCCGCTCCATTCCGCCACGGCCGCCACCAGCGGAGGCGTAATGACCAGCACCAACAGCGCCAGCACCGCGGCGGAGACCACCATCCCCGCCCCCGGGACCGTCACCAACGCGCCCAGCGCCACGAAAAAGACAGCCCGGAAGAAGTCGACCAGCGAGTGCAACAGGCCGCCGACCAGACCGTTGACCGGAAAGTTGGACAGGCTGTATCCCGCCAAAAAGGCACCGATGATCAGCGGCAATCCCGCGGCGTAGGCCGCACCCAAAAACACGAACAGCAGCATCAGGGCACCCAGCAGCATCGATTCCTCGTCGCTCTTGAACCGCTCGATGATCCACCAGGCGACGCCGCGCTGGAGCACCCAGGCGACACCCGCCATCAGCGCCGCCCAACCGTAGCCCTCGGCGAGCCCGGCGATTCCCGATCCCGCGTGCGCCAGCGCGATCAGCACGCCCATGGTCAGCGCATCCTGGAGAAGCAACACTCCGACGACCATTCGCCCGTGCGGCTCGAACGACTGCTGGCTCAGTTGCAGTTGCCGCAGCCCCACCACCGTCGAACTGGCCGAGACCGCGAAGCCGAGATACGCCGCTTCCAGCGGAACGAACCCGAGGAGGCGTCCTCCCGCGAAGCCCACCGCCCCCATAGCCGCGAATTGCACGATCCCCACCCACAGCACCGACCGCCGCTGCCGCCGGAAGCGGCGCGGGTTCAGCTCCACGCCGGAGGCGAACACGAGGACGGTCAGACCCAGTTCCAGCACGAAGAACAACGGATCCTCCCGCATTTCCGCGCCGGCCGCCAAGTCCGGGTGCTTCACCATGCCGGTGAACGAGAGCGCCATGCCCAGCCCCAGCAGAATGGGGATCACGGGCACACCACTCCAGCGGGACAATCCGTGTCCCGCGGCGGCGACCATCAACAGCAAGGCAAGTTCCGTCATTCCGTCTAGTCGGGCAGGCAACCCATCTCGTGAAGTTTCGCCTTCAGCCGCTTCGCCCCGTCCACCTTCGAAATCATCAGATAATCCGTTCCGATGGACAGCAAATGCTCCATTTCCCGCAAGTCGTGCACGTGCAGGGCGCAGGGCACGCCCGCCTCCCGGCAATGGTAGGCCAGCAGATCGTTGGTGGCCTCGATGCGCAGGGCGGAAACCAGCAGTCGCGCCCGGGGCAGGTTCAACCCGTCCAGCACCGCCCTGTAGCCCACGTTGCCCACTTCGGTGTGACAGGGCAGGCCCTCCAGTTTCTTCGGGTCGGTGTCCACCGCCACCACCTCGTGACCGGCTTCGACAAGCAAGCTCGCCAGGTGCCGACCCAGCGTGTTCATCCCCACCACCACGACGTGCCCCTTCAACCCGTCCGCGGAAGAATCCTCTTCTTCCTCCGGGGCCTCGTAGAGCTTGCGCGGCACGAAGGGACGCAACAACCCCCAGCGGCGGCAGGGGCGGTAAAGCGCGCGATTGAAACGGATCATGTAGGCGGACACCGTGATCGTCACCAGCCCGACCAGCGCGGTGATCGACATCACCTCTTCGCCGACCAGTCCGGAACCGACCCCGAGGGCCACCACGATGAACGAGAATTCGCTGATCTGGGCGACGGTCACGCTGGTGAAAAAGGTGGTGCGCAACCCGTACCCCATGCGTCCGATGATCCATAGGAAGATCGCCGGGTTGCCCAGCAGCACGAACAGCGACAGCACCGCCACCGTCCGCCACTCTTCCACGGCCGCGCCGACTTCCATCTTGATGCCCAGCGACACGAAAAACACCGCGATGCAGAAGTTCATCAGCGGATGCACGCGGCGGTGCAGATCCTCGCTGGACGGGAGTTGGGCCAGACTGATGCCGGCCAGGAAGGCACCGATTTCCAGGGAGAGGTGCAGCTGGTGCGCCCCCAGCACCAGGGCGAAACACCACGAAAGGCTCCAGATCAGCAGCACCTCCGGTTGTCGCGCTGCCCAGGCGAACGGCTTCGGCAACACGTAGCGCGCCGCCAACAGGGCTACCGCGAGCAGCACGATCATGCCGCCGAATGCCGCCCCGAGGCCGCGCGCCACCGCGCCTAGGTCCATTTTCGCCCCCGCCTCCTCAGTGCCGCCCAGGCCGGCGAGAAAGGTCAGGATCACGATCGCCACGAGATCCTGCACCAGGAAGATGCCCACCGCGATACGACCGTAAAGGCTGCTCAGCTCGCCCTTTTCACCGAGCAACTTCACCACCACGACCGTGCTGCTGAAGGTCAAGCCCACGGCCAAGAAGATGGCCTCCATCCAGGAAAAGCCGAGAGCCCAGCACAGCAGCAAGCCGCCCAGAGCCGTGAACACCACTTGGCCGACGCCCGCCACCACCGCCACCCGGCCCACGTCCCTGATTTTGTCCAGGCTCAACTCCAAGCCCACCAGGAACAAGAGCAGCGCGATCCCCATCTCCGAAATCAGCTCCAGCGAGCTGGACATCGACACCACGCCGCTCAGCGGCCCCAGCGTCAGACCCGCCAGCAGGTAGGCCACGATCGACGGCATCCCGATCCGCCGCGCCAGAAAGGCGAACACGGCCGCCGCCACCACGATGATTCCCAGTTCGTCGATGAAGGTCTCTTCACGCATGGTCCTCCTTCGCTCGCGCTCCCGTCGCGGTTGGACCCCCCGGCCGCCGACTTGCCCGGCGAGCCGGCCAGACGGAAGCGGGAGTGAAAGCGGTCATGTCCATGGCCCCGCTTCCCTATCGCAATGCCGCAGCGTTCTCAAGGACAACCCGCCGAAGAGGCCCGTCGAGCCCCACTTTCACGCCGCCAGAGAATCTCCGGCGATGGAACCCGGTCTCCGCGGCAGCGCGACGGTGAGCAACACTGCGGCGAGGACGAAGGCGGAACTGGTCCAAAGGCAGCCGACCAGGCCGGCTTCCAAGTACACCAGCCCGGAGAGGAGCGTTCCGGCGAGTCGCCCGCCCGCGTTGGCCATGTAGTAGAATCCCACGTTCAGCGCCACCTTGTCCGAGTCCGTGTAGGCGAGGATCAAGTAGGAGTGAACCGCCGAGTTCACGGCGAAGACGACCCCGAAAACCGCGAGTCCACCGAGAATGGCGAAGGCGGGGTATACTTGGAACTGAACCGCCGCGGCAATCGCACCCGTGAGCGCGGCGAGGCCGATCCCCCACCCGAGCGCGGCGTTCGCTCCCGACTCGACTTCGCCGCCGACCTTCCGCCGGACGAAAGCCGGCGCGAAGGCTTGTACGATTCCGTAGCCGATGATCCACGCGGCCAGAAACGCACCGATTTCCTCGAAGCTCCAGTCGAGAACTTCCGTCAGGAAAATGGGGAGGCCCACCACGAACCAGACGTCCCGGGATCCGAAGAGAAAGAAGCGCGCCGCGGAGAGGAGATTGATCTCGCGTGTCTTGGAAAAGAGTTTCGAAATCTCGACCTTCTTCCTGGACTTTCCCATGTCGCCCTTCAGGAGAAACAGCAACGCGACGACCACCACCAGCAGACCGCCCGCCATCGACCAAAGCGACGCGGCGAATCCCAGCCCGCTCAGCAACACCGAGCCCAGGAAAAAGCCGACCCCCTTGAGAGCGTTTTTCGATCCGGTCAGGATGGCGACGAACTTGAACAGCAGCCGTTGCGACTGCCCGGATTCGCCGGAAGAGGGCACCAGGAGCTTGATGGCGCTTTTCGAGCTCATTTTGGTGAGATCCTTGGCCACCCCCGAAAGCGCCTGGGAGGTCATCACGTATCCGACCGAGAGCGCGGCGGTCCACGCCGGATCGAGAAACGAGAGCATCGCCAGCGCGACTACCTGCACCGCGAGCCCCGCGAAGAGCGTCGCCTTCAAGCCCACGCGGGATCCGATCCAGCCGCCGAACAGATTCGTGAGAATCCCGCAGAACTCGTAAAGGAGAAACAAAAAGGCGATTTGGACCGGCGAGTATCCGAGGGTGTGGAAGTGCAGCAGCACCAGCATCCGGAGCGCGCCGTCGGTGACGGTGAACCCCCAGTACGCCGCGGTGACCAGGACGTAGTCGCGAAAATTCATCTTCGGAGGGACTGCCGGGCGCTACGAGTGTTTCGGCAACGAGGCGGCGACTTTCCCTACCAGTTCCACGAGGCGGTTGGCGTAGCCCCATTCGTTGTCGTACCAGACGAGCAATTTCACCTGCGTGCCGTCGACCACCATGGTGGAGAGCCCGTCGACGATTCCCGAGCGGGGATCGTTCAGGTAGTCGGCGGAAACGAGCGGCCGGTCCTCGTAGCCCAGAATCCCCGCCAAGGGACCCTCGGCGGCCGCTCGAAGGAGTCCGTTCACCTCCTCGGGCGTAGTCGGGCGGGCCAACTCGAAGACGCAATCGGTCAACGAGGCGTTCAACAGAGGCACCCGGACCGCGAGACCGTCCAGCTTTCCCGCGAGGTCCGGATAAATCATGGTGATGGCGGTCGCCGATCCGGTCGACGTGGGAATCAGCGAATTCAAGGCCGACCGCGCGCGACGGAAATCCTTGTGGGGTGCGTCCACCAGCACCTGCGTATTGGTGACGTCGTGAATGGTGGTAACGACCCCGTGCTCGATGCCGATGCGTTCGTGCAGCACCTTGACCACCGGCGCGAGGCAGTTCGTCGTGCAGGAAGCGGCCGTCACGAGATCGTGCCGCGCGGGATCGTAGAGATCGTCGTTGCACCCCATGACGATGTTCAGCGCACCCTCTTTCACCGGCGCCGCCACCACCACCTTCGCCGCCCCCCCGTCGAAATGGGCTTGAATCGACTCCCGGGTCCGGAACTGGCCGGAACTTTCCACCACCAGGTCGACACCGAGACCCGCCCAGTCGATGTCGCCGGGATTCGCGTGATCGCTGAAGCCCACTCTCTTCCCGTCGACCGAAAAGCATCCGTCCCCCGCTTCGATGCCCCGATCCCATTTTCCGTGGACGCTGTCGAACTCCAAGAGATGCGCGGCGACGGCGGGACCGCCCGCGACTTCGTTGACGTGCACGATCTCGAAGTCGCCCCGATCCCACCCGGCGCGCAAACCGAGGCGCCCCATGCGGCCGAATCCGTTGATGGCGATTCTGGTGGTCATGGCGTTCCTTCGGGCAGGCAGGCTTCCTCCCGGCACGACTTCGGCAGGCATAGCTCGGGGCGTCCCTGGCAGCAGTCCTCGGTCAGAAAGGTCATGAGCTGTTGAATCCCTTTTTCCCTGAGGCGGTAGGTGATCGACCGCCCGTCGCGCTGCGCGTCGATCAGACCGGCGCCGGCCAGTTCCTTGAGGTGAAAGGACAGCGTCGGTTTCGGCAGACTCAGCCTTCGCGAAATGGCCCCGGCGCACATTCCCTCCGGCCCGGTTTTAACCAGCAATCGAAAGACTTTCAACCTCGCGGGTTGGGCCAGGGAAGCGAGCGCGTCGACGGCTTCGTTTAGTTTCATAATTTTGGAATTATCAAACTATTCGGAGAGATGTCAAGCGGTCCCGCATGAAGAAGCGGAAAACGAGAGAGCGACCGAGCCGGCCAGGCGCCCCGCGGCTAGCCCGCATTTCTCAACGGTGGCCGCCGAATCGCCGCTGATGTTCCGTGGCGTGACCGCGAAAATAGGCCAGAGCGACGGGACGGAGCCTGCGGTAGACGGCGGTGAGCAGAAGGTAGACCGCGACGCCGACGACGAGGGCGTTGAGAACCGCCCCCGTCATGAAGGTGCTGCCCCACTGCAGGGTGCTCATGGTTTTCTCGGTCACGTCCTCCAATTCGTCGATGATCACGGGCGGCTTCACGAACAAGCTGCCCGTCCGCATGTTCAGGAAAAAGAGTACCGGCCAGAAAAAGGCCAGCAGGGCGCCCCCGGCAAAGCCCGCGACCACGTTTCCGCCGCAGAGACGGGCCACCGCCGGCGAAATTACAATGCCGAAACCGAATGTCGGGAAGAAATTGACCACCATCCCTACGGCGAAACCGCGAGCCACTTGCTCCGACTTCCCCCGAATCCGGAAGAGGCGGATCAGGTGGTAGAGGAAGTAGCGCTCGAACTGGAGCCAGAGGTGGCGGAACATGGCAAAACCTAATCCTGCGTCACGTTCGTCGCAATGCGAGTCGGTCGCGTTGCCGCTTTCTCTTTCGGGCCGTATGCCATGCGTCACTCCGGAACCGCGCCCCCGCCGCGACCGCGGCCGAAGCGGATCCATTTCTCCAGTTCCACCGCGAGGAAGGAGAACAAAGCGACGGCGAGGATGCGCGCCCACGCGTCCGCCGCCAGCGGAGTGGTCTGGAAGAGACGGTTCATGGCGGGGGCGTAGGTGAAGACCAATTGCAGGGCCACCATCCCCGTCGCGCCGAGAATGGCGAGCCGATTGGTGAAGAGGCCGACGGAAAACAGCGAACGGGTCAGCGACCGGCAACTGAACAGGTAGGCCGTTTCCACGAGTACGATGGTGTTGATGACGGCGGTGCGCGCCTCGTTCACGGTATCGCCCGAGCGGGTCATCTGATCGTGAAAGAGCCAGAGGCCGCCGCCGACAATGATCAGCGACACCAGTCCGGTGCGCATGAAGAGCGGAAAAGTCAGAATGGGCCGCTTCGGGTTGCGCGGGGGACGGTCCATCAGCCCGCGTTCCTTGGGTTCGAAGACGAGCATGAGGCCGAGCAGGAGCGCGGTGGTCATGTTCACCCACAGCAACTGCACCGGCAGCACCGGCAGGGTCAGGCCCAGGACGATGGCGACCAGAATGATCCCGCCCTCGCCCAGGTTGGTGGGCAGAGTCCAGACGATGAACTTGGTCAGGTTGTCGAAGACGCCGCGACCCTCCTCGACGGCGGCCTCGATACTCGCGAAATTGTCGTCGACCAGAACCATGTCGGCGGCCCCCTTGGCCACGTCGGTGCCGGAAATGCCCATGGCCACGCCGATGTCGGCCTGCTTCAGGGCGGGCGCGTCGTTGACCCCGTCGCCGGTCATCGCCACGACATGCCCGCGGGACTGGAGGGCGCGGACCAGCCGCAGTTTCTGTTCCGGAGCGACGCGGGCGAAGACCTCGGTTTTCTCGGCGACGGCGGGCAGTTCCTCGTCGCCGATCGCCTCCAGTTCCAACCCGGTGATGGCGGCCACCTTGGAGTCAACGTCGGCCAAGCCGACTCTTCCGGCGATGACCCGGGCGGTGACAGCGTGATCGCCGGTGATCATTTTCACCTGAATGCCGGCGCGGCGGCAGTTGGCGACGGCGGCGATCGCCTCCTCGCGGGGCGGATCGATCATGCCCTGGAGGCCGAGAAAGGCGAGCCCTTCCTGGACATGCTCGTGGCCGAGTTCATCCTGGTCGCCGGAGGGATGGCGACGGGCAAGCGCCAAAACCCGCAGACCCCGGACCGCCATTTCCTCGACCGCCGCGCGAACCGCGTCGCGATCGAGGGGCCCCGCTTTGCCGTCCGCGCCGAGGGCTTCGTCGCAGCGGTCGAGGAGGCGCTCCACCGCGCCGACCTTGTAGATGACCCGTCCCCCTTCGCCGCCTCCGTGGAGGGTGGCGCGAAACATGTGCTCGGATTCGAAAGGGATCATGTCGATGAGCGGCGCGCCTTCGACGGTCTCGGCGTGGACGAGGCCGGCCTTGGCGCCGGCCACCAGCAGGGCGGCCTCGGTGGGATCGCCCTGCGCCACGTGGCGGCCTTCCTCGACGACCACCTCGGAGTCGTTGCAAAGCACCCCGGCCCGCAGGCACTCCATGAGAGCGGGATGCTCGGCGGGATCGATCGCCTTCCCTTCGTGCCGGATTTCGCCCTCGGGCTCGTAACCGCCGCCGGTGACTTCGTAGACGCGGCCCCCGGCGCGGACTTCCTGCACCGTCATCTGATTCTGGGTGAGGGTGCCGGTCTTGTCCGAGCAAATCACGGTGGTGCTGCCGAGGGTCTCGACGGCGGGGAGTTTGCGGATGACGGCGCGGCGTTTCGCCATGCGGCTGACGCCGATGGCCAGCACGATGGTCATGGCCGCCGGCAGCCCCTCGGGAATGGCGCCCACGGCGAGGGCCACGGCGGCCATGAACATGTCGACCGTCGATTCGCCGCGGACCACGCCCACGGCGAAGGTGAGCACGGCCAGCCCCACGATCCCCCACAACAAGAGGCGACTGAACTGGGCGATCTTCTTGGTCAGGGGAGTGGCGATTTCGAAGGTCTCGGAGATGAGCCGGGCGATGCGGCCGGTTTCGGTCTTCCCGCCCGTCGCCCAGACCACCCCCTCGGCTTGCCCGGCGGTCACGAGCGTGCCGGCGTAGGCTTGGTTCCTCCGGTCGGCGAGTGCGACGTCCTCGTCGATCGGGTCGGCATGCTTCGCCGCCGCCAGCGATTCGCCGGTTAGGGCGGACTCGTCGCAATGGAGATTGTGGACGTCGAAAAGGCGCAGGTCGGCGGGGACGCGGTCGCCGGCCTGCAGCAAGACCACGTCGCCGGGAACCAGATCGGCCGAAGGCACCCGGAACTTGCGGCCACCGCGCCGAACCGTCGCCTCGGTCAACACCATGCGACTGAGCGCCGCGATCGCCTTTTCCGCCTTGGATTCTTGAAGAAAACCGATGACGGCGTTGACCAGGACCACCGCGAAAATGACCGAGGAATCCACCCACTCGTGCAGGAAAGCGGTCACGCCGCAGGCGACCAGCAGGATGTAGACGAGGGGCTGGTGGAACTGGAGCAGAAAGCTCTTCCAGGCCGGCGTGCCTCCCCGGGCGGTCACGGTGTTGGGCCCGAAACGGCTCAACCTGGCCGCGACCTCGTCTTCGTCCAGCCCGCGACGACTGTCGGAACCGAGCAGTCGGGCGACTTCGGCGGTTTCCAGGCGATGCCACGGGGTCGCTTCGGGCTCGGGGAGGGTTTCTGCATTCATGAGGAAAGCGTAACCATGGGCGAATTCGACGATCTCTCAAGGTTAACCGGCCGGGCAACAACCGGCGTCCGGTTCCCCAGTCGGCCCCGCCGACGAAGAACCTATCTCGATCGACGAATGCCGGCGCGCCGGGCCGAGCCGAAGCCCGGAACCACCGACCTCCCTACGCTTGAACCGCGGGAACTTCCGGGTTTTCGCCGCTCGACGGAGACGAGATTTCCGCGGCGCCTTGGCCGGGTCGTCTCCCGGAAATCTCCAGCACGTCCCGAAACCCGTTTTTCACCGCGCCCGGATGATCCCGACGCTTGATCGGACCTTCCATGGCGATGCCGGAGTGATCGGCGATCTCCCAGAAGAGCGTCTCCATCTGGGCCACGTTCTTCACGAAACGGTCGCCAAAACCCCGGGCGTCCAACTCGTCGAGCAGCGCCCGGTTCGATTCCATCACCAAGCACACCTTCGACGTGTCGATGGTCCCGCGGGTTTCCCACGACGGCACCGCCTCGTGCCAGCGGCGAAAGTGCGCCTGCATCCAGCGGTTCAGGTCGTTGAGGCGTTTCAAACTCGAAAGGTGCCGCACGTAGGTCATGGGATCGGCCACCCGCTCCTGGATCACGATGTGCCCCGGGATCGTCCAGTAGACCATCCAGTCCCAGAGAATCTTGACCGGCATGACCTGGTGGTTGCCGAACAGGGGGTAGTTGTCCTTGAAAATGAGCTCCGTGCCGCCGTAGAAAAGCTTGAACACGCGATTGTAGAGCGGCACGCGAACGAGATTCGATTTCCCCTTCAGATCGCGCTTGATCAGTTCGCACACGAGGAAGTTCCCCAGGGCGATGAAATCGTTTCCCGGCGAATAGAACGGATCGATGAAATTCCCCGCATCGCCGACGATTCCCCATCGGTTTCCGGAAAAGAGCTGCCGACACTCCATGGAGTAGCGCTTGATGGCGCAGAAATCCTGAATCGCCGGTTCGTGCTCGCGGATGGCACCGGCGAGTTGCGGCTCGTGCGCCTCGAGCCAGGACAGCATTTTCTCCTGCGAATTGAAATCGCCGAGATCGTGCAGTTTCTCGTCGGCCACGATTCCGATGCTGGTGGAACCCGAAGAGAGCGGGATGATCCAGATCCAGTAGCCTTCGCCGAGAAGGTGATTCGTGCTCTGCCACCTGGGATGATCTTCGGTGAACCCTTCCTGCCACCCCGCGTCGTCGCACCAGTCGTCGACCTTGATTCGCGTGCCGATCCGGATCCACGCGGAGTTCGCCCGATGCGACGACTCCTTCTTCAGACCCAGCTTGCGCTTCAGAATCGCGGCTCGGCCGCTGGCATCCACGACCCAGCGGGACGCGAGGGTGGATTCCGCTCCTTCGCGTTCGAACGAGATCAGATGGGGTTTCCGGCCCTTTCCGAGCGCGACGTTCTTCACCGAGGCCGACTCGATGAACTCGACGCCCATGGAGCGGCAACGTTCGCCGAGGTAGTTTTCGAAGCGTCCCCGGTCGAACTGGTAGCTCGGCGTCGGGGGAAAGTCGGTGCCGCCCACTTCGAGCCGATCCTCGATCGTGGAATTGTCGCCGGAGCCGAGAAACAGCCGCAGGCCCATTTTCGGAATCTGTTCGTTCTCGAGGTGGTCTTCGAGATCCAGAAACTTCCGGAAGTAGGTCGCGCCCACCTCGACGCTCGACTCGCCCACCTTATGGGTCGCTTCGGGAACGGGATGCCGCCTCTTTTCGAGGATCGCGATCTTCGCATCGGGCGATTCCTTGAGACAATGAAGCGCGCAGGTCAATCCGGCGAGCCCTCCACCGAGAATCGTCACGTCGTATGAAGAAGGGTCAGACATAGGCGCTATGGGAAAGTCTCGGTGGCTTGGTGCCTCCCGCCCGGAAAACGCGGGCGGCAAGCGCGGGATCGGTCGATCCCGTGGAAGGAATACGGCTCTACCGCAGGAACGGAGCCCGAGAAATGACCGCTTGTCAAGCATCGGCGGACTGATAGGATAGTCGGGATTCCCCTAACAGACGGACTTTGGAAGAGGATCGTAAATCCGCTGCGATATGACCACGCACGATGTGACCATTCTCGGTGGAGGCCTCGCCGGCCTCACCCTGGCGAAGCAGTTGAAAACGCAACGCCCGGAAATCCGCATTCTGATCCTGGAGCGAAACGAGTTCCCCGTTCCCGAAGGCGCCTTCAAGGTGGGCGAGTCGACCATCGAAGTCGGGGCGCACTACTTGGCCGAACAGGTGGGCCTGAAGAAGCACTTGGTGGAACATCACTTGCCGAAGTTCGGTCTCCGGTTTTTTTTCACTGGTGGAGCGGAATCCTTATCCGATGCCGTCGAGGTCGGGCTGAGCGACTTCTTCCCCACGCCGGGTTACCAGATAGACCGCGGCCGTCTCGAAAACCACCTCGTCGAAACGCTGTCGGAATCCGGCGTCGCCATCGCTCAGGGCGCCACCGTCAAAGACGTCTCTCTGAACGGCGGGGACGAGGTTCACGCCGTCGAGTACGAGCAAGAGGGAGAATGCCGCCGGGCGGAGTCGCGCTGGATCGTCGACGCGAGCGGACGCGCCGGCCTTCTGAAGCGAAAACTGGGTCTGCGCGAAGAGGTCTCCCACCGCGTCAACGCCGCCTGGTTTCGCCTGGGCGCCGAAATCTGCGTCGACTGTTGGAGCGATGACCCGGCCTGGAAGGCGAGAACCGGCAAGGTCGCCCGGCGCTGGCTGAGCACCAATCATCTGTTGGGTCGCGGATACTGGCTATGGATCATTCCTCTTTCGTGCGGTTCGACGAGCATCGGCATCGTGGCCGACCCGCGGCTTCATCCCCTTTCGGAATTCAACCAGTACGACAAAGCCCTGGAATGGATCGAGCGGCACGAGCCCACGTGCGCCGCGGCCATCCTCCCGCACCGGGACGGGATGCAAGATTTCAAAGCCATCAAGCACCTCGCCCACGGCTGCCGGGAAGTCTATTCGGCCGACCGCTGGGCAATTACCGGCGAGGCCGGCGTCTTTCTCGATCCTCTCTATTCGCCGGGTATCGACTACATCGCGATGGCGAACAGGCAGATAGGCAGCCTCGTCGACCGCGACCTCGGGGGCGAAGCCATCAATCTGCTCGCTCCCCGCTATCAGGGGCTGTTCCTCCAGCTGTTCCGCGACAACCTCCGAACCTACGAAGACCAGTATCCTCTATTCGGAAACCCGAGGGTGATGTCCCTGAAATACGTTTGGGACTACGCCCTTTACTGGAGTTTTCCCGCGCTTCTTTATTTCAACGACAAGCTGACCGACCCGCCCTTTTTTGCCAAGGCCGGAGAAAGCATCGAAACCATCCGGGAGTTGAACAAACGAATGCAGCGGTTCTTCCGCGAGTGGGACGCGGCGGATCCGGACTACGAAAGATCGTCCTCTTTCATCAACCAGAACGAAATCGCCATCCTGTCCCAGCTGAACGGCGAACTCAGGAATCGCCTCGACGACGAGGCGCTGACGGCACGAATCGAGCGCAACGTCGGTATTCTCGAAGAACTCGCTTCGGAAATAACCACCCGGAGCGGGACCGGTCCATCCGCGGCATCGAAGCACCCGCCGAACGGGTCCGCGCCCGCGGGACGTCTGGGAGAAGTCTTCGACGCCCTCGGTATGTAGCAGCATGTCCTTGCAAAAGACCAACGTCGTTCTGTCCGCCCTCGTCTGCGTCCTCGTAGGCGGCCTGATCGGCGCCGTGCTGCTCACTGGAAGGAACGGCGGCAACGGTCCGGCATTCGACGAAGCAGCCGAGGCACGTCCGAAAACCCTCACGGTGAACACCGAGATCGCGGAGCCCGGAACTTCCTACAGCGTCCGCCGCGTCTACACCGGCGTGACCCGGTCGAAACGCACCGTCGACCTCGGCTTCTCCCGGGCCGGTCGCATCTCGGGCGTTTTCGCCGACAAGGGGGAGCGCGTCGAAGAAGGCGCACTGCTCGCGGAACTCGACACGAGCCGGCTGGAAATTCAGAGGAGCCAGCTGGAGAACGCTCTTTCCGCCTCCTCGCCTCCCGGGAATTCCGGGGTCTCCGAAACCGATCTCAAGATGGTCGAAGCCGATCTCGAGGACAGCATCCTGACGGCGCCGTTCGACGCCGTAGTTGCCGAGCAACGAATGTCGGTCGGTTCGATGGCCAGCCCGGGAGCGGCGGTGTTCCGGCTCTCGCAGATAGACGAACTGGAGGCTTGGATTGCCGTGCCCGTGGAGGTGGCGGAAGCGATGGGACGCGAGGATTCCCACGAACTGGAGATCGGCGGAGAAACCCACCGAGCCGAGGTGACGACCGTTCTTCCGGAGGTCGACCTCACCACCCGGACGCGAACGATCGTCTTGACGCTGGACGACAACTCGTCTTCCCGACACCTGCCCGGCCAGTCCGCACGTCTGGAGCTGGAGCGGGAGATCGAGAGCGACCGCCCCGGTTTCTGGATTCCTCTGACCGCGTTGACCCGCCAGACGCGAGGCCTCTGGGCCTTGTACGCGATCGAGCGCGACGACGACGGAGCGGCGACGGTCTCGCGGAATTTCGTCGAATTGGTCCACGTGGAAGGCGACCGGGCCTGGGTCCGGGGGACGCCGGAGGGCGAACTCGAATTCGTTTCCGACGGCACCTCCCGCGTCGTTCCCGGCCAGAAGGTGAAAATCAAGGGCGACCCCGACGAATCCGACAAGCCGGAAAAGGTCGACGTGGCCAACCCCGTGGAGGTCTCGACGGAGGAAGAACCGACTCCGGAAACCGCGGAGGAAGCCCCCGAACCCGAAGCTCGATCTTCCGAAGAGGTGGACGAACCCGCGACCGCGGACGAGACGACCGACTCCAGCACCGAAGAAACCGGGGAGGCGACATCGGACGAGGAAACGGTTCAGGAGGACGCGCCGTGACGGGAATCGCTCTTTTCCAGAATCCCCGCCTGCTGTTGCTCCTCGTCGGAGTGATCGCCGTGGCCGGGCTGTCCTCGCTCACGACGCTCCCGAGAATGGAGGACCCGATCCTGGTTCAGCGAATCGCGGTCATCCGGACGGCGTTCCCCGGTGCCGACGCGGAGCGCGTCGAATCCCAAATCAGCCGAGTGCTGGAGGAGGACATCAGCAAGGTCAAGGGGATCAAGGAGATCTATTCCGAAAGTATGGCGGGCATCTCCACCATCAGCGTCACGCTGAAGGAGGACATCGACGACGTCGACACGGTCTGGTCCTTGGTTCGGGACGAACTTTCGGAGGCCGCCAAGAGCTTGCCCGAAGGCGCTCGCGAGCCGGAATTCCGGCAGGCGGAACTGAAGGCCTTCGCGACGATAATCGCACTGAAATGGACGGGGACGGACCAAGCGAACTACTCGATCCTGGGTCGGTTGACCGACGATCTCGAGGGCGCCGTCCGATCGCTTCCGGGCACCGAGAGCATCAAGATCTACGGTGAGCCGGAAGAGGAAATCCTGGTCCAGTTGCCGCCCGACGTGCTCAATCGCATGGGGCTGACCGTCGGCGACGTTTCAAGCCAGATCGAGGACAGCGAATCGAAGGCTTCCGCGGGCATGTATCGCGGAACCCACTCCGAAATGGTCATCGAGCTGGACGAGGATTTCGACTCCGTGAAGCGACTCGGCCAGACACCGATTCGATACGGTCAAGACCGGCTCGCCTCCCTGTCCGATATCGCGCGGATCTCGAAAGGGACGGTCTCGCCCCCGGCGAGTCTGGCGATCGTCGACGGACACGAATCCGTGGTGACTGCGGTTTTCGTTCGCAACGAGAACCGCATCGATCTCTACACGGAGACACTCCGGGATGTCCTGGACGACTTCGCCTCCACCCTGCCGCCGAACATCGAGCTGGACGTGATATTCGCTCAGAACGAGTACGTCGGCGAGCGCCTCGACCAACTGGCCAAGAATCTCTTGCTGGCCACGCTGGCGGTGATGGTGGTGGTCTTCCTGCTGATGGGCTGGCGCAGCATGATCGTCGTCGGGGCGGCGCTGCCTCTCTCCGCCCTGATGGTCCTGGCGGGAATGCGGTTCCTCGACATTCCGATTCACCAGATGTCGATCACCGGGCTGATCATCGCGCTGGGTCTCCTGATCGACAACGCCATCGTCATCGTCGACGAAGTCCGGTCGGCGATGCGGGAAGGACAAAAAGCGACGGACGCCATCTCCGGCGCGATCGCACACCTCGCGATGCCCCTCTTCGGATCGACCCTCACCACCACGCTGGCATTCATGCCGATCGCGATCCTGCCGGGCGCCAGCGGGGAGTTCGTGGGATCCATCGCCGTCAGCGTGATCCTGGCGATCAACGCGTCCTTTCTTCTCGCCATGACGGTCGTTCCCGCCCTCACCGCGCTTCTCCAACCGGCACCGCCCGAACCCCCGAAAAAGAAGTGGGTGGCCGCGAAGGACCGGGAAAAAGAGGAACGGGCCAAAGGCGGCGAGCCGAAACCCGCCCGATTCTGGCGTCACGGCATTTCGAACCAACGACTCGCGGGGGTCTACCGAAAGTCGCTGGTCGGCATGTTCCGCCGCCCCGTTCTGGGTCTTCTTCTGGGAATTTCGCTGCCGACCCTCGGGTTCTACCAGGCCCGGAAACTCCCCGAGCAATTTTTCCCCCCGGCCGACCGGAACCAGTTCCACGTCGAACTGGAACTCCCCGGAACCACTTCGCTCGCTCGAACGCGCCAGACCACGGAGGAAATCGGAGAGGCCATCCTCGCGCAGGAAGGCGTCTCCCGGGTGCATTGGTTCATCGGCGAGAGCGCTCCGATTTTCTTCTACAATCTCATGCCCCGCCGAAAGAATTCGCCGTTCTACGCGCAGGCCATGGTCGAGCTCGAACCTTCGACGAATCCGCGAAACACCATCCGGGCCTTGCAGGAACAACTCGATTCCGCCTTCCCCGGAGGACGGATTCTGGTCAGGCAGCTGGAGCAGGGGCCGCCGTTCGACGCCCCGGTCGAGGTGCGTTTGTTCGGTCCGGATCTCGCGGTCCTGCAGGAACTGGGAGACGAGATCCGCCTCGTTCTGAGCGAAACTGGCGAGGTCGTCCACACCCGCTCCGACCTCACCGAAACCGTCCCGAAACTCGCCCTGCACTTCGACGAGCACGAGGCGCGCATGGCGGGATTGAGCCACAACGAAATCGCACGGCAACTCTTCGCCTCTCTCGAGGGCGTCGAAAGCGGGTCGATGATGGAGGCCACCGAGGAAATACCCATCCGCGTCCGCCTCTCCGGAAACACCCGCGCCGACCCCGCGCAAATCGCCTTGATGGAGTTGAAGCCTCTGACGCCCCGGGGCCGCGCCGAGCAAGGGTCCCCCCTCTCCTCCCTCGGCGAACTGAATCTCGATTCCGAAGTGGCATCGATTCCACGAATCGACGGGCGACGGGTCAACGAGGTGAGAGGCTACGTCACGGCGGGCACCTTGCCGGATCAGGTGGTTTCCGAGTTCAAAGAACGGCTCGCCGAATCCGATTTCGCACTCCCCCCGGGCTACTCGCTCGAGTACGCCGGAGAGGCCGCCGAACGGGACGAGGCCGTCCGCGGACTCATGGCCGACATCGGCATCCTGATCGCTCTCATTATCGCCACCCTCGTCACGGCCTTCCGCTCTTTCCGGATGGCCTTCATCGTGGCGGTGGTGGGAGGCCTCTCGATCGGGCTGGGTCTGTTCGCCCTCTGGGCGTTCGGCTTCCCCTTCGGATTCATGGGAGTCGTCGGAACCATGGGGCTGGTCGGTCTCGCCTTGAACGACGGCATCGTGGTGATGGCGGGCATCCGCGACGATCCGGAGGCCCGAGCCGGCAACGTCCAGGCGATCACCGCAGTGGTGATGCACCGCACCCGGCACATCGTGGCCACCACCCTCACGACCATTGCCGGATTCATCCCTCTCGTGCTCGCGGGCGGCGGGTTTTGGCCGCCGGTGGCGATCACCATCGCGGGAGGCGTCGGAGGCGCCACCGTTCTGGCTCTGTTTTTCGTCCCCTCTCTCTATCTGATATTCATCGGCTTGGCCAGCCCCACCGAAGCCTCCGAGAAGCTTCCGGAAAGCGGGCGAGGCCGGGCTGCCGCAGCTGGTTAGAAACCGCTTCGGCGGGTCGACCCGATTTTACAGTTTGCATACACTGATTATACTAAGTATGATATAAATAACAATCGCTGCGCAAACAGGGTTTACCAAGCCATTAAATAGGGTTTACTCGTGCGGCTTTGCGAATTTTCGCATTTCTGCGCCTCGTGAATTGATCCGGCTCGCTCCCTCTCGCTCCGCGTAACAGTAATCAGTTTTCTGACTGCGTGTCAGTTCCGAAGTATGTCGAACAGAAGTCTCAATGCCGTTCTTCCGGCCTCCAGCAGAGTTCCGGCTCTCTGCCTGAGCGGACAGCAGTTGACGATCGGCGAAGTCCACGCCGTCGCTTCGGGGTCCCGTTCGGTAACCATCACCGACGACCGCAAGGTTCTCGATCGTCTCGAAGCCGCCCAGGCGCTCGTCCGCAAGGCCGTCGACAGCGGCCGGCGAGTCTACGGTCTCACCACAGGCTTCGGTAGCATGGCCGACGTCGAGGTGCCCGCCGATCAGGCGGAAGCGTCCCAGGCCAACCTGCTCGCCTTCCTAGCCTGCGGTGCCGGACGCCCGCTCGACTCCCGCCACGTCCGGGCGGCCATGCTACTGCGGGCCAACATGCTGCTGCGCGGCGCGTCGGGAGTCCGGTTGGAGGTCGTGGAGCGCCTCGTCGCGTTTCTGAACCACAACGCCACCCCGGTGGTGCGGGAACTGGGGTCCATCGGCGCCAGCGGCGACCTGGTGCCGCTGGGAGCGATCGCTCGCGCCATTACCGGCCAGGCGTCGCCCTGCCGGGTCAGCTTCGGAGGTCGCGAAGTCGACGGCGGCGAAGCCCTGAAGGAATTGGGTCTGAAGCCTCTCGAACTGCTGCCCAAGGAAGCGCTGGCGATCGTCAACGGCACGTCCTTCTCGGCGGCCATCGGGGCCGACTGCCTTCACGCGGCCCGGAACTACCTGGGACTCGCTTTCGCCTCGCACGCGATGATGACGCGCGCGCTGCTCGGCTACGAAGAGCCTTACGCCGCCTTCGTCCACGAATGCAAACCGCACCCCGGACAGGCCTGGTCCGCGTCCATGATGCGGCGGTTGCTCGGAGTGGAGAACGGCGCCGGTTCCGCCGACGACGCCGAGGCACGCCCGCATCTCCAGGATCGGTATTCGCTTCGCTGCCTGCCTCAGTACATGGGACCGCTGGTGGAAGGAATCCGGCGCGTGGAACGCGTGATCGAAACGGAAATGAACTCCGTGACGGACAACCCGCTCATCGACAGCGCGAACGATCGCTTTCTCCAAAGCGGCAATTTCCTGGGGCAATACGTCGGCATCGCCATGGACGACCTGCGACGGTGTCTCGGCCTGATGGCGAAGCACCTCGACGTGCAGATCTCCCAGCTCGTATCGCCGGAGTTCAATCGCGGTCTCCCGGCTTCTCTGGTCGGCAATGGGGATTCGGCGGTGAACATGGGGCTGAAAGGACTCCAGATCACCGGCAATTCGATCATGCCGACGCTGACGTATTTCGGCAACCCGCTGGTCGAGCACTACCCGACCCACGCCGAGCAGTTCAACCAGAACGTCAACGGACTCAGCTGGGGCGCGGCCAACCTGACGGCGCAGTCGGTCGATCTTTATTCCCACTACGCCTCCGTCGCCCTCATCTTCGCTGTCCAGTCGGTCGACCTCCGCGCCAGGGCGCTCGAAGGCCACTGCGACGGACGAACCCTTCTCGGTCCGATGGTCGTCCCGCTCTATGAATCCGTCTACGAAATAGCGGGTTGTCGCGTCGGCGGGAAATCTCCCCTCATCTTCAACGACAGCGACCAGTCGCTGGAACTCGTTCTGGCGGACCTGGCGTCGGCCATTCAAGGGCACGGCGCGCCAGTCGAGGCCGTTTCCTTGATCACGGAGTCGCTCGGCGAGCTTGAGTTCGCCGTCTGAGGAAGGATAGTGCCGACGCGCGATTATGAACATCAGTCAGGGTATCATCGAAGCTTCCCGGATCTTTCCCGACGAAACGGCCATCGTTTTCGGAGAACAGCGTCTCGGCTACGCGGAAGCGGAAGATCTCTCGAGCCGCGCCGCCGCCCTGCTTGCGGAAGCGGGGATTGAAAAAGGCGACCGCGTGGCTCTGCGTCTGGGGAACGTGCCGGCTTTCCCCGTGTGGTACTACGCCGCGCTGCGGCTGGGAGCGATCGCCGTTTCCGTCAATACTCGACTCACCGGCGAGGAAGCGGACTTCATCCTTTCGGATTGCGGCGCGAAAATCCTGGTCGCCGCGGCGGCGCAGGGAGAGGGCGGCGAAGACGCGGACTCGACGTTTTCGGGGCCCACCTTCCGCGTTTCCGAAGACGGGCTCGCGGTTGACGGGAACCCCCTCTCCGACCGGGCGCCCCTCGACGGCACCGCTTGCGCCGACATGGATCCGGCGGACCCCGCGACCATCCTCTACACTTCCGGAACCACTGGATTCCCGAAGGGAGCGACCTTGTCCCACCAGAATGTACGCGCCACGGTGCACGCGTTCAATCACCTCTGCGGGATGCATCGCGGCGACCGCCTGCTGCTGGCCGTGCCGCTCTTCCACTGTTACGGGCAGAACGCGATTCTCAACGCCGGTCTCAACGTCGGGGCGACCATCGTGATGCAACGCCGGTTCGATCTCACCGAAGCGAAAGGGCTGCTCCGGGAACACCGCGTCACCAAGCTTTTCGGCGTGCCGACGACGTTCCAGCTCATGCTGAATGCCTGCGAACCCGAAGACCTGGAGTCGATCGACTACTGCTTCTCGGCCGCCGCCACGCTCGCACCGCAGCTGGGCGATCGCTGGCACGAGAAATTCGGCCTGCCAATCCACGAGGGCTACGGCCTGACCGAGACGGCGCCCTTCGCCTCCTACAATCACCGTTTGAAGCACGTCCCCGGTTCGATCGGAATGCCCGTCGACCTCGTGGAAATGAAGGTGGTCGATCCGGAAACCGGCGAAACCTGCCCGCCCGGAGTTCCGGGAGAGATCGCGGTCCGCGGCCCCAACGTCATGCTGGGCTACTGGAACCGACCCGAGGAAACGGCGGAAGCGGTCAGGGACGGCTGGTTCTACTCCGGCGATGTCGGAACGGTGGACGCGAAGGGTTACTACTACCTCGTCGACCGCATCAAGGACATGATCGCCGTCGGGGGCATGAAAGTTTTCCCCTCGGAAGTGGAGCGCGTCCTGCTCGACGCGCCCGCCGTGGCCGACTGCGCGGTGGTGGGCCGGCCCGACCCGATCTGGGGAGAGGAGGTCGTTGCCTTCGTCGTCGCCTTCGTCGTGGCATCCGCCGAAAAGGCCGCGGAAGCCGAACCGATCCGCGCTCATTGCCTCGAGCACCTCGCCGCCTACAAGGTGCCCTCCCGCCTCGTCTTCGTGGACGAACTTCCCCGGAACCCCGCCGGCAAAGTCCTCAAGAAGGAACTCCGCTCCCGGGACCTCGAAGGCTCGCGAACCGACATCCCGGTCTCGGATGACAGTGCTTCGTCCGCCGCCCCGAAGGCCTCCATGCCCGACGATGAGCCGGGAGCCCTTTTCCACCGGCTCCAGGATACGCACGCCTCGGCGCGACAGAGAACCCTCGCGGGCTACCTGCAAGAGGAAATCCGCGTCTTGATCGGCGCCCCGCAACCACCCGCCCTGGATGCGGCCCTCCTCGAAACCGGAATGGATTCGATCATGATGGTCAACCTGGCCACGCGACTGCAACACCAACTCGGCCCTCAACTCGAGTTGCCGGCGACGCTGGTCTTCGATTATCCGAGGATCGCCGATTTGGCATCGCACCTTTTGCAAGCCCTCGACTTCGAATCCCCCGCCTCCGGTGGGCCGGAGTCCGTCGACCAGAGTCGGGGAACCACCGACGTGTCCGAACAACCGGCCGCGTCCATCGACGACCTGTCGGAAGAGGAAGCCATGGAAGCGCTCAAGGAAGAGTTGAAACAGTAGTTACGGCATGCCGAGTCCCGTCAGCAAATCGTCCGTTTCCTCGCCCGCCAAGGAAGCGCTCGCGAAAATCCGCGAACTGAAGCAGAAACTGGCCGAAGCGGAGGGTCCCCAGGACGAACCGATCGCGATCGTTTCGACCGCCTGCCGTTTTCCACGCCGGTCGAGCAGCCCGGAAGCGTTCTGGCGGAGCCTCGTCGAGGGAACCGACGAAGTGACGGAACTGCCTCCCGATCGCTGGGACCTCGACGCCTACTTCGACGAAGACCCCGATGCTCCGGGGAAAATGTACGCGCGGAAAGGCACCTTCCTGGAGTCCATCGACGAGATGGACGCCGACTTTTTCGGCATCTCCCCTCGCGAAGCGACGTGGATCGATCCGCAGCAGCGGCTGTTTCTCGAGGTGAGCTGGGAGGCACTCGAAAGAGCCGGCTGGACTTCGGAAAAGGGCAGCAAAGACACCGGCGTCTTCGTCGGCTGGATGCACAACGACTACCAGAACGAGGCGAGCGAATCGCTGCTTGATCTGAACCCCTACATCGCCACCGGCTCGGCAGGCTCCTTTCTCTGCGGACGTCTCTCCTACTACCTGGGAACCCAGGGGCCCAGCCTGGCAGTCGACACGGCCTGCTCCTCGTCGCTGGTGGCGCTTCACCTCGCTTGCCAGAGCCTGCGACAGGGCGAGTGCGACCGGGCTCTCGCCGGCGGAGTCAACATCATGGTGTCGCCCAAGACGACCATCATGACCTGCAAACTGCACGCGCTATCGCCCTCGGGTCACTCGCGGGCCTTCGACGCCTCGGCCGACGGCTACCTGCGCGGCGAAGGTTGCGGCGCGGTCGCGTTGCGGCGCCTCTCGGACGCGGTTCGCGACGGAGATCCCGTGCTCGCGGTCGTCCGCGGCTCCGCGATCACCCACAACGGGTTCAGCAGCGGCCTGACGGCCCCGAATCCGGCCTCGCAGCAGCGCGTCATTCGCCGGGCGCTGGAGCAGGCGAAAGTGAGCCCGTCCGAAATCGGCTACCTGGAAGCCCACGGGACCGGGACGGAGCTGGGCGACCCCGTCGAGATGAACGCCGCCGCCGCCGTGCTGGGCGAAGGACGAGATGCCGGGAATCCACTCCTCGTCGGATCGGTCAAGACCAACCTCGGACACCTCGAGGCAGCCGCGGGGATCGCCGGCATCATCAAGACCGTGCTTTCCATCCAGCACGGCAAGATTCCCAAGCACCTTCACTTCGAGACTCCCAATCCGCACATCGCGTGGGACCGGTTGCCGGTCGAGATCGTCCGCGAGAACAGGGACTGGTCCGGAAACGGACGGCGCCTCGCCGGCGTCAGCGCCTTCGGAATGAGCGGCACCAATGCTCACGTCGTCATCGAATCTCCGCCCGAGCCGGCTCCTATTTCGGAAAGCCCCCTGACGGTGCGGAAAAGCCCGGCCGAGAAATCGCCGCACCTGCTCGTCCTGAGCGGCAGGACCGACGAGGCCGTGCAGCAACTCGCGGCGAACTACCGCGACTGGCTGAGCGAACACCCGGAGACGGACCTCGCGGACGTCTGCCACTCGGCAGCCACGGGACGCCGGCACTTCGAGCGGCGGGCGGCGCTCGTCGCGCACACCGGCGAAGAGGCGTCGGAACTCCTCTCGAATCTTGCCGGCGGCACCGAGTCCGGCAACGTCTTCACGGGCCAGGCCCGCCCCAACCCGATGGTCGCCTGGCAGTTCACCGGGCAGGGTTCCCAGTACGAAGGGATGGCCCGGAACCTCTACGCGACCGAACCGGTCTTTAAACGGGTGATGGACGAATGCGCGGAGGGACTCTCCGCGTTTCGCGAGGGCAACCTTCTCGACGTCGTCTTCGAAGACGGCGACACCCTCCGCGACACCTACTGGACTCAGCCGGCCCTCTTTTCGATTCACATCGCCCTCGCCGAGTTGATGAAAAGTTGGGGCATGCGTCCGGACGTCGTCCTCGGCCACAGCCTCGGCCAGTACGCGGCCGCGTGCGTCGCCGGCATGCTCGACTGGAAGGACGGCCTCTGGTTGATCCACGAACGAAGCCGTCTCACCGGATCCTTGCCCTCCGGTGGCGCCATGGCCGCGGTGTTCGCGGGGGCGGACGCGGTGGAAGCCGTCGTGGCGGCACACGCCGATCTCTCCGTCGCGGCCCGCAATGGATCCCACATCGTGATCAGCGGACCCGAAGCCTCGATCGATGCCGCCGTCGCGGCACTCGCCGAAAAGGACATCCGCACCAAGAAACTGGACACGTCCCACGCCTTCCACTCGGCCTTGCTAGACCCGATTCTCGACGAATTCGAGGAAGTGGCCGGCTCGATCGCCTACCGGCCCGCCGAGTGCCCTCTCGTCTGCAACGTCAGCGGAGAAGCCCTCCCGGCGAACCAGATTCTCGACGGAGCCTACTGGCGCCGCCAGCTGCGGGAGGCGGTGCAATACGAAAAGAGCATCCGGGGGCTCGCCGATCTCCGCTGCGACCTGCTCCTCGAACTGGGACCGCAACCCGTTCTCAGCGGAATGGCCGCCGCCTGCTGGGCCGGCGCCCCGTCCGCCTTGATCCCGTCGCTCCGGAAGGATCGCCGCGACGCCGAGGCCATCGCGGAAACCGTGGCCCGGCTCTACACCCACGGCGTCGAGCCCGACTTCGAGGCCCTGCCGAACGGCGACCGGGCGCCGCGCCGGGTCACCCTGCCGACCTATCCCTTTCAGCGCAAGCGGCACTGGGGACCCGAGCGTCCCGGAGCTTCGCGGGTGCAGAGCAGCACGCGCCACCCATTGCTCGGCGAAGAAAGGAGCCTCGCCGGCGTGACCAACGAATCTCGCTACGAGAACTGGTTGGCTCCCGACCGACCGCACTGGTTGGGAGACCACCGGGTTTTCGACGACATCGTTTTCCCGGGAGCTGCCTACGTCGAGATGGCCATCGCCGCCACGCCCGCCGCGAGGGTCCTCGAAGACGTGACCTTCGAAATGCCGCTCATGGTCTCGGATTCGGTCTGCCTTCAGACCATCGTTCGGGGCGACGAGGGAAACCGATCGGTGGAAATCCACTCTTCCGCGGGATCGGGCTTTCCCTGGACGCGGAACGTTTCGGCCTCGATTTCGTCGGAGGAGCACGACGTTCCCCGAACCGTTTCGATGGAAACTTTCGAGGAGAGTTGTCCGGAAGAGGCCGACATCGGCGCCTTCTACGAAATGTTCGCCGCTCTCGGCATCCAGTACGGACCCGAATTCCAGACCATCCGGTCGTTGCGCCACGGGGAGACGGACGTGCTCGCCCGGCTGGAACCGAGCGGCGACCACCGCGGCTACATCCTGCCGCCGATGCTCCTCGACGGAGCCCTCCAGTCTCTGGCGGTAGGCCTGCTGCGCGATCCGGATTCGTCCCTGTTTCTGCCCGTCGGCATCGGGCGGTTCCACCGTCTCGCGCCCGTCACCGGGGACCTGTGGAGCTACGGACGTTGGCACGAGACGGAGGGCGACGTTCGCACCGCCGATCTGACGCTCTTCGACGACCGGGGCACCGTCGTCGCCTATCTGGAAAAGCTCAAGGTCCGGGCGGTCAGCCGGACCGCGCTGCGGCGAATGGTCGGCTCCACCTCCGAACGGCTGCTCTACCACGTGGTGTGGCGCCAGACGTCCCTTCCGGGCATCAACGACCGTCCGGGACGGTGGTTGGTCGTCGGTGAGGACGCCGCCTGGAACGAGAACGTGGCCGCGGCCCTCTCGGATCGAGGACAGACGTGCTTTCAGGTCACCTTGAACCGCGACGAGAAGTCCCCGGACGAACCGATACTCGACGAGGGGCCGATTTCGATCGCGGGCGGCAATCCCGATCATTGGGAGGCCGTCTTCGCCCGGCTCGACGATGAACCCGCTCGGCTCAACGGGATCGTCTGGTCTACCGTCCCGCCGCCGGAAACCTCGCCGGACGACGATTCCGAAACCTACACGAAGCTTCACTGCACCGGCATACTCGAATTGCTCCGGACCTTCCGCGCCTACAAGATCGAATCGCTCGACCGCGGCCTTCAAATCGTCACCCGCAACGCCGTGTCGGTAGGGGAAGGCGAATCGGTCTTCCCGGACTCCACCCAGTTCTGGGGACTCGGGCGCGTGATCGGGAGCGAGTACCCGGTCCTGCGCTCCCGAATCGTCGACTTGCACGATCCCGCCGATTCCGTCGAGGCGCTGACGGGCGTGCTTCTCAGCGAAGTTCGTGAAAGCCAGATCGCGTTGCGGTCCGGCCAGACGCACGTGCCCAGGCTGGTGCCGGCCCGGGCGCCCGGAGGCGCGGAAGGTCTTCCGGTAAAAGGTGGCGCCACCTACTTGATCACCGGCGGCCTCGGGATGCTGGGACGACGCGCCGCGGAATGGCTCGCCTCGCGCGGTGCCGAACACGTCGTGCTGACGTCTCGACGGGAGCCCACCGACTCAACTCTCGAGTTGATCCGGGGCATCGAAGAGTCGGGCTGCCAAGTTCACGTGATGCGCGGCGACATCGGCGACCGGACGAGCCTCGAGGATTTGTTGGGCCGAATGGCGCGGGAGTTGCCTCCGCTGAAAGGCGTAATTCATGCGGCCGGTCTCCTGGAAGACGGGCTGCTGATCGAACAGTCGTGGGAAAGTTTCCAAAGGGTTCTGGCACCGAAGAAAAAGGGCGCTTGGCTGCTGCATCAGCTCACCGCGGAACTCCCTCTCGAATTCTTCGTCCTCTATTCCTCGGCCGCCTCCGTCATGGGAACTCCGGGACAGGCAAACTACGCCATGGGCAACGCTTTCCTCGACGGTCTAGCCCATAGCCGCGCGGCATCCGGGCTCCCCGCCCTGAGCGTGAATTTCGGCCCCTGGAACGAGGGCATGGCCGCCACTGAAACCGTCACCAAAGCCGTCGCGCTTCAAGGCATGACTCCGCTCACCGCCGAGGAGGCCCACGAAGCCTTGGACCGCCTCGTCGACAGCGGAACGGTGCAGGCGACAATGCTCGATGTCGACTGGGCGCGGATGCGGCTACGGTATCCTGTCGAGGCCCCGAGTCTTCTCGACGAGCTCTGGCCCGGTCGCCCCGAAAGCGGTCCGGGCGACGCCATTCTCCTGGAGAAGCTGCGCGAGGCGGAAGAAACCGACGAGTCCCGGGCCGCGATCATAGCGGCGCACGTGCAGGGAGAACTCCAGCAAGTCCTCTCGCTGTCGCATCCGCCGGAGCCGGACGCTCCCCTTGCCGAACTCGGCCTCGATTCGCTCATGGCCGTCGAGTTCGCGACGCGATTGCAGCAGCAGGTGGGAAGGGAACACGCGATTCCCCCCACCCTCGCCTTCGATCATCCCAGCGTGTCCCAAATCACCCAGCACCTGCTCAACTTGATCGAGGCGACGCCCGTCGCGGCGGAAACCGTCCAGGTTCGAACCACGTCCGACGAAGAGGTCGTCGCCGTCGTCGGCCTCGGCTGCCGATTCCCCGGCGCGGACGGTCCCGAGGCGTACTGGGATTTGCTGCGGCAAGGAATCGACGCCACCTGCGAGCTGCCGCCGGACCGGTGGGATCTCGGTCGCTACTATTCGCCCGAACCGGCGCCGGGAAAAATGTACACGAAACGCGGCGGCTTTCTGCCGGACATCGGCGAGTTCGACGCCGACTTTTTCGGCCTTTCCGAACAGGATGCTTCCTGGATGGACCCCCAGCACCGCCTGCTACTCGAAGTGAGCTGGCAGGCCCTGGAGGATGCCGGAATCGTTCCGGAAAAAATGCAGGATACCCAGGTCGGCGTCTTCATGGGGATCATGTCCACCGACTACGCGCAACTGAGGGAACACCTCGATCCCGCCGTGATCGACGGGTCTCAGGGTGCCGGCTTGTCGCACAGCGCGGGAGTCGGGAGGATCAGCTACCTTTTCGGTTTCGAAGGGCCGGCCATTGCCGTGGACACCGCCAGCAGCAGTTCGCTCGTCGCCCTTTGCCAGGCGGCCAGGAGTCTTCTCAACGGCGACTGCAACCTCGCCCTCGCCGGCGGCGTGAACGCCATTCTCAGTCCGATCAACTCGCTCCTTCTCTGCAAGGGAGGCGTCCTCTCGCCGGACGGACGCTGCAAGTCATTCTCGGCCAAGGCGGACGGCTTCGGACGCGGCGAAGGCTGCGGAGTCGTCGCACTGAAACGCCTCGGCGACGCCGAGCGGGACGGCGACCGGATTCTCGCGGTCATTCGCGGCACCGCGATCGGTCACAATGGCCACAACGGGGGGCTCACCGCTCCGAGCGGACGCTCCCAGCAGACCATGATCCGCAAAGCCCTGGCGCACGCCGGCATGGACCCCTCGGAGGTCCAGTATCTGGAAGCGCATGCCACCGGAACGGCTCTGGGAGATCCCATCGAAATTCGGGCGGCGGCGGAAGTTCTGGGCAAAGGCCGCGACGCCGAGAACGGGTTGCTCGTCGGATCCGCGAAGGCCAACATCGGTCACCTCGAGGCGGCCGGCGGGATCTCCGGTTTCATCAAGGTGGTCCTCTCCATGAAGCACGGCGTCATTCCGCGGCAGATCCATTTCGACGAACCCAGCCCGCACATCCCCTGGGATCAAATTCGCGTCAGCGTCGTAGCCGAGGAAAGGCCGTGGCCGAATCCCGAGAGGCAGGTGGCCGGCGTCAGCGCCCTGGGGATGACCGGCACCAATGCCCACGTCATTGTCGAGGGGTTTCCCAACGGGTACCCCAACGGGACCGCGAAGGAACCCTCGAAGGAAGCCCTCGCCGACTCCGAGCCGACGAGTGACCGCTCGCATCGACTCCTCGTTTTCAGCGCCAAAACCCCCGCGGCCCTGACCGCGCTGTCGCAGCGCTACATCGCCCGGTTGAAAGGCTCCTCCGCCGAGGACTTCGGTGCCGTGTGCGCGTCCGCCGGAACCGGACGCCGACATCTCGCGCACCGCTGCGCGGTGGTCGCCCGAACGGCCGATGAAGCCCGCGAAAAACTGGAGACGCTCGCTCGAGACGAAGGAAAGTACGGGGCGGTCCGAGGCACCAAAGAGAAATCACTGAAAATCGCATGGCGGTTTTCCGACTTGGGTACCGAATACTTCGGAATGGGGGCGGCCCTGTACGCCACCGAACCCGTCGTGAAAGAAACCCTGGACGAATCCGCTCGCCTCCTCGCGGAGAACGGTTCCGGGTCGCTTCTCGATGCGCTTTTCCACGACCAATCGCTTCTCGAGAAACCCGAATGGGCCGCGCCCGGCCTGTTCGCTCTCGAAATCGCTCTCTCCCGGCTCTGGCGGAGCCGCGGCGTCGAGCCGGACCTCGTTCTCGGCGAAGGCGTGGGGCAATACGCCGCCGCCTGCGCTGCGGGCATGATGGACTGGGAAGACGGACTTCTCCTGGCGGCGCGACGAGGATCCCTTGCGGAGCAGTTCGATGAGATTCCCGAATCCGCGCTCGACGAATTCGAGGCCTTCGCCGACGCCGTCGACCACCGTCCCCCGGATCGTTCCATCGTCTGCAGCCTCACCGGTACCGCCGTTCCGGTTCACAAAGTGCTCGGGGGCAGCTACTGGCGCCGCCATTTGACCGAAACGGTGGATCTCGGCCAGTCCGGCGCCACGCTGGAGGAAGCCAACTGCGACGTCGTCCTGGAAATCGGTCCCGGAACGGAAACCGAGGAGCCCTCCGCTTTCGACTCGTCGACGGAGATCCTTCGATCGCTCGAAAGCGGGGTGGACGAAGGGGAATCGATGCTCGCTTCGCTGGCGAAGTTGTATATCCTCGGAGTGGACCCTAACTTCGATTCCTTCGAGGCCTCTCCGCGAAAGCGAAGAGTCAGTCTGCCCGGCTATCCTTTCCAAAGGAAGCGCTACTGGGTAACCGATCTGGCCCCCTTGTCCAACCTTGCCAACACGGCGCCGGGAGACGATGCGGGAGCGGAAGAAGAGTTGATTTTGACCGAATAGTCGGCTAACGCCGGTGGAAATGTCGGAACAGAATATCGCGTTGGTGACGGGTGCTTCCTCGGGGTTCGGGCTCCTCACCGCGAAAAAACTCGTCGAAGCCGGCTACCGGGTTCTCGGTACCAGCCGCAGTCCCGGCCCCGAGACGCCGTCCGGGTTCGAGATGCTCGAACTGGAGGTGGCCTCGACCGCGTCCGTGACCGCCTGCGTCAACGGCGTGCTGGAACGTTGCGGCAGGATCGATCTCCTGGTCAACAACGCGGGACGAGGGCACCGCAGCCTGCTCGAAGAGACGTCGATGCAAGACGCTGCCAGCGTGTTCGAGACCAATTTTTGGGGCGTGGTCCGCGTGACCAACGCTGTGCTTCCGGCGATGCGCGCCAGGAAATCCGGCCTGATCATCAACGTCAGTTCCCTCGCCGGACTCGTCGGGGCACCCGGCCAAGGTTTCTACGCGGCCAGCAAGCACGCCCTGGAGGCCTACACCGAAACCCTGCGCGTGGAACTCAGTCATCTTCCCGTCGAAGTCTCGATGGTCGAGCCCGGCTTTTTCCGGACCGGTTTCCGGAATGCCATGATTCCGCCAGGTCCGCCCATCGATGACTACGACGCGATCCGGCCGATCGTCGAATCGAAAATCGAAGAAGGCTTTTCCGCGGCAGGCGATCCCGAGATCGTGGCCGACGCGATCCTGTCGATCGCGCGAAGGGGCGGCGAGAAAATGCGTCACCGGATCGGCGAGGACGCCAAAAGGATTTCCCGCATGAAGAAGTGGATTCCGGAACGCCTTTTCATGTCCGGAATGCTCCGAAATTTCGGTCTCGACCAAACGGACTGACGAACCAGGGAAACACGGCCGGCATCGACCAGTCTCAGGCTCCGAACCGGGACATCCGGCTCACTCCAGCGTCATTACCAGGCGTTCTCCCTCCTCCGTGAGTTCGAACCTGCAGTCTTCGAACTTCGGCGGACCGAAAACGATTTTCGGAGCGTTGGAGAACGCCACGGGTTCGGTGGGCCTCTTGAAGATGCCGGTCGTGTCGACCTCGCCGTTCTTGTTCAGATCCCAAACCACGGCGATCGCGTAGATTCCCGGTGGAAGGCCTTCGATCAGGGTGGTGACCGGCCCCACTTCGGTGATTTCGATCGTCGTGGATTGCTCGAGCGGATTCGTCCGAAAATCTTCTTCGCAGTCGAAAATACCGATACGAAGATCCCCCTCGATCTTCTCGATGCCTTCGACCACGACCTCGAGGTCGGCAGCTTGCATGGACGGCAGAAGAAAGCCGAAAACAAGAAGCGGAAGAATTCTCATGGGAAAGAATAACCTTCATGGAGTGGATTTGGAAACACTTTCTACCGGCCTTCGAGGCAACAACATTCAAGGCCCGCGTCGACCCGCCGCCGGCTGCCAATTCCCCTAAAAAACGGCGGGCCCACGACCTAGCCACGAAATGGGACACAAGGCGACATGCATTCTGCCCCGCCGTATTGCATTCTGCAAATTAAAGATCCTTCTCCAAAAACTCAAGGACATCATGCTAAACAAGTTACAAGAACGGTCCATTGATTGCGAGAGAAGGAACCCGAACCTTCGAACCTTAAATCACAAACACCCATGTTAAAACCAACCACTATTCTCAGTTGTCTCGCGATGTGCTCCCTGGCGATCGTGTTCACCGGTTGCAACCGCTACGACTACGACCACGACCGTTCCGGCAAGGCCACGGCCTACCGTGTCGGAACCACCTACAATACCCTTCCACGAGGCTATCGATCGGTCGCGGTAGACGGGCGGGACTACTACTACTCGGGCGGCAACTACTTCCAGCGCCGGGACCGCGGCTACGTCGCCGTGGAGCGCCCTTACCGATACCCGAGGACCCGGACCCGCGCCAGGATCGGAGCCTCTGTCTCCACGCTTCCGAAGCGCCACCACACGATACGGTACGGAAACCGCAACTACTACTATGCCGACGGAAGCTACTACCGCCCCCGCGGCGGAACCTACGTGACGGTTCGCTCTCCCTTCGGTTGAGAGCCGCTCCCGAAGCGTCATTGAAAATCAACCCCGGCCCGGTGCGAGAGATCGCGCCGGGTCTTTTCGTATTCGAAATAGACGCCAACACCGCACCTCGCTAGCCACCCTCGTTCCCAGGCGCCCTACCGTGAACCCGGATCCACTTCCACCCCGAGGCCCTTTCCGTTGCCGAAAATGCGAACCTTCGCCCCGTCGTCCACCTCCACGGCCTCTTCGGCCGAAGCGTCGGAAAGCCGCAGCCGAGTCGGGCTGCATTGTTCGTGGATACCCACGGCCCTTGGTGGAAGCTCGTGTTCCCTCCCCTCCTCGGACGAACCTTCCGCGCGGAGGAAGTAGCGGACCTCTTCGCCCGAGTCGTTGATCACACGAAACCGGACTTTCTCCGACTCCGGCCTGCCGAACAGCTGCACCGCGAAATAAGCGCCGGTTTTCTCGCTGCGCGCCACGCCGACTCCCGTCTCGGTAGGCGGAACGGCGAGCAAATTTTCCCGGTGTCCCGGCGACTCCTTCCACCCGGTCAGGAAGTGATTGGAAAGGGACGAGGCCGCGATGGACTCGGACCGATACTGGTAGGCGATGTTCTCGGCCACGAAACAAAACGCGTAATCCGCCGCCGAAGCGCGTTCGGAAGGCTGCCGGTCGTCGGCGGTGTGACCGTAGCGGTGAGTCTCCGCCATGTAGCCGGCGAAGTCCCGGGCGGCGGCGTCGAGCTCGTCGTTCCTCTCCAGCGGCTCGAGATCGTTCTGCTTTCGAAACCGGTTCGCGTCGCGGAAAATGGCGGCCTCGGTCTCCGCGATGTCCGCACCGTCGCCGGAAGCCTTCGGGAGGTCCGCCTCCACCATTCGGTAGTCCCCCTCCCTTTTCTCTTGGCTTTGGCCGTGTAGCGCAGGAGTGGCAATCACCGCCGCGAAAACGTATAACAGAACCGGCAACAGAGAAAGACGTAGGATAGTGATCATGATGGGAGGCTGAGGTAAAAGGTTACGTTCTCGAACCAGGCCGGCGGAAAAAGAAAGGCGAACGAAGCAAAAGCGGGTAGCTTCACAAGGGTCGTTCCTTGAGTTTCCGAGTGCTTCCGAGATGTCAGTCGTCGTGCAGAAATATGGTGGCAGTTCCGTCGCCGATCCCGGGAAACTCAAGCAGGTCGCGGAACGCGTCGTGAAGACCCGGCGCCTGGGTCACTCCGTCGTCGTCGTCGTCTCGGCCATGGGAAAGACGACGGACGACCTGCTGAAACTGTCGAGGGAGGTCTGCGTCGCGCCCGAGCGCCGCGAACTCGACATGCTTCTGACGGCGGGCGAACGCATCAGCATGGCTCTGCTGAGCATGGCGATCCGCGAGGCCGGCGGGGAAGCCATCAGCTTCACTGGAAGCCAGGCCGGGATTCTCACCAACGACCGTCACGTGGACGCCCGCATCGTCGAGGTCAGGCCGATCCGGGTGCAGGACGAGCTGGCGCGCGGGAAAATCGTCATCGTCGCGGGCTATCAAGGCATGTCCTACAAACGGGAGATCACCACCCTGGGACGGGGAGGCAGCGACACCACTGCGGTCGCCCTCGCCGCCGCGCTGGGCGCGGAATGGTGCGAGATTTGTTCCGACGTCGACGGCGTCTACTCGGCCGATCCACGCGTCGTGCCGCAAGCGGGGCGCCTTCCGGAAGTATCCTACGAAGAAATGCAGGAAATGGCGGAGTCGGGAGCGAAGGTGCTCAACGCCCGGGCGGTCGAGTTCGCCAAGGAAGCCGGAATCGCGATCTACGCGCGGGCGACTTCGAGCCCGTTGCCGGGCGACGATCCAACCGCCGACGGAACCGTCGTCCGCAAGTTTCCGCCGCGAGGCGCGGGGGCGGTCGTCGGCGTCGCCAGCGAACGGTCGATCCTGCTCCTGCGAGCGGAGCTTGCCGACGTCGGCCCGCTGCTGGCACTGCTGGACGAATTGGAGATCGGGGCCAAGCAGTTGCAGATTCTGGCCGCCGAATCCGGTCGGCAACAGGTCTCCATGGTCCTCCCGAGCACCGACCTGCCGCAGCCCGACGCTTTGGCGGAGCGTTTGGAACGAGAATTTCCCGACTCCGTCCACCTCGTCGCCGGCTACGGCGCCGTCAGCGCGATCGGCGCGGGAATCAACGCCAGCCACGCCAACCTGCGCCGCGGCCAGGCGGCGCTCGCCGACTTTAACGCACGCGAGATTTTCACCTCGTCCTTCCGCATCACCTGGATCGTACCCGACGAAAGCGTCGATGAAGTGGTGCGCCGGCTTCACCGGGAGTTCGTCGCCGGCTGAGTCCCGAACTTCGTTCAACGGTTTATTGACGGAAAGACGCCCGTGTCGAGAAGCGTTTCTCGGGGTTACATTGCACCTCGTTCTTCGAAGGTGTGCCGTAGCGGCTCCGGGGGACATCACGCATGAATTGCTTTCGTTCGACATATCCAGTCTCGAAAGCCGCTCGAGTTCTGGCTCTGGCGGCGCCCCTGGTCTTGTCGGCGGCGGAGGAACCCGACGTGCGGGGACAACTCGAGCCGCTTCTCTCCGAGAGTTGCTACGACTGCCACGACGACATCGAGAGCAAGTCCGATCTCAACCTGCTCGATCTCGAATTCGAGCCCGGCAACCCGGCTAATTTCAAGATCTGGGAGCGCGTTTTCAAAAGGGTCGAATCCGGCGAGATGCCGCCCGAGAAAAAGCCGCGTCCCGATCCCGACCTCAAGTCCGCGTTTCTGGAGCACCTCGAATCCCCTCTTCTCGCCGAAGACCGGGCCAAAAAGGCGGCCGAGGGTCGGGTCAAGGTGCGCCGCCTCACCCGGCGGGAATACGAGCACACCTTGCACGACCTGCTGGGAATCGACATTCCGCTCCAGACAGTGCTTCCCGTAGAACAAGAAACCCACGGATTCGAAACCGTCGCGAGCGGACAACAATTCTCGCATTTCAATTTGGCGCGCTACCTCGAAGCCGCGGACCTCGCGCTCGACGAGGCGTTTCAGCGCGCGACGGGAGAGGAAGAAACGTTTTCGCGAACCTACCCGGCTTTCAAGCTTGGCAAGGGCGGCGGCGGAAGAGGCAACTACCGCGGTCCTCAAACCAAGGACAAACTGTCGATTGCCTGGCCCATTCGCTTGCCGTTCTACGGACGCATGCCGGCCACGAGCGTCCCGGAGTCGGGTCGGTATCGGATTACCCTGAAAGGCGTCCATTCGATCAATGCCGCCGCCGGCGCCGCGTGGGGAACCCTGAGTTCCGGCGCCTGTGTGTCGAACGACCCCCTGCTGCACGGCATCGGCCTGGTCGAGGCCACGCCCGAGAAGCGCGATCTGACCTACGAAGCCTGGATCGAGAAAGGCGACATGCTCGAAATGAAGCCGGCCGACGCCACCCGGAAGTCGGCGCCCACCGGCGCGAAGGGCGGGAACGTCGGCTACGAAGGACGGGACCTCGTAGAGGACGACTTCGAGGGCATCGCCCTCAAGGAAATCCGGATTGAGCGGATTTATCCGAACGGCACGGTCCAGGAAGTGCGCAGGAACCTCTTCGGCGATCTGTCGCCGGAAAAGGTGACGAAGCTGTCGAATCCGAAAGCCGACTCGGAGGAATTGCTGCGAAAGACGATCCGCCAGTTCGCGGACCGCGCCTTTCGCCGACCGGCGACGGATAAACAGATCGCTCCCTACCTCGATCTCGCGCTGGCGGAGACGAAGGGAAAACGCAAGCCTCCGATGACCGGTCTGAGGGCGGCTTACCAGGCCATTCTCTGTTCCCCCAGATTCCTGACATTCATCGAGAAACCGGGGCGTCTCGACGACCATGCCCTCGCCTCCCGGCTCAGCTACATGATCTGGAACTCCATGCCGGACCGCGAACTTCGCCATCTGGCGGACCAAGGCAAACTCTCCGAGCGCAAGGTTTCCCGCACCCAACTCGACCGTCTCCTGGACGACCCGAAGGCGGAACGATTTATCGCCAGTTTCACGGACCAGTGGCTCAATCTCGCGGAAATCAATTTCACCGTTCCGGACAGGCGACTCTACAAGTCCTTCGACCCGACCGTGCAGGAGTCGATGCTGATGGAAACGCGGGCCTTCGTCGGCCATCTCGTTGCTTCGGACGGAGACATCCGTCATTTCGTGAAGTCCGACTTCGGCATGCTCAACGAACGGCTCGCACGATTCTACGGCCTCGACAACGTGGCGCTGAAGCCGGGAAGCGGCCTGCAGAAAGTCAGCCTCGAGGAGGGACGGCGGAGCGGACTCATCACTCAGGGATCGGTGCTTAAAGTCACCGCCGACGGCACCACGACTTCCCCCATCGTGAGAGGGGTCTGGGTCGGGGAGCGCATCCTCGGGTTGGAAATTCCCCCTCCTCCTCCCGGAGTTCCCGCGGTCGAGCCCGACATCCGCGGCGCCGTCAGCATCCGCGATCAGATCGAGAAGCACCGCAACAGCGAAAACTGCGCCGCCTGCCACGCCAAGATCGACCCTCCCGGCTTCGCACTGGAGACTTTCGACCCCGTGGGGCTTCCCCGCGCGAAATACGGTTCGTCCAAGCAGGCCGCCGCAGTCGATCCCTCCGGCGTAACCCCGGAGGGAGAAACGTTCGCGAACATCGACGAGTGGAAGAATATTTATCTGCAAAAGCCGGATCAACTCGCCGAGGGATTCGCCAAGCAATTGCTGACCTACGCCACCGGGGCCACCCCCACATTCAGCGACCGACCCGCCCTCGCGAACATCGTCGAACAAGCCCGCGAAAAGGGCTACGGGACGAAGTCGATGATCCATCTCGCGGTTGCGTCCGAAATTTTTCGAACCAAGTAGTCCTACCTCCAGAACCAGCATGAAAAACGTTCATTTCAATCTCAACAGACCGCTGTCGCGCCGGGCGGTGCTGCGGAACGCCGGAATCTCGATGGGGCTTCCCTTTCTCGATGCCATGACGCCGGCTTTCGCCGCTTCGGCCAGCGGCCCGCCGGCGAAACGTTTCGTCGGCGTCAGCCTGGCGCTCGGACTGCACAACCCCCATCTGATTCCGGAGGGCGAAGGCGCGAACTACAAGCCCTCCCCCTATCTGGAGTCGCTTCAGGACATTCGAGAGGACTTCACCATCGTCTCGGGCTCTTCCCACCCGGGCGTCGTCGGCGGGCACACCGCCGAAGGCAGCATCTTCTCGGCCTGTCCCAACCAGCGCGGAGCGACTTCGCGCAACACTATTTCGCTCGATCAACTGATGGCCAAGCACCTCGGCCACGAGACCCGGTTTCCCTCCCTCGTCCTGAATACCGGAAGCGAAACCAGTCCGTCCTACACCGAAAACGGAGCGATGATTCCCGCCCAGAACGACGCGGTGAAACTCTTCGCCCAGCTCTTCGTCGACGACGCGCCCAAGGAGCAGGACCGCCAAGCCGAACTCATCCGCAGCGGACGCAGCGTCATGGACGTGATCGGATCGGAGGCGAAAGCCCTCCAGCGGGAAGTCGGGAAAGGCGACAAGGAGAAACTCGACGCCTGGTTCACCAGCGTCCGGGAACTGGAGCAGCGTCTCCAAGCCAACGAAGCGTGGGTGCGCCGCCCCAAGCCGAAAGTCGACGCCGAAGCGCCTCGCGGCGTCGACCGGAACGACACGATCGGTGTCGAGCGAGCCATGCTCGAAATCGTCTACCTCGCGCTGCAGACCGACTCGACGCGTTTCGTGACGCTCCATCTTCCGGGCAACGCCAAGGTCAACGGTCTCGAAGGCGTCGACGAAAGTTACCACGGCCTCAGCCACCACGGCCGCGACGAGGAGAAACTCGAGCAGCTTTCCATCGTGGAACAAGCCGTCCTCGACGAGTGGGGCGACTTCCTGAGGAAGCTCAAGGCCGCGCCCGCCGGTGACCACACCCTCCTGGACGAGACCATGGTCCTGCTGACGTCGAACCTGGGCAACGCCTCCAGCCACGACACCAAGAACATGCCCGTTCTCTTCGGAGGCGGCGGCTTCAAGCACGGCAGGCACCTGGCCTTCGACCGGAAGAACAACTACCCGCTCCCGAACCTCTATCTCAGCGCCCTTCACCAACTCGGGCTGCAGATGGAAACCTTCGCCACGAGCGAGGGCGGCATGGACGGGCTCGCGTAGCACACGCCACCGCTACTGCCAGCAGTTGTTTTTCGGGGGCGCGTCTTTCTCCACCCGGAGAAGGCGCGTCTTCGCAAACACGCAGCACCTCCCGGCAGAGCCCACCAGCCAGAGCCCACCCGTTTTCCGTGTCTTCCGTGCGGGGCACCCCGTATCTTCCGTGGTTCCCCCCTGCAAAGCCCACCAGCCCGAATTTCTCCGTTTCAACTGTCGCAAACGCCACGAAATTGCCTACTCTGCCGCATGCACATGAACCGTATTTTCCTCTCGGCGCTAACCTTGTCCCTTTCCACAACCGCCTGGTCGCAGAATCCGAACGATACCTCCGACGAACCACAAGCGTCCCCGAACATCGTCGAAGCCTCCGACTTCGATTCGCTCCAGGCGGCGATCGACGCCCTTCCCGCGTCGGGCGGCCTCCTTCGCCTGCCCGCCGGCACGTTCGAGATATCCGAACCTCTCGTCGTGAGCACGCCGGAAACGCGACTCGAAGGAGCGGGTGCCTCGACCCACATTAAAAACACCAACCAGGAGGGCGAACCGGCCCTGGTCCTGCGTCCCGCCGATCTGGCCGAAGACCCGAAGGCGAAGCTCTGGCGCATCCAGCTCGGCAACTTCAGGATTTCGGGGAATGAAAAAAGCGGTCACGGCGTTCTCGCCGAAAACATCAACGAGATTTTCATCCACGGGCTCTCCGTCGATCACCACGGGGAACACGGCATCTCGCTGATCCACTGCTACGAAGATCCCCGGGTCGCCGATTCCATACTCACCTACAACGGAGACGCCGGACTCTTCATCGACAACGGGCACGACATCGTCGTCAACGGCAACCACTTCGAAGAGAACGACGACGGCGTGCGTTGCGTCGACTCCTTCAACCTTTGCATGAACGGCAACAACCTCGACGACCATCTCGGCAACGGGGTCGTCATCGAGAACACCTACGGCTCCGTTCTTTCCGGGAACATGATCGAGGAATGCGAGGGCACCGCCATCATTCTCGACCGCGACTGCTACGGCATCACCCTGAGCGCCAACGTCATCGCCCACGACATGAAGGGTGGAATCGACCTGCGCGACGCGCACGGTTGTTCCGTATCCGCGAACACCTTCACCCTCGTTCACGAGTTCTCCGTTCGCATCGGACCCGACAGCGGACGAATCGCGGTCACCGGCAACAGCTTCTCCAACAGCCACATCGGCGACGGAAAGGTGAGGCGCAAACTCGAGCACGAAAACCCCCTTCAACTCGACATGGGGACGGGCGTTCGGATCGAGGGCGGCAGCCACGTGAACGTCTCCGGCAACACCTTCACCGGGATCCATGGCGAAGCCGTATTCGCCGACGACGCGGCCCGGTCCAATCTCGTTACCGGAAATCTCGTCAGCGACTGGAATCGCAGCGAAAAAGACGGGGTACGCGCCATCGAAGTCCCCGAGAAAAACGGAAACGTGATCTCGAACAACCTGGTCGACTGATCCGACCCTGTCGGGTGGCGGAGCCAACCCTGTCGGGTCGCGTCGACCGTCCGCTATTTCACCGAGGGGCGGCTCCGATTCCGCTCTCGGCATTCACGTGACCGAGCGAGACCCGGAACGGGCTCAGAGCCGCCACGGTACAGGCCGCCTCGGCCCCGGGAAGCTCGGCCGGCGCTAGATACGCGGGCGGATCAACCGGCTCGAGGCAGGCGTCCGGCAACGAACCGGCGAAGCGAATCTCGATCTTCAGGGGCTCGAGACGAAACCCGTCGCCCGTCGCCTTCATCCGGGCTTCCTTAGCCGTCCACATCCAGAAAAACGCCCGTTTCCTGGCGTCGCCGTCGAGCGAGGCGAACGGCGCCCACTCGGACTCCCGGAAACAGCGTCGACCGAGGGCATCGACGTTCACCTTGCGGTCGAATCTTTCAATGTCGATCCCAATGGAGGGAAGGCGCGAGACCGCCAGCACCGCCCGGTTCTCCGAGTGGGACAAGTTGAAATGAAGGGGCTCGCCGAGAAGGCGGGGCTTTCCGTGTTCCCCGGTTTCGAACCGCAGGTCGCCCGGTTCGGCATCGAGGTGGCGAGCGAGGATCCAACGCATCATGGCCCGCCCCCGCACGAACCGCTCCCGGAGGGGTTGGAAGCGAAACCGGTCCGCCCGGCCAAGCTCTTCGTCTGCGAGCCAGTCCCGGGCGATCGCCAGCGGCAGCAGTTGCTCGTCGTCGAGGGCGAACGGCGTCACTTCGATTTCGTCAGGCGAAAGGGGCATGGAACATCCTACCAGAGAAAAGCGTCTTGTCGGTCGGGCCGATTCGCCGCCGTCCTCAACGTTTCTGGAAGACCTTGGCCCGAACCGCGTCCGAAAGGACCGTGCCGCCGCTTGCGGCTCTGAACGTCAATCTCTGACGGGCCCGTTTCTTCTTGGAGCGAGCCTTCACGTGCCCTCGGAACACCACCGTTCCGCCGGACGCCACTTCTCCGAGCGCGTAGCCCCTTCGGATGGCCCCCGTCACGTTCACCCGTCCTCCGGTCAAGCGGAACACTTTGAGTCTCAGCGTTTTGTTGGCCCGATTCCCGCGGACCAGCAGGGGCGCGGCAATGTCGCCGTCGTTTTCCACGGAGAAGTGAAATTTACTTTTCCGGCGATCCTTCAACTTCACGCGCTGAAGCTGACCAACCGCAAAAGCCGAGTAGTAATCGTCGATCTTGTGGGTGGCGGGGTTGGCTCTGCGGCCGATTCGAGCGTCCGGCTGGAATGAGACTTCGACGGCGCCGAGGTCGGGCACTCCGTTGAACGGTCGATCAAATCCCCTCTGATCCGTGGTCGGAGGATTGGTCAGCTCGCCGCCTCCGTCGATCAGCGGGCTCCCGAAAACGGGAAGGAACGTGAGCGTTTCTCCGCCGTTCTCCTGCCCCGGACCCAGCATCGGATTTCCGGCGGTGAAGTGGTTTCCCTCGCTGGCGAAGTTGTCGTCGATATTCGGGGCGGAGTCGGCATCGTTGAGAGCCACGACCATGCCCTCGCCGAGAGCGCTCGCGTCGACGGTGATCTTTCCCGTGACGGCATTGTCGATCTGCAAGGCGCCGCTCGTCAACACGATCACGCCATCGAGGTCCGGGCTAAAGACAATCACGTCGTCGCCGGAGTCGGCTTGGGCGTCGGCGATCGCCCGCCTCAGCGAACCGGGCCCGTCGTCATCCGTGTTCATGACGGTGAATTCGGTCGCGAGACCAGCGTCGAGCGCGAACGCAAAGAGGGCACAGGCGGCAGGAAAAAGCTTCATCATTTATATCGTGGCGATTCTAGCGGCGCAGCCACGGCGAAGGAAGCCGTTTCTGTCGGGATCTATTGCCGCGCCGTCTCGATCCGTGACGGACCGCGGGCTATTCCGACTCGCCGCTCCCGGGTGGTTCCGGCGAAAGCAGGTTTCGCTCCTTCGACCGATGCTGGTCCTCGTCGATTTGCTCGTCGATGGTCCGGTCGGCGGAAATATCCGTCTCGATTTTCGCGGCCTCCCTATCTCCCACTGCCGCCGGCGATCCCGACTCGGCCGTCCCGCTCTCCGGCGGCGCGGTCCGGCGTCCCGATTCGCCCTCCCGGAGATGCACCCTGTAGATCGGCTCGGGCATCTCGACGCCCGCGCGATCAAAGGCGGACTTGACGAGCCGAATCGTCTCGCTCCGCGTTTTCAAAAAATCGAAATGGGATTGGTCCAACCACGCCGAAAATAAAAGCACCACGGTACTGTCTCCCAGAGCCTCGACCAGAACCACGGGTTTCGGCTCGGCCAGAACGCCGGGATTCCCCTTCATGGTTTCGAGGCCGATCCGTCGGGCTTCGTCCAGGTCGAGATCAACCGAAACGCCCACCTTGAAATCGAATCGTCGCTTCGGATTGCGGCTGAAATTAAGCAACTCCGAATTGATGACGATGCCGTTCGGAATGCGGAGGTGGTTTCCGTCGAGAGTGACCAACACCGTGTCCCTGGCCGTGAGCCGCGCCACCTTCCCCCGGTTTCCGTTGATCTCGACTTCGTCGTGAATTTCGAAAGGATTGCGCATGCTCAACAAAACTCCCGCGAGGTAGTTCTCGATAATGCTCTTGAAGGCGAATCCGATCGCGAGTCCCGCCAAGCCCGCCGCGCCGAGAACCGCGCCAACGATGGGGGTCGCATCCACGATCTCGAGCGCCAATATCACACCGAGTGCCACCACGAGAAGCCGGACGACCCGCTTCACCAGATCTCGGGCCAGAGTGGACAAGTTGAGCCGGGCGAACCAACTGTCCCGCCGGTGAACAAAACCTCCCAGCCACCAGAAGGCCAAGGCCATGACCACCGCGAGAGCGAACAGGGGGAGTTTCGCCGCCGAGGCTCGACCCATTTCCTCGAGCTTCCTCGCCACCGGCGCCAGTTGAGCGGAAATTTCGGAAACCGATTCCATGCGGTCGAGGGTCAGAACCACGCCCTCCATCCGGTCCAGCAGAGCCAGGGCACGGGCCCGCGCCTTCGAATCCGGAATCCGACCGTCGAGGGTCGCCACGCCGGAACCCACCCGAACTTCGATGTCGGCGAAGTCGTCGACCTCGTTGAAAATCGCCTCGATCCGTGTCTGAATCTCGGCATCCGAAGGAACTCGGGAAACCCGCACTTCCGCAGCCGCTCCGTCGCCGTCGTCCTCCTGCGCTGGGAGGCCCGGCCCGAAGAGAAGAAGCAAGCAGCACACGGCGGATCGGACCTTGGTCATCGAATGGAAGAGGTTACGACTTGCCAACGCGTCCGGTCAATATCTCCCCTCATCCGATCTCGATTTTCCAAAGTTCGAAGCCGATCTTGGCCGCTCCCGCGGCCAGAACGGCAAGACTGATCCAGGACAGCAGGCGCACCGCCGCCTTCGGTGTTCTCGAAGCCAGGCTCAGCCCCGGAAAGAAAACCGCACCGAGGAGGATTCCGCCCAGAAACCCCCCTCCGTGGGCGGCGTTGTCGATGAACTGGTTTCCCAGGAGCCCGAAAATGGCGATGACGATGGTCGCTTGGATGCAACTTTCCCGCAAATATCCCGGAAGCGCCCCCTTGAATCTCTCGGTGACGACCAGGAGAAATCCCAGGCAGCCGAGGATGCCGCCGGAGGCGCCGACGGAAGCCTGCCCCTGTCCGAGCCACAGGCTGGCCAGCGACCCCGTGACGACCGTGAAGAGGAACACGATGCTCATCAAAGAAGGACTGACGAGCGCGACGATGACCCGGCCGAGACTGTAGAGAGCCATGCCGTTGAAAAGAATATGAACCAGGTTGCCGTGCATCAAGCCGGTCGTCACCGTGCGCCACCACTCCCCGTCCTCGATCACAGCGGACTTCACCAGAGCGGCGCGTTCGATCGACGGGACCAGCCCGACCGTCCATTGACCGACGAAAACCAGGATGAGAAGCGCGAGCGCGATCTTCAATTTTCCCGCCGGACGCGAAACCATCCAGCGTCTGAAGAACTCGTTGTTCACCAGCCGGCGATTCAAGTCGTCCACGGTGTAGCGGTCCACTCGGCGGAACCACGCCATCGAAACTTCGACCAAGGGAAACAGCCCGTAGATGGTCGCCCCCAGCAACGCCAGCATCAGAAAGGAGGGCTGGAAAAAGCCCAGGGTCACCAAGCCGACCGTGATCAAGAGCGCTTTCCAGAACCTCGCCTGCAAGTCCTGCCGGTAGGCGCGAAGCTCGACCCTGCGCCGATGCGGGATCCACAACGAAGGCGGAACCAGCCTGTCGTACCACGGAAAAATCAATGCTTCGACTTCGTCGATCCGGGACAGCAGCGTCTCGAACTCCTCCCTGCTGCCCACGACGACAATGTCGCCTTGAGCATAGCGAACCCCGTCGAGTTGAACAGGCTCGCCGATCCGTGCGCCGTAGCTACCTTTCGCAGATTCGGGAACTTCCTCGAGCAGCGACTCGTCGCCCCACGGGAAATCCCGGGGAATCCGATCCTTGAACCAAGCCTCGCCTTCGGGCCAATAGCGCACCGCCGCGGACAATTCTGGATTGGCGTTCGTTTTCGACATCGGCGGGAACCTACCCGACTCTCCCGGTCGGCGAAAGGGCGGAAGGGGTTTCAGCTGTTGGGGCTAAAAAGCGTTCATCAATTCCCGAAGCTCCTCGTCGACGTCGCTGCCCTCCACGAGGGTGTCCGCGATCGTTTCTTTCAGGAGTCGTCCGTACCGTTCCCGGAGCCGGTGCGCCGCCATCTTTACCGCGCCCTCCTTCATACCGAATTCATTGGCGATTTCGGAGTAACTGCGGTCGGGCTGATTCGTATTGATCACGAACTTCAACGCCTCGAACAGGTCGCCCCTGCCTTTCGCGACATACCGCTCCCGCAGGCATTCCACGACACGATGCAGGACGCTCAGTGCCCACTGTCGCTGGAAAATGATCTCGGGCGTCGTGTTGTCCTCCGGTTCGAGAATTATGGAGCGCCCGTCGGAACCATCCACGTCGATGGACAAAAGCCGGGCCTCGCCGCCGCGCTTCAACCGTTTGCGGTCACGCCAATCGTTCGCCATAAAGTTCTGCACGGATTTCAAAATGAAGGAGCGCAGATTGCCGCGTTCGGACTGAGCCTTGCCGAAATCCTCCCTCCGCAGGAACTCGGCGAAAAACCCCTGGGTGAGATCCTCCGCGTCGGTCGGCGAAGCTCCTTTCGATCGAATGAACGCATAGACGGGAGGCCAGTAGATCCGGCACAGTTCCTCGAGAGCCTCCGCTTTCCGAGCGTCGTCGCCCCCGGCCACTCTGGTTATCAGGGTCCACCGCGTCGTCGGAAAGGGCTGGTTTGCGGTTCGGTCGCGCTTCACAACTAAGGAGTTATAGAAATAGACGGTCCGATGCAAGCCTGACTTTACGAGAATCGAGTCCCGAAAGCTATCGCGAAACGCCCGCCGGGCTCTCCCGGGAGGCGAGATGGGTTCGCGCATCCTCGAGGGGCCATTCCAGCATTGGCGGAAGTTCGCCGGATGCCTCCATCGGTTCCAAGGCCGCCACGGCCTCCGAATACCAGCGCCAGCGCTGCGGGTCGTCCCCGCGTCCCGAGGTGCCGTAGAGATTCGCCAGTCTCACTTTGACTCGAACCTCGTATATGTCTCCTCGCCATGCCTCGAGGCCGGCGAGATAATGTTCCTCCGCTTCGCTCCACGCCTCCCCTGTCTCGGCGAAGAGCCCCATGTTTTCCCACGCGACGGCAGCGTGTCGGTGATGAACTCCCTCGAAGGATTCCTTGTCCGCGCCGCCATATCTTTCATGCAATTCGGTCGCTCGACGGAAGAAGGGCTCCGCCGCGACCGCATTGTCGCTGCGGTTCTCCAGGTGAGCCATGGCGTCCAAGGCGCTGACAAGCGGCCCGAGGTGATCGCGGTCTCCCTGTTCGTAGGCGCCCAGCAACGCTTCCGCCCTCGCCTTCAGGAAGGGCCGCCGTTCGGCATCTCCCAGCCCCCGTTCGTGCGCCACCCGATTCATGCTCGTGGCCATCGTGGCCAAATCGAGGTACTCTTGAATCCCCCGCATTCCGCCGGACTCGATCAGCCGTTCGCTCCAGGCCATGGCCTTTTTCATGGCCTCCGCGGCCCCGCTCTCGTTTTCCAGGAGGGCGTGCATCTCGCTCAGTTCCCCCATCGCCTTCGCCATCTCCGGAACCCAGCGATTGCGCTCGGTCAGGCGTTCCCAGTGGTCTTGGAGCACCGCCTCGCCGCGGCGCAACCACTCGCTGGCCTCTTGCGTGTCCTCGTTCCGGAGGGCGACTCGGGCACCGCTCCGGCAAGCGAGCCAACCAAGAGAATGACTTGCCGAATGGGGTTCGGACGGCATCGCCTCGAAGACCTCCGCGCGATCGCACACCTCCAGAATCCTGCTCGCCGCGCCGTCGGGAAGCGCCGTTGCCAGTCCGTGACGGATCGCCTGCGACTCTCTTACCTTCACGTTGCGGGCGAGGTCCGCGATCAGCTTTTCGCGGGCGGCTTCGTCCTCCACCTTGCCCGACCAATCCAGGCGCAATCGCACGGCGCGTCCGAAATGCTCCCTGAAAGCCTCCGAATCACCGGATTGCAGAGCCTTGCCCGCGAAAAAATCCTCCAGGCGGCAAACGCCCCCGATTTTACTGTCGAGGCGGTCGGCTTTCGGGTCCAGTCGATCCATCTGAGAACGGATCGTGGCGAGACAGTCTTTGCCGAAGCGATAGGATTCCTCGTCGAGAGGCTCGGTGCAGTCCAGAAAGCCGAACACCGAACGGGCCATTCTGGCTGTCAATCCTCCCACGTCGAGCTCCGGTGGGTGATCCAGGAAATATTGCCGCCAACTCTCGGCCGCTTCGCGGAAGGCGATCGCGGCGGCTTCACGGTCCCCCGCCGCCACCGCGATGTCGCCTCGCCGAGTCAGGCCCATGTTTCGGTATTTCACCTTGAACCGAGGCTGAATCTCAAGCGACATGTCGTTGTACTTCGTCGCGAGCTCCAGATCCCCTTCTTCGAGACACAAGCGCGCCAGCGCGGCAGTGGAATAGTACCACGCATCGTTGGACTGGGCATAACTGGGTGCCTGCTCGTAGGCCCGCCGGGCGTATTCGAGCGAGCTTTCCAGAACCGCGAGGCGTTCCTCGAAGCTGCCTTCCATCACGTCCGACATCCGCACCACCGAAAAGGCCAGGCTGGTCATGACCGCGGCGTCCTCGGAATTCTCGGCGAGCAATTCCTTCTTCACCCTCATGGCCCGCTCCTGGTAATCTCTCGCGGTCTCCTTTTCCTCGAGGATCGACCAGTTTTCGCCGATCCACGAAAGGAGCTTCGCGTAGGAATACTTCACCCGATAGGGGTCGATTCCATTCTGAATCAGCCTCCGGTAGCGATCCTCGGCTATCTCGAAACGAGTGCCGGCCTCCGAATACCGTCCGGCGCCGAACATCGTCATCCCGACCCGGGCCTCCATGCTCGCCGCGCTGATTTGCCATTCCGCGTTCTCGGGATCGTGATCGGTGAGTTCCCTCGCCAGCTCCAGACCGCGATTGAATTTCTCCATGTCGAGGTTGTCGTAGACCGGCTGCGCCAATGCCTCGAGCAGTGCCGCCTTCTGCCGATAATTCTCGGGATCCTCGGAAATGAGATCGTCGAGGATTCCGGAAAAGGAACCGGGATTCTCGAACGTGTTCCAGAGCGTCGACACGTCCGCCCCGATGTCTTCGCAAGTCAATCCGGCGAACGCCACCGCTTCGCGCCCGTCGATGGAATCCGGACGCCGCCTCAAGGCGACCAGCGCGGTCCGCAGAGATTCCACGGCGAGGGCGTGCGCCTCTTCCCGCAGGCCGAAGCGCGACAGCAGATCCACGGCTCGGTGTCGCCGTGCCTCGGAAAGGGTTCTCAATCCGGTCTCGGACAAGCGCTCCGCCGGCGCTTCCCCCAGGAGAACGAGGGTCTCCTCCAGGCATTCGTCGGTTTGCGGCAAACTCCCTCGCTGCCGAAAAAGCCAAGCCTGCCGAAGCAGCTCCCCCGCCAACGCCTCGGCATGCCCCAGGTTCGCGGGTTCGCTCTTCCGGACTGAGCGCCATATCGCCACGGCCTCCGAAGTCGCTGCGAGAGCCTCGTCGAGGCGTCCCTGCTTCTCGAGCGTTTCCGACGCCGACGCCAGCGCCAAGGCCCGTCGTTCTTCAGGGGAACCCTCCAGCAGTTCTTCCGAACGATCCCCGTCGGAACGATCCCCGTCGTAGTAGCCGCGAACGGCGCTCTCCACTCCCTCCATCAACTCCAGCCGCCCGACATCGCTGAGCTTGGTCCTCAGGTCGTTCAACATGAAGCTCACAAGCCGCTCCGCGCGCCGCTGCTCCGCCCGCGCCGCCGCGGCCTGCCAGAACGTCGCCAGTATCCCCGCCACCAGAACCGCCGCGACCGCCCCTCCCGCAACGAACAGGCCCTTGTTCCGCCTGGCGAATTTTCGGAGCTTGTACCCCGCCGAGGGCGGCGTGGCCATCACGGCCTCGTCGTTCAGGTAGCGCCCCACGTCGAGCCCGAACGCGTTCGCCGTCTCGTAGCGGCGTCCCCGTTCCTTCTCCAGCGCCTTCATCACGATCCAGTCCAAGTCTCCCCGCAGTGTCTGGGTATGCTTGGAGGGAGAGAGCCGCCGTGTGGCCGCGACGATGGTGCGAAGGGCGTCGTCCATCGTTCCGAGCAAAGTCGCCAAGCGGGGAGCTTCCTCCTCCCGGATTTTCCTCAACACCGCCTCGATTCCCGCTTCCTTGACCTGCTCCGTCCCGACGGGCGTCCTCCCGGTCAGCAGCTCGTACAGCAAGACGCCCAGCGAATAAATGTCCGAACGCGTGTCGACGTCCCCGGCGTCCAGCGAGGCCTGCTCCGGGCTCATGTACTGCGGCGTCCCCACGATGTGCCCCAGGACCGTGTTGAGCGTGTGCTCCGTCAGGCCGGGGCCAAGCGCCTTGGCGATGCCGAAGTCGATGATTTTCGGCACCGGGTTACCGTTGTCTCCCTCCGCGACCAGGATGTTCGAAGGCTTGAGATCCCGGTGAATGATCCCTTTCTGGTGCGCGTGCTGCACGGCTTCGCAGATTTGCCGGAAAAGAACCAGACGTTCCCTCAGCGACAGCTTCCGGGCGTCGCAGAACTCAGTCACCGGTTTTCCCTCCACCAGCTCCATCGCGAAGTAGGGACGCCCCTCGTCCGTGGTTCCCGCGTCGAACACCATGGCAATGCTCGGATGCTCCATCAGCGCCACCGCCTGCCGCTCCGCCTCGAAGCGCGACAGCACTTCTTCCGAATCCATTCCCGGCTTGATGACTTTCAGCGCGACCCGCCGTCGGATCGGCTTCCGCTGCTCGGCGACGTAGACCTGCCCCATCCCGCCCTCGGCGAGCAGTTCGACGATGCAGTAGGGCCCCACCGATTCGGGATCGCTCCCGGAACTCGGTCCGGAATCGGGGAGACGCGGCACCATCGACGTCGGCCACGCCGACGCCTCCAGGTCCGCTTCCGATCCGACTTTCGGACGCAGCAGGCACTTCGGACACATCCCCGCCGGAGACGCCGACGGGATGTCGGTGCCGCACGCGGGGCAGCGGTTCTCTTTCCCCTGGGTCACAACCTACATAGGAACCCTTCGCCCCGGCTTTTTCAAATACTCCGTATCCCCCGATCTCCGGAAACAAGAGGCCCGTGCGGCCCGTATCTATCGTGGTTTGGCGAACCAAGTGGATCCGCGCATGTAACTTCTTCGACGATTCGGGTCAGAAAGAAACGACACCGTTCGTTCGACCTCTGTTCATGCCAGGATCCCCTCCATTCCCCCGGCTTCCGTTTTCGCCGGATACTCCGACTCTCGAGAGTGCGGAAGACGACCCGTTTTTCGACGGTTGGATGGCCCTTTCCCTGTACGGTGTTTCGCTCGGCAATCCCAATCCAACCACGCGCGTCTTCTACGCGCCCCGGGAACTCGATCCCAGGGAGGCCGCGGAAACAAGAATGGCCATCCGTCGCCGATTCGAGGACGTCGCACGCGAGGACCACGAGGATCGGGCCGTGATCGAGCGAACCGGGATTCATCCCACCCTCTACTACGCGACCAGCCATTTCCTCCGTTCGCCAGCTCCGATGATCATGCGTTTCCGTCGCACGTCGAGGCAGGCATCGATCGGAGTGTGCCTCTATCGGCAAATCGGCAAATCTCCGTTCTCCCCGGTCGAGTTGGCATTCGCAGGGAGGTGCATCGACACCTTCGAGCGCTTCCTCCCGTTCGCGGGAATTTCCCGGTTCCCGTGGGCGACACCCGCCGGAAACGCCACCAATCGGCCCGCGACCACGCCACTGAACTGAGCCTCGTTCCGAAGATGCGTCTCGAACTCAGCCCCTCCGACAATCTTCGACACGGAAGCCATCCTTCCCGGTGCCGGCGCTCTCCGCAAAGTATGCCGTCTCGAACGGTCTCCGCGGCTCCAGATTCGGCAATGGACGAATCCTTTCCCGAATAGCCATATCGGGATCCTCAGGGAGGAGCCATCCTCCGCCGGGTTCGTATCCTCGGCGGGGGATGGCAATCCCTCCTCGGAGGCGGCGCCGAGGATTCTTCAGGCAAGCGTCAACGGTCGAAGCCTCCGCCCGAAGGGGGAAAAGCAAGGCGTGCCTAGTTTGCGCTTTCCGGCGAGCCCCTTTTGGCTTATAATTTTCATAATCAACCGAGAGGTCTTATGGGATTCATTTTTGCGACGATCGTGTCGAGCGTGGCCGGAGCCATCGGGTGGTGGGTCGGAGATTTTTTCGGGATTGCGGTGGCCATCTGCCTCAGCCTGTTCGCCAGCGCGTTCGGCTGGTACTACGGAGCGAAGTGGAACCGCGAATACTTCGGCTGAGTTTCGAACCCCCGGGAGCGCTTAAAAATTTTTCTCCAGGATGCCGCGCATCTTGCTCTCGCGGGCCTCGATGCTCTCGCAAAGCGCGAACTGGACCCGGGCGCGGTTGAGATTCTGACCTTCGTGGGAAATCTTGAAATACACGTCGCCTGCGAGATAGTCGGCGAAGAAACGCAGCCCCAGCTCGAAAGCGATGAGACGCACGGAGTCGAACAGGTACCGTCTGTCCGCCTCGGTGAGGAACTCCTTCGCCTCGGTCAGGTACCCCCGGACAAGCGCCTCGAACAGATCCAGATCGAGGAAAACCTCGCTGAGGTCGGTCGTTTCCTCGCCGGCGGGGTTGCAACCGCTGCGGACGGCATCGCCGAAATCGTAGTGGACGAGGCCCGGCTTCACGGTGTCGAGATCGACGATCGACGTCCCCTTCCCCGTGAACTTGTCGATCATCACGTTCGTGATTTTCGGATCGCCGTGGATGGGGCGCAGCAGGAGCACGCCGAGTTCGCTTTCGCTTTCGAGCACGTTGACGAAGTCCCTTCGGGCCTCGACGAATTTCTGCAGTCGACGTGCCTCGGAGGAGGCTTCGAGACGACGCTGCGATTCCTGCGATTCCAAATTCCGGTCGTACTGCGCGAGATACTGCGGCGTTATGTGGAAGCCCGGCAAGGTGTCCGCCAGACGGTCGATGGGAAAATCGGAAATGATGCGCTGGAAGTGGCCGAGCACTCTTCCCGCCTCCGCCGCATGCTCCGGCTTCGCGATCTTTTCGAAGTTCGTCGCGCTCGAGATCATCGACAGCGCCCGCCAGTAGCTGCCCTTTTCGTCGATCACGTAGTCGTTCCCGTCTTTGCTGCCGATGACGCGCGGCAGCTGCCAGATGCGGTCGGCGTCGTCCGCTTCGGCCTCGATGCGGCAATGGGCGTGATCGGTCACCGCCTTCATGTTCGCCATCACGGCGGCGGGGTCGGTGAAAACGACCTGGTTGATTCGCTGCAGGATGTATTGCTCCTCCGAAAAGGTGGTCCGCAGGATGACCCGGTAGGTGTCGTTGACGTTGCCCGATCCGATCGGCTGCAGGGCGACGAGACGTCCGGGAACGTCGAATTGTATGGCGATCGATTCTGCGAGCATGGGGAAGCTGTTTGGGAAGCTTTTTAGCTTGTAGCCCTTTAGCGGTTAAGCCGAATTTGCGCAAGATTTAATGGGGGGGGGG
>JBBDRG010000014.1:0-41908 GCA_040905585.1 Verrucomicrobiales bacterium
CCGTCCCGTCTCTTCATTAAGATTTTGCGTTTCAGAGTTTTTCAACAGTCTCCTAGACGCCGAGAATACGGAGTTTGCTAACCCAGATAGACCAGTGTAAAATCGGCACTTCGCGCTTTTCGATCGATCCGCCGATCCGCTGACTCCCAATGAGAATTCTCGGAATCTCCGCATTTTACCACGACTCTGCCGCCGCCCTCGTGGAGGATGGGCGCATCGCTGCGGCTGCGCAGGAGGAACGGTTCACGAGGAAGAAGCACGATGAATCTTTCCCGGCGAACGCGATCAGATCTTGTCTCGAAACGAGCGGAGGCACCCTGGACGATATCGATTTCGTCGTGTTCTACGAGAAACCATTCGTCAAGTTCGAGCGGCTCATGGAGACCTATGTCGCATTTGTTCCGAAAGGGTTCGCCAGCTTCCGCCGAGCTATTCCTGTATGGGTGAAAGAGAAGCTTTTCTTGAAACGCGAGATTCGAAACGGGCTCAAAGCCATCAACGACGGCAAAGATTTCGGCGGAACGCTGGTTTACACCAATCATCACGAATCTCACGCCGCGAGTGCTTTTTTTCCCAGCCCCTTCGAAGAAGCCGCCGTGGTTTGCGCCGACGGCGTTGGTGAGTGGACCACGACCTCGATTTTTAAAGGGAAGCAAAACATCATCGAAGCGCTCGCCGAGCAACGGTTCCCCCATTCGCTCGGACTGCTTTATTCGGCGTTCACCTACTACGCAGGCTTCCGGGTCAACAGTGGCGAATACAAGCTCATGGGCTTGGCGCCGTACGGCGAGCCGAGGTTCGAGGACACGATTCTGGAGAATCTCATCGATTTGAAAGAGGACGGCTCGTTCCGTCTCGACATATCGTATTTCAATTACTGCACTGGCCTGAGCATGACAAGCCGGAAGTTTCACGATCTCTTCGGCGCACCTCCCCGGAAACCCGAGTCCGAACTAACGCAATTCCACATGGACATCGCGGCGAGTATTCAGCGAGTGACGGAGAAAATCATGCTTGCCGTGGTGCGGCATGCCCACAGCTTGACCGGCTCGTCCAATCTTTGCCTCGCCGGCGGAGTCGCACTCAATTGCGTTTCGAATGGAAAACTTCTCCGCGAGGGACCGTTCGAAAACATCTGGGTTCAACCCGCTGCGGGCGACGCCGGGGGCGCTCTCGGTGCCGCCTTGTTTACCTGGTATCAACTGTTGGAAAAAGAGCGAAACACAGTTCTGCCCGATCACCAGACGGCGACTTATCTAGGTCCAGAGTTCTCGGACGCGGAAATCGCCGAATTTCTCGACTCCAAGGACGCATTTTACCACACGGCGGAATCCGACGACGCCTTGGTCCGCGAGGCTGCTTCGCTGCTCGCCAATGAAAATGTCGTCGGCTGGTTCCAAGGCAGAATGGAATTCGGTCCTCGCGCGTTGGGTGGCAGGAGCATCCTCGGCGACGCGCGCTCTCTCGACATGCAGCGGACGATGAATTTGAAGATCAAGTTCCGTGAGTCGTTTCGGCCGTTCGCTCCCAGCGTGTTGAAGGAGAAAGTCCACCACTACTTCGACATGCGGGAGGAACAGGACAGTCCCTACATGCTGCTCGTGTCCAATATTCACGAATCGCAAAAAACGGGCGACTCCGACGAATTGAAAAATGCACCCGGTCTCGGAAAACTCAACGTGCGACGGTCGCACATTCAGGCGGTGACCCACGTCGATCAGTCCGCCCGGGTGCAGACGGTCGACTCCGATCGCCATCCCCTCTACCACGCTTTGCTGACCGCTTTCGAAAGGGAAACTGGTTGTCCCGTGGTGATCAACACCAGCTTTAACGTGCGCGGCGAACCAATTGTTTCGACGCCTGAAAACGCTTATTTTTGTTTTATGGCCACCGACATGGATGTACTCGTTCTGGGCCATCATATTCTACTGAAAAAGGATCAGCAAAAATTCGAACGCAAGGAGTTGGAAGAACATCTGAGCAAGTTTGCTCTCGATTAATTTGCCTGCTTACTAATGATCGACGTCGACTGGAATCCCGACCAAAAGAAACTGAAGCAATTCGGGATCATCAGCCTGTTCGGCTTCGGAATTATAGGTGCCGTCCTCGGTCTCCGATTCGACTGGTTTGCGAACGACCAGTGGACCGTGCCGCTCGTCTTGTGGGGAATCGGTATCGTTTCTTCCGTTCTCGCGTTCGTTCAGCCAGCGTTCTTAAAACCAACCTATTGGATCCTCACCGCAATCTCCGCCGTGATTGGTCCCATGATTGCCACCTTCATCATGGGGGCGATTTTTCTCTTGCTTTTCCTGCCGCTCGGATTGATTTTCCGCCTAAAGGGCAGAGACGAATTGCATCGCAAAATCCTGCCCGATGCGGCATCTTATTGGAGTGGGAAGCCGCCCGCTCAAGAAGCGACGCGCTACTTCAGACAATACTGAAACCCTGGATTGCCATGTCAGATCCGAAAAGCAAATTTGAAGAAGCCGCCCGGGAAGGCGCAGGTGAAGAAGGGATGATCAGCGAATTTGTTTCTTTTCTCAAAGAGAACAAGAAATGGTGGCTGGCTCCTATCATCGTGATACTGCTTGTTTTCGGTATACTGATCGTCCTCGCCGGAACAGGTGCCGCCCCATTCATCTACACGCTCTTCTAATGGCGAAAACTGCACGGGCTGCGAAGAATGCGGGGAAGAAGCTGGTCCTTCTCGGAATCTCGCTTCTCGTTGCTCTTACCCTGGTCGAGATTCTCCTTCGAGTCGTCGGATACAGTCCCGCCGTCAGCTCCCCGCTGAATGCGTTCCACGAAGCACACGAACGACTCGGATGGGTCGGAACGCCGAATCATACCTCGCGTTTCAAAACGCTGAACTTCGACGCGATCGTTGAAACCGACACCGAGGGATTCCGTATTAACAAGTCGTCAGTTTCACCCGATGAGAACGCGCCAGAAGTGTGGATCCTCGGCGATTCGACCGTTTGGGGCTGGGGCGTGAGCAATGAGGAAATGTTCAGTTCAATACTTCAGGAGGAAGCGGGACCCGGCGTCCGAATCCGCAACTTCGCCATGAACGCCTACGGCACGCTCCAGGAGGCACTTCTTTTGGAGAAGCTCCTCAGCGAGAAAGAGCCACCTGCCAAAGTAATTCTCATGGTTTGCAGTAACGACTTCACCGACAATCTCACCGATAAGGGTGGTGCAAGACCGTTCGTGAAACTCGCCGAGCCCGGTCAGCAGCCGACCATTGGGAACCAACCGGTCGAACGGAAAATAGGCGGGAAAGCAGCCACGCTTAAACGACACAGCCACGCAATCACTTTCCTTTCGTATTGCACGGCTGTGGTCAAACAAATCCGCAAGCGCCGGCAGCATGACGATATGTTTGACTCCTCTTGGAAAAAACAGGCGGACCGAGTCCCGAAAGGAAGGGCCAAGAAGCCTCTTCCGGACGATCAGATCGAAGGGATGCGATTCGCATTCGAGAAAATCGATGCACTCTGTGACCAACACGAGATCGAATGGAACGTCATTTCCTTTCCGTCAGCAACGACCGGATTCGCGAAGCCCGCCCAAACACTTGCTCTGGAAGAAATCGTCGAAGATCTCGACGCGGAACTGGTCGACATCCTATCCGGCATGAGCGAGAACCGTCGGGAATACTACATCGGGAAGGGCGATTTTCACTGGAACGCCGCCGGAAACCGAAAAGCGGCAGAAGTTTTGGTCGAGCGACTTGGCCCGAATTTGGGGTTGTAAGATTCGGCGACTTAACCCTCTTGAGATACGTCCGAATCGTAACTATTCAAAGCGGCTTGAAGACTTGACTTAATTTGGTCGACTTCGTCGATCAAGGACTCTAGTCGCGCTCCTCGATCGGGGTCACCGGCTGGTCTTCGGTCGGGCCGGTGTAGAGGGTCAACGGCCGATAAAGCCGGTTGTCGTCCAATTGCTCGAGCACTTGGGCGGTCCACCCGGCGGCGCGGGAAATGGCGAAGATGGGCGTGAACAAATCGGTGGGGATGCCGAGGGAGTAGTAGACGGTCGCCGAGTAGAAATCGACGTTGGCGTTGAGGCCTTTGCGCTCGAGCATCAGCTCGGCGATCCGCTCCGACATTTCAATCCACTTCGTTTCGCCGATTTCTTCGCCGAGCTTGATCGCCATCTTGCGGAGATGGGGCGCCCGGGGATCGAGCACCTTGTAGACCCGGTGACCGATGCCCATGATCTTCTTTTTCCTGGCGAGGCGGTCCTCGACGTAGGCGTCCACCTTGTCGAGGCTGCCGATCTCGTGCAGCATCCGGATCACGCCTTCGTTGGCACCGCCGTGAAGGGGGCCTTTCAAGGTGCCGATGGCCGACGTGATCGCCGAATACATGTCCGACAGTGTCGCGATGGTGACTCGGGCGCTGAAAGTCGAGGCATTCATGCCGTGGTCGGCGTGGATGATGTACGCCACGTCCAAGGTCTTCGTGGCTTCCGTGCCGGGCGCTTCCCCGTTGACCAGGTAGAGAAAATGGGCGGCTTCGGACAGATCGTCGCGAACCGGCGGAAGATCGAGGCCCTGGCGAGCCCGATGGAAATAGGCGACGATGAGCGGAATTTTCGCGCAAATGGCGAGAGCCCGCTGTTCGTTGAGTTCCCGGTTCTGATTTTCGCCTCTCGTGTCGGAGAGACCAAGCATGCTGACTCCGGTCCGAATCACGTCCATCGGCGCCGCGTCCCTCGGCGCGGTTTTAAGAAAGTCGATCACGCCCTCGGGAAGACTCCTCTGAGCCCGGAGATTCGAGGTCAGCGTTTCGAGTTGGGACCGCGTCGGCAGGTGGCGGCGATGCAGCAGGTAGACGACTTCCTCGAAGGTGCAGTTCTCGACTAGATCGTCGATGTTGTATCCGAGATAGCGAAGAATTCCCTCCTTGCCCCGCACGTCGCTGAGGCACGATTCATTGGCGACGACTCCTTCGAGCCCCTTGGCGTATTTCGGTTTGTCCGACATGATTTGCTTCTTTCTACAAGAATACGGACTGAAAGCACAGTCCGAGATTCAACTTTCGACTATCCTCGGCTCATGGCCCGCACCAGCGCGTCTCCCATGTCCGAAGGGTTTTGGGCGACTTCGATCCCGGCGTCTCTCATGGCCTCGATCTTGGCTTCCGCCGTTCCCTTGCCGCCGGACACGATCGCCCCGGCATGGCCCATGCGGCGTCCCGGAGGTGCCGTGGCGCCGGCGATGAACCCAGCCAAGGGCTTCTTGCAATTTTCCTTCGCCCAGGCGGCGGCCTCTTCCTCGGCCGTGCCTCCGATCTCGCCGATCATGATGATGGCTTCGGTCTCGGGATCATCGTTGAACATTTTCAGCACGTCGAGGTGCGAAGTGCCGTTGATGGGATCTCCCCCGATCCCGACGCAGGTGCTCTGACCCAGGCCAAGATTCGTCAACTGGTAAACCGCTTCGTAGGTGAGCGTGCCACTTCTCGAGACGACGCCGACCTTGCCACGCTTGTGGATGTAGCCCGGGGCGATGCCGATGCGACAGCCCCCCTGCGAGTTCTCTCCCAGGCCGGGCGTGACGACGCCGGGACAATTCGGTCCGATGAGGCGGCTTTTCCGGCCTTCCATGCCCGCGCGCACCCGCATCATGTCCATGACCGGAATGCCCTCGGTGATAGCGACGACGAGGTCGACGCCGGCGTCGACCGCTTCGAGGATGGCGTCGCCGGCGAACGGCGGCGGCACGAAGATGGCGCTGACGGTGGCGCCGGTTTCCGCGACCGCCTCTTCGACCGTGTCGAAAATGGGGACGGTATCCGCGAAACGCTGCCCGCCTTTTCCGGGAGTCACTCCGGCCACCAGCTTCGTTCCGTAATCAAGGCTCAACTGGGCGTGCCGCCCCCCGAATGAACCGGTGATCCCCTGGATCAGAATTTTCGTGTTTTCGTCGACTAGGATGGACATGGCACTCTGTAAATAACTGGAAAAATCACGCGGCGATGGCTTTGACCGCTTTTTCCGCGGCGTCGGCGAGGGTGTCGGCGGCCACGAGGTCCACGTCCGAGTTGGCCAGCGTCTCCTTGCCGGCCGCGACGTTGTTGCCCTCGAGGCGAACCACGAGGGGGATGTGGAGGTCGACCTCCCGGCAGGCGGCGACGATCCCTTTGGCGATCACGTCGCAGTCCATGATGCCGCCGAAAATGTTCACGAGGATTCCCTTCACGTTCGGATCTCCGAGGATGATCTTGAAGGCGTTGGTGACCTGTTGCTGGGTGGCGCCCCCGCCGACGTCGAGGAAGTTGGCCGGTTCGCCTCCACAGTGCTTGATGATGTCCATCGTCGCCATGGCGAGGCCGGCGCCGTTGACGAGGCAGGCGATGTTGCCGTCGAGTCCGATGTAGTTGAGATCGTATTTGGCGGCCTCCACCTCGCGGGGATCCTCCTCGCTCGGGTCGTGAAGCTCGGCGATGTCCGGATGCCGAAACAGCGCGTTGTCGTCGAAGTCGAACTTGGCGTCCAATGCCAGGACCCGTCCGTCGGGCGTGGTCACCAGCGGGTTGATTTCGACCATGGAACAATCGCATTCCATAAAGAGCTTGAAGAGCCCCTTGAGAAGTTTTCCGAACTGCTTGGCGGTGTCCCCGGAAAACCCGAGCTTGGAAGCGAGCTTGCGGATTTCGTAGGGCTGCAGGCCCAGCAGCGGATGGATGAGTTCCCGGTGGATTTTCTCGGGAGTGTTTTCGGCGACATCCTCGATGTTCACGCCGCCCTCGGTGCTGGCCACGATGACGGGACACCGGTTCTCGCGGTCCATCAGAACGGCGAGATAATATTCTTTCTCGATGTCGACCGCGTCGGCAACCATCACCTTGCTCACCAGCTTGCCCTCGTCGCCGGTCTGGTGGGTCACCAGCGTCTGACCGAGCATTTTGCCCGCGACCTCGGCCGCTTCGGTCGCCGATCCGACGAGATGGACGCCGCCTTGGAAACCGTTCTTGAACGTTCCTTTTCCGCGGCCTCCGGCATGCACCTGCGCCTTGACAACGATGTTGGAGCCGAGGCCTTCGGCGGCTGACTTCGCCTCTTCGGGCGTCTCGGCAACTTTGCCCCCGGGGGTGGCGACGCCGAATTTTTCGAAAAGATCCTTGGCCTGGTACTCGTGAATATTCATGGGAGGGAACAGCGGCTCTGAGGCGAGCGCGGCAACTTACGGGGCCGCCCTCCGAGGTCAAGGTGGAACTGCGGTTTCGCCTCGTTCGGATGCCCCGTCGTGAAGCTACCGGATTGGATCGGCGACCCGACCGTGTCGAGCGGCCCAGGAAGATCAGAAGTCGAGGTAGACTTCGGCGCGGCGGTTCCGGGAACGGCCGCTCGGGTTGTCCGAGCCGTCCGGAAGAAAATTCGGAAGGCGGGGCCGGGTATCGCCGAAGCTTTCGGTGATCACCTGATCCGGAGACACGCCCATGTCGATGAAAGCCTGTCGAATGGCCTCCGCCCTGCGGTTGCTGAGCGCGGCGTTGTAGTCCGCGGTCCCGAGGGCGTCGGCGTGGCCGTTGATGCGGATGACTCGGTCCGAACTTTGGTCGAGAATGTCCGCGACAATGGCGATCTGCCGACTGGTGCGGGAGGTCAGGCCCGCCTCGTCGAATTCGAAGTAGAGCACCAGCGAGTCTCCCCCCGCCGGGTCCTCCACGATCGGGCTGTAGGCGACGTCTCCGCCGCCGCCCCGCGAGGCGAGAGTGGACAGTACTTTGGAAAAGGTCAGCCCGTTGACCGCCCACGAATCTTCGGTCCGCCCCAGCTCGAGGGCGAACTCGGAGGCGGTCTCTCCGGACTGAACCCGGGTCAGCACCCAGGCGAGGTCGTCCCGCGAGAGGGTCACCACCAGCGGGCGACTTTCTCTGAGAGCGAATTTGCCCTCTTCGACCGCGATCATGAGAGCGGCGACGCGCTCGTCGGTCACGTCTTCCGGATCGGAAAGGGCGCGCGCCGCTTCGAAGTCGCGGCTCACGATCGCTTTGGAAAAGGCATGGGCGATGGTCAGCGGATCGGCGTCCCCGATCCGCCCCTGGGTAGCGCTCGACCGCTCCGAAGCCTTCGTTCCTTCCGGAGCGTCGGTTCCCGAGGTGGCCCGACGATCCTCTCCGGCGAGTTCAAGAGGAAAGCTGAGCTTGGCCACGTCGAATTCACCGTCTTCGGAATCCTGAAGGTCCGTGTAGAGTTGCTGGGTCTCGCCCCCGCCTTCCGGCACGAAATTCAAAGCCCAGCGCACCGAGCGCGCCGATTTCGAAATTTCCGTGAACGGCTTTTCCTCGTCCAGAACGAACTTCGGATCCTCGATCAGCGTCTTGAGCCGCTCCCGGACCGAGTCGGGGATGCTCTCTTCTCCGACGGCCTCGACAAACTCGTCGAAATTCCTCGAGCCGGCCTTTTCCGCGAGCGCCGCCATGGCCGCTTCGGGCGAAGCGAAGCCAGCCGCCTCGTCGACCGTCTCCTCCTGGCCCTGCGGGCCCTTTTTCTTGGCCTTCTCTTCCGACGCGGCATCGGCTGCCACGGGTTCCGGCCGGTCTCGCGTTTCCTCGCCGGGGTCGGCCCGTTCTTCGACGACTTCCTTGTCCACCACCTCGACGCGCTTGCCGAACTTGCCCAGAGTCAGAACGGATACGACAATTCCCACAACGATGATTCCGAAAAAAATGAGAGCTGTCGTCTTGTTCATCAGGGGCAGTGTTTCGCGTCGACGGGAAACACCCTAATGTAGCAGAGACCCTTCCGATCGAAACCGAAAACTCAGCTATCTGCGAACCCGGCCCACCGGCGCGCGAGGATCACCCGCCTTGCAGGATGGCCCGGAGGTCGGCAGCCACCCGGTCGACGTGACTGCCGCTTTCGGTGCGGTCGGCCAGTTTCTTCACCGTCAGTTCCGGGTGCTCGGCCCCGACCACGACCGCGCAGGCGGCACCCGACTGCTCGGCCGCCTGGAACTGCTTGCCGATTTTCGCCGGGGCCAGCGGAAACACGGTTCTGAGGCCGGCGGTGCGAAGCGTCTGAGCCAACGCGAGCGCCTCCGGGCCTTTCCCGGGGTCGGCCAGAACGAGGTAAACGTCGACCGCCTGCTGCGCCGAAACGGCGTCGTTCAATCGACGGGTCGGCTCCTCTCGCTCGCGGATCAGATCCCCGATCACCATGTCGCCCATGGCGAAGCCGGTGGCGGCCATGTCGACCCCGCCGACGAGTTCGATCAGCCGATCGTAGCGCCCGCCGCCGGCCACGGCCCGCATCCCTTTCCCGATGTCGAAAATCTCGAAGACCGCTCCGGTGTAGTAGGCCAGACCGCGGACGATCCCGAGGTCGACTTCGACGAATTCGTTCATCCCGCGCGCGCCGAGATCCGACAGAATCTCGCCAATTTTCGCGGAAGCGTTTTCGCCGGAATCGATGAAGGCGCGGATGTCGTCGACCGACAACCCGAACGAAGCGAGTTTCTCCCGGGTGGCTTCTTCCGGCGCCCGCTCCATCTTGTCGACGACTTGGAGAAACTCCGTGGTCCGCTGATCGTCGACGCCTCTTCGGCGGGCAAAATCCACCCAGGCGTCTCGATCGCTGACGCGAATGCGAAAATCCGAAGCGTCGAACCCGAAAGCCCTCATCAGGTCGACGGCCAGGGCGATCAGTTCCGCGTCGGCCGCGACGGACTCTTCGCCCAGGATGTCGCAATTGAACTGGTAGAACTCGCGACCGCGTCCTTTCTGCTGTTTTTCGTAGCGGAAAAACTGCCCGATGGAAAACCACCGGAGCGGCTTTCGGAAGTCGCGCTGCCTCGCTGCGGCCATCCGAGCGAGGGTGGGAGTCAGTTCCGGTCGCATGGCCACGTCGCGCTCGCCCTTGTCCTCGAAGCAAAAGAGCTGGTTGACTATCTCGTCGCCGCTCTTTTTCCGGAAAAGATCGGTCGACTCGAGCACGGGGCCTTCGTATTCGACGAACCCGTAGAGGCGAGCCACGCTGCGCCAGGTTTCGAAGAGATAGTTTCTCGCCGCGCACTCGTCCGGAAAGAAATCCCTGAAGCCGGGGAGGGTCTGAAATCGTTGCGCCATGGATGCGATTCTAGGATGGAATCCGCGGATTGCGAGGAATCGGTTCCCGGCATCACTCGAAGACAAGGGTCCGGTTCGCGTGAACGAAGGCCCGGCGATTGAGGTGCAGCCACACCGCCCGGCTCAGGACCGTTTGCTCGAGGGCGCGGCCCTTGCGAATGAAATCCTGCACCGAGTCGCCGTGAGACACCTCCGTGACCCCTTGCGCGATGATGGGTCCCTCGTCGAGATCCTCCGTCACGTAGTGGCTGGTGGCACCCACCAGCTTGACCCCGCGTCGATGGGCGGAATGATAGGGGCGGGCACCGGGAAAAGCGGGGAGAAAGGAATGGTGAATGTTGATGATCCGGTTCGGGAACGCCCCGGTCAGGCGCGAGCCCAGGATCTGCATGTAGCGGGCCAGCACGACGAGGTCGATCCCCTTGTCCTGCAGCAAGGCGACCTCGGCTTTTTCCTGCTCGGCCTTGTTTTCCTTCGTCAGAGGGAAGCAGTGGAACGGGATGCCAAAGCGGGCTGCAGCGGGTTTCAGATCCTCCCGATTGCTGACAATCAAGGGGATATCCATTTTCAACTCGCCGCTCTCGTGGCGGGAAAGCAGGTCGTAGAAGCAGTGGTTGTCCCGCGTCACCCACAGAGCGACACGGGGAAGCACGTCGGAAAAATGAAGCTCCCACTTCATGTCGAATTTTTCCGCGAGCGGAGCGATCGCGCCGGCCATCTCGTCCCGCTTGAGGGCGAATCCTTCGATTTCCCATTCGACCCTCATGAAAAAGAGGCCGTATTCCGAATCGACGTGCTGATCGATGTCGACAATGTTCCCTTTCGTATCGAAGAGAAAGGTCGATATCGCAGCCACGATGCCGGGTCGGTCCGAACACGAAACCAGGAGAATCGCCGTCGCGGGATCTTGGGATAAGGCGCTCACTGTCCTGCGTTCTAAAAATGCTCGAGGGGGGAATCGAACCCCCACGGGTTGCCCCACAGGATCCTTAATCCTGCGCGTCTACCAATTCCGCCACCCGAGCGTAGCCGTGCCGAACAGACACAGGCGAGAAGGCGGCATTCATAGATTCGATTTTCGGTTTTCGCAAGCTTTCTTTGCGGCGGAAGGCCGAAAATTCGCTCCGGCAGGGAAGGATGCCCGCAATGGAGCCGGGGCTTGATTGCGCCGCATCGATCGACACGTTGGCGGCAGATTCGGTTGCCGGACCCACAAAGCAAAATCGCCCCCCGCAAGCGGGAGGCGATTTACACCAAGGGTTAAGGAAAACTTCGAATTTCTTTGATCTCGGACTCCTTAGAAGGACACGCTGAGAGACACACCCCCATGGAGGATGTCGGACTGAGCACCGACGCCGGTGCCAGCGTCCACACCGTCAACGATCCACGTGTCTGGACCGCCGTTGTAGCCGATGTAGGGCGTCAGCGTGGCACGGCAGTTCAGCTCGATCGGCAGAGAAGCCGTCACGTAGTAGTGGTTCCAGCCGCTGCCGCGAGGCGTGTTCGGGTTGGGCACGAGGCCGTAGTATCGGCTGCTGAAGTAGCCGTCGGAGTATCCCACGCCGGCACCGAGCACGAGGCTGACCGCGTCCGTCACGAAGAAGGTTCTCTCAAGGCCGATCTGGTGATACCAGCCACCGCCACCACCGGGACCGAAGCGGTCGTCGAGAAGGGCGTAGTTGGTTTCGGCGACGAGGTCGGCGAAGCCGAGGTTGATTGCGGCATCGAGACCGATTTCGCCGTAGCTCGGAAATCCGCTCTCCGGGAAGAAGTAGTGGACGTAGCCGAGGCTGAAGTCGATCCCGGACCAGGCACCGAGCTCAACGCTGGCGTAGAGGTCGAGTTCGTCGACCGTCGTCCCGGTCGGCTTGATGCTGTTCAGGTACCAGGCACCGATGTTGACCGGAAGCATGAGGTTGTCGAACGTGTAGTTCACGTCGGTCCAGACGCTGTCGCGAGCGAAGCGAACACCGTAGAAGATGTAGTCGGTCATGTAACCGGAACTGATTTCGCCACCGATGTCGTAGCACTCTTCGATTACTGGAGCTTTGGGCGCGATCGGCGCCTTGCCCCAATCACCTGCGTTAACGCCGAGCGTCATCGCACCGATAATTGCAACTAGGATTGTTTTTTTCATTTTTTGGTAACTCGTTTCGTTTGAGACGTGGTCGTAATAACCTGTTTTTCGTGGATCAACCTGTTTTTGTGGATCACATATCCGCTCAGCTTTGAAGCAGCTGTCATGCCAGTTGGCAATCCAGAATGCGTTTTTCTCCTTATCCGCTCCGAGTGACACAGGAGCCTCGGCAGCGGGATCACGCAAGCCGAAAGTTCGCCGAAGATTGGCCATCTCGCGTCGATTCGGGCGACCATCGTTCGGAGGGGGGCTCTCCTGCCTGACCGGGCAGCAAGCGCGTGTCGAGAGACCTCCGCGAAGTTCGCACCGGCCGCTGTCGAAGGGCCGGTAGGCGCCTCCCCAACGAAAAGCGCCCCATCGAATGATGAGGCGCCTTCGTCTTCGGAGGAGGATTTAAGAATTCAAGAAATCAGCGGCAGTATCCGCCCCCTCGGTATCCTCCGAAGTGGAGGCTGATTCCCGGGCTGTAGGAAGGGCGGTAGTAGGTCGGACGATAGTAAGTCGGGCGGTAATAGGTGGGCCGGTAGTAGCTCGGCGAATGGCTGTAGCGGGGAGCACAATGGCTGTGATGCGAGGTGACCCAGGTCCAGCGGACGTAGCCGCTCGAACAGCGAACCGGCTTGTAGTAGGAATGAATGTTCCCGTGACAGTGCTGGCAATGCCCCACGACCTTGGATCGGTGGCCGGCTTCAGCCTGGGTTGGAACGAAGGCAAACAAGGCTGCCGCAGCGGCCGCGATAGCGAGGAGTTTTTTCATTTTCATGGAGTTGATGGTTGATGATTCCGAGCCGGCTTCCGAACCGGGATGCCCAACCGGGATACCCCTTGTCCGAAGGCTTTCCCGGGATTGACGAGTGGGCGCGGAAATTATTCACGATTTTTCACGGTCCTCAAACCCACAGATTTCGATCGAGGGTTCGATACTGGATCGCCTCCATGACGTGGACCTCTCCGATGTCCCGTTCGCCCTCGATGTCGGCCAAGGTTCGGGCGACTTTGAGTATCCGGTCGTAGGCCCTGGCGCTGAAGTTCAAGGTGTCCATCGCCTGCTCGAGCGTCTTCTCGCTGGCACGATCCAGTCCGCAGAATCTCGAAACCAGCGTGCTCCCCATGTCCGCGTTCGTGTTGACGCCGGGGTGCGACACGAAACGCTCCAATTGAACCTGCCGGGCTTCCTCCACCCGCTCGCGTATGCGCTCGGACGACTCGCCGCCGCTGTCGGTCCTTAGGTCCTTGTAATCGACGGCGGGAACGTCGACGTGCAGATCGATTCGGTCGAGAAGCGGACCGCTGATGCGTTGCCGGTATTTCTCGATCTGGTTGGGCGAACACCGGCATTCCCGGCTGGAATCGCCGAGATAACCGCATGGACAGGGATTCATCGCCGCGACCAGGCTGAATCGACTCGGAAAGGTGAACTTCCCCGCCGCGCGGGAAATGGTGACTTTCCCGTCTTCGAGCGGCTGCCGCAGGACTTCGAGAGTGGAGCGCTTGAACTCGGGAAGTTCGTCGAGAAACAGAATGCCGTTGTGGGCGAGACTGACTTCCCCGGGAGAGGGATTGCTACTCCCGCCCAGCAAGCCGACGTCCGAGATGGTGTGGTGGGGCGAGCGGAAAGGACGCGTCGCCAGAAAACTGTTCTTGGCGTCGACCAACCCCGCCACACTGTGTATTTTCGTCGTTTCGATCGCCTCGGTCTCGGTCATCGTCGGCAGAACCGTGGTCAGCCGCTTGGCCAACATCGATTTTCCCGTGCCTGGACTCCCCAGCATCAGGATGTTGTGGCCTCCGGCCATTGCCACTTCCAACGCCCGCTTGGCGTGCGCCTGCCCTTTCACTTCGTTGAAATCGATCGGGTAGCGGCATTTCGACCGGAAGAACTTGTCGCGGTCGAGTTTCTGGGGTTTCACGTTTCCCTCTCCGCAGAGAAGTTCATAGGCCGCACGCAAAGAGTCGACCCCGTAAACGTAGATTCCCTCCACGATGCTGGCTTCCACGGCATTTTCGGACGGTACCAGAATCGCCTTCTTCCCCTGCCTTTTCGCCTCGAGGGTCAGCGGCAGAATCCCCTTGATGGGCCGCACTCTCCCGTCGAGGGCGAGTTCGCCGGCGATGGCGCACTTCTCCAGGGCCTCTTTCCGAAGCGCGCCGTTTCGGTCCTGGTCCAGCGAAATCATGCCGACGGCGATCGGCAAGTCGAAACTCGGCCCCTCCTTGCGAAGGTCCGCGGGGGCGAGATTGATGGTGATCGGCTTGTTGGGCCAGCGCAGGCCGCTGTTCTTGATCGCCGTGATCACCCGGTCGACGCTCTCCCGGACAGCGGCGTCGGGGAGACCCACCAGCTTGATGTCGATGTTCCCGCTGTCCGCCGCGTTGACCTCGACCTCGACCGCCACCGCATCAACCCCCCGGAGGGCGCCGGAATAAACACAGGTCAATCCCATGGAGGACCTTCCCCAAGCCGTCGAGGCATTGCAAACAATTTCATTTGAAAAGCTGTTCAAATATTCATCATCCCATGGAATACGGATCGATGTCAACCGTGACGATCACGTCGTCGGGAAAGGTCAGGCTGTCGACGACTTCCCGAATGTGAGCCGCCAACCGTCGGGCGGCCGTTGATTTGAGAACCACCTGAAATCGCCACTGGTCGTGGGATTTCACCAGGGGCGAAGGCAGGGGCTCGGTGAGATTGATCGAGTCGGGCAGTCCCTTTTTCAGCCGAGCGTGGAGGGTCTGCAACGAGAACTCCGCGCGCTGCTGGTGGACCGAACGGCAGGTGATCAATGCCATGTGAAGAAACGGCGGATGCGCGAACTGCCGGCGCATCGCCAGTTCCTGTTCGGCGAACCCCTCGAAATCGTGATGTCTGGCGAATTGGATCGCGGGATGATGCGGAGTGAAGGTCTGGACCACGACTTCGCCGGTCACTTCTCCGCGGCCGGCGCGGCCTGCCACCTGAGTCAGCAGTTGGAACGTCCGCTCGCCCGCCCGAAAGTCGGGGATGTAAAGGCCGACGTCCGCGTTCAGAATACCCACGAGAGTGACGTTCGGAAAATGCAGCCCCTTCGCGATCATCTGGGTGCCTAGGAGGATGTCGATCTGTTTGGCGCGAAAGGCGTTGAGCGTGTCGCGAAGCTGATTCTTCTTTCGCATCGCATCCGTGTCCACCCGGCTGATGCGAGCCCCCGTGAACACCTGCCGCAGGATCTCCTCGACCCGCTCGGTGCCGTACCCCGCATTCACGATGGCACGACTGCTGCATTCGGGACACTGCCGAGGTGGAAGCATCGAAAACCCGCAGATGTGGCAGATGAGCCGGTCTTCCTTCCTGTGGAGCGTCATGGTGGTGGTGCAGTGTCGGCAGTTCGACACGTAGCCGCATTCCGGGCACATAATGTTCCGGGCGAATCCCCGTCGGTTCAGGAACAGAATCGTCTGCTCCCCGTCCGCCAGCCGCTGCTCCACCCCTTGACGGAGCTTCGTGGAAAGGATCGCCAGCCCCCCTTTTTGCTTTCGCGTTTCCTGCCGCATGTCGATCACGCGCACCAGAGGCAGCTTGCGGTCGTCGACGCGTCGAAGCATCGTCGCGAGTTCGTATTTCCCCGTCAGCGTATTGTTCCACGATTCCAGGGAGGGGGTCGCGCTGCCCAGAAGCACCGGACAGCGCTCGATGTGTCCCCGCACGACCGCGATGTCCCGCGCCTGATAGCGGGGAGAAGTGTCCTGCTTGTACGAATTTTCGTGTTCCTCGTCGACGACGATCAATCCGAGATTCGCGATCGGCGAGAAGATGGCGCTTCGCGCTCCTATCACGATTCTGGCCTTCTTCTCCAGCACTTTCCGCCATTCGTCGTGCCGCTCGCCTTCGGAGAGACTGCTGTGGAGAATCGCCACCTCGTCCTTGATCGCCGCGAATCGTTGCTTGAAGCGCTCCGCCGTTTGAGGCGTCAACGCGATCTCCGGAACCAGCACGATGGCCCCTTTTCCCATTTCTCCGGCACGCTGGATCGCTTGGAGGTACACCTCGGTCTTTCCGCTGCCGGTGACCCCGTGAAGAAGAATCGGAGTCACGCTTCCTCCGTTGGCGATTTGCTCCCGCGATGCCTCAATCTGTCCGAGGACAGCGGCCTGCTCGTCGTTGAGAGCCAACGCCGCCGACTCCACGTATTCGATGTCGCTCAGAGGATCCCGCGAGACAATACGGTCGACTACTCGGACCAAGCCTTTGTTTTCCAGCGCCTTGATGGACGACCGCGCCATCCCCAGTTTTCCGGTGAGATCGGCCAGGCTGACAGCACCTTCGCCGTCAAGATGCTTCAGAACATCTTGCTGTTTCTTCAGACGGGGACCCAGCTGTTCGATTTCGCCCTCGGCGAGCTTCCGCGTCAGTTCCGCGAATTTGGCTGTCTTCCGTTTCTCCTCTTCCCCGCGGGACGGTTTGGGCAGCATGGTGCGGATCACGGTTTCGATCGGCGTGAGGTAGAACTCCGAGATCCAGTTCGCGAGCTTGATCAGGCCGGGGGTTAGAAACGGATCCGAGGCGACCACGCCGAGGATCGGCTTCAATGCGTACCCCAGAGTGTCCGTGTCGACTTCCTCGACCGCCGTCACGGTCCCCACCGCGGTCCGGTTCCGAAGCGGGATCCGCACTCGATGCCCCGCGAGCACTTCGAGTTCCGGCGGAACCAGGTACGTAAAGGTCAGATCGTTCGAAGCTCCGTCGATCAGAACCTTTACGATTTCTTCCATTGGCTTCGGGGTACAAAAAGAAATCGCCCTCCCGCGAAGGAGGGCGATTTACACCAAGGTTTAAGTAAGACGTAAAATCTTTTACTCTCGGAGCTCCTTAGAAGGAGACGCTGAGAGAGACACCACCATGGAGGATGTCGGACTGAGCACCGACGTTGGTGCCTTCGCCCACACCGTCAGTGATCCAAGTGTCAGGACTGCCGTTGTAGCCAATGTAGGGCGTCAGCGTAGCGCGGCAGTTCAGCTCGATCGGCAGAGAAGCCGTCACGTAGTAGTGGTTCCAACCGCTGCCACGAGGCGTGAACCGGTTGGGCACGGCGTTATTATAGTAGTTGGAGCTGAAGTAGCCGTCGGAGTATCCCACGCCGGCACCGAGCACGAGGCTCACCGCGTCCGTCACGAAGAAGGCTCTCTCCAGACCGATCTGGTGATACCAGCCACCGCCACCACCGGGACCGAAGCGGTCGTCGAGAAGGGCGTAGTTGGTTTCGGCGACGAGGTCGGCGAAGCCGAGGTTGATCGCGGCGTCGAGACCGATTTCGCCGTAGCTCGGGTATCCGCTCTCCGGGTGGAAGTAGTGGACGTAGCCAAGGCTGAAGTCGATACCGGACCACTGGCCGAGCTGCACGCTGGCGTAGAGGTCGAGTTCGTCAAACGTGGTGCCGGTCGGCTTGATGCCGTTCAGGTACCAGGCGCCGATGTTGACCGGCAGCATGAGGTTGTCGAACGTGTAGTTCACGTCGGTCCAGACACTGTCACGAGCGAAGCGAACACCCTTGAAGATGTAGTCGGTCATGTAGCCGGAACTGATTTCGCCACCGATGTCGTAGCACTCTTCGATTACTGGAGCTTTGGGCGCGATCGGCGCCTTGCCCCAATCACCTGCGTTAACGCCGAGCGTCATCGCACCGATAATTGCAACTAGAATTGCTTTTTTCATAATATTGTTAACTCCCTTGGTTTGAGATGTGGTCGTAATAACCTGTTTTCGTTTTTCGGATCTTGGAGATCCTCGTCTGGTGAAGCTCGCTGTGCCAGAAATTGTATCCGACGCAGAGAACCAACGCCAAGCGTGTCGGAACATTTAATGATTTGTTCGATCCACGCAACCAAAAAATAGAAACGTTTTTCTAATAAAGTGCGGTTTTATTCGTCCTAATTTTTGGGACCGGATCCGACCTTAGCACATAACCGGCTCGAAACCAGCGACTTGCGGCGAATCCGGATTCCTTTTGAAAAGCCCGAAACCGAGGGATTTTTTTTCTCTCCAGGGCAAAGATTGTCGCGTTGCCCGTCCGGTCTCGCCCAGCTCGTTTCTCAATTCTGAATCGCGGGCGACGACACCTTCCGCAGCGATGACCCGGAGAACCCGCTTGACCTTCCCCACGCTGTGGATTCGCGACACGACCTCCTGCCCCAGATAGCAGCCTTTGTGGAAGTCGACGGCCCACGTGTCGAGGCCGAGTTCGGCGGGAAATTCACCGCCCGTGATCTCCAGGCCCGACTCCGGAACCCCCGATCGTATTTGAAGGACGGCCCATTCCTCTTCGCCGATTTCCGCGGGCTCGCGGAGGTCGTGCCGTTCGTCGCGCAGCCACCGGTCGCGGCCGGGTACGGCTAGTCGCCTCGAGACCACTCCGGGGCCGCTCTCTTCGAAGTGATGCACCAATGTCAGGGTCTCCGTCTCGTCGACGATTTCGCAGTCGTCGGCGATGAGGTAGCGGTCGAGTCGCTCCAATATAAAATCCCGTTGTCTCAACTCGCCGTCCAGGACCAGATCGTCGCCGAGCGCGGAAACCCAGACGAGCGCCTCGACTTTGCCTTTGAGCGAGCAGACGCAGGCGGGTATCGCGGCCCGATCCAGGGGACCGGCCACGTTGTTGCTGAGTTGCCCGTTGAGGTAGCGAACGCGGTCGGGGCCCGAGATCCTGAAGACGGCTCGCGCCTCGGGCGCGATCCAGCGGCCCTGCACTTCGCTCGCTTCGATCATGATTTCGGCTCGGTGCCGCCTTCGCTTTGCGCCGATTGGAATTTCTCGGCGAGAACGGAGTAGTCCTTTTCTCCCAGCCCTTTCTGAATGGCGCGGAACATCACGCTGGCCGTGGTGGAAAGAGCGGGAAGGTCGACCTTGAGTTCCTTCCCGAGCTTAAGCGCGTATTGGGCGTCCTTGAACATGTGCTTCAGGGAAAAGTGCGTCTCGTAGTCGCGCTGGATCATCGCGGGCAGCTTCATCGCCGTCAGCGCGGACCCGCAGGCGTTGTGCTCGACGGCCTCGGCAAGCTTCTCCGGCTCGATCCCCGCCGCGGAGACCAGTCCGTAGGCTTCCGCCAGCACTTCGACCGTCGCGGCGGAAATCATGTTGGTCGCGATCTTGATCACCGAGGCTTCTCCCACGCGTCCGACGAGGAGAAGTTCCTTGGCGCTGGCCTCGAGCACGCCGCGCACCCTTTCGAGAGCATCGGGGTCGCCCCCTATATAATAGACGAGAGCCCCTTTTTCGGCGGCCAGCTTGCTACCCGTGAACGGCGCATCGAGAAAGGCGGCGCCCGCGTCCTTCGCCAATTCGTAGGCCGCGACGACCGACTCGGGGTCCGCAGTGCAGTTGTTCACTACCGTGTGTCGCTTCGTCAATTCCGGGCGCATCGCCTCGACCACTTCCACCAGCGCTTCCCCGTTGGCGACGAAGATCTGAACGACGTCGGCGAGTTGCGCCATCTCGGCGGGGGAGCCGAGAAAATTCGGGATCGGCCGCGGCGTCCGGTTCCAGACGTAGACGTGTCGGCCCGACTCGCGCAGACGTTCGGCCACGCGGCTGCCGATGATACCCTGACCAATGACCCCGACTTTTTCGATTGCATCCATTCCTATGGACAACTTCATCTCGAAATCCGCTTTTTTGCAATGCTATTCTGGGGCGCCGGTCGGGGGAAAGGCTTCGGGACGGCCGTCGAGCCACTGCTGCAGAATTTCCACCGCCGCCGCCTGGTCGATGATCGCACGGGAATTCTTTTCGTTTCTACCGGCCTGGTGTAGTTTCGCCATCGCGTCTCTGGTGGTGCGCCGCTCGTCCACTTCGTGAAAGGCGACCGACTCCGGAATCGCCTTCCTCAGCCTGGCGGCGAATTTCCTCACGCCGCGGACGGCTTCGCCCTCCTCGCCGTTCATTTGCAGGGGCAGGCCCAGCACGAGATCGCGGATACCCCTTTCCTCCGTCACCTCCGCTATGCGTCGGATCGCCCGATCCATGTCGGACGCCGGCACCGTCTCGAGCGGGTGCGCGAGAAACCCGATGTCGTCGCTGACGGCGAGACCGATCCGGGCTGTGCCGAAGTCGATTCCCAGAGCTTTGACCCATTCGCTCATCAGAGAAGCTCTTCGGGCAGCCGGTCGACGAGCTTTTTGATCTGGTCGGCGTCGTTCCGGTTCGCGACGAGCATCGCGTCCTCGGTCTGAACCACGATGAGATTTTCGACGCCGAGCAGAGCCACTTCGGGAGCGCCCGGCACGGAAAAGACGATGTTGTTCTTCGCGTCGACCGCCAGCACGGGGCCGCGACAGGAATTGCCGGCGTCGTCCTGCTCCAGATACTTCGCCACCGACGGCCAGCCGCCGACATCGTCCCAGCCGATGTCCGCTTCGATGTTGAGAATTCGTCCCGCGTTCTCCATGAGAGCGTAATCGATCGAAACTTTCTCCAACCCGGGAAAGTCGGCGGCGACGGCGGCCATGAAATCGCCGGCGTCCCTCAACCTCGCCACGAACGCCGCCAGTTGCGGACAATGCCCGGAAAATTCCTTCAGCAGCGTGGGAAGGGTCCAAACGAAAATTCCGGCGTTCCAGGAGAAATTCCCGCTTTCGAGATACTCCTTCGCCGTTTCCACGGACGGCTTTTCCCGGAATCGCTCCACTTCGTACACCTCGCCGGCCGCCTCGGGAACTTTGGCTCCCCTTTCTATATAACCGTAGCTCGGGCAGGGCCAGTCGGGCCGAATCCCCAGCGTGACGATCGCGGACTGCTCGAAGGCGGCCGCGGCGGCGTCCCGAAGGACCTCTCTGAATTCCTCTTCGCGGGTGACGAGCTGGTCGGCCGGCAGCGCGATCATGGTCGCCTCCGGATCCCTGGCCGCGATCCAGCCCGCCGCCAGCGCGATCGCGGGGGCCGTGTCCCGCCGGGCGGGTTCGGCCACCACGTTCTCCCCGGGCAACTGAGGCAGAGTCGCCCGGACCGCCTCCAGTTGGGCGGCGTTCGTCAAAATCAGGATTCTCTCGGGCGGGACCAATCCATCGAGACGGTTCACTGCCTTTTCGATCAGGGTTTCGTCGTCGAAGAGTTTGAGGAGTTGCTTGGGACGGGCATTGCGGCTGAGAGGCCAAAAGCGGGTCCCGCTTCCTCCGGCCAGAATCAGGGCGAATAAATTGGATGATGTAGCCATGGAACGCGTAAAGCAGTGGCGGTAGTCAACTCGTCTTGCCCCATAGTGCAATCGAATCCGCTTCGCCGCAAATGGCCGCCCCCCGCCATCGCCTCGTTTATCTCCTGTCGTTTCCGGGACTCGACGCTCCGCTCGTCGCTCTGGGCTGGGCCGCGCTGCTGTCGCGCGAGCGCAGCGGCGAAATTGTCGGGGCGGCCCCGATGTCGCTCTTCCTGGCGGTGTGGTCGATCTACCTGGCCGACCGCTTGTTCGACGCCTACCGATTGCGGTCGCACTCCGCGATCCCGCCGAGGCACCGCTTCGCGCGGCGACGATGGCGGGGACTCGCCGCCTTGATGCTACTCCTCGTGGCGCTTCTCCTGTTTCGGATCGCGCCCCGACTGGAACCCGCCACCCTCGTCGTCGGAGCGATTCTTTCCCTGCTGACGGCCGCGTACTTCCTGTGCTTCCGATTCATTTCTTTTCGAAAGCGGAAATCCGGCTCTTTTCCAGTCCCTCTCAAGGAGATCACCATCGGGCTTTGTTTCTCCGCCGGCGTCATCGTCGGAAGCGGCGCGAAGGAAGTTTCCACCGAGATCCTGATACTCGGCACGGGACTTGCCGCGCTCTTCACCACGAATTGTCTCGTCATCGCCCTCGCCGAAGCCGAATTCGATCGAGCCAACGACCCGGCATCCCACTTCGCGGCGCGGCGAGCGGCGTTTTCGTCGGCCTGGCTTCTCGTCGTCCCGGCACTCTGCGCCCCGTGGCTCGTTTTCCAGACGCCCTTCGTCCTTGTCGGCACCTCGACGCTGGCGGCCACCGCGCTTACCTTTTTCATTTCGAAGCGCACCGCGAGGTACGCCGACCTCACCCAGCCCCTCGCCGACGCGGTCCTGCTGGTCCCGTGGCTCGCGCTGGCTTTCGACTTCGCTCGGGCGTGATACGCTCGAGCGTGATTCAACCCTGTCGACTGGGTCGCCCAACCCTGTTGACTCGTTGACGAGGGGGGACGCTGAGTTACAATCAGCCGTCATGCTCGATATTCGACTGCTCCGCGACGATCCCGAAGGAATCAAACAACGCCTCCGGACCCGCGGCGGCGATGCCTGGAAACTGATCGACGAGATACTCGCCTGCGACGAAAAGCGACGCGGAGGCGAGACCGAGAAGCAACAGTTGCAGGCCGACCGGAACAGAATTTCCAAGGAGATCGGCCAACTGAAGCGCGAAGGCAAGGACAGCTCCGAGATCGAAGCGCAGGTCCGCGGCATCGGCGAGCGGATCAAGGCAATCGGTGAAGAAGCCTCGAATGCCGAAGCGCGACAGACGGAACTCCTCCTCCAACTGCCGAACCTACCTCACGAGGCCTGCCCCGTCGGCGAAGACGAGACGTCGAATCCCGTGGTCCGGCAGTGGGGGGACAAGCCGGAGTTCGATTTCGAACCCGCCGATCACGTGACGCTCGGCACCCGGCTGGGGCTTTTCGACTTCGAGCTGGGTACCCGGGTCAGCACCGGCGGATTCGTCACTTTCACCGGCATGGGTGCCAAACTGGAACGGGCGCTCATCCAATTTCTGCTCGACCTCCACACCGAGAAGCACGGCTACCGCGAGGTGTCGCCCCCTTTCATCATCAACCGGGATTCGATGTTCGGAACCGGCCAGCTTCCGAAATTCGAAGACGACATGTACGGGCTCGAAAACGGCGCCTTCTTTCTCGCTCCGACGGCGGAGGTGCCGGTCACCAATCTGTATCGCGAGCAGTTGCTGGAGGACTCCGAGCTTCCCGTCAAGCTGACCGCCTACACGCCCTGCTTCCGGCGCGAGGCCGGGGCGGCGGGAAGAGAGAGCCGGGGGATGATACGCATGCACCAGTTCGACAAGGTGGAACTGGTGAACATCGTCCGCCCCGAGCAGTCCGTCGACTTTCTCGAAAAGCTGACGGTCGAGGCCGAGACCGTCCTGCAGCGGCTCGGGTTGCACTACCGTACCATCGAACTCTGCACCGGGGACATCGGGTTCAGCGCCGCGAAGACCTACGACATCGAGGTCTGGGCTCCGGGGCAGGGCGCCTACCTCGAAGTCTCGAGCTGTTCGAACTTCGGCGACTACCAGGCGCGGCGAATGCGTCTGCGATTCAAGAACGCCGATGGAAAGAACCGCTTCTGCCACACCTTGAACGGTTCCGGCACGGCCCTTCCCCGGCTCTACGTCGCGCTGCTGGAAGCAGGTCAGCGGGCCGACGGAACCATCGCGGTCCCCGAGGCGCTCGTCCCCTACCTCGGGACCGACCGCATCGAATAGGACTCCACCGCGCGTCCGGCCCGAAAAAACCCGGAACCGCGCCGGGCGGATCCGGGTTGTGGATTGTTTCCGTTCGTGGGCGGTCTACTCGGCGGACACCGAGATAGCGTCGTCCCCGCGCTCTCCCGTGCGAATGCGCACCGCGTCCTCGATGGGGGAAATGAAAACTTTTCCGTCGCCGATCTTGTTAGTGGAAGCAGCCTTCACGATCGTCTCGACGACTGCGGCGGCCCCCCCGTCCTCGACCACGATTTCGAGCTTCACTTTGGGAAGGAAATCGACGGTGTATTCCGATCCCCGGTAGATCTCGGTGTGTCCTTTCTGACGACCGAAGCCTTTCACTTCGCTCACCGTCATGCCGTGAACGCCGGATTCCGTAAGCGCTTCTTTCACTTCCTCGAGTTTAAAGGGTTTGATAATGGCTTCGATTTTTTTCATGCTTGTTGGTTTGGGTTTTCTTAAAGAGGTCCGCAGGGCACCATGAAGCACCTTGCGTGCCAACTCGACTGAATCATCGCAATCGCCGTGCGTACCGCCTACGAAGGCTCTGGTTTTTCCGAGAGCGGCCGTATAGTGGTAAACTTTTGATCAGTCTCCGGACAGTTTCTTACCGCCCATGGCCATCTCCAACGTTTTAATCGTCGATCCCGACCCCGCCACCGTCGAAATCGCCCGCGACGGATTCAAGGACTCCGAGATCCGCTTCATCACCGCGGCCTCGCCCGAGGAGGCGGCGGACGAACTCGCCAGCCGCTCGTATGCCGCGGTCCTGAGCGAAATGGACTTGGAGAACGGGACCGGCTTCGCCTTTCTCCAGCAAGCCAAGCTCAGTCATCCGCAGCTTCCCGTCATCGCCGCTTCCCACGCGGCGGAAAGTCGAACCGCCATTGAAGCGGTCAAGGCCGGGGCGTTCGATTTCATCGCCAAGCCACTCGACGCGGACGAGGTCGCCCGCGTGATCCGCGAGGCGGTCGACGTTTCCAAGAAGACAAGCGAACCGGTCGCGATCAACCCGCGGGACGGGCTGGACGACTCGAGCGACACGCTCGTCGGGACCAGCCGGGCGATGCTCGACGTCTACAAAGCCCTCGGCCGCCTCTCGCCGACGCCCGTCACGGTACTGGTCCGCGGCGAGACCGGAACCGGCAAGGAACTGGTCGCCCGCGCCCTCCACCAACACGGTCACCGCTCCCACAAACCGTTCGTCACCATAAACTGCGCCGCCATCCCGCCCACCCTGCTCGAATCGGAACTCTTCGGACACGAGAAGGGATCCTTCACCGGAGCCGTCGCGACCCGGATCGGAAAGTTCGAACAAGCCAACAACGCGACTCTTTTTCTGGACGAGATCGGCGATCTGGACCACGCACTCCAGGCGAAGCTGCTGCGGGTGCTGCAGGAGAAGCGGTTTCATCGCGTCGGAGGCTCCACGGAAATTTTTGTCGACGTGCGGATCATTGCCGCCACTCATTGCCAGATCGAGAAAATGATCTCGGAGGGCAAATTCCGGGAAGACCTTTTCTACCGACTCAATGTCGCCACCGTCAAGCTGCCGCCTCTGCGCGACCGCACCGGCGACATTCCTCTGCTGACCGCGTTCTTCCTGAGGCGTTTCAGCGGAGAACTCGATCTCCCTTCCGTGCCGATCAGTCGCGGCGCCCTGTCGCGTCTCGAGTCCGCCAGACTGCCCGGCAACGTGCGGCAACTGCAGAACATTCTCCGCAAGGCCCTCCTGCGGAGTCGCGGCTACGCGATCGACCGGGGGTTGATCGAATCCCTCCTGAAGGACACGGAACCGCCCGAGTCCGGAAACCTGGACGCGGCACCCGTCAAGGAATTCTGCCGCAAGATCGTCTCCGGCGCGGTGGACGGAACGATCGAGAACGGGCACGGGCTGGCCGTCGAAACGGTGGAGGCCCTCCTGATCGAGGAAGCGCTTTCGCGCAGCGGCGGCAACATCAGCCAAGCCTCCAAGTGGCTCGGCGTGTCGCGACTGACGCTGCGGGAGAAGGCGAAGCGATACCAGATATCGCCGGCTCGCTAGCCAGCCGGCGGCAGCGCCAGCCAGACGGTCGTGGTGCCTTCCGCATAGCGCATGCCCAGACGCATTCCCATCTGGCCCGCCAACACGGCCGCGCTGGTCAGGCCGATCCCGAAGTGCTCGCTTCCTTTCGTCGTGTGGAAAGGCTCGAACGATTTCTCGAGCGCTTCGGTGCTCATTTCGCGGCTGGAGTTGCGTATGAAGAGATCCACGTTCTCCCCCGGGCTCGCTTCCCCGGGAGGAAACGCGTCAACCGCCACCGAACCGCTCGGCACGTCGCCCGCCGCCTCGGCGGCGTTTTTCATGAGATGCACGAAAATCTCGCTGAGCTTGCCGGAATCGCCTTCCACCGGAACCAAGCCTTCCCGAAAATTCAATTGCACGTTCACTCCCGAAGCGCCGCCAATTTCTTCGGCTTTCTGTTTCCAGTAAGGGAGAAGGTCGCCCAGGTCCACCGGCGCGAGCTCGCAGCGGTTGACACCGGACGAGAGGAGGACGTCTTGATTCAGTTTCGAAGCCGTTTTCGCCGCCGCCTGCATCTGCTCCGCGCTCTCGCGGACCTCGCCGTTGATGCTGTCGTCGTAGAGGATCAGGCTCGAGAAACCCTGGATGACTCCCATCAGGTTGTTGTGCTTGTGCACCAATCCCTTCAGAAAAAGCTCGTAGAAAGTGCGGGTGGGACTCTGTTCGAGCCGGTAGTCATCTGCGAAAACGAAGTCGGCCATGTCAAGGTGCGGGTCAGGTTGACGATATGACCGACTGCGATTTCCTCAACAGAATAAATCCGGGACCTCGCCGACCCGGACAAAGCACTAACAAACCGCTATTTTCTCGGCGCTGATGACGGGGCGAATCGTGCCGCCTTCCTCTTCCAGCAACAGTTCTCCGTCCTTCCCCAGACCGCGACTGCGTCCCGAGATTTCCAGATTGCCCGAAGTCACCTTCAGATCTTTCCCCTTGAGAAAGTCGCGTTCGGAAATCCAGTCCAACACCGGAGCGAAATTTGCTGTTTTGTCAGGATAGTGTTCCAGGAAGCCCTCCATGATCAAGCCGAGGAGAAACCACCGGCTGGATTCGCAGCCCAGCACCTCGTAGAGAGACGTCGTGAACGGACGAAGAGGGGCGGGCCACTCGGACGCGCGCATGTTCACGTTCAAGCCCACCCCGACAACAGCGAAGGCCCCGGCAAGGAGTGTCGTCTCGACGAGTATGCCGGCCAGCTTTCGGCTCCCGACGAGCAGATCGTTGGGCCACTTGGCCTCGACCGCCGCACCCGGCGGGAGAATGGATTCCACTGCCGTGCCGACCACGAACGCCGCCACGTGGGGAAGGCGCGACCACACCTTGCGGTCCTCCTCCAGGCGGAGAGCGAGGGAGAAAAGCAGATTCCTGCCGTCCCCGCCTTCCCATCGGTCTCCCCTCCGGCCCCGGCCCGACGACTGGGATTCGGTCACTATCAAGTCGAGGTGTCCCGCCTCCCGCTTGCGCAACCGCTCCAGGAGGTCGTCGTTCGTCGAGCCGGTGCTTCGGCGGTAGTCGAGCTTGTCCGCGCCGAACCGATCCTTGAAATCCGACTTCCATCCGGAAACGATCTCCCGATATACCGCGTCACTCATCGATCGCCACCAGGTCCAGACCGAGATCGAGCGAACGGACCGAGTGGGTCAACGCGCCGACCGAAATGAAATCCACGCCGGTTTCGGCGATGCCCTTGACCGTGCCTTGGTCGACGCCGCCGCTCGCCTCGAGCCGTACTCCCGAGCCGAGCCGGTTGCGCATGCCCACGGCTTCCGCCAGTTCGTCGTTCGACATGTTGTCCAGCAGCACCACGTCGATGCCCTCCATGGTTAGAAAATCGGCTAGCTGGTCCAGCCGGTCCGCCTCGACTTCGATCTTCAGTGAGGGTTCGCGCGTCTTCAGTTCCCGGACCCTGGCGGCCAAATCGACCGAATCGGGATTCGCCGCCAAATGGTTGTCCTTCACCATCACCGCGTCGTAGAGCCCGAACCGATGGTTCCGGCCCCCTCCGTCCACAACTGCCCGCTTCTCGAGTTCGCGCCAGCCCGGGGTGGTCTTGCGGGTATCGAGAAGTTTCGCGTCGGTGTGTTCGATCGACTCGACGTACGTCCGCGTCACGGTCGCGATGCCGGAGAGTCGCTGCATGAAATTGAGAACCGTTCGTTCGGCGGTCAGAATCGACCGGGTGAGGCCCTCGATCTCCGCCACGACGTCCCCGTCCCCGGCGTTCTCGCCGTCCGGAACCAGCGAACGAAACAGCAGTGTCTCGTCGACGGCGGCGCACACGGCGGCGGCGACTTCGGATCCCGACACAACCCCGTCTTCCCGGCTCACGATCTGCCCGACCGAACGATGCGCTTCGTCGACAAAGTACCGGCTGGTGACGTCCCCGCGGCTGCCTAGATCTTCTTCCAACGCCATTTCGACGAGACGGTGCGAAAGACGATTCATGGCTTGGCGGAAATAGCGTTCTCGGTGAGTCGACGGAAGTAGAGTCGGTCCAGCCGTTTGTCCAGCCGCCGGTAGAAATCGATCAGCACGTCGACCTTGTGATCGATGCGCGGATACTTTTCGCAGAATCCCCAGAGGTCCGGGTTCGCGAAAAGATGGGCCGCCGTCTCGTTGAAATCCTGCTCGATGGAGACCCGATTGTAGGGAGTCAGAAAGCCCTGTTTCATCAGCTCCGGATCGAGTTGCAGGAGGCTGCTTCCCGAACCTCCCGTCTTTTTTTGCTCGGCGGCGAGGACGCGGGTCGCCTCGGACCTCTCCCCCTCCTGTTCTTCGATGACTCCTCCGGCCCGATACTGAAACTCCGGATCGTTTGCTTCCAGCCATCTCTCCTCTTCGAACGAACGCTGGTTTTGCTTCAGCAGGAGGGACGAGAACTCGTGGTGGAATCTTTGTTCGAATCCCTGTCGATCGAAAAACTCGCGATAGACGAGCACGATCTGCTTCCCGTTCGCCAAGTAGGTTCCGCCGTAGCCGACGTCGTGAAAACGCAGCGAGCCGACGATATGGACACCCTTCAGATAGCGCTCCCGGATCTCCGACGGGTATTTGCCGAGGGCAACGGCGATGATTTCTCCCGCTTCCTCCACCAAGTCCGGAGAGATCGGCTCGATCTCGGCCAGGATGGGTGCCTCGATCCAGTTCCTCGGCAAGAAAGCGGTCGTCTTCGGAAACGAGAGCGTCGCCTTTTCCTGGGCATTGACAGCGCCGAAGACCAGGACGCTTAGAAAGAGGCAGATCGGAAGACGCATGGGCTGAGGAAACCGTTGAAAAACTCTGAAACGAAAAATTCAGCGGTCGGTCTTTTCCAGCCATACCGCAAGGAGCGATATGTCTGCCGGGGTGATGCCGCTGATCCTCGCCGCCTGACCCAGCGTTCGGGGGCGAATGTCCTGAAGCTTCACCTGCGCTTCGCGCTTGAGGCCCCGGATCGCGTCGAACTGCAGGCTTTCGGGAAGACGCTTCCCCTCGAGCCGACGGGTCTTGTCCACCATTTCGGACTGGCGCTTGATGTAGCCTTCGTACTTCACGTCGGTCTGGACCTGTTCCCAGATGCCTGCGGCGAATCGGCCCTTCAGGTCGGCGTCGAAATCGCTCCAGTCCGCCTCCGTGCGACGGAGCCACTTCGCGAGAGAACCTTCCGCCGTGTGCGTCGTCTCGAGAAGCTTGCGAAGCTCAACCATCAGGCTTCTTTTCGCTTCCGTCCGTTCGTGGAATTCCCGACTGGCGAGACCGAGCTCGGCCGCCTTCCCTACCAGCCGAAGATCCGCGCTGTCGTGGCGAAGCAGGAGCCGGTGCTCCGCGCGGCTCGTGAACATCCGGTAGGGCTCGTCGGTTCCCTTGGTCACGAGGTCGTCGATCATCACGCCGATGTAGGACTCGTCCCTTCCCAGAACGAAGTCCCCTTGGCCGCCGACCTTCAAGGCGGCGTTGGCACCCGCGACCAGTCCCTGGCCAGCCGCTTCCTCGTAGCCGGAAGTGCCGTTGATCTGGCCGGCAAAGTAGAGCCCTTCGACGAGTTTCGTTTCCAGAGTCGGATACAGCTGCGTCGGGAGACAATAGTCGTATTCCACCGCGTAGCCGGGCCGCACGATTTCGGCGTCCTCCAGTCCCGAGATCGAACGGATGAACTCGTACTGAACCTCGAAGGGCAGCGAGGTTGAAACGCCATTGACGTAATATTCGTTCGTGTGTCGCCCCTCCGGCTCGAGGAACACCTGGTGACGTTCCTTCTCGGCGAAGCGAACCACCTTGTCCTCGATGGACGGGCAGTATCTCGGACCGATGCCCTCGATCATGCCGGAATACATCGGGGACTTGTCGAGGTTGGCGCGAATCACCTCGTGGGTCTCTCGGTTCGTATAGGAACTCCAGCACGACAATTGTTCCACGTGGAACATCGGATCGGACCAATCGTTCAAGGTGAAGATGTCCCCTTCGGCCTTTTCGCCCTCCCGCGCGCGGAACGAAAACAGCGGCGGCGGCTCGTCGCCGTCCTGCCGCTCGCACTTCGAGAAATCGATGGAGCGTCCGTTCAGCCGGCAGGGCGTTCCCGTTTTGAACCGGCGGACTTCGAACCCGATCTTTTTGAGGTCGTCGCTGAGAGTCGAAGTCGCGTCGCCCATTCGACCTCCGCTTTGATTCTGCTTGCCGACGTGCATCAGCCCCCTCATGAAGGTCCCCGTGGTCACCACGACGGAGCGGGATTCGACCCTGAGGCCGAGGCTGGTTTCGACACCCGTCACGCGGTCGTCTTCGATCACCATCCGCGCGACATTGCCTTGGTGAAGATCGAGATTAGGCTCGGACTCGACGAGCCACTTCATTCGGAATTGGTAGGCCTTCTTGTCGCACTGCGCCCTCGGCGCGCGGACACTCGGCCCCTTCTTGGCGTTGAGTGTACGGAACTGGATTCCGGTCGCGTCGGTGTTCAGGGCCATCGCTCCCCCGAGCGCGTCGACTTCGCGGACCATGTGCCCTTTGCCCAAGCCTCCGATCGCCGGGTTGCACGACATCTGCCCGAGGGTGTCGAGATTCTGGCTCAGCAGCCCCACTTGCGCGCCCACTCGCGCCGCCGCCATCGCGGCTTCGACGCCGGCGTGACCGCCACCGATTATCAGGACATCGTATTTTTTCGGGTAAACAAACATCTTGAATCTCTAAAATGTTCCACGTGGAACATGCTGGAAACGGAATAAAATCGCCCTATAGACAGACTTACCGTTTTCCTATGCAGTCACTTTACGCTAGGGTGCGCGCCCTTCCAACTGCTGGAGAAAACTTTCTATCAGAGATGGCTTCGCCTACCCGAAACACGAAATCCTCCGACCTCGCCGACGCTCCGGTCAACGCGGCTCTCTCGGACGAGGACAAGCTCGAACTACTCCGCACCATGGTGCGCATTCGGCGGTTCGAGCAAACCTCCCTCAAGCATTACCATTCGGGATCGATCGGAGGATTCCTGCACCTCTACATCGGACAGGAATCGGTCGCTGCCGGATCCATCTCGCTTCTCGGCGAGAACGATCACGTCATCACCGCCTACCGAGATCACGGACACGCTCTCGCCGTGGGCATGACCATGAAGGAATGCATGGCCGAATTGTTCGGAAAACGCACGGGCTGCTCCAAGGGCAAGGGCGGCTCGATGCACTACTTCGCGCCGGATAAAAACTACTGGGGCGGGCACGGCATCGTCGGCGGGCAGACCCCTCTCGGCGCCGGGATCGCGTTCGCTCTGAAATACAAAGGATTGAAGGGCTGCTGTCTCTGCTATCTCGGCGACGGCGCCATCAACCAAGGAGCCTTTCACGAAGCGCTCAACCTCGCCGAGCTTTGGGACTTGCCGGTCGTCTACGTCATCGAGAACAACGGATACAGCATGGGCACCTCCCAAGCCCGATCCTCCGCTTTTCCGGAGCAGGGTCTCGCGGCCCGCGCCGAAGCCTACGGAATGGCGTGGGACAAGATAGACGGCGTCAGCATCTACGAAATCCGGGCCGGCGTTCAGAAGGCGATCGAGCGCGCTCATTCCGAATCCAAGCCGACCCTTCTCGAAATAGAGACCTATCGCCACAAGGGGCACTCCGTCGCCGACGCGAACGCCGAGAAATACCGAACCAAGGAGGAGATCCAGAAATTCATGACGGAGCACGATCCGATCGAATTCTGGAAAGCGACCCTGATCGAGGAAGGCGTTCTTACGGAAGAGAAATTCAAAGCGATAAGCAAGGAAGCCGGAGCCGAAGCCGACGAAGCGGCGGAGTTCGCGGAGAAGTCCGACTACCCCGACGAAGCGGAGATTTTCGACGACGTCTACTGGGAAGTGGACAACAACACCGAAGCCGGGCGCACCGGACGCCACTTCTTCCACAAGTGAACGAAACCCGAGTCGACCCTGTTTGATCGCTCGCCCAACCCTGTCAACTCTCACGAACCGGACATGCCCAGAGAAATCAGCTATCGGAAAGCCCTGCGGGAAGGCCTCGACGAAGAACTCGCCCGCGACGAGAACGTCTTCATCATCGGCGAGGAAGTCGCCGAGTACAACGGCGCCTACAAGGTCACCGAAGGCCTTTGGAAAAAATGGGGCGACAAACGCGTCATCGACGCACCGATCTCGGAAGCTGGATTCATCGGCATGGGAATCGGCGCGAGCATGTTCGGCCTCCGCCCCGTCATGGAGTTGATGTTCTTCAGCTTCGCCTACGTCGCGTTCGACCAGATGATGAACAACGCCTCCAGTTGCCGCTACATGTCGGGCGGCCGACTCAATGTTCCCATCGTCGTCCGCGGGCCGGCCAACGGCGGGACCAACGTCGGGGCGACCCACTCCCACACTCCGGAAAACATTTTCGCCAACATGCCGGGTCTCAAGGTGGTGTCCCCCTCCGACGCCTACGATGCGAAAGGATTGATCAAGTCCGCGATCCGCGACAACGATCCCGTCTACTTCATGGAAAGCACGCTGCTTTACGGCAACGTCGGCGAAGTGCCTTCCAACGACGAACTGGAGGAGGGCGAACTCGTCATTCCGATCGGCAAGGCCAAGGTGAAACGCCAAGGGACCGACATTTCCCTGATCGCTCACGGCGGGGCCGCCGTTACCGCACTCGCCGCCGCCGACCTGCTCGAGGAAAAGCACGGCATCCACGCCGAGGTACTCGATCTGCGCAGCATCCGGCCCCTCGACGACGAGGCCATCATGGAGACCGTCCGCAAGACGCACCGCGCCATCTACATCGAAGAGAACAAACCGTTCTGCGGCATCGGAGCGCAGGTCTCCTCCATGATCATGGAACAGGCTTTCGACGATCTCGACGCTCCGGTTCTCCGGATCGCCAGCGCCGACGCCCCGGCCATCTACAGTCCTCCCCTCGAGAAAATGCAATTGCCCACGGCGGAAGAAATCGTCGAGCGCGCTTTGTCTATTTGTTAGGGTATTGACCGATCTTCCCTCCCGTCCAATCTTCTTCACCTTTCCCCCGACACCGAACGCATGGCTGCCTATTTGAAAATGCCGAAACTGAGCGACACCATGACCGAGGGAACGCTCGTGAAGTGGCTCAAGAACGAAGGCGACTCCGTGGCGATGGACGAAGACATCGCCGAAGTCGAAACCGACAAGGCGACCATGACGATGCCTTCCTTCGACGAGGGAACGCTCCACAAGATCTACGTCAAGGAAGGCGACACCGTCGCCCTGGGGGCTACGCTCGCCCTGGTGCTCGCGGAAGGCGAAGAGCCTCCCGAAGACGCCGACAGCCCTCCGGACGATGGCACCTCCACGCCGGCCGAACCGGACGCCGAGGACGAGGAGGCCGGCGAGCACGAGGAAGCACCGGAAACGCCTGCCGAGGAGAAACCCGAGAAAGAGACGAAAGGCTCGGCACCCCGAACCTCCCCGTCGCCCGTTTCCAGCGGAACCCGGGTCAAGGCTTCTCCCCTCGCCCGCAAACTCGCGGCCGAACGCGGCGTCGACATCGCTCGGCTCCAGGGGACCGGACCTGGCGGCCGCATCGTCAAGGACGACGTCGAAAACGCTCCCCCCGGCGGCTCGGGATCCAATCTCGGCCTGCTTCCGCCGCCGGTGATGACGGGCGACCAAACCATTCCCGTGACCGGTATCCGGCGGGTGATCGCCCAGCGGCTTCTCGAAAGCAAGACGACGATCCCCCACTTCTACCTCAATATCGAAATCGACGCCGATCCGCTCATGGCGCTCCGCTCCCAAGTGAACGAAGCCAGCGTCGCCAACGAGGGTCCCAAATACACGGTCAACGATTTCATCATGCGAGCCGCCGTGCTCGCCGCGGGAGCCGTCCCGGCCGTCAACGCCTCGTTCCAAGGCGACTCCGTCGTTCAATACGGCGATGTGAATCTATCCGTCGCCGTGGCGGTGGAGGAAGGCCTCGTCACTCCGGTGATCCGTTCCGCGCAGACCAAGTCGATCAAGGAACTCGCTGCCGAAATCAAGGACTTGGCGACCAGAGCCAGGGAAAAGAAACTGTCCCCGGACGAGATGCAGGGCGGTACCCTCACCCTTTCCAACCTGGGGGCCTACGGTATCTCCAACTTCGACGCGATCATCAACCCGCCCCAGGCGATCATCCTTTCCATCGGTGCCATCAGCAAACAAGCCGTGGTCGACGAACACGACCGGATCGTCCCCGGCCTGCGCATGTGGGTCGGAATGAGCTGCGATCACCGCGTGGTCGACGGTGCCGTCGGCGCTCAATACCTCTCGGAGCTGAAACACTTCCTCCAGAATCCAGTTCTTCTCATTTCCTAACAAACACATATTTTTATGGCTTCTTATGATCTCATCGTAATCGGGGGCGGGCCCGCCGGCTATGTCGGCGCCATCCGCGCCGCCCAGCTCGGAAAGAAGGTCGCCTGCGTCGAGAACGATCGCGCCGGAGGCACCTGCCTCAACTGGGGATGCATTCCCACCAAGGCGCTCCTCAAGAACGCCGAACTTTATCAGACGCTGACACAGCACGCCGACGACTTCGGACTGAAGATCGAGGGACTCGAATACGACTGGGAGAAAGTCATCGGTCGTTCGCGAAGCGTTTCCGAAAAGCTGGCGGGCGGGATCGAGTTCCTCTTCAAGAAGAACAAAGTCGACTATATCCGCGGCGAAGGCGGACTCGCCGCCAACGGCAAAGTCGAGGTGGTCGACAGCGAGGGCAAGAAGGAATCCCACAGCGCGGAAAACGTGCTCGTTTCCACGGGATGCAAATCCCGCGAACTGCCGTTTCTTCCCTTCGACGACGAGAAAGTCATCGGTTCGAAACGCGCCATGACCTTGAAAGAGCAGCCCAAGTCGATGATCATCATCGGCGCGGGAGCCATCGGGATCGAGTTCGCCTACTTCTACGCCGCGTTCGGTACCGAGGTGACCGTCGTGGAGATGTTGGATTCCGTGCTCCCCGTGGAGGACAAGGAAGTCAGCAAAGCCTTGGAAAAATCCCTCGCGAAGCAGGGGCTGAAAATTCACACGTCCATGAAGACGACTTCGGCCGACGTGAGCGACAAAGGCGTGGCCGTGACCATCGAACCCGTCGAGGGCGGCGAAAGCCAGACCATCGAAGCCGACGTCTGCCTCGTCGCCATCGGGGTGTCCCCGGTTCTCCCCGGAAATGCCGAACAGCTCAAGCTCTCCGACCGCGGTTACATCGAGACGGACGACCGCTACCAGACCAACCTGCCGAACGTGTACGCCGCCGGCGACATCATCGGACCGCCGTGGCTGGCCCACGTGGCCAGCTACGAGGCGATTCAGGCCGTCCAGGGAATGTTCGACCCGGATTTCCAGCCGAAGAAGGTCACCCTGTTTCCGGGGTGCACCTATTGTCATCCCGAAGTCGCGTCCATCGGACTCACCGAGGAGGCCTGCAAGGAGCAGGGTCTCGACTACCGCGTCGGCAAGTTTCCCTTCGCGGCGAGCGGACGGGCACTCGCCGTGGGCGACTCGGAAGGATTCACCAAGATTATTTTCGACAAGAAATACGGCGAAATTCTCGGCGCGCACATCATCGGTGCCGGAGCCACGGAGTTGATCGCGGAAATGGGCCTCGCCATGACTCTCGAGGCCACCCACGAGGAGATCGAGGCCACCATTCACGCGCACCCCACCTTGGCGGAAGCCATCCACGAAGCGGCCGCGGAGGCCTACGGACAGGCGATTCACATCTGAACCCGACGAGGTTCCGCCGACGGCCCATGGATCGACTCGTTCTGAATGAAGAGATCCATTCGGCCATCTTCGGAGATCTGATTCCGACGGCGACCAAATTCGTCTGGATCGCCACCGCCGACGTGAAGGATCTCCATCTCGCCCGGCCCGGCAGAAAAAAATACGACTCGTTCCTCGCGCTGTTCGACGACCTGATCGAGGACGGCGTCGAGATCCGGCTGATTCACGCCAAGGAGCCCGGACCGCGCTTCCGCAAGGACTTCGACCGGTTCCCCAACCTGATCCGCTCGGACCGATTCGAGCGCGTGCTCTGCCCGCGCAATCACATGAAGTGCGTCATCGCCGACGGCAAGCGGGCCTTCCTGGGATCGGCCAACCTCACCGGGGCCGGCATGGGCGCCAAGTCGACCCGAAGGCGGAATTTCGAGTGCGGCATGCTGGTCGACTCTCCGGAAACGGTTGGCGGACTGATGGACGAGTTCGACAAGATCTTCATGGGCGAACACTGCATCAAGTGCGATCGCCGCGACGTGTGCCCCGATCCGATTTGCTGAACGCTGTCCGAATCAACGACCGATCTCAGCCCGGTCGAGCGTGAGGCATCGCCGGAGCGCCTCCATCCCGTAGCGATACCGGGAGGCCGCCGTGTTCGGAGAAACGCCGAGACCCTTTCCGATCTCCTCGAAGGTCTGGCCGCCCCAGATCTTCAGGGTGATGACTTCGCGAAATTTCTCGGGGATCTTGGCCAAGGCCACCTGGAGAGCGCGCGAGGTGTCGTCTCCGGGAAGTTCGAACCACGAAACCATTTCGCCCTGGTCCCGGACCGCGCTGTCTTCCCGCTTGCGGCGACGATCGGTGCTTCGGGCGAGGTCGATCGCGCATCGCTTGACGTTGGTGTAGGCGAGGCTGAGAACTTTTCGATCCGGCGTCCCGTGATGGGTTTTCCACGTTTTCACCAGCGCCGCCTGAAGAACGTCCTCCGCGTCCGCCTCGCATCGGGTCTGCTGCCGGGCGAAAAGCATCAAGCGGTTTCCGTACTCGGACAGCCATTCCTCCCACTGTTCGGATAATCGCTCCATTGCCTAATGTGACGCATCGAAGCGGGAAAATGTTCATATAAAAATCTGGAAATTACCGCAGAACTCGATAGGCCTGACTGAACGGCAGAAGATTCCGACGAGCCAATCCGACCATCAGGTTCTGGCCGGCGGGTCGCGTCAGAAAGGGATGGATCGCTTTGGAAAATCCGAGCCGCCTCCGGAAGAAACTCTGCAAGGTCTCCTCGGATCGGGCGACGACCGAAGCCCATTCCCTCGATCCCCGCGAGTAGTCGACAAGCAAAGGCATCACCAGCGCGGCGGACTGGAACGCCATGCTCATGCCGTTCCCGGTAAAGGGCCCGATGATGGAATGGCGATCGCCCACCCGAAGGGTGCCGTCGCTCGCCTCATCCTGGCGTCCGAACGCAAAAGCACTCACCGCCACGTGGGAATCGGGATCGAAGGCAGCCCGCCCGGCTCTTTTCGCCAGCAATCCCAGGCCGCAGGCTTCGAGGTAGGCGGTCAGCGCTGTGTCCCGCGAGACGGTCAGGCTTGTGCGCTGCCGGAAAAGCCCGCAGAGGTTCGTCTTTCCCGACTCGATGCGGCTCAGCCCGACATACCCGCCGTCCCCGAGATGCATCTCGAGGTCGGACTCGAGATCGAAGCCGGTCAAGTGCGCCTTGAGACCGAGCCAGGAACTCCCGGCGCTGCGTCGGCGGCCGGTCGCGAGAACGGTTCCTTCTGGCGGGCCCCCGCTCCGGAAGCGTTCTCCCACGACAAGGTTGCCGCCCAGCGCGACGAACCTCTCCGCCATCCGCGCGTCGAGACGGCGACGCGATATTCCCACTGCCGGAGCCGGAAGCTCGTTGGTGAAAAACCGGCCTTCCCGGGCGTACCATGCCGTCGTCGAACAAGGTGTCGCGTCCTCCAACAGATCTGCCACTCCCAGGTCCTGGAGCGTCTCCTCGTCAACGCCCGAAATGAATTCCCCGCACACCCTGTGACGGGGGTAGCGGCCGGCCTCGATCAACGTGACGTCAACCCCTCGGCGGCGCAGACCCACACCGAGAGACAGGCCCGCGATGCCCCCGCCCACGATGGTGATCTCCCGATGCCCTATTCCCTCCATGCTTCGAAACGATACGCCCCCAGAGAGGTCACCGACTCCCGCCACTGCCACGAGGCATCCAATCCGAGGATCCCTCCGAGTTCCCCCGGCCGAAATCCGGCCGAAACACTCGCCTGCAGGTCGTGACGGGTCACGTCGTTGATGAAGGGAAACAGCCCGTAGCCCAGAATTCGGAAAAGGGAGTATCGGGCGGGCTCCACGAACAACGCCCGGGCGAAGCGGTCGTTCATCAATGCGCCAAGCTCACGGAGCTGCGAGTCCTGGAAGTGGTGAAGAAAGAGATTTGCCGCCACGCCCTCAGGCGTTTCCGGAGGGTCCAAATCCCGGAGCACCTCGAACAGGTCTCCCCGGTGCCAAGCCCAACCCGGGGGCCAGGCCTCCGGACGCGGCGCCAAATCCACCCCGGCCACGCTGAGTCGCTCCAAGTCCGAAGGACTCAAAACGTTCCGCACGGGACCGTCTCCGGCACCGATTTCCATCCAGGCGCGCGGCCCTTCGAGTCCGGGGGCTGCCATTCGCCGAGCCAGCCAAGCGTAGTTGCCCATCAAACAGTTGATGAACGCCAAATCCCGGCGACTCCGTCTGGCCTTCGGATCCTCGGTCGGCAGAGAATCCAGGATTTCGGGGGTGAGAACTCTCTCTTTCACTCCGAAACCCTACGGCCGGTCGGCGAGGTCGGCTTCGAATTCTTCGCGCATCCGGAGCAGACGCTCCACCACTTCCGGTTCGCTCCCGCTCAGGTTCTTCGTCTCCCCGATATCCTCGGCCAGATTGACCAGAAACATCTCCCTGTCCTCCTTCGAAAGCTCCGGAACACCCTCCGGACGAACGGCCTCGTCGACGTTGCCGAGCAATTTCCAGTCTCCTTCGCGGACGGCCCATTTGGCCTTTTCCGGATTGCCTCCCAAACGCCAGTAGAGTTCCCGGTGGGGCGATTCGGCGCCTTCCTCCTCGATCACGGAGACGATGGACTTTCCGTCGACGACCTGATCGTCCGGCAGGGAAATCCCGGCGAATTCGGCCAAGGTCGGGAGCCAGTCGATCCCGCACACCAGCTGATCCCGCACCTCGCCCTCCGGCAGCCGTCCCGGCCAGCTCACGACCGAAGGCACCCGCAGACCGCCCTCGAACAGGGTTGACTTGTGCCCTCGATAGGGTCCGGCCGACCCACCGCCGAAAAAGGTGCGTTCCTCCACCGAATGCCCGTGATCCGACTGGAAAAGAACGATCGTGTCTTCCCGCAGGCCGAGGGATTCAAGGTGGTCCAGCATTTCGCCGATCATCTCGTCCATGGTAGATACGAAGGTCGCGTACTTGTCTCTGGGGTGAGGCAAGTCGGCGTAGCGTTCCCGCCACTTCGCCGTCCCCTGCAGAGGGTAGTGAGGCCAGTTGATCGCCCAGTAGACGAAAAACGGGCCGTCCCGACGGGAATCGAGAAACCCCGTCAGTTCCTCGACCATGAGATCGCCGAAGTACTCCCCGTCGTGCCAGACCTCTTCGCCGTTGCGCCAAAGGTCGTGGCGGTTCGGTCCCCGCCAGTAGAAAAAGTGCGAGTAGTTGTCGATGCAGCCTCCCATGTGCCCGAACGAGTAGTCGAAGCCCTGCCGGTTCGGCATCGTATCCGGGGTGTACCCCAGGTGCCACTTGCCGATGTGCCCGGTCGCATACCCCGCCGCCGCGAACATGTCGGCGAGAGTCGTCTTCGAGGAAGACATCCCTTCCTTGCCCTTCTCCGAAGACACGTTCCCGGGAACGCCCGCCCTGGCGGGAAACTGCCCGGTCATCAACCCGGCCCGCGACGCGGAACAGATTGCGGACGGTGCCAGCATCTGGGTAAAGCGAACGCCCGTGTCCGCGAGTCGATCGATGTTGGGCGTCTCGAGATCCGTGGCTCCGTAGCAGTTCGCATCGACCGAGCCCTGGTCGTCCGTGTAGACCACGATCACGTTCGGCTGGTCCGCCTGCGCGCCGAAAAACAATCCCGCCACCGCGACGACGGTATGAAAAACTCGTGGGGAACAACTCATGGACAGACCATGAGGGTTTTCAGGGAATCGAGCAAGGCCGCATCCAAGTGAGGGAGCGAAATCGCGGGCGGCAGGAGTTCGAACCCGCCGCCCGTTCGCCCGGAAAATCGGGATTGGTCAGAGCCGCACGAAGACCAGCCCCGGATCTCCCTCCGGGCTTCCGGCAAGCACGAAGTGCATCGTGTCGTCGTCTTCGAGGGCGATGGTGCCGACCAACTGAACATCCTCGTCCGTCAGAACCAGTTGTCCGTCTTCGTCGATGACCCACTCTCCGCTCAAGACCGAACCTTTCGCGCGCCCCTCGTAGGCCCACGTGAACTTACCGTCCGCTCCCAGGGTGAGGTCGATCGATTTCTCGTCGGCCGAAACGGCTTTCCACTCGCCGGCAACCGCCTCTGCGGGAACGATCTCCATGGGCGCGGCCGGCTCGACGACTTCGACCTCGGCTTCGTCGTCGACTGGCATGGAACTCTCCACGAGATTCCGCAACTGAACCGCGACGGTGTCCCGGGGCTGAAGCTCGACGACTTGATCGAACATTTCGTAAGCGGCTCCGAGAAACCCGCCGACCATGTAGTGATAGCCTAGGAGGAACCTGGAATCGGCCGACTCCGGTTGGCCCTCGACGTAGTTTTCCAGCCTGCGGAACTGCCTCGTGTAGACGTCGTCGGACGGGTAAAAACTGATCATGGTCTCCCAGTCCCAGCCGGGCCCGGAAGCAAGCACCGGGTTCAGGACGCCCGCCGCGTCGCCGTATCGGCCGAGGGCGAACAGGGTCAGGGCGCGGAACTCGTGAAGCGCCGGGTCGGAAGGCGCGTGGGAAATGGCTTCGTCCACCGCTTTGAGCGCGGAGAGGTAATCGCCCTCCTCGAAATCGGTCATAGCCCGGTCCAATGCTTCCGTCGATAGCTCCTCCGACGTAGCAGCGAGCTCTTCGGATACGGGCACCTCGGCCGCGGATACCACGGTGATCGGCTCGGAGTAGCTGTAGGAATAGTCACCGTAGTCAACCGGCGGCGCCGAGTAAGGATTGCTGTAGGTGCTGTAGCCCGTGTCGTAGATCAGGCTTCCGAGACTCCATCCCGCCAGCCCCCATGCAAGGTTGCTGGAGTAACTCGAACCGTAGCGGCTATAACCCGGGGGATAGTAGACGTCCGAATAGTAATGGCCATGGCGGCGGTGCCAGCGGTTGTTCCATCCGTAATCCCAGGTTCCCCGGTGCCAGTGGTGCCGGCTCCGAACTCCCCACCAGGGACTGCTTCCCCAGCAACTCGGGCGGTAGGCGTAATTGACCGAATTCCGGAAGTTCACGTTGATGTAGGTCGAATCGCGATAGCTGACGTGATTGTGGTTCCAGACGGTGGAAGAACTCCGCCAGCGAGGGCTCCAGTGCTTGGAAACCGAAGATCGGGAAGCGATGGTGCGGTCGGCGGTGCGGTGCTTCCGAGAAAAATCGTCGTGGCGCCGCTCGCCGGTCCGATGATGGGAGCGAGATGCGTGGCGAGTGGTCAAAGCTTGGCGGGAGATGCCCGAAGCCGAGTCGCTGCCCGCGTTTGTCCGGGAAGCGATACTAGGGGTGGGACTCGTTCTCGAGGCAGCCGTTCCGGAGGACGTCCGGTTCCGGCCGGAAGAACCGCGGGAGGCCTTGTTGGAAGGTTTCGAACGACGATCCGAAGCGTTTGAATCGGGTTTCGGCGCGTTGACGTTGGCACGCGACGCGATGTTGGAGGCGGCGTCCGCTCTGGACGCCGCG
>JBBDRG010000014.1:42008-52136 GCA_040905585.1 Verrucomicrobiales bacterium
TCTGGACGCCGCGTTGCTCGTCGCCTCTCGGCTTCGATTCGAACGATTGGACGAGCCTTTGATCGACGGCTTCGGTCCACTCGCGCTCGAACTCGGCTTTTTCGCCTGGTTGACGTTGGCGCGGGAGGCGATGCTCGACGCCGGGCTGGACCTGGAGGCTGCGTTGCTTGTCGCTTTTCGGCTTTGGCTCGACCGGCTGGCCGAACTCTTGATCGACGGCTTCGACCGGCTCGCGCTCGAACTCGGCTTTTTCGCCTGGTTGGCGCTGGTGCGGGAGGCGATGCTCGATCTGGCGGCCGCGCTGGATCTGGAGGCTGCGTTGCTTGTCGCTTTTCGGCTTTGGCTCGACCGGCTGGCCGAACTCTTGATCGACGGCTTCGACCGGCTCGCGCTCGCCTTTTTCGACGGGGCGGCCTTGGCCCGGGAAGCAATGTTCGATCTGGAGGCCGCGCTGGACCTCGGCTTGGACCGACTGGCGCTCGCAGACGGACGGGAGGAATTTTTCTTCGGCCCCGAGGCCCGGCTAGCCTGCTTCGGTGCTGAACGCTTTGGTGCCGAGCGCTTCACGCTCGATCCGGCCGAGGTTCTTCGGCTGATGTTCGAAACGTTGCCCCGTTGTTGAACGCTGGCTTTTTTGTCGTTGTTCTTCTTGGACTTGTTGCGGGCTTCTGCCGGCCCCATCAGGGCCAAGGAAACCACGGCGAGAAATGAAAATAGTCTGATAGGGATTGTTGCCATGTCGAGGGGGGTCGCCGGAAAAACCGGAGAAGAGATGGGGGATTGGACCGACGCTTCGCGACTTTCAGGGGTCGAAAAGGAACCCGTCCATGGGATTTGACGTCCCAACCAGACAAAACATTCAAACAAGAGCCTCCGGAACGCCGAGCGAGCCGTTGGGCCACTCCTCCAAAGGGCCATGTCGAGGACGGTGCCGGGAAGGCGCGCGGCGTCTTCTTCCACGTCGAAATTGAACAGCCAGTCCTCGAGACCGATGTCCTCCCACATGTAGCCCAAAAAACGGCGGACTGTCGTCAGGGGCCCGCGTGCTTCCCGAGAAACGCGTCGACCGCGTCGACCGTAGGCTCGAACCACTCCTTCATGACCCAGAAAGGATGGGGCGCGCCCGGCATCTCCACGAACTCGTGCGGAATGTCGTGGGCATCCATCTTTTTCCAGAATTCCACGTAGCGCACCCGGGGACGATCGTGTTCGCCATCGATGAAAAGCATGGGAGGCGAATGCGCGCCGACATGGGCGAGAGGAGACGCCTCGCGGTAGAGGGCCTCGTTCGACGAAGGGGTCTCTCCCTGAAGAAAGTCGATGATCGCGTGCCCTTCCGGCTTTTCCGCCGCCTCTTCGACGCGCCTCACCGCATCTTTTTCGAGCAGATCCATCGGCCCGCACATCACGACGGCGGCCTGCACCCGGGAGGAGACCTCCTGGTGGTCGCCGTGGCCTTCGAACTCCTCCATTCCGTTGGTGGCGGCCATTAATCCCGCCAAATGGCCGCCCGCCGATCCGCCCAGGCAGGCGATGCGGTCTGGATCGATCCCAAACCGAGCGGCGTTTTTCCGGGTCCAGCGAATGGCCGTTTTGGCGTCGTGAACCGCTGCGGGAAACGGCGCTTCGCCCGACAACCGATACTCCGGGACCATGCACACGTAGCCCCGTTGGGCCAACGCCTGGGCAAGGGCGGCGAACAAGCCGGGGCGCCCGTTCTGCCAGCCGCCGCCGAAATACATCACGATGGCCGGCCGAGGCCCCGAGTCCGCCGCGGGCCGGTACAGATCCAGGCTGAGGCGGCGACGCCGGCGCTCGTCCACGTAGGTGAAGATCATGGACCCTTCGACATGGATGCCCTCGGTCATCGTGGGACGCACTTTGGAACGGTCGGGTTCGGGAAGAACGGAATCCTGCGCGACAACGGGTAGGCTGTTCGCGCAGACGAGGGCGAGGACGAGGAGCGGCTTCTTCATTCGGGCTTGATTGAATGATAGAGGCTTTACTGTTACAACTGCTTAATTCACGCTTTCCAATCGAGATGCCAGTTTTCAAATCCCTGCGAAAATCGATCGCGCGAACCGCGGTCCCGGTGCTGATCGCTTCGCTCCTCGCAGGCTGCATCACGACGGAGGAGGAGGAACAACTCGGCCCCTCCGGGCTCGACCCGGCGGCATTCGGCCGCGCCGACGAAGACGACGACGGCGGGCTATCCCGCCAGGAATTCGCCCGCCACATGCATCGAGAAGCGCTCGCCGAATTCGATCTCGACGACAACCAACGCATCTCCAGCGAGGAATGGGCCGTCACCAGGCAGGATCCCCAGGCCGACGGCGAACTGTTCAAGCGGCTCGACAAGAACGGAGACGGCGAGGTCGAGGAGGCCGAGGCGGTCGAATTCATCACCGCGCACGCCGGCTTTCAAGAGGCGTTCAGGGCGCTCGATCGGGACGGAGACGACGGCCTCCAGTGGGAGGAGTACGCCGTGGGCGAACCGGGCACGTTGAGCTTCACGCTTTTTTCCGACGGTGAACCCGGTTCCGACCCGGAGTGATATCCGCCTCGAACCGATCGGGAAACCTTGGCGCGAAGGCGAAATGCGTTGACATAAATTCAATGAAGATGTTGAATGTAATGATTTCTTTAATTTATTGAACTTATGAAGATCATCGCTGCGATTGTTTCAGCCTTTTGGATGTGTGGGCCCGTTTTCGCTGCGGAAGGCCTCCGAACGCTGCCCGATTCAGCCGAGGCCATGGGAGTCATCGGGGGAAGGTTCACCCTGCTCGACGACGCCTCGGTGGTCAGGACCAATCCAGCCACCCTCACGGACATCGCCGATACCACGGTGCAGGCCACCTATCAGCGCTGGCATGGCAAGACCGACTACACGAGCCCGCTCGGATTGAAGGATTCCATGATCGTTCCATGGAAAGATCTCGGGAGCGCCTACGTCGTCCATCCCCTCAACGACAGGCTGACGGCAGGCCTGGGAGTCAGCGCTCCTTTCGGGGTCTCGATCAATTGGCCGCGCGAAGGGATGTTTCGCTACAGTGGTGCCTACAACGCCGTCTTGGAAACGATCGCCGTCAATCCCGCCCTGGGCGTGAGAATCAACGACGACGTCTCGCTCGGTTTCGGACTCGACATCTACCGCTCGAAGCTTCGCCTGGAGCAGCGCTACCCGTGGGGCCCGCTGCTCGGAGCGCCCCTTCCCGACGGAGACATGCGCTTCGACGGTCATGGATGGGGAATCGGCGCCTACGCCGGCATCAACTTCGACCTGGGCGATCGCCATCACTTCGCTCTGGTGGGACGCCTTCCGGTGTCGGTCGACTATGAAGGAGATTTCGGATTAACCAACATTCCCGCCCCCGGCATCGCCCTCCCGGAAAGCCCCTTCGAATCCGAGATAGAACACCCGGGCAGCATCGGCGTCGGCTATGGCTACGACATTTGCGAGAATCTGCGGTTCGGCGTCGATTTCGAGTGGATCCAGAACTCCACCCACGACGACCTGCCGCTGGCGATCGGTTCGAACCAGCCGCTTCTCGGCGGCAATGACGCGGTCCCTCTCGGCTGGGATGATTCCTACAGCGTCGGTTTCGGAGTCGAATACGACGTCAGCAAAGCTCTTACGCTGCGGGCGGGCTACCTCTATTCGGACTCGCCGATGAACAGCAGGACCTACAACCCGTCCGTCCCGGCCAACGACCGGCACATCGCCAGCATCGGGGCGGGCTACCGCTGGGGCCTGAATTCCGTCGACTTGGCCTACAGCCTTCTGCTGATGGACACGTCGACTATTCGAAACAACGTCCAGCCCGCCTTCAACGGCACCTACAAGTACGACTGGAACATCCTCACGGTCAGCTACACCCGCCGTTTCTGATCCCCTCTCTACCTCCGTCGGCAACCACCGGACGTCGCATGGGCAGAGACATCGTCCTCATCCACGGAATGTGGAGCCGCCCCGAAGTGCTGGAGCCGCTCCGACGCCACCTGGCCGGCTGCGGTCACCGGGTCTTCGCCCCCGCCTTGCCGGGGCACGACCAGGAGAACCCGCCCGAAGCCGATTGGCTGGGAAAAATTTCCATCGCCGAATACGTCGAGAGCGTGGAGCGCTTCATCGATGACAAGAAGCTGGAGTCCCCGCCCATTTTGATCGGCCATTCCATGGGAGGACTGATCGCCCAGCTCGTAGCCTCCCGGAGGACTGTCGGAGCCGTCGTCCTGATGAACTCGGCCGGACCCGCCGGCGTCAACCACATCTATCCGACCGCGGCTTGGACGACGCTCAATGTTCTCGCCATGCCTTTCTTCTGGCGGCGCACCCACCGCCCCTCCTTCCGCCGGGCCCGCTACGGGCTCTTCAATCGCGTTCCCGCCGAGCGGACGCGCGAAATCCACGAATCTCTCGTTCCCGAATCAGGCCGCTGTTTTTTCGAAGTGGTGTTCTGGTTCCTCGATCCCAAAGGCACGACGCGAGTGGCACCGGAGACCCTTGCGGCACCGATTCTGATCCTGAGCGGCGGCAAAGACCGTATCATAAAAGGCGCCGTGGCGGAAAAACTGTCGCGGCTTTACCCCGCGACGGACACCCGCTATTACCCGGACAATGGACACTGGTTCTGCGAAGAATCGGGAAGAGACCGCATCTTCGCAGACATCGAGACGTGGATCGACGACCGGCCGGCCCGTCTAACCGAAACCCCCGACCCAACGCGGGGTTCGATCCCGACATCCCACCATGAAGTTTCCCGCCTGCCCCCAGTGCGCCCGACGGGCTTTCCTGCAGCGCAGCCTCTTGGGCTCCGCCGCTTTCTGGACGGTGCCCGGCGCGTTCGCCGACGCCCTCGAGAGAACGCCCCGCCAGACTGAGGGGCCGTTCTAATAGCAACCGGCGAGATTGACTGGTGGTGGTCGAGCGGGATCGCTTTCAGGGTCTTCGGCGAGGCGCCCCCAAAATGCCAATCTCTTGAAATTCCTCCGTCCTCTTCTCGGTCTCGTCCTCGTCGCGGCATCGATCGCCGTTCTCTTCGTCGTGGCGAAAGGGACTCACGATCGGCGATTCGAAACCCAGTTCGGCGAACTCCTCCACGAAACGACCTCGGAATATTCGCGGATACGCGTCCGGGAACGCGACGGCGTCCGCAGTCTTCTCTTCGTGGATGAAAAGGGTGCGGAACAGCGCCAATCGGCCATCGATCTGGAAGCGCCCCATGAGCTGCAGCTCGGGTACACGCGTGCCTTGTTCGCCTCCCTGCTGTTTCGCCACCCCCAGGAGCGCGTGCTCGTCGTCGGCCTCGGCGGCGGCGGAATGGTGCGATTCCTCCAGGAGGCGCTGCCTGAAACGCGAACCGACGTCGTCGAGATCGATCCGACGGTGGTCAAACTCGCGGCCGACTTCTTCGGCACGACGGAGGGGCCGAACACGACCATTCACACTGGGGACGCTTTCGTGTTCCTGCGGGAACCGCACGGTCCCTACGATGCGATCTACATGGACGCCTTCCTCAAAGCCGAGACCGAATCCGAACCGGAGGAAATCACGCCGCGCCTGAAGACGGAGGCTTTTCTGAACGACTTGCAGGAACGGCTCCAACCGGACGGGGTAGTGGCGTTCAACCTGATCGAGCAGGATCCGTCGACACCGAAGGACCTCGAGGCCCTCCGCTCCGCTTTTCCTTCGGTGTACGTGTTTTCCGTGCCGGGAACCGGAAACCTGGTCGCGATCGCCACGCTCGACGAAACGCGCCTGACAAGCAGCGAACTCCACGCGAGAGCCACGAAACTCGAACAAGAGCTGGAGACCGGACTGCCCTTTCGGCAATTTGTGGGGAATCTCCGCGATTGAAGACCGCGCCCGAAAGCCGCTTCCCCCTTACTCTTCCTCCACCCGGTTCATCTTGAGGTTCATGGGCTGCCTTCACTCGCCTTTCTTCAGGGTCCCTCCGGCGAGGATCTTCGCCCGGAGACCGCCCTTGCCGCGCAGGGCTTCTTCGGCCCCCTCGCCGAAGGCCCGGTCCATCCAGAAACACGGCTTCGCCTCCTCCGTACCCAGAAATGCCACACCCTGGAGCTCGAACTCCTCGCCGATCAATTCGTTCAAGTCCCGACCCTCCACCACGACGTTCCGCCGGTAGATGTCCGGCCCTTTGTCGAAAGTGCCGAACCGCTCGCAGAGATTCCCGTGCGTTTCGATCTCGAAAAAGGTGATCTGGCCCTTGTAGTCCGGCTTGTAGTCGAAAAAACGATCGCCTCGAATGCCGCTGCCCGCGACACACTCGATCCGGTCGACTTCCACGACCGGATTCTCGCCCGCGGGCTTGCCGTAATGGCCGAAATAGTTGTGGCCCGGGGAGACGAACAGATGCAGGATCTTCACGGCGAACGGTAGCCTCGAATTTCCCCGCTGGCAATTCGGCCGGGGTTGGATACGGTCGGAGCGATTCTTTCAACTCCAGCAGCAAGCGACCGACCATGGCCAAAGGACCGAAAAACGCGATTTCACCGACCCGCGAGGAGAATTTTCCGGAGTGGTATCAACAGGTCGTCCGCGCCGCCGACCTGGCGGAAAATTCCGAAGTGCGCGGCTGCATGGTGATCAAGCCGTGGGGCTACGGAATCTGGGAGCAGATCCAGCGGCAGCTCGACAAGTGGTTCAAGGACACCGGTCACAAAAACGCCTACTTCCCGCTGCTGATTCCCGTCAGCTACTTGGAGAAGGAAGCCACCCACGTCGAGGGCTTCGCCACCGAATGCGCCGTGGTCACCCATCACCGCCTCGAAATGAAGGACGGGAAAATGATTCCCGCGGGCGAGCTGGCGGAGCCCTACGTGATCCGTCCCACGTCCGAAACCATCATCGGCGCCGCTTTCGCGCGCTGGGTGCAGAGCTACCGGGATCTCCCGCTGCTGATCAATCAGTGGGCCAACGTGATGCGATGGGAGATGCGCCCCCGCCTTTTCCTGCGCACGGCGGAGTTTCTCTGGCAGGAAGGCCACACCGCTCACGAAACCGCCGGGGAAGCCATGGAGGAAGCGGTGCGTATGCACGAGGTCTACGAGCGCTTTCTCACCGATCACCTCGCCGTGCCGGTGGTCGCCGGAGAAAAGACGGAGGCGGAGCGCTTTCCCGGGGCGCTCAACACCTTCACCATCGAAGCCATGGTGCAGGACCGAAAAGCGATCCAGGCGGGAACCTCGCACTTTCTCGGCCAGAACTTTTCCAAGGCGGCCGGGATCGAATTCGAGGGCCGCGAGGAACGCGAGTTCGCCTGGACCACGAGCTGGGGCGTCAGTACCCGTCTCATCGGCACGCTGTTGATGGCCCACTCCGACGACGACGGCCTCGTCGTCCCGCCCCGGGTCGCGCCCACGCAGGTGGTGATCCTGCCGGTGACGCCGAAGCCCGAGCACGAAGAACCCGTGTTCGAAGCCTGCGAAAAACTGGCCGCCGAACTCGGCGGCCAGCAGTTCCACGGCCAACCCGTGACCGTCGAGATCGACAAGCGCGATATCGGTGGCGGGGTCAAGAACTGGGAGTGGATCAAGAAGGGCGCGCCCGTCCGCATCGAGATCGGTCCCCGCGATCTCGAGAAAGGCTCCGTCGCCCTCGCCCGGCGGGACAAGGCACCCAAGGACAAGCAGTTCCTGCCCGTCGCCGAAGCCGTTTCCGGCATCACCGGGATTCTCCAGTCCATCCAGGACAATCTTCTCGCGGCCGCCCGCGCCTTTCGCAACGAACACACCGTCGAGATCGTTTCGATGGACGGCTTTCGGAAATTCTTCACGCCCGAAAACGCCGACGAACCGGAAATCCACGGGGGCTTCGCCCTCGTCCACTGGGCCGGAAGCGCGGACGACGAAGAAACCCTGCAGCAAGAACTCAAGGTCACCGTCCGCTGCATCCCCAAGGATCCGAAGCTCCGCGGCGACGCCGGAACGTGCGTCTACACCGGCAAGCCCGCCGAAGGCCGGGTGATTTTCGCCAAGAGTTACTGAACGTTTCATCCGCCGTCGCCCCCTGACTCGACAATCGGGTTCGGGGCGTAACGGATGGAACCAGACATGCCTAAAAAGATCGCGATCATTGGAGCGGGCCTTTCCGGGCTTGCCGCCGCCCACAAACTCTCGGAAACCGAGGCCGAGGTCACCGTTTTCGAGAAAAGCGAAAATCTGTCCGGACGCGCCGCTTCCCGTTCCAAAAACGGCTGCCGCTACGACCACGGCGCCAACTATTTCAAGGTCGAAAGCAACGAACTCGCCAGCTTTTTCTTCGAAGACCTGCCCACCGAGAACCTCTGCCGCATTGTCGAGGACGTCCTGCCCTTCGACGCGGAGGGCCGCGTCGGAAAAGGGGATCCCGAACGGAACGCCAGCGCGAGGTGGAGCTACCGAGGCGGCATCGACACCCTGGGTAAACTGATGGTCGACTCCGCCGGCCTGCAGGTTCGGCACGGGACAGGCATCTCGCGGCTCTTCCAAGCCCAGATGAAATGGCGTCTGGAAACGGACGACGAAGAAACCTTCGACGACTACGACGGCGTACTCCTGACCCCTCCCGGACCACAGACCGTGGAGCTTCTCGCGAACAGCGACTTCGACCCCGCCCCGCGCTCCGGGCTGGTCAGGGAAATCAAGAAGGCCGAATACGACAGCCAGTTTTCCTTCGCCCTGAACTTTCCCGGCGAGATCGCGATGCCGGGAAACAGCTACGCCCTGGTCAACGACGACGGTCGGCACGACATCGCCTGGCTCAGCCTCGAGAACCGGAAAGCCGACCACGTTCCCGAAGGCGAATCGCTCCTCATCGTCCACATGTCGCCGGACTGGACCGCCCGCCACTTCGACGATCCGCATCCCGAACTCGTCGACCTCGTCATCCAGGCCGCCGGCGATCTCCTCGACACCGACCTGCCCGGACTGAACTGGTCCGACGTGCAACTCTGGCGCTACGCCCACCCGCACTCCGCGGCCAGCTTCGAAGCGATTCGCCGCGCTTCCACCATCGGGCTGTTCTTCGCCGGCGACGCTTTCATCGGCCGAGGCCGCATCGCCCCCGCCATCCGAACCGCCCTCGCCGCCGCCGCCGACATCGCCGTCTTCGCCAAGCGCTGAAGCGCGCGGGGGAAAAGGCCGAACCGACAGGGTCCAGTCGGTCGTTCAACCCCCTCGAAGACGTTCCTTCCCCGGTCTTACTGCGGCCGCCTCGCCCCGAGCAAGCCGTAGCCCATCGACCGCGTGAGATACGCCGCCGCGAGACGCAGAACCGTGAGGGCGAAAACGCGGTCGCCGTTGCGTTCGTCCCGGAGGTAGGCCCGGTAGTCCGGGCGGGTGGCGAGTTTGACCGCCAGCCGCTTGACGATGACCCGCCATGTTTTGCCGACCCGGGGGCCGATGTCGCGGAGGTCGTCGACCACCAGGCCGGCGGACTCGGCGAATTCGCGCAGTTCGGAGAGGTCGACCAGCCCGGCCAGGCGGCCCTCGCGACAGATTGGCTCCAGCAGATGGCGGACCTCCCACGGCCGCGGCCGCTCCCGCGCCAGCCAAGCGGTCATACCGACGCGGCCGCCGGGCTTGAGTACGCGGGCGATCTCGCGAAAAAACGCGGCCTTGTCGTCGACGTGCGAAAAGCATTCGATCGACAGGACCGCGTCGGCGGAGCCGTCGGGAAGACCGTTCTCAAGCCAGTCGCGGCAAAGGAAGCGGGGCCGAGGCAGGGACCCGGGCAGCCGGGCGGCGGCCGAGGCGGCGCTCTCGGCTTGGTGCCGTGACAGAGTGTATCCCGTCACGTCGGCACCGCGATGCTCGGCGAGCCAGAGGCTGGTGCCGCCGTAGCCGCAGCCAATGTCGCAGACGCGGTCGCCGGAAGCGACGCGGGCGAGATCGGCCGCGGCGGCGGTGAGGTTTCCGACGGCTTCGGCGACCGTTTCACGTCCGGTCTTCCAGTAACCGTGATGCAGGTCGCGCCCCCAGACCTCGCGGTAGAAGGGGTCGAGTGCGTCGTAGTGCCGCGCCACCGCGGCGGGCTCCGGTTTCTCCCTGGGCTCGATCATGAGAATCTCAGCGGTTTTCAGGTTTTCAGGTTTTCAGGTTTTCAGGTTTTCAGGTTTTCAGGTTTTC
>JBBDRG010000014.1:52236-58802 GCA_040905585.1 Verrucomicrobiales bacterium
GGTTTTCAGGTTTTCAGGTTTTCAGGTTTTCAGGTTTTCAGGTTTTCAGGTTTTCGAACAGTGGATTTGTTCCGTTGCGGCGCGTATACCTTTTTCTTCAATTTTCGTAACCTTTCGCGATTCACGCTTCTATGAATACGGACGACAGCGACAGAGCGGCGGACGGGCCGAGGTTTTCGGGCAGGGCGGTCGAGCGCCGGATCCGGACGGAGGACTCGGACGGGAGCCAGCCCGAGACGGCGCCCGCGAAGGAATCGCCGGGCAAGAAGCTCCCGCTGGCGGCGGCCGGTGTCGCCCTGGCGGTCGCGGGCGCGATCACCCTCGTGAAATCGCGTCGCCAGGAACGGTCGGACCAGAAAGCGGAACGCCGCGACCTTCCGCTCGATCCGAACGCGGCCTCGGCGGAGGAACTGATGGAGCTGCCGCACGTCGGCCCGGCCTTGGCGGAGAAGATCGTCCGGGCCCGTCCCTTCTCCGCCGTGGAAGATTTGCTGGAAATCCCCGGCATCGGCGAGCGCTACCTCGCCGACATCGCGCCGCGTCTCCGCGTGGATGGCGGCGAGGAGTAGGCGCGGGGCTTACCGTGCCTGCCTTGCCCCGCTCACCCGGGCGAAGGCCGCGTCGAGAATCTTTCCGAGCATCTCGGCGTATTCGAACCCGCCCAGCTTGGCCATCTTGGCGAGGTGTCCGTCCCAGCACCAGCCGGGGTTGGGATTGGCTTCGAGCAGGCGGGGGTGCCGTTCGCATCGAGTCGCCAGTCGAAGCGGGCGTAGTCGCGGCATTCCAACCGCTCGAAGAGGCGCTGACAGGAAGCAACGAGAAAGCCCTCCGTTTTCTCGGGCAGATCGGCGGGGATGGACCGCAGGTTCCAGTAGGGCGACTTTGGATCCCATTTGGCCTCGTAGCCGCAAAGCTTCGGCAGACCGTCGGGAAGGGTGGTGTAGTCCTCTTCGATCACCGGCAGCGCGAGCAGGGAATCGGGCGGATTGCCGATCAGGCCCACGCTGATGTCCTTGCCCGTGAGAAATTGCTCCACCAGCACCACTTGGTTCTCGCCGAAGCGCGTGCGGAGATCGTGGATCGCCATTTCCAGTTCCCGGACGTCGTGGCAGACGCTCTTCTGCGTAATGCCGACGCTGGAGTCCCCGAAATTCGGCTTCACGATCACGGGAAACGAAAGGGTCAGCTCGTACGCCGAAGTTTCGTCCGGGTTGATGACGAACGCGGCGGGAACGGGGGATGTCCATTTCCTTGGCGATCCCGCGGACCAGCGACTTGTCGTAGCAGTAGGCGAGGCACTGCGGCGTGCCCCCGGTGAAGGGAATGTCCAGCATCTCGAGGAGAGCCGGAACGTGCAACTCCTTCCGCGCCTCGTTGCCGAAGCCCTCGTCGCAGAGATTGAGGACCATGTCGTGTTCGGTTTTCCCGCAACGGGAAAATGCGGGCGGTCGAAAATTTCCGGAGAAGCTCCTCAGGCGGCTCCCGCCGCGTTCACCCGGCGTATCGCGTCGAGAAGGATGTCGGTGTTTCCGCCCTTGGTGAGATACTCGGACGCGCCGGCGTTCATCATGGCGGCGGCGCGGTCGGATTCCTCGTACATGGACAGCCCGATCACGCGGACTTCCGGCATTTCTTCGTGGAGACGGCGAGTGGCTTCGACGCCGTCCATTTTCGGCATGGAAAAGTCCATCAGGACGACATCCGGTTTCAACTTGCGAGCCCGATCCAGAGCCTCGAGGCCGTCGCCGGCCTGTCCCACGATCTCCATGTCCTCGTGGACCGCGAGCAGCATGGAAAGACCTTGGCAGATCATTTCATGGTCGTCGACCAGCAGCAGGCGGACTCTCCCGTCGTTTCGCTTGCGCGCCGCGGGCGATGGATCCGCGGGGATCTCCTCCGGACGCGCCTGCGCGGCCATGGGGAGCAAGGGGGCGGTCGCGTCGCGCGGCACGCCGTCGACCGGAGCGACCAGCGTGAATCGTGCCCCTCCGCCCTCGACGCTCTCGAATTCGAAGTAACCGCCCAGCAGCGTCATGCGTTCGCGAATGCTGAAGAGGCCGAAGCCGCCGCTGAGGTCGGGAGCGCCATGCCGCACCATTTCGGGATCGAATCCCCGGCCGCCGTCCGCCACCGTGACGCGCACGCTCTCCGAATCCTCGAACTTCATTTCCACCGACGCCTCGTCCACTCCGGCGTGCTTGACGACGTTGAGCAGGAGTTCGCGGACCGACTGGAACACCAGGGTCTTGATGTCCTCCCGCGGGATGTCGGCCCCGCCATCGACCCGAACTTCCACGGAAAGCCCGTGCTTTTCCTCCATCCACCGACCCAGCCACTCGAGCCCGGCGGCGAGTCCCGCTTCGTACAGAATCGGAGACGCCAACTCGACCGTGAGCGAGCGGGACACTTTGATGGACTCGTCCAGCAACCAGCCGACTTGCTCGAAGGCCTCCCTCTCTGTGTCAGCAAGCTGTTTGTCGAGCGTCTGCATGCCAAACTTCGCCCCCACCAGCAACTGCTGAAGATGGTCGTGGATGGTGTGGGAAAGACGGCGACGCTCGCGTTGCTCGGTCAAGGTGAGTTCGGATGTCAGGCGGCTGAGCTGTTCGGCGCGCAGCTCGAGTTCGGCGGTACGCCGGGCCACGCGGCCTTCCAGTTCTTCGTTCGATCGCCGCAGTTCCTCCTCGGCCCGCTTCCGATCGGTGATGTCGACGTTGGCGCCGACCATCCGCAACGGCCGACCGGCCCCGTCCATGAAGACCTTGCCGCGGGCCGACACCCAGCGCTCGGTGCCGTCCGGCCACACCGCCCGCCACTCGTCTTCGAAATCGCCCGTCTCCATGGCTTTCCGAACGCGTCGCTCCGCCTCGGGGAAATCGTCGGGATGCACGCACGATTTCCAAGCTTCGAAAGTGCCCTCGAATTTGCCGGGAGACAGGCCGTAGAGAGCTTCGATCTCGGGCGACCAGTGGACCGCACCCGTCTGTATATTGTAATGGAATGTTCCCACCCCGGCGGTGAGTTGCGCCAGGCGAAGCCTTTCCTCGCTTTCGCGTTGCTTTTCCTCGGCTCCCTTGCGCCGCGAAATATCCATCACCACCCCGTGGATTTTGCGGGCGCCGTCGTCGCCGCGCTTCATCACCCCGATGTTGGCGAGCCAGCGCTGGCCGCCGTCCGGAAAATCCCAGCGGAAATCCGTGTCCACCCTGGTGACACTTCCCTCGAGAATCCCCTGGAGAATGGTTTCGATCCGTTGGCGATCTTCGGGATCGACGAAAGCCAGCCATTCGGGAATCGTCGTCGGCGCCTCCTCGGGCAACATGCCCAGCAAGGCCGCGGCTCGTTCGTCCCAGAAACTTTCGCCGGTTTCGAGATTGGCCTCCCAGGCTCCCATCTCAGCACTGGTCAACGCGAGTTCCAACCGATCCTGGCTCTCGCGCAACGCCTGTTCGACCTCGCGCTGCTCGGTGATGTCGGTGTTCGTTCCCAACCAGCAGGTCAGCCTGCCGCTTTCGTCCCGGACCGGCACGGCGCGAGCAAGAAACCAGCGGTATTTGCCGTCCTTCCCCTTCAAGGGAACCGTGTCCTCCCACGAATCGGCACTATCCCGGGAATGCTTCAGCCGCTCGATGATCCGTTCGGCGTGATCGGGATGGTGAACCGCAGCCCACCCCAATCCACGCATCTCGTCGGGCTGCTTGCCGGTGTAGTCGTGCCAGCGTTGGTTGTACCAGAAGAGCTCGCCGTGCTCGTCGGCCATCCAGGCGAGGTGGCTGATGTTGTCGACCAGGGTGCGAAAGTGTCTTCCCGTCCGCAGCAGGGTCTCCGCGTCGGCCGACGGCGACGTCCCGCTTTGCTGATCGTCCGTCTCCTTCATCTCTTCAGTGCTCTCCGCAACAGTCTGCGCAGAAAGGAATCGACAGTGGACCCCCTATTCCAATTCGTTCGGAAGTGAACCTCGAATACAGGCCAGCCGGAAAATCCCGTCTACCCGCAAAATTCGCGGTAGGATTACGGCTGGGGTTGGTTTCGGGGTACAAGGGTACAGCCCCCCACCCCATTCAGTCAAACATTCTGTTCCAATAATTGAGCCCGAACGCTATCCTCAAATCGCCCGGACCAGTTCTCTCCATGACAAGATCCGTCTTCGTTTCGTCATTGCTCGCCCTCTTCGCCGTCTCGACCGCCGCCGGAGAGCCTCCCAACATCGTCTACCTCCTCTGCGACGATCTCGGATACGGCGACGTGCGTTGTCTCGCCCCCGAGACGAGCAGAATTCCCACGCCCCACGCCGACCGTCTCGCTTCGGAAGGCATGATCTTCACCGACGCGCACTCCGGCTCCTCCGTCTGCACGCCGACGCGATACGGGATCCTGACCGGTCGCCACAGCTGGCGAACGCGGTTGCAGAAAGGCGTCGTCACCGGCTACGCCCCGAGCCTGATCGCGAGCGAGCGGCCCACGGTGGCGGGGTTCCTCAAGGACGCCGGCTACGACACGGCCGCGATCGGCAAATGGCACCTGGACTTTCTCTATCTCGATCCGGAAACCGAAGAGCCCTACGCCGAAAAGCCCGATGTCGTGGATGAGTTGCTGGGGCTACTGAAAGCCGATGTCGCCCGCGGCCGCAGCACGGAAGGACCGGAGTCCTCCAACGATGTGGAGGAGATCGCGCTGTGGAAAAGCGGGCGGCGGTAAGCGCGGAACGACGAGCGGCGTCACTCCGTCCCCGGCTTCACCCAGAACGGCCGCCTGTCCTTTTTGGATTCGGAGTTCGACGCCTTCTTCTCGGTTTTTCGGGATGCCGGCTGCGTCGTTTCGGGCTTCGCCGCCGGTTTGGGAGCGTTCGCCTGGATGCCCCGCCGAATCCGTCGGCTCCAGAGGCGCATGGCCCCCTCGGCCTGCCCCCATTTCTCGAGCCCGCCGGGCTGAAGCGCGTTGCCTTTGAGCTGGTCGACCATGGCGAAGATCTGTCGTCTCGAACGGGAATCGACAACCTCCACCTCGACGGTGGCGCTGCCCGCTCCCAGAGTCTCCTTGTCCTTGCTGGCGAGCTGCATGCCTGTCGCGACGGTACCGGCGTAAGGGAGGTAGTTGACCACGAACAGCTCGGGGTTGCTGGGCCGGAGTTCCGTCAGAGCCGCACGCACCGCGAGGGTGCTGGAGGAGCGATGCCGGGTCACCTCGAAGTGCCTCCCCAGTTCCTCCTTGAGGATTTCCTCGAATTTCGCGGCGAGACGCTCGCCTTCTTCCTTGGTGGCTTGCTTCACTTTCGGATCCGTATTCTTGGAGGGGTACACCTTTACCTCTTCGACGATGACCCGGGTGTATCGCTTGAGCGTTTCCGGATCCGCCTCGCGAACCAGCGACTTGTTTCCGAACGGGGCTTCCTTAGTCTCCATCCCGCGATAGGAGCTGAGATGGTTGCGCTTCTCCGGCTCCGTTGTCTCGCACCCAAACAACAGACACAGCGGAAGCGAAAGGAGAGCGGAGGGAAAACTCATCTCCTTCGGATCGTGCCAATTGAACCAGGGCGCAAATCAAAATTTTGCGAAGCCGTCGGACGATTCACGGCCGGCTGGCACATGAACGTAGCGGAGCAATATGGAAAGGGGCTCACCTTTTCGCCGTCGCGAGGTAGACGGTGCTCGCCGAGTCGCGGTCCTGAAGTGGGTTGTGGAAAGTCACGACATGGGACTCGCAGCTCTCGAACGCGGCCGCCAGCGAGTTCGTGAAATTCTCGTCGGGGGGATCGTCGGACCACAAACCGAAGACGCCGCCGGGATGCAGACGGGCCGCGAGCTTTGCCAGGCCCGAGGGGGTGTAGAATTCGCCGTGCTTTTCGTGGAGAAGCTTTTCCGGCGAATGGTCGATGTCGAGGAGGATGGCGTGGAACCGCTTGCCGGGGTCCTCGGGATCGAATCCCTCTCTCGACGGGTCCGCCAGCGCGAGCCGGAAAAAATCTCCGTGCGCGAAGCGGCAGCGGGCGTCGGAGGTCAATTCAGCGCCGAGCGGCACCAGTCCCTCCCGGTGCCATTCGATGACGGGCTCCAGGTAGTCGACCACGACCAGAGAACCGACTCCTTCGTAGCCGAGTGCCGCCCGCGCCGTGTATCCCAGGCCGAGCCCTCCGACCGCGACATCCATGGAATCCGTCTCCGGGAACTGTTCCCGCGCCTTTGCCAGCCCGAGATTCGCGAGAGCGACCTCCACCTCGGTGAAGAGACTCGACATCAGAAACTCGTCGCCGAGGATGATTTCGTATACCTCCCGGTTGTCGAGCGAGAGGATCGTGCGGCGGCGGAGAATCAGTTCGCCCAGCGGGGTGCGGCGGTAGTCCAGCTCTTCGAATCGAGGCTTGGGGTGCATGGGTTCCTATGAGACTGTTGAAAAACTCTGGAATGGAAAACTGCGAGTCATTTTGTTTGCTGGCGAGGCGCGACGAGGAAGTGGGGCGAGCCCCACGCCTGAGGAGAAACGAAGCCAGCGGACAAAAGGGCCGCAGCCCAATGGGTCGGTCGCATATCGCACCGGCGAAGCCGCTGACTTTCCTGCCGTTCCTCCAA
>JBBDRG010000015.1:0-11984 GCA_040905585.1 Verrucomicrobiales bacterium
CGCTTCGCGTCCATGACTTTTTTGCGCTCACATCCGTACAAGATGTCATGTGGGCTCCTTTCCACATGGCTCCGCTCCGTTCATGCGTATGCCCTGGGCGAACGGTGCCGAGCTTCCAGGGAAGGGATCCCGGCCCCTTCAGTCAATCGGAAGAGATCCGGAGCTTTCCGCATAATCGATTTACGGTAAACCGGTTATCAAAATTTTATAAAATTTCGGCCTCGGTGAATTTATAAATTGCCATAAAAAAACTCCTATTAGTATATAATTACTATAATTTCAATGCTCACGGAGTTTCCCATGTGCCCAGATATCGCGTCGCCCGACGAAAAGAAATTCATTGGTCGCCTGCGCGCCCTTATCGTCGAAGATTCGGACAACGACGCCCTGATCCTGTTCCGCATGCTGGAGCGCGAAGTGGAGGACTTCGAAGGTATTCGCGTCGAGTCGAGAAGCGAGATGGAGGCGGCGCTCGATACCCGGCCGTGCGACTTGGTGCTGTGCGACCACGACCTGCCCCAGTTCGACGCCTTCGATGCGCTGAAGGTCCTGGAGGAACGGAACCTCGACATTCCTTTCATTATTGTCACCGGGGCGATCGGCGGAGAAGAAGCAGCGGTGAAACTGATGCGTCTCGGGGCCTGCGACTACGTGCCCAAACACAAACTCGATCGGCTCGTCCCGGCCATCCACCGTGAATTGGGGGACGCCAACATTCGCCGCGCGAAACGGGAAGCGGACGAAGCACTCCGCCGAAAGAACGAGGAACTCGAATCAACCATTCAAACGCTGATGCGGACGGAGGAGCAGCTGGGTCGCTCCGCACGGCTCAAGGATCTCGGCCAGATGGCGGCTGGCGTCGTGCACGATTTCAATAACGCTCTCACCAAGATTCTCGGTCTCGTCGAGATCGTGGACGGCGCGGGAATCAAGGCCATCTCTCCGTACATGGACCAGTTGAGGGCGGCAGCGACGGACGCGACCGAGGTCGTCAAGCGGTTGAGATACTTCTACAAAGCCTCCTCCAAGACCGAAGTCGCGGAAGCAGTCGACATCAACGAAGTCATCCGGGAAAGCATCGAACTCACGAAGCCGCGATGGGTGGCCGAACGCCTTGCCTCGAACTCGATCGTTCAGATCGTCAGCGATCTCGGCGAAGTGCCGCCGGTGCTGGGCAATGCGGCGGAATACCGAGAGGCTCTCGCCAACCTCATTTTCAACGCGTGCGACGCCATGTCCGACGGCGGAAACCTCACCATTGCTTCGAAAACCGAGAACGAGGCGGTGATAGTGGAAGTCTCTGACACCGGCACGGGAATGTCCGAAGAGGTTCTCGAAAAGTGCCTCGATCCCTTCTTCTCCACCAAGGAGCAGAAGGGCTGCGGGCTGGGGATGTCCTTGGTGGACGGTCTGGTGCAACGATACGGCGGGGTCGTGAGAGTCCGGTCGACGCAGGGAGAAGGCACCACCGTACGGCTCAGCTTGTCGATCATGGAAAACGTCGAGCACGAAAGGGAGGAAGACACCCCCACTCATCAGCGTCGCCGCCTTAAAGTCATGATAGTCGAGGACGAAAAGGAAATCGCCTACCTCCTGACCCGCTTTCTCGAGGGGGACAACCACTACGTCGAGTCGGCCGACAACGGCTTCGCGGCCCTGGAGCGGATTCGCGAGGGAAACTTCGACGTCGTCATCTCCGACCGCGCCATGCCGGAGATTGGAGGAGACGAACTGGCAATCCGGATCCGAGCGTTGAAGGGGCGGGAAAAAATCATCATGGCCACCGGCTTCGGCGACATCATGCTAGCCGCCGCCAACACTCCCGAAGGCGTCGACCTGGTCCTGCCGAAGCCCATCAGCCGGGCAGCGCTGCGCCGGGCGATCCAGGACGTGGGCGCCTATCTTCCTTCCTGACGGCCCTCGGCCAGGAAAAAACGCCCGCGATTGCCAGGAATGAGTTCTCAGCCTCCAACTTTGCGAGCCAAGGCCATGACGTCCGTCTTCGGGAGTCGTCGTCTCACTTCGCTGCTGCATCCGGTTTCGCTGTCTTTCGCGCTTCTCGGCCTCCTCATCACGATTTTCGCCGCCAGTACCCTGTACAACTCCGAGAAACAAACGCACGAAAGTCAATTCGTTGACAACACTTCGCGCCTCCGAGGTGCGATTCAGGAACGGATCAATACCTACGCGCAGATTCTTCGAGGAGGAAGCGCATTCTTCGCATCGACCGAGGAAGTCACCCGCGACAAGTGGAAGAACTACGTGGAGGGACTGGACGTCGACCTTGACTACCCCGGCGTGCAGGGCATCGGCTACGCCCAGTTCGTCACCGGCGACGAAGTCGAGGCGTTCGAAGGAAAAGTGCGATCCGAAGGTTTCGAGGATTTCCGGATCTGGCCTCGGGAAAACGACTCCGCCCACGTGGTAACCGTCTACCTTGAACCATTCGACGAACGGAACCAGCGGGCCATGGGCTACGACATGTTCTCCGAGGAAACGCGCCGCGTTGCCATGGAACGATGCCGCGACAGCGGGCTTCCGTCCGTCTCCGGCACCGTGACCCTGAAGCAGGAATCCGAACACGATCCCCAGGCGGGATTCTTGCTCTACGTCCCGCTGTACCACAACGACGGGGACCTGACAACGGTCGAAGGCAGAAGGCAGGCTCTTCGGGGCTTCGTTTTCAGCTCCTTCCGCATGGACGATTTCATGACAGGCGTCCTGACCGACGCCGCGAGCAACATCGGGATTCGCATCCTCGATCCCGGTAGCGGGTCTCCGATGTACGCCTCCCCGACATGGAATCCCTCCCATGCTTTCTCATCCTCCAGCAACCTGTCCCTCGCCGGAAACATTTGGACAATCGAGACCTCGGGCTCGGGTCGGCATCAAGACCACCTCCCGCGGTTGACCTCCCTCGCCGTCGCTCTGGCCGGAATGGGGCTCACGCTCTTCGGCGTCGTCGTGCTCGCCGATTCCAGGTCCACCCAGGAAAAAGCGACGGAAATGGCCATGGCGATGACCGATTCCCTTCGGGAGCGCGAACGGGAGGTCGTGCAACTCAACAACAGTCTCGAAGAGAAGGTCGCGAGGAGAACGGCGCGACTCAAGGAAGCCAACCAGGAACTCAGCGCCTTCTCCTACACTCTCTCCCACGATCTGCGAACCCCCGTGCGCCACATCGACCTTCTCACCGAAGCCCTTCAGGAAGACCACGAAGCGGAACTGCGCGACGAGGCAAAGGACTACCTGAGGAAAATCCGGAGCGCGGCCTCGCACATGGAACAACTGATCGAGGACATTCTCACCTTGGCGAGCCAAGCGCACGCCACGATCAAACCGCGCGAGATCGACCTGTCGGAAATGGTCAACGAACTGGTCGTCGGATTGTCGGAAGCGCGCCCCGACCCGGAACGGAAGGTCACGGTCGAAAGCGGCCTGCGTGCCGTGGCCGACCCCGTCATGACGAGGGTCATTCTCCAAAACCTTCTTGAGAACGCGCTCAAGTTTTCCGCCGGAGAAACCAAGCCCGAAATCGAATTCGGCAGAGTCGACGACTATCCCGGCGAGGTCTACTACCTCCGCGACAACGGCATCGGATTCGACATGAAGTACGCGGACAACGTTTTCCAGCCTTTCAAACGGCTCCACCGCAAAAGCGAAATTGCGGGGACGGGCATCGGCATGGCGACGGTCAAGAAGCTGGTCGGTCGCCACGACGGCGAGATTTGCTGCTACTCGGAGAGCGGAGTCGGGACCACGTTCTACTTCACGCTGGAGGCCCATCAAAAGAGTCTGAACGTAGCCGACCTCGCGCGTATCGAGCCGGATCCCGAATCCCGACCCGCGAATAATACTCAAGCCGGAAGCGCCGCCCCCTGCGGAGCAGCCTAGCGCTTCCAACGCCTCACTCCCCCATCGCCTCCACGCGGATTGCGTCCACCCGGATTGCGTCCACCCGGACCGGGACCGACTTCGAGCAGGGCGTGTTCGAAACCTCGGCGGTCGAGCCGATGGGCACCAGCGGATTCAGCTCGGGAAAATAGCCTGCCACGGCGGTGCGGGGCAGGTCGTAGGGAACCGCGAGAAACCGGCTCACTTCGCGCACCCGGCCGTCGTCGTGGTTGCGGATCGCGATCTCGGCCAGCGGCTCGATGCCTCGGTCGGTCATGTCCTCCGGATTCATGAAGAGCACGCGGCGCTCGTTGCCGATGCCTCGATACCGATCGTTCATCCCGTAGATGGTGGTGTTGAACTGGTCGTGACTGCGGATGGTCATCAACATCAATTCGCCCTCCTTCAAATCGGCCGAGGTGAGTTCGTCGTCCGAGAACTCGGCCTTCCCGGAGACCGTCTCGAAAACGCGGTCCTTCGCCGGGTTCGCCAAGTAGAATCCACCCGGACGCCGCACGCGCTCGTTGAAATTCTCGAACCCCGGAATGACGCGTTCCACGAGTTCTCGGATGCGGTCGTAGTCCCTCGCCAGATCGATGAAATCGATGGAGGATTCGCCGTCCAACGTCGCTGCGGCAAGGCGGGCGACAATCGTGCTTTCGCTGAGCAGGTTGTCCGAAACCGGTTCCAGAGTGCCCTTGGTCTGGTGCACGATTCCCATCGAGTTCTCCACGGTGGAAAACTGATGCTCTCCATTCTCCTTGAGGTCGGATTCGCTTCGGCCCAGGCACGGCAGGATCAGGGCCGTCTCCCCGGTGACCACGTGGCTGCGATTGAGCTTGGTCGAAACCTGAACGGTGAGTTTGCACTTGCGCAGCGCCTCGGCGGTGAACCCGGTGTCCGGCGTGGCCTGGAGAAAATTCCCGCCCATGGCGAAGAACACGGAGGCCTTTTCCTCGTGCATCGCGAGAATCGACCCAACCACGTCGAGGCCGGCGGCGCGGGGCGAAGCGAAGCGGAACTCGCGGTCGATCGCGTCGTGATACCATTCCGGCATCTTTTCGAAGATGCCCATGGTGCGGTCGCCCTGGACGTTGCTGTGTCCGCGCACCGGGCAGAGCCCGGCGGCCTCGCGTCCGATGGCGCCCAGCAGGAGGTGAAGGTTGGCGATTTCGCGAATCGTCGCCACGGCGTTGCGGTGCTGAGTCAGCCCCATCGCCCAGCAGGTGATCAGTTTCTTCTCTCCCCGCGCGATCGTCCCGGCGGCCTCGCGAATCTCGTCCTCGGAGAGGCCGGAACGTCTCTCGATTTCGCTCCACTCCACCGCCTCGATCTTCTTGGCGAAGGCTTCGTAGCCGAAAGTGTGCTCGGAGATGAACTCGCGGTCGACGACCCGTCCGGGCGACTCCGCCTCCAAGTCGAGAACCGCCTTGCAGAGCCCTTGGAAAAGCGCCTGGTCGCCATTGATCTTGACCCGGAGATACTGCGAGGAAAGCGGCGTCGACGCGCCCATCAACCCGACGATCTCCTGCGGATGGGCGAACCCTACCAAACCGGCCTCTTTCATCGGGTTCGCGGCGATCACCTCCCCGCCCTGGCGAACGCACGCCTGGAGAGCCGACAGCATGCGCGGGTGGTTCGTTCCCGGATTCTGCCCCACCACCAGGATCGTCTCGGCGTTCTCCACGTCCTCCAGCGAGACCGTCCCCTTGCCCACTCCGATGGACGCACCCAGGGCCGCCCCGCTCGACTCGTGGCACATGTTGGAACAGTCGGGAAGATTGTTCGTCCCGAACATTCTGACAAACAAACCATAAAGAAAAGCGCACTCGTTCACGGTCCGGCCGGAGGTGTAGAAAATCGCTTCGTCGGGATCGGACAGCGCCTTCAATTCCCCACCGATCAGTTCGAACGCTTCGTCCCACCCGATCGGCATGTAGTGGGTGGCACCCGGGCGCAGGACCACGGGATCGGTGATGCGCCCCTGCTGCTCCATCCAGTGGTCCGATTGCTCGGAAATCCGTGCGACCGAGTGCTCTTCGAAAAAGAGCGGATCGACTCTTCGACGCGTCGTCTCGGAAGCGAGGGCCTTGGCTCCGTTCTCGCAGAATTCGGTCGACGCCCGCCGATCGTCCGGGTCCGGCCAGGCACAGGACGGGCAGTCGAAGCCGTCCTTCTGGTTCAGCTTCGCCATTCCCTCCGTTCCCCGCTTGATGCCCGCCTGGGTGAAGACGTGCTTCAACGACGAGGTTACCGCAGGCAGTCCGGCGGCGTGTTCCTTCGGCTTGGAAACCTTGATGTCGGAAAGCTCCTCCGGCGGTTCCGCGTGAATCTTTTCCTTGGAAGAATCAGAATGGCTCATAAAAAAAAGGTCGGCTGCCAGGGGAATGCGCCGAACGGTATTATACAGGAATCGGCTGGATAGTTCCGAATTTTTCCTCACGCATCCCCGAACGAACAACCCTGCTCCGACCCGACGGACGCCAGATCCCACGGGCGTGCGGCCAACTCCATCGTTTACAGCAAGCGGGGCGAAGCTGTATCATCGATACCGACGCAATCTTCCGCACAGGCTCTTTCCGCCCAGCGACCTGGTGCCTCCCCGCTCCGGGTCGAACCTGCCACGGGAAACGATCGTCCTGAACAGCCCCCTGAACTCCATCCAACCCACTCATGAATCGCCGAACCTTTCTCCATCGCAGTTCCCTCGCCACGCTGGCCTCGCCCGCCGCCCTGCTCGCGGAGCCGGCCGCCGAACCGAATTCCGAAACCCTGGTCAAGTCGCTCTACGACACCCTCACGGAACCGCAGCGATCCGCACTCGTCTTCGAATTCGACGATCCGCTGCGGACGAAGATCGCCAACAACTGGCACATCACCGAGCAGCGCATCGGGAAGTATCTGACGGACGATCAGAACGCGATGGTGCGGGAGATCTTCCTCGATCTGCACAGCGAGGAGTACCGGGACGAGGTCATCGGTCAAGTCGAGCACGACAGCGGCAGGAAGGGCTTCGGGGATTCGTCGATTGCCATTTTCGGCGAACCCGGAACCGGCAAGTTCGAGTTCGTCCTCACCGGTCGCCACTGCACCCGCCGGGTCGACGGAGATTCCGTGGCCGGCAAGGCATTCGGCGGACCGATCTTCTACGGACACGCGGCCGAAGGCTTCCGGGAAGGGCCCAACCACGAAGGCAACGTTTACTGGTACCAGGCGAAAAGGGCGAACGGCGTGTTCGAGATGCTCGACGGAAAACAGCGCGAGACGGCGCTGCTCGACGACGCGCCGGGCGACAACGCTGCCACGATTCGACTGAAGGGGCAATCGGAAGGACTACCCGGGCTCGCCGTTTCCGGGATGAGCGCCGATCAGCGAGGCGAGCTCCGCGGCGTGATGGACGATTTGCTGCTTCCCTTCCGCGAAGAGGACCGCAAGGAGTCGATGGCCCTGGTAGAGAAGGCCGGATTCGAGAATCTGCATCTCTCCTTCTACCGCGACGGCGATATCGGAGACGACGGGGTCTGGGACAACTGGCGTCTGGAGGGCCCGCACATGGTCTGGTATTTCCGCGGGTCTCCCCACGTTCACACCTGGGTTCACGTGTCCGACCCGGATGTTCCGCGCGCGCCGCAGGCGTGAAGCGACCGCCCCGTTTCCGTTCGCCGGTAGTTGCAAATCCGCCGCGTCGGCGGGAAGGTCCGGCCATGCCGGCTCCCCCGTCCACCATGACCGATTTCGTCCACCACCATCCCTTTCCCCTCGGTCCCGACAAAACGGCCTACCGTCTCGTTTCCACCGACGGAGTGGAGGTGGTGGAATTCGAAGGAAAGGAAATTCTCAAGGTGTCGCCGGACGCGCTCGCCCGCCTCGCCGGCGAAGCGGTGCGCGACATCTCGTTCATGCTGCGCCCCGCCCACCTGAAGCAGGTCGCCGCCATTCTCGACGACGAGGAAGCAACCGACAACGACCGGATGGTGGCGCTGACCCTGCTGCGTAACGCCGAGATCGCGGCGCGGGGAATTCTGCCGATGTGCCAGGATACCGGCACGGCCATCGTGATGGGGAAAAAGGGCCAGCGGGTGTGGACCGGCGGCGGGGACGAAGCGGCCCTGGCGTCCGGAATCTGGAAGACCTACCAGGAGGAAAATCTGCGCTATTCCCAGATGGCTCCCCTCACGCTCTTCGACGAGAAGAACACCCGCAGCAATCTGCCCGCCCAGATCGAACTCTACGCCACGGACGGCGACGCATACGAGTTCCTTTTCATCACCAAGGGCGGCGGCTCGGCCAACAAAACCTTCCTTTACCAGGAGACCAAGGCCCTCCTGGATCCGGACCGCTTCGTCGACTGGGCGGTCGAGAAAATGAGAACGCTGGGCACCTCGGCCTGCCCGCCCTACCACATGGCCTTCGTCGTGGGAGGCACCAGCGCCGAAGCGACGCTGAAAACGGTCAAGCTCGCGTCGGCCCGCTACTACGACGAACTGCCTAGCGAAGGCAGCGATCGCGCCCAGGCGTTCCGCGATCTGGAGATGGAGCGGACGCTCCTGGACCGGGCTGGAAAAATCGGGATCGGCGCGCAGTTCGGCGGTAAATACTTCGCCCTCGACGTGCGTGTCGTTCGCCTGCCCCGACACGGAGCCAGCTGTCCCGTGGGTCTCGGCGTGAGCTGTTCGGCCGACCGGCAGGCGAAGGCGAAGATTACCCGCGAGGGACTTTTTCTCGAGCAGCTGGAAACCAACCCCGGCCGGTACATTCCCGAAAAGTGGAAGGATCACCGGTTCCACGGCGTTCCCGTGAATCTGAACGCCGGGATGGAGGCAACGCTCGAGACGCTGTCGAAATACCCCGTCACCACCGCGCTGGAGCTCAGCGGAACGATCATCGTCGCCCGCGACATCGCTCACGCGAAGCTGCGCGAGATGATGGAAAACGGCGAGGATCTCCCCGACTATTTCAAGGAGTATCCCGTTTACTACGCCGGTCCCGCCAAGAAACCGGACGGCCTCCCCAGCGGTTCCTTCGGGCCGACCACCGCCGGACGCATGGATCCCTACGTGGAGCTTTTCCAATCGCACGGCGCGTCCATGGTCATGATCGCGAAAGGCAACCGCAGCGAACAGGTCACGAGTTCCTGCAAAAAGCACGGCGGCTTCTACCTCGGGTCCATCGGCGGCCCCGCCGCCATTCTGGCCCAGGACCACATCCGCAAAGTCGAAGTGCTGGACTTCGCCGAACTCGGCATGGAAGCCGTCTGGAAGATCGAGGTCGAGAACTTCCCCGCCTTCATCCTCGTCGACGACAAGGGCAACGATTTCTTCCGGGACATCAACCAGTGCCCCGTCGGATAGAAAACCTCCACGATGCCCCAAACCGAAATCCGCCTCGAAACGCCCGGTCGTTTTTCCCGACAGACGGGAACGCCCCCAGAGCCCGCACCGGGAGAGGCCCGGTTGCGCATTCGGCGCATCGGGGTTTGCGGCACGGACATCCACGCCTTTCACGGTCGCCAGCCGTTTTTCGAATACCCGCGCATCCTCGGACACGAACTGGCGGCGGAGATCGTCGACGTGAACGGCGATGCCGACTGGCGAATCGGCCAGATCGTGGCGATCGAACCCTATCTCAACGACCCGGATTCGCCCGCTTCGCGAAAGGGAAAACCGAACTGCTGCGAGTCGCTGCGGGTTCTCGGCGTCCACTGCGACGGCGGGATGCGCCGGGAGATCAACGTCCCGAGCCGGAAGCTCCACGCCTCCGCCGGGGCTTCGGCCGACCAACTGGCCCTCGTCGAGATGCTGGGCATCGGGCGCCACGCCGTCAACCGTTCCGGCACCACCCCCGGCGATCGCGCCCTCGTCCTCGGCGCCGGACCGATCGGCCTCAGCATCTTGTCGTTTCTCCGGCTTCACACCGAACACATCGCCGTGGCCGATCTCGACGAGAGACGACTCGGTTTTTGTCGCGACGCCTTCGGCATCGAAAGAACGGTTCGCGTCTCCGGCGACACGGAGCTCGAGCGCGAACTTCGGGACGCCTTCGGCGGGGAACTCCCGGACCTCGTCTTCGACGCCACGGGAAGCCGTCAATCCATGCTGACGACTTTCGACCACGTCGCGCACGGCGGCCGCATCGTGTTCGTGGGACTGTTTCAGGGCGACATCGCGTTTCACGATCCCGATTTCCATCGTCGGGAAATCACCCTTCTCTCGAGCCGTAACGCCACCTCCGCCGAGTTCGGCGAAGTGATCGGCGCCATCGAAGGCGGCCGGATCGACACCGCTCCCTGGATCACTCACCGGCTCGATCTCGACGATGTCCCGGAACGATTTTCCACCGTCGTCCGCGACCCGGCGCTTCGCAAAGCGGTGATTCATCTCGACGACTGAGCGATCGGCGCCGGCCGCGAAAACTTGCAGATTAACAGTTGCGTCCCGCGCCGGTTTTCATTACAACCCGCAGCATGAATCGAATCGTCGCTCTCACTGCCATTCTGTCGATCGGCCTGCTGCTCGACAGCGCCAACGCCGGTTTGAAACTCCCGTCGATCATCGGAGACCACATGGTCCTCCAACGCGACCTCGCCAATCCGATTTGGGGTTGGGCCGTCCCCGACGCCGACGTCACGGTCAGCATTGCCGATCAGGAGCATCAGGCAAAAGCGGACAAGGACGGGAAATGGCGAGTCGAGCTGACACCGATGGCCGGCTCGCACCACGCCTTGCGAATGACGGTCGCCTCGAACGGCGAAACGCTGGTGCTGTCCAACATCGTCGTCGGCGAGGTGTGGGTCTGCTCCGGCCAGTCGAACATGCAGTGGCCCGTGAACCAATCGAACGATCCCGATCTGGAGAAAGCCACCGCCGATTATCCCAACATCCGACTCGTCACCGTGCCGCAAGTGGGCACGCAGGAACTCCAGGACGACTTCGAAGGCCAGTGGGAAATCTGCACTCCCAACACGGTCGGCGACTTTTCCGCCATCGGCTACTTCTTCGGCCGTCAGCTCAATCAGGCTCTCGGAGTGCCGATCGGCCTGATCGACAATGCCTGGGGAGGCTCGGCCGCCGAAGCCTGGGTGAAGCGAGACATCCTGGAAAAGGACGGCCGGTTCGACGACTACCTCGACAGCTGGAAGAAGAACGAGGAGACCTTCGACTACGAAGAGGCGCTGGCCGCCTGGGAAAAGGCGGCCGCCGAGGCAAAAGAAGCCGGCAAACCCGCCCCTCGCCGTCCCCGGAACATTCTCGCGGGCCAACATCGCCCCGGCAACCTCTGGGCCGGAGTGCTCAACCCGATCATCGGCTTCGGAATCCGGGGCACGATCTGGTATCAGGGCGAGAGCAACGCGGCCCGAGCGTATCAGTACGACGACCTGTTTTCCCTCATGATATCGGAATGGCGGAAATCCTGGGGTCAGGACGATTTCCCGTTCTACTGGGTGCAGCTCGCCGATTTCAAGGACGAGGCCGACGAACCCGGAGAGAGCGACTGGGCCGAGCTTCGCGAAGCGCAGTCGAACACCCTTTCCCTCCCGAACACCGGACAGGCGGTCATCTACGACCTCGGCGAAGGACGCGACATTCATCCTCGCGACAAGCAGAACGTTGCCAGGCGCCTCGCCCGCCTCGCCCTGGCGAAGGACTACGGCTGGGACGTTCCCCACCTCAGCCCGACCTTCCAGTCGATGGAGATCAAAGGCGACAAGGCGATTCTGATCTTCGAAAACGTCGGCTCGACGCTCTACACCTTCGACACGCACGAGGCGGAGGGCTTTGCCGTCGCCGGAGACGACAAAGTCTGGCATCCCGCCACCGGAAAAATCCTCGACAAGAACCGAGTCGAAGTTTCCAGCGAGGCGGTCCCCGAGCCGGTGGCGGTTCGCTACGCCTGGGCCGACAATCCGGTCGCCAACCTCCAAAGCCGCGAAGGCCTGCCCGTCGCGCCCTTCCGCACCGACGACTGGCCGCAAACCACAGACCCCGAGAACACCAGCGACCAGTAGTCGAGGGTTCAGAAATTCAGGAATTCAGAAATTCAGAAATTCAGAAATTCAGAAATTCAGAAATTCAGAAATTCAGGGGTTCAGG
>JBBDRG010000016.1:0-9632 GCA_040905585.1 Verrucomicrobiales bacterium
GTTTTGTCGAGGGTGCGGGAACCGGGTCCGACTCGGGTTCGGGTTTTGTCGAGGGCTCGGGAACCGGTGCCGACTCGGGTTCGGGTTTTGTCGAGGGTGCGGAAACCGGTGCCGACTCGGGTTCGGGTTTTGTCGAGGGTTCGGGAACCGGCTCCGACTCGGGTTCGGGTTTTGTCGAGGGTGCGGGAACCGGGTCCGACTCGGGTTCGGGTTTTGTCGAGGGTTCGGGAACCGGGTCCGACTCGGGTTCGGGTGCTGTCGAGGGCTCGGGAACCGGGTCCGACTCGGGTTCGGGTTTTGTCGAGGGCTCGGTTTCGGATTCCACAGGGGAACGGGTCGGCGTTTCGCCCGCAGCTGCAGCAGCGTTCTCCTGCCGACGGGTCAGCTTCTCGATACGAGCTTCCCGCTCCCGAATGGTCTGCTGGATTTCCTCAACGTCTTTCGCCAATTTCGGAGCCTCATCCGAAGCCGCGGGACTTGCCGTGGAAGGAGACGAAGCTTCCACTGGAGTCGCCCTTACTTCCTGACGGGCACGCTCTCGAACGAAACGTTGAGTGATTTCAGCATCCGGCTTGGCCACGGGGTGAGCCGAAACCAGTTGATCGAGTCGTCCCTCGAGGCGCGAAGGACGAGCCTGATTCGAGCCGAGCGCCGCGATCGCCGGGGCGAGGAATTCAAGCACTCCTCCCTGCTGACGAGGGGTCGTATGGCTGCGACGATCGGGGGACCATTCGTTCCGGTTCAAGGTGTGATGAGGCATCCGCTCCCTTCCGAAACGCTCCCGAAGCGGTTCGGGGCGGGGACCGTTCACGATCACAGTCTCGTTGTGAACGTGGATGTTGGTGACATTGGTCGTCTCCTGGATAATCCGGACGTTCTGCACCGGTGGAACGTATTGGTGATGCAGCGGCTCGGCGAAGTGGTCCACCTGAACAAAGTTGTAGTGGTGGGGCGGGATCCCGCAAACCGTGTCGGTGCGCCGGCCGTAGTCGAAACGTGTCTCGTAGAGGGTCACCGGGGGGAGCGGAGCCCAGCCGATGTGATCCTGGCTTTCGCGCCAGGATACCCAGGCGGGAGCCCAGTCCGGACCCGGAACCCAGATCCACCCGACATTGTCGACGAGCGTCCAGCGACCGTAGTGATAGGTGGCCCAACCGAAAGGTTCGTCCGACCACCACGCCCAGCCCTGATCGGTGTCTCTCCAACTCCCCTGGGTATAGGGACGCCAGTCCCGGGAGCGGCGGGCGATTTCAGGTTGCCAGACGTAACCGTAACTTCCCGTCTCGAACCACACGCCATGGGGTCGCAGTTCTTCGTAGAAGAGACGGTAATCCGAGTTTGCGCCCGGCCCTTCGCCACCCCGAAAACCAGATCCGGGAACGTCTCCGCCCGATCGGCGCGGTTGCGGCTCCCGCGTTCGCGACGGGGAGGGAGCGGGACTCCTCTGCCGGGAATTGGCCCTGGCGAGATCCTGACGGGCACGTTTCGCTTCCTCTTCGGCGGCGCCTGCCGCATCGCGGGCGGAATCCGCTTCGGCGAGTGCCGCATCGCGGGCTTCTTCCAACTGGGCCCGCTCTAAGGCGAGACGTTCGCGCTCCACCTCGAGCATCTCGCGTTCGATTTCCAGTTGCAGATCAAAGTCGGCTGTGGCCGCTTCCGAAGCGGGGTCGACCTCTTGATCTTTGTCCCGGCACGCAATGGTCGTGAGAGAAACGATCACGAGACCAAGTGAAAAGATCGTTGTCCTGAAGTGTTTGGCGTTCATGTTTTCGAATCGAGTGATGGACGTATGTGGCTCCGGGATGATTCGACTCTTTTGGTGCCTTTACGTTCTCCCGGAAAAGGCTGGAACGATTGGTAATTTTGTCAGGATGAGGAGGGTGCCTCGTTTTCGGGTTGGCATCCCGTCCCTTCCAACAATCCCGTCCCTTCCAAGTACCAAGCATCGATCGTGAGCCGGGTCGGTCCCATGGGGAGTAACCCTACCTCTGGAGGAAACGGGTCTCGACGAGGAGTTTCCGGATAAAAGTTGCCGTGTCCCACCCGAGTTTCTCACGGGTCCGACAGGTGTACGCGCTCTCCGCTGCGCTACGCTTCGGTCCGGGCCCGAACCGAACGGGAGCGCGCGCTTCTCGATTTTTCGCCCCCCCGTCCGTCATCCGGTTCGTGGGGAATGCCATGGCGGAAACCTCAGTCCCGCTTGTTGCGGTATTTGTAGGTCTCGATAGCGACCTCCAGTTCCTTAATCTCCAGTTCCGCTTTCGTGAGTTGCTCTAGACGGTTCTGATGAAGCGTGTGATTGAGGGTTCGCGAGTTAATCTCTTTAACAATCACGTCCCTTTTTCTTTTGAGCTCGGCAATCGCCTTGGTGCGATTGTCGATGTATCGGTCGGTGGGCTTAGGAGGCTCCTTTGGCTCTTCCGGAAGCGGCGGTGCTGCCCGATTTGGAAGGCGCGCCGCGAACATTCGATCCCGGAGAGCCAATGTGTGAATCGGAACATGGAATCGCTGATCGTCGGAAACTCGATCGACGATCAGGTGGTCACCCGACTTTCCTTGAACGACGACTTCCAGTTCATCTCCGGTATTGTTGGTAATGGTTCTCGGGACTGGGAAACCCGGTCTAAGCAGCGTGAGGGCGAGGTAGATCGCAGCACCGAATACCGCAATGATGCCTACAACGATGGAGAAGGTTTTCATTAGGGTCAAAGAACCATAACCTGCCAATGGAGCGAGTGGTGCCACCGCTCCATTAATTTTCTCAGGGATGCTCGGTCATAGCACGGCAGGCCGTGGTAGGGAAGGCATTTGTTCAACTTTTCGGTTCCGGTAGAGATCGCAGGGATTTGCCGATCACTACGTTACACCGGCTCGCTGATTCTCCGCCAGAGCGGATCGAGGTGAAAGGCGACCAGTTGAACGACTTTCCGAGCCTCGGGCGAATCCTCGAATTCGCGGAGCGTGGCCTCGGCGGCATACAGCATCGCCAGCTCGCGGTCGCTCATCTCGATGGGATCGATGCGGCCGCGAATCACGGTCGGGCTGAAGCCGAACCCGGCGAAGAGACCGGGATCGAAAGGTTCGGAGGGATGGGAGAATGCGGAGATTTTCTCGCGGCGGTTCGAGGCGAGCGACTGCTGCAGGAGGTTGTTCCAGAAATACACGTTCTGCGGGGACTCGAAACCCACCAGCACGGATTGGCCGCGCACCTGCCAGCGGAGGCAGACGGACTGGCTGCCGGGAAAGCGCTCCTCGGTCTGACCCAGGCCTTCGTGGTGGCGGCCGACGGTTTGAAGAAATATCTCAAGGCGGCCGAGATCCAGCTGGAGGGGCGGTCCGTCGAGAAGCTTCCGCTGCTTGCGTTTTATTCGATCCTCGAGACTCTGGCGCGTGACCGGTGCCGCCGCGGCTTCCGGAGACTTTTCGGAAGGCGGCGCCGTGAAGCCGGGCCACGTTTGTTTCGCGGAGGATTCTTCGTTGGGAGTGGGTTTAACTTCGAGAGAGCCAGCTTGCAGGGTCGGTACCGGTCTCGTCTTGGTCATGCCTTTCGCGCTCGACGTCTCGCTGACCACGCTGTTTCCCGACCCACGGATGTCCCTGATGATCGAGTCGATCCCGGCGAGCTTCGCGCCGGGAAGTCTCGGCGGCGGGGCGAAGAACGGGTTCAACGGCGGGGGCTTTTCGACGCTGGGCACGGTGGGCTTCCCGGTGGGCTTCCCGGTGGGCTTCCCGGTGGGCTTCCCGGTGGGGTCCCCGGCACCGGGTTCCGGGGACTTCTGTAGGTCGTCGGGGGCGAGACGGTCTTCCCGGAGCGCGGGAAAAAACTTCGGTTTCCCGGTCGAAGGGAGCGGCGGGGGGTCGTGCCCGGGGAAGGCCTCGGAAGCGGGGGCCTTGCTTTCGGGCTTCGCAAACTCTTCGGAATGCTGGTCCCACAGATCGCGGGCCTGCCGGAGCACTTCGCGCGGATGGAGCTTCGTCTCGAGGTCGCTCCACGAGTTGGCTTCGGCGAGACGTTCGGCGAAGCGCTTCGCCGCCTCGTCCGGCAGCTCGACGCGGCCCAGTCGCTGGACGACGAGTTCCTTCGCCGCCTCGCGAGGGAGGGGGTGAAGCTTGGCCGTATCGCCGGTGAGCCGATCGACCCAGGCCGAGGGAAGCCGCCTGGCGAAGACGGATTCCCAGACGTCCTCGTTGAGGCAAACCGTGGTGACGGAGCGGGGGACTTCCTCCCGGATCGCGGTGACGATCCCCGCCATTTCGAGGCCTGCGGACTCGGAAGCGAAGAAGCCGTCTAGTCCGTCCGCCACCACCAGCAATGGACGGTGGAACGCGGCGAGCCTGAGAAACTGGAGCGTCCGCTCCCGGGCCTCGCCGGTGGTCGGATCGCGGAGGGCATCGAGGGCCGCCTCGTCGCCGAGTTCCCGGTCGAGGAAAAGACGTGTCCAGAATCGGAAGTCGGCCCGGCGCAGACCGAGGGTTTTCAAAAACCCTTCCCCGGTGTTCTCGGCGAGTTCGTTGAAGCGTTCGTCGATCCAGTCAAGCAGTGGCGAAGGCGAACTTCGGGAAAACAACTCGGCGAAATCGTTCCGCAGGTCGGGCTCGCCCGCCGGGCATTCGTCCGCATCGATCGACCCTTCCGCGAGACGGCTGAGAACGATTCGCGAGAGGAAATGGCGGCCGATTTCGTCGAGCAGACTGTGGTCGCCGTCCCGGTGGCCCGGCGTCTCGGAGAATTGTTCCACAAGCGAGGACAGAAGGACGGTCCAGGAAATCGGGCGGGAGGGTTCGAACGGCAGCCTCGCGGTCGACGCCGCGGAAACAAGCCGATCGCGGAGCCGGGCGACGAGATGGGATTTTCCGTAGCCGGCCCGGGGTGCCGTGATCAGAAACGTCCGACCGATCATTCCCGCCGGCCCGTTTTCGCCTTGTCGGGAAACGCCCTCGATCGCGTCGACGAGGTGAGCGAACGTCTCCTGGTGGATCTGAAGAACGCCGGGCAGATTCTCGGGATGATCGACGAAGATGTCGTCGCGAAACGGATTGGGGGAAGTAGGATCCATGAAGATCGGGCGGGTGAAGTCGCGCATTTCACTGACAGTAGCGAGTCGAATTATCAGACACTGGAATCAAAATAGCAATTTTTTTATATTTTTGATAACCGAAGTATTTTGGGACCCGCCGGGAGAGGCTTGAGTGTCGAGCGCCACCGTCCTTCGACAAAGGTGAGACTTTCTGACGATTTGTGCTTGTGGAAAGCGGCGGGTTTGGTAAGAAACGCCTCTTATCTTGCGAGTTTCAACCATTTGCCGCGAGAACACGCTGACAAGACTTGAACAATTATGAGTGAACAAAAATCTTCGATGCCTCTCTTCTGGGGCTGTTTCATCGCCCTGGTCGCCACCGCCTTCGGCTTCATCGTCCGTGCCATGATCATCGGCGAGTGGGGGGCCGAGTTCAATCTGGACAGCACCCAGCAAGGGGAGCTTTTCGGTGCCGGCCTTTATCCCTTCGCGATCAGCATCATCCTGTTCAGTCTCGTCATCGACCGCATCGGCTACAAGGTGGCGATGGTTTTCGGGTTCGTCTGTCACATGGTGGGAACCTTGATCATCATCCTGGCCCAGGGCTACTGGTCGCTCTACGTCGGCACCTTCATCCTCGCTCTCGGCAACGGCACGGTGGAAGCCTACATCAACCCGGTGGTGGCCACCATCTTTTCGAAAGGCAAGACCAAGTGGCTCAGCATTCTGCACGCGGGATGGCCGGGCGGGCTGGTGCTTGCCGGCATTATCGCGCTCCTGGTAGGAGACGCGCTCGGTTGGCGCGTCAAGTTCGGGCTCGTTTTCATTCCCACCATCATCTACTTCATCATGCTGATCGGAAAGCGCTTCCCGGTGAGCGAACGCGTTGCCGCCGGCGTTTCCTACCGCGACATGCTCAAGGAAGTCGGCGCGCTGGGAATCTTCATCATGTTCGGTCTGATCCTCGCGGAGCTTGGCCGGGTCTTCGGGATCTGGGGCGGGGGTGCCTCCCTGATGCTGGCCGCCGTCATCGCGGTGGGCTTCGGCATTGTTGCCCGGGGCCTGGGACGCCCGCTTTTCCTCCTCTTTTTGCTGCTGATGATCCCTCTGGCCACCACCGAGCTCGGAGTGGACAGCTGGGTGACCGACCTGATGACGCCGGTGATGGGCAAATACGCGGGCTGGCTGCTGGTATACACCTCGGCCATCATGCTGGTGCTGCGCTTCATGGCCGGTCCCATCGTCCACGCCCTCAGTCCGCTCGGGTTGCTGGCCGCCAGCGCCGCGCTGGCCGCGGTCGGGCTGTTCATCCTCTCCGGCGCCCAGGCAGGCATCGTCATTTTCATCGCCGCCACCATCTACGGCGTCGGCAAGACCTTCTTCTGGCCCGCCACGCTCGGCGTGGTGGCTGAGCAGTTTCCGCGCGGTGGCGCCCTTACCCTTAACGGAGTGGCCGCCGTCGGCATGCTCGGGGTGGGCGTGATCGGCACCCAGTTCATGGGAAATTTGCAGGATCGGGCGAGCACCAAGATCCTCCAGGAGCAACACGGGGAAGTCTACGAACAAGTGATCGGCGAAGAGCGTCTCAGCGTGTTCGGGCGCTATCGCTCGGTCGACGGCTCCAAGGTGGCGGAAATGGGCGACGAAACGCGGGAGTTGGTCGGAGAGGTCCGGGATTCCTCCAAGCAACGCGCTTTGCGAACCATCGTGATTCTTCCTGTCGGAATGCTGGTGGTTTATCTGGGGCTGCTGCTCTATTTCCGCTCCAAGGGCGGCTACAGGGCCGAGGTCATTGCCGGCCACGACGCTGAGGACAAGAAATTCACCGGCGGCGTCGAAGGCCCCGCCGATCATTGAGGAAGTCTCTTTCTTCAACAAGAACGGAGGGGTGGCGCCAGTCACCCCTTTTTCTTGGGTGCCGGTGAAAGTCGACGTCTTTCCAGTCCGAAAAAAGGGAAAGCGAATCTCGGGTGAATCGGGACTTCCGGAACGGCGTTTTTCGAGGCATACTGAAGGCATGAACGCGGTTCGGCTCCTTCTCTTCGCCGCCGCCGTCTTTGCGGCGTCGAGCGGCCTCGTTTCCGCCGGGGAGACGATCAGGCAGGAGATCGACGTGGGATTCGCCGCGCTGGAGACGGTCGGACCCGTGCTCGAGGCGGCCATGACGGAGAAGGGCAAATTCGTCCTGCTCCCCGGCAAGGGCAGCGTTCTGGTCATCGACACGCCGGAGGGTGTTCTCGCGGCGGAGGAGGCCCTGGCGAAGGCGGATCTCCCGAATGCCAAGGTCGAACTCGACTTCAAGTTCGTGACCGGCCTCTCTGCGCGGCGGCAGGTATTGACCGTGGCGCGCGAGGTTCCGTTTCCGACCGAGTACCAAGGACCGCAAATCGTCGTGGGAACCGGCGGCGAATTCACGGTGATACCCGCGACGCCGACCCGGTTTCGGACGCGCCACATCGGCGTGACGAGCGAAATCGCCAGCACGCTCAATCCGGACGGGTCGATAACTCTGGACATCGATACGGAGTCGAGCGAGTTCGAGGGGTTCGTCAATTACGGCTCCGCCGTTCTCGCGGCGGGAAAAACGGGAACGGTGCCGGTCGTCGATCGCGTGGACGATCCCGTTTTCTTCGGGCCGTTCATCAACGCCGGCGGCATTCGTCTCCCCGTCGTTTCGACGACGCGCCTCTCGACTTCTGTCGTCGTTCGACCGCGGATTCATCTCGGTGTCGTCAATCTGGAGGTGATGCCGAGGCTGACGGTGGATTTCGACGAGGTGGAAGAACCCGACGGCACCGTCCACACGATCGACCTCGAGGAATTCCGCACTTCGATCGACGTGCCGAATCGGGGGACGGGTCGCGTCCGCGGTTTCAAGAACGCCGACGACGCTTTCAACCGCCGGTTCTTCGGAGCGGAGAATCCCGACGAAGGCAGCACCGCCATCGTCGTGAAGGCGTCGATCCGTCCGCCGGAGAAATTCGTTGCGCCGCGGAAGTCGCCCGAGCCGGAGAAAACACCGGCCGGATCGGTCAACGAGTAGGCGCGCTCAGCTCTCCCGCTTTTCGGGCAGGATGGAACACGCGCCCTTGCAACCGAAGATCCGGCTGAAGAAATGGCGGTTTTTCGAGACGAAGGCGTAGATCTTTTCGGCGATCAGGATGACGCCGGGAATCCAGAGGAACAGCCCCACCGGAACGAGCAGCGGAATCCGCAAGCCGAGAAAGCGGAACGCCCGGGCACCGCGATGAATCTCGCCCGCGGGCGTGACGCAGTGGATCGCTTCGAGCAAATCCTCGCGAGTGATGTCCGGAGCGATCGCGGCGGTGCGCGGATCCTTCAAGGGAACCATTTCGACCCGGTCGAGCCAGTCCATCCAGCCGAGCAGACGGCTCTGGAAGGTGCACATGGGGCAGTCGCTGTCGTAGAGCAGGATGTGTCTCTCGCGTTTCATGGATCAATTTTTCCGGTCGTCGGCCCGGGATTGGAGAATGGCCCGCGCCTCGTCGGCGTACGAGTGGGTTTGCCCGTAGTGCCCCAAGCCTTCTTCTTGCGAAATGTCTTCCTCGGTAACGACGAGGTCCCAACGGTCGTTGCAACCGGTGCATCGGTAGGCGACGTAGTCCCCGACCTGCCAGCCTTCCTCGGGCGCGTAGCCGAGGCGACGGGCGGGTTGTCCGCAATCGACGCAGGTGATTTCTTCGGGAACGTTCATCCTCTCAGCTTCGCACACCCCGCCATGGCAATCAATCCAGACCCCGCCGCCAGCGAACCGATCGATCCGAATCCGATCGTGATTCTGGTCGAGCCGCAGCTCGGCGAGAACATCGGGATGTGCGCGCGGGCCATGCTGAATTGCGGATTGGAGACCCTGCGGCTGGTCGACCCGCGCGATGGTTGGCCGAGCGAACCGGCCCGGCGGGCAGCGGCGGACGCGGACCTCGTCGTCGAGCGTGCCGAGGTGTTCGAGTCGGTCTCGGCGGCCGTTGCCGATTGTCATCGAGTCCTGGCGACCTCGGCTCGAAAGCGATCGTTGCCGCTGCCGGTCTGGAACGCGGACGACGCCGCCTCCCGGATGAGGATCGCCGTCGGCGAAGGCGAGCGGGTCGCCGTGTTGTTCGGCCCGGAGGCCTCGGGGCTGGACAACGAGGCGATGGCGCGGGCGGACGCGGTCATCCGCTTTTCCACCAATCCGGCCTTCAGCTCTCTCAATCTCGCCCAGTGCGTTCTGTTGTTCGGATGGGAATGGCGGCGGGCGAATCTCGGCGCACGGACGGGCCAACGGGAAGCTTCTCCGCCGAAGCCCGCCGTCGAGACGGACATCGCGGCCCGCGCCGGCTTGGAAACCTTCGTGGAGCGGCTCGGAACGGAACTCGACGCCCGGGGCTTTTTCCTGACCCCGGAGCAAAAGCCGAACGCGCTGCGGACCCTGCGCAGCCTCTTTTCGAGATCTCGCCCCACGGAGCGGGAGATCAATTTTCTTCACGGTATGCTGACCGCGTTGACGAAACGGGATCCCGAAGTCTGACGGCGGCTCCGATTGGCGAACCCTCCGAACGGTCGCGTCCAATAGGGTTGGATCGCCGTGCCGACAGGGTCGGGTCCCGGGGGGGG
>JBBDRG010000016.1:9642-44796 GCA_040905585.1 Verrucomicrobiales bacterium
CGCGTTCGCCGGAAGCTCGGCCGACGAACGCGCGACTCCGTGAAGAGTCAGTTCGAAACGCTGGCGAGCAGAACCTGCCCTTCGCCTTTCAACCGATCGTTGATCGAGCAGCGAAGTCGTTCGACGCCGCGGCGGATGCGCGCTTTCACCGTGCCCAGGGGGCTGTCGATCCGCTCGGCGATTTGTTTCTGGGTGAGTCCCTCGAAATAGGCCAGCTCGATGACCTCGCGCTGTTCGGGCGAGAGGGAGACCACCGCCGAGAGCAAAACCGTCCGGGCGTCGGACCGGTAGACGTCTTCGCGGCCGCTGCTGCGTTTTTCGGGAGCCTCGCCTTCGAGCTTGTCCTCGAACCGGTCGTAGAGCGCCGAGCGGCGCTGGACGCTGCGGACACGGTCGATGGCGCGGTTCCGGGCCGTGGTGCAGATCCACGTGACGAGGCTGCCCTTCTTGGAGTGGTAGGTGTCGGCTTTCTTCCAGATGGTGGCGAGGACTTCGTTCATCACGTCCTCCGTGTCCTCGTAGTGGTTCAGCACTTTGAAAGCGGTCGAAAAAATGAGGGCGGAATATTTTTCCGAGAGTTCGGCGAAGGCTTGCTGATCCTTCTGTGCGACGCGTTTCATCAAAGCGGCTTCCATTTTTCGTTCTTCCGATTTTGTTTGGGTTGTGCTCATTGGTTGTTCATGGTTTGTCGCAGCTGTTAAATTGTTGTCTATGAACAGAAGTTAGACAAGCATCTTTTTGGGAAATTTTTCCTAGGAAGGATTGAAATTCGTAACCTCGTTGTTCTGAATGGAAACGAGATGCGATTGTCGCCGGCTGACATGGAAGAGGAGGAAAAGGAATTTTTCGAGATCAGCGCGGTTTCGCGCTTGACGGGAATCTCGCCGCACGTGCTTCGAGTTTGGGAGCGCCGTTACAGCGTGGTCGAGCCCAAACGCAGCGAAACCAAGCGCCGCAACTACTCCACCGAGGACATTCAGCGGCTGGCGCTGCTCAAGACCTTGGTCGACAACGGGCACGCCATCGGCAGCGTGGCGAACCTTTCGACAAGCCAGCTCGAGGATCGGCTGGCGGCTGTTCTGAACGCCGATTGCGACGATGGCCCCACCGAGGAACCAGTTTTGACCGCGGTGGTTCGGGTCGCCTTTGTCGGAACAAAGATTAGACAAGCTGTCCGCGACGCGGTCGAAGCCTATTCGGGGCTCGCGATCGTGGGCGAGTTCAAAGACGCGAATGATTTCACGCGGAGCTTTCGTCGGGGAGCGGTCGACGTGCTGATTCTGGAGCAGGACAGCGTTTTTGCCGAAGACATCGAGGCAGCGCGGAAGCTCCTCGCGGAAAGGCAACTGAGACGCATCGTCCTCGTCTACCACTTCGCGGGCGAGGATGTCATCCGGCGGCTGAATGCCGACCAAATCACCGCGCTCAGGGCTCCGGTCGACACGGAGGAGATTCGGCTCGCCTGCGCCGTCGAAGAAGCGTTCCGAAGTTCGGGAAACGGATTGTCGTCGCCCGCGCCAGCCAAATCCAACGGCATTGCCACGAGCGACCCGCCGGGCGAAATACCGGGTCGGGCGTTCAGCGAGGAGCAACTGCTCTCGATCGCGAAAAGGGCGTCGGCCGTCGACTGTGAATGCCCGCGGCACCTTGCCGGGCTGATCACGGGCCTGTTCGCGTTCGAGCAGTACAGCGAGCGGTGCGCCAGCCGAAACGAGCAGGATGCGGCGCTGCATGCCTACCTCCACCGCTCCACGGCGCAATGCCGCGCGCAAATGGAAGACGCTTTGGCCAAGGTGCTTTCGGACGAGGGGATTTCCGTCTGAGGGGCGGCTCCCGAGGTTTTCGCGGAGCGATCCGCCTCAGTCCGGATCGCCCGGAGGCGCGGCGGAAAGCCGTTTACATTCAGGAAGATCACACTAGGTTTTGCGCCCTCCAAACGATGTCCCTCGAACTGACACGAAATTTTTCGATCATTGCGCATATCGATCACGGGAAGACGACGCTTTCGGATCGCCTTCTCGAAACCACGCATACGATCACGTCCCGTCAGCAGAAGGACCAGATGCTCGACTCGATGGATCTCGAGCGGGAGCGCGGCATCACGATCAAGTCCCATCCGGTGACGATGAAATACGCCGCGAAAGACGGCAAAACCTACCAGCTCAATCTTCTGGACACGCCGGGGCACGTCGATTTCTCCTACGAAGTCAGCCGCAGTCTGGCGGCCTGCGAGGGAGCGCTTCTCCTGGTCGACGCCGCCCAGGGTGTTGAAGCGCAGACGGTGGCGAACGTCCATCTCGCGCACCATGCGAAACTCCACGTCATCCCGGTAATCAACAAAATCGACCTGCCCAACGCCGACATACCCGCGGTGAAAAGGCAGCTCGAGGAGATTCTCGCGATCCCGGCGGACGAGGCCATCGAGGCCAGCGCGAAGATGGGAATCGGCGTTGAGGAAATTCTCGAGGCGATCGTGGCGCGGGTTCCGCCACCCGAAGAGCCGAAGGACGACATTCTGCGGGCTCTCGTTTTCGACTCCGTCTTCGACACCTACCGCGGGGTGGTCAGCTACGTCCGGGTCGTGAGCGGAGAGGTTAGCCGCGGCACCGCGATTCGGATGATGGCCACGGGGAATACCTACGAGGTCAAGGAAGTCGGGGTTTTCACGCCGAAACAGTTGGTCCGGGACACCCTCAAGCCGGGCGACGTCGGCTACCTGATCGCGAACGTTAAGTCCTCGCTCGACGTGAAGATCGGCGACACGGTCACGGATTCCCGGGTTTCCGCCGAGAAACCGCTGCCGGGATTCAAGGACATCCAGCCGATGGTCTTCAGCGGCATTTATCCCGTGAGTTCGGACGATTTCGAGCAGCTCAAGCTGGCGATGGGCAAGCTGCAGATCAACGACTCGGCCTTCAGCTACCAGGCGGAGAGTTCGATGGCGCTCGGATTCGGTTTTCGCTGCGGTTTTCTCGGGCTGCTCCACATGGAGATCGTGCAGGAGCGGCTTCGCCGGGAGTTCAACATGGACGTGATCTCGACTTACCCGGGCGTCGTCTACAAGGTCAAGCTGAACGACGGCAGCGAGATCGAGGTCGACAACCCCAGCCTTCTTCCCGAGCCGCAGTTGATCGAGGAAATCCTGGAGCCGACCGTCAAGGCCTACATCATGACGCCGAACGAGTACATCGGCGACATGATGAAGCTGATGGGCGAGAAGCGAGGCGAACTCGTCAACACCGAGACGCTCGACGCGACGCGGGTGCTGTTGACCTGCATTCTGCCGCTCAACGAGATCCTGGTCGACTTCAACGACCGCCTCAAGAGCATGACCCGCGGTTACGGAAGCATGGACTACGAGCACGGCGCCTACCAGCCGGGCAACCTCGTGAAGATGGACATGCTCATCGCCGGCGAATCGGTCGACGCCTTTTCCGTCATCGTTCACCGGGACAAGGCGGAATCGCGCGGGCGTCAACTGGCGGCCAAGCTCAAGGAAGTCATTCCGCAGCAGTTGTTCGCCGTGGCGATCCAGGCGACCATCGGCGGCAAGATCATCGCCCGGGAGAGCATCACCGCGATGAGAAAAAACGTGACCGCCAAGTGCTACGGCGGCGACATTTCCCGGAAGCGGAAGCTTCTCGAGAAGCAGAAAGAGGGCAAAAAGAAAATGAAGGCGATCGGGCGGGTCAACATCCCGCAGGACGCCTTCATCAAAGTGCTCAAGTCCGGAGACTGACCACCCGATATTCACCATGTTCATGTCGAAAAAACTTGGTCCCGAAGAGTTGGCGGAGCTTCCGCTCGACCGGAAGGGCCGCAAGGAAGGCGCCTCCCTGATCAAGGGCGTGAAGAAGTTTCTGCGCTACAACGACGATCTGATTTCCGACGAGCGAAAGGAGGAGATCGCGCTGAAAAACCAGGCCTTTCTGGAGGCTTTGAAAAATCCCGACGCTCCCCGCCGGGAGTTGGAAACCCTGGCCGAAGACCTCACCGAAACCTGCAAGAAGTCGGTGAAGGCGTACAAGCCCTCGGCGCTGAAGGAGAACATCGAGGTTATCTTCGTGGCGGTCGTCATCGCCATGGGAATCCGCGCCTATTTCATCCAGCAGTTCAAAATTCCCACCGGCTCCATGCAGCCGACCTTGAACGGAATCATCGCCTATCCGACGGAGGATATGAATCCCGAGGCCGAGCGAAACGCCCCGCCGAGCTACGAGATGCCGGGGTTGCCGAAGCGGCTCTGGGACAAAGTCTGGTACGGCCGGAGCCACGTGGACTGGGTGGCGGAGGAGGACGACGTGTTGCTTTTCGACCCGGACCACTTCTACGGAAAAACGCATTTCATTTTCTTTCCCAGGACCTATCTCAAAACGAGAAAAGGACACGTCTACAGCGCTCCGGGAACGGAGTCCCGGGTATTCAACCTCCTCAACCGACGCTTGATTTCCAATCCTCAGCGCGTCAAGGCGGTTCCCGTCGCGAAGGGGCAGGTCATCGCGGCAGGCTACGTCGACACCGGCGACCAGCTGGTGGTGAACAAGTCCATCTACCACTGGAAGAAACCGGAACGGGGCGAGGTGTTCGTTTTCAACACCCGGGAAATCTCCTACATCCAGAATACGCTCGATCCGCGACAGGGATCGCAGCATTACATCAAGAGACTGGCCGGAACGCCCGGCGACACGCTGGAGATCGATCCGCCGAGGTTGCTGATCAACGGAGAAGTGGCGAAGGAGCCTGGCTTTCAACGGGTGATGTCGCAGCAAGGTCTCTACAGCGGTTACACGGCTCAAGGGCGGCGCGGCGCGCAAAGGATCGAACTGGACGAGGGCGAATACTGGGCGCTGGGCGACAACAGCGCCAACAGCTCCGATTCGCGAACGTGGGGTACCGTGCCCGAGCGGAACATCGTGGGACGGGCGGCGTTCGTGTACTACCCCTTCGGGCATCACTTCGGGTTCATCGAATAGGAGACGTGCAGCCGTCGATGGAAACATCCCGCGAGATCGTCCGCCGCAGCGGATCGAATCTGGCTTTTGCTCTCGCGGTGCTTCCGCGGGACAAGCGGGACGACATGGAGGTGTTCTACGCCTTTTGCCGACTCGCCGACGACATCGCCGACGACCCCGACCTTTCGCTCGCGCAAAAGCACGCGGGCTTGAATCGATGGAGACAACTGATCCGGGGCGGAATCGACCAGCCCCGTCCGGGCGTGGAAACGGAATTTCTCGAACTCTGCGACCGTCGCTCCCTCGACGCGGAGGAACTCGACGCGATCGTGATCGGCGTGGAAATGGATCTCGAACCGGTCCGCTTCGAGACCGCCGAAGAACTGAAACACTACTGCTTTCACGTGGCCGGCTCGGTCGGGCTCGCCAGCATCCGGATATTCGGGCACGAAGACCCGGCCACGCGGCTCTATGCCGAGCAGTTGGGCTACGCCCTCCAGTGGACCAACATCCTCCGCGACATCGGCGAGGATGCCGCGGAGAAACGCCTCTATCTCCCGCTCGAGGATCTCCGGCGTTTCGGGCTGAAGGAAGACCATATTCTGAGCGGCGCGCCGGATCCGGCCTCCTTCCAACGGCTCATGAAATACGAAACGAGGATGGCGCGGCAATTCTACGCCGACGCGGTCGCGGCGCTGCCGGCGGTCGACCGCGGTTCCATGCGCTCGGCCGAACTGATGCGCCGCATCTACTTCGGCATCCTGAGAGAAATGGAGAGCGACGGCTTCCGGGTTTTCGACAAGCGCTACCGGCTTCCGAAGGCGAGAATGGTGTGCGAAGTTCTGAGGACGAAATTGGCGGGCTGACATGGAATTCGTACGCTTCAAACACGCGCGGTTTTCCGCCCGCCTGCCGGTGGATTTCCGCTACTCGCCGAGCCATTACTGGATGGCGGAGGAGGAAGAGGGCGGGGGTGTCTGGAGGGTCGGATTCACCAAGTTCGCCACGAGAATGCTCGGCGAACTGGTGGAGGCGCGCTACGAGGTCGAGCCGGGCGCTCCCGTTTCCTCGGGGCAGCAGATCGGCTACGTCGAGGGCTTCAAGGCGGCGAGCGATCTTTTCTGCGTCATGGACGGCGAGTTCGTCGAAGGCAACCCCATCCTCGAAGTCGACGCCTGCATCGTGAAAAGTTCGCCCTACGTCGAAGGCTGGCTTTATTCCGTCAGGGGCCGGCCCGAAGGGTCCAGCGTCGACGTGCACGGCTACGTCGAACACCTCGAAGCGCTCATCGAAAAGATGCAGCAGGAAGGGTATTGAAAGTTCATTCCGCAGCGTCGAGCGTTTGCCATGCCCTCGCAATACATCATGATCGGCGGATTCCTCGGGGCGGGGAAGACGACTTTGATTCAACGCTTCGCCAAGCACTTGGACGACCGCGGGCGGAAGGTCGGCCTCATCACGAACGACCAGGGCGCCGGCCTGGTCGACTCCGCGCTGGGGCGATCGAACCGCTTTGCCGTCGAGGAAATTTCCGGCGGTTGTTTCTGTTGCCGCTTCAACTCGCTCGTCGACGCGGCGAGGAACCTGACCGAAGCCGGTCGGCCCGACGTTTTTCTCGCCGAACCGGTGGGTAGCTGCACCGACCTCGTCGCCACCGTCAGTCTTCCTCTTCAGAAAATTTACGGCAACGACTACGCCGTCTCGCCGCTCAGCGTGCTCGTCGATCCGATCCGGGCGGGCCAGATTCTGGGGCTCGAAACGGGGCGGAACTTCTCGGACAACGTGACCTACATCTACCGCAAGCAACTGGAGGAAGCGGAGTTCATCGTTCTCAACAAGCTGGACCTCCTCGACGAGCCGAAGCGCGAGAAGTTGAGGGAAGCGCTCGCGGCCGAGTTTCCCGACGCGCGGATTTTCGAACTCTCGGCGCGGGACGGGACGGGTTGCGAAGCCTGGTTCGACGCGGTGCTGACTTCCGAGATGGATTCGAAGCGCTTTCTCGACATCGACTACGACCGCTATGGAAAAGGCGAAGCGCTGCTCGGCTGGCTCAACGCCACCGTGGAGATCGAATGCGGGGACGGCGGCGTCGACGAATTCGACGGAAACGAACTGCTCTCCTCCCTTGCTTCGTCGCTCCAGGCCGCGTTGGAACAGGCGGGCGCCGAGGTCGCCCATCTCAAGATGACCCTGAATCCGATAGGGGACCCCTACGAAATCGCGGCGATCAATCTGGTCCGGGGAGACTCGCAGCCGGAACTCTCCCATCGACTTTACGAGCCCATCGACGACGGGGAACTGCTCCTCAACATCCGCGCAGAGGTCGACCCCGACACGCTGGAGCGAGCCGCCAACCAAGCCCTCGAGCAGGCCATCGTCGTCGACGGCGGGATGCGGTTCCGCGTCGCCCACCTCGAGCACTTCCGCCCGGGGATGCCGACCCCGACGCACCGCTACACCGCCGACGTCGCGTGACCGGCGACATCACCGAGAAGCCGTGTTGAAATACGCCGTCAGCACCGTGGTTTCGGTCGTGCTTGGAACCACGTTCTGCTTCGTCATCTGGGTCGTCGCCTCTCACGATTACCGCTGGGACGCCATCGGACCCTACTGGGGAAATCTTGTTTCCGACTGGTGGGTGACCTTGCTAAGGAATGGCGAAGAAATAAGTTGGGTCAGAGCACGCCGAGATCAAGTTCGTCACCAAGGCAGACATCCCTTTGTGTAGTGGGCTACTCAAGGGGATGTCGAACGCAGGTGACGGACTTGAGATCAAGTGAAATGGCCCAGATTATTTTTGAGGCGTTCCTAATCTCCGCGGCGGCGCTGGTGCTCAGCATCGCGATCGGCGTGCTGCTCACCGCGGGTCAGCTGTCGGGCCACCGCGTCCCCACGTGGCTGGCCCGCGCTTTCGTCGAGTTCATCCGGGGCACGCCTTCGCCACGTGTCGAAATCATGTCTCGACACGGTTCGCCCGTTTTGTCATTTTCGCCTCATGGATTGGCTCATTACAATCGCCGTCGGCCTGGTCGCGGGAGCGCTCGGGAAACTTCTCATGCCGGGCAAGGATCCCGGCGGTTGCCTCATCACCATACTCCTCGGTATTGCCGGAGCGATACTCGGCAAGTTCATCGCCGGTCTGCTGGGCTACGACGTCGAGGCCGGCCAAGACTTCAGCCTGCCGAGCCTCGCTATTTCGGTGGGCGGGGTGATCGTCCTTCTCCTCGTTTATCGACTCACCTTCGCCAAGAAGAAGGAGTGACCGCGTAATCGGTTCGCGGGCCGCCCGCCGCGTCGGTCTCTACGGAGCGGCGATGTAGGCCAGGAGATCGGCCATTTCCTGAACCGACAAGGTGTTTTCCAGTCCTTCCGGCATCAGGGACTGTCCCAGGCCCGCCATGGACGCGACTTCGCTGCGCGGAAACGTCCGGTCGATGCCGCCCGGCATTCTCACGGTGACCTCGCTGGCGTTTTCGGAGAGGATGATGCCGGTCACCGGCGGTTCGTTGTGGAATTCGAAAGTGTAGGGCTGAAACTGCGGCGCGACTTCGCGGTTGGGATCGAGAATGTTGGCGAGCAGGGAGTCCTTTCCGGCCGACGCAAACGTGGTGACGGGAGGGCCGAGAGCGATGCCCTCCTCTTCGTGGGAGAGATGGCAGGCGATGCAGGCTTTGGCGAAAGCCGCCCGCCCCCGCTCGCGATCGCCCTCGATCGTCAACGCGTCCTCGTAATTCTCGAGAACGTCGGCCCGTGAAACCACCGGGGGCAAAGCCTCTTCGGCGAGCGACTTGACCTCCTCGTTCTTGTGCTGCCGCAAGCCGTCGACGAGACTGGCGGGCGCGTCGGAAACCGTCAGCTTTCCGGAGTCGATCGCCTCGAGGAATTTCCTGGAGGCCGGGGCATTGGCGAGGATTCGGTTCGCGACTTCGCTCTTCGACGCGCCCGGTAGCTGGGCGAAACGGTCGATCAGAAAATCGAAATCGTAGATGGCCGAGACGATCGCTTCGGCCACCGGCGGCGCGACGTCGGGGGCGAGGAGCGTCTGCTTGAGAAGCTCTCCCTTTCCGCTCTCCGGGAAGATGGCGAGCACGCGCGCCGCGGCGACGGCTTTCGGGACGGGTTGGTCGGCGTCGGGCAGGATCGCCGCGGCCTGCTCCGTCAGGGGCGACCAGCGGGTCGAGGCGGCGAAGGTTTTCCAGTCCGATTTCGATCGGCCCATGCCGGTGCGCAGGGCTTCGATCTGTTCGACGAGTTCCGCGGAGACGTCCTCGCCGGCCAGATCGCCGGCGATGTGCTCGATAAGCGGCGTGTCTCCGGTCCTTCCGACCATGGCGGCCAGTTCGCTGCCGAGAGCGCCCGACGAAAGGGCGCGGGAGCGGGTCCAGGCCTCGGCGAGATCGTCCGTGGTGCGGAGCGAATTCAGAACGGCCGCGCGCATCCAGCGGTCGTCGGCGGCTTCCTCCAGAAAGTCGAAAAGCGCGAGCTCGGAGGAGAGAGCGGCCGGGAAGGGGGCGACGGGCGGGGCCGGGTCCGCGGGTTTTCCGCGCTCGTAGAGCAGTCGGCGGGCCGTGGTTCGGTGCCAGTCGTTGGCATGATCGAGCAAGGCCTCGAGTTCGTCGTCGCCGAAACTTCCGAGATCGGGAATGGTCGGGGGCTCGAACCCGGACGGGGCAACCCGGTAAATCCTGCCGCGGTCGTTTCCGCTGTTGAGATCGAGATGCTTCTTGATCGGTTCGGGAAGGGACCAGGGATGCTCGATCACCTCGCGGTACATGTCGGTGACGTAGAGGCAGCCGTCGGGTCCGGTGACGAAGCTGGTCGGTCGGAACCAGTTGTCCCGGCTTCGCAGAAACTCCGTTTTCTCGTCGGGATCGGGTCGCGTGGCGACCAGTTCCGCGGATCCGTTTTTCGCCTTGATCTCCTTTCGGTGAACGAGATTGCTGCCCGCGTCGCCGATGAACGCGTTGTCCCGGTAGTCCGGCGGAAAGGCATCTCCCCAGTAGGCATGAACGCCGGTCGCCGCCGTGAAGTATCCCGAGACTCTGCCGCCGCCTTCCACGACGCCCTTCACCACGCCGGCGACCCGCCAGCGCGTCCTGACAATGCGCCAAGGCTCGTCCGGGCTGATGCGGTAGACGGGCGCGGCGGCCCCGTCGTCGGGGATGTCCACGAGCGGGGCCGGAAGGCTGAACCAGGGGTTCGGCTCGACGTGGTCGCGCTCGTAGGCGACCCAGACGAGGTGGCGGGAATTGGCGCACACGAAGCGCCGTCCCTGCGAGTCGAAGCTCATGCCGTACTGGGCGGTGCCGCTTTCCGCCCGCAGGTCGAGCTTTTCCGGATCGAATGAAAAATCGGCCCCTCTCAGGTTCAGCGGCTCGAAGCCGGAATCGTCGGGCCGCGACACGACGCCGCCGTTCCCGGCGGTGGCGCCCCAGATGCGGTTGTCGGGTCCCCAGCGAAAACTGTTGAACAAGGCCTGCATGTTCAGCTCCGGGCGCCCTTCCCCGAAACCGGTGAAGACCGTTCGCTCCTCGTCGGCGACGCCGTCCCCGTCGGTGTCGCGGAAGTAGTAGACGTCCGGAGTGGCTCCGACGAATACGCCGTCGTCGTAGCAGATGATCGCGGTGGGCCACTTCAGTCCGTCCTTGAAGACCGTCGATCTGTCGAAGACGCCGTCCCCGTCGTCGTCGGTGAGAAGCCGGATGCGTCCCAGGGCGTCTTCCCGGTGTTCCGAGTAACCGCGCATTTCGATGACGTAGGCGCGGCCTTTCTCGTCGAAGGTCATGGCGATCGGGTCCATCACCTCCGGCTCGCTTGCCGCCAGGGCGAGTTCGAAGCCGGGCTCGACTTCGAAGGTATCGAGAGCGTCGGCGGGCTCGGTTGCCGGGATGCGGGGAAACTCCTCCTTCGAAATCTCGAGTTCGTCCTGCGAGACCGCCGCGGCGGTCACCAGGATCAGGGAGGCGCAAAAAAGGAAGCTTTTCATCTCGCTCAAGTAAGGGTGGTTCTGCTATTAGGAAAGGGACTTATTACTAGCGCATGAATCGAAGACAATTCACAAAAGCGGCGGGATCAGGGGTCTTGGCGGTTGCTTCCATCGGGCACGCCAAGGACGAAGTCGACAATTCCGCCGAGAGAATCGTCGACATCCACCAGCACATCAATTTTCACGGTCGGCGGAACGACGAACTCGTCCGTCATCAGAAGGATATGGGCGTTTCCCGCACCGTTCTGCTGCCGTCGGGCTCCGCTCTGGTGAGGGGATCGACGCACGACGGCAGGTCCAACGGGCTCGCGGCGAGGGTATTCGGAACGGAGGCCGCGGCACGATTGACCGCGGAACACCCCGCGGCCTTCGTTTATTTTTGCAACGAGGTGCCCGACTCGGAGGGGGCGACAAAGAAACTCGAGAAGTGGCTCGAGAAGGGTGCCCTCGGGATCGGGGAATCGAAATTCCACCTCGAGTGCGATTCCGCTCCGATGATCCGCGTCTACGAGATCGCGAAGGCTTACAAAGTGCCGGTCCTGCTGCATTTCCAGCACGATAGCTACAACATGGGCTTCGAGCGGCTTCCCAAGGTGCTGGAGCGGTTTCCCGAGGTGAGCTTCATCGGGCACGCCCAAACGTGGTGGGGGAACATCGACGCCGCTCACGATCAGACGGTGATGTATCCGAAAGGACCGGTCGAGGCGGGCGGCCTGACGGATCGCTACCTTGCCGACTACCCGAACGTGTTCGGGGATCTCTCGGCCGGTTCGGGGCGCAACGCGCTCAACCGCGACGAGGAACACGCGGCGGCTTTCCTCGAAAGGCATCAGGACAAGCTCATGCTCGGGACGGATTGCGCGGACACGGAAGGTTCCGGCGAGAAGTGTTCCGGGTCGCAGCAGATCGACAACGTCCGTCGGTTGGTGGAGGATCCCAAGGCGCGGGCCAAGATTTTTTCTGGAAATGCCGAACGGATCATCGGGGTTTCGTAGGGTCCCCGCCGGGCTCGCGTTTCTTTCCGCTCTTACGTGCTTGTCGGGAATGGAAGTGGAGACGCCGCTGATTATCGCCCATCGCGGCGCCTCTTCGATCGCGCCCGAGAACACCCGGTCGTCCATCGTGGCGGCGATCGGGGAAAAGGCACCGGTGATCGAGTTCGACGTTCGGCAGACCACCGACGGAGAGCTGGTGCTTTTTCACGACGAGGATTTCGAGCGACTCGCCGGCCGCGAAGGATCGGTGGAGGCGGTCGATTGGAAGGAGTTCGGGGCACTGGATGTCGGCAGATGGTTTGGCGACGGGAAATTCGCGGGAGAAAACCCGATTCGGATGTCGCTCGCCATCCAACTCTGCCTCGGGGGAGGAGTCATTCCGTTGATCGAGCGCAAGAGCGGCTCGGCCTCCGCCTACGCCGAAGCGATCCGGGAGTTGGAAGCGGAGAGGAAAGTGATCGTTCAGAGCTTCGATTGGGCGTTTCTCCGCGAGATGCAACGGGAGATGCCGGACCTGTCGATCGGTGCGCTGGGAAGCAAGAAATTGTCGTCGGACCGGATCGGCGAACTGGAAGACATGGGGCCGGCCTGGGTCGGTTGGAAATTCAGCGATTTGCGGACGCCGGACCTGGCGAAGCTGCACGACCTGGGATTTCGCGTCGCCCTATGGACGGTGAACGATCCCGCCGTGGCGAAGCGATGGCTCGAAGCCGGTATCGACGGGATCATCACCGACCGACCCGCCGAGATGATCCGTCAGTTGGAATCCGTCGACTGATCGGGCAGCTTCCGGATCGCATCGAGAACGTCGTCCGGCGTGATGATGCCTTCCTTGATCGGGATGGCGGGCTTAGATTGGTCCGCCGGATACAGCAGGTAGAAAGGCACTCCGGCGCGACCGTGCTTTTCGAGCAGCCCGCCGATGTGGGGGTCTGGATTGGTCCAGTCCGCTATGACGAATTCGATGTTGTTGTCCTCGAAAGCCTGCTGCACCACGTTGGACTTGATGGCGATGCGCTCGTTGGCCTTGCAGGTGATGCACCACTCGGCGGTGAAGTCGACGAAGACGTTTTTCCCGTCCCCGCGGTGCTGGGCGATGACGTCGTTGATGTTGACCACGTTCGGCGCGGCGCGCTTCTCCGCGGCATCCATGGCGAGGAAGAACGCGCCTGCGAAAATGGCGGCGGCGGCGAGGCGGGCCTTCCTTCGAGTCGGGCGGGGCCGAGTGTAGGCACCGAAACGTCCCATGAACCAGCCCGCCAAAGCAACCAGAAGCGTGGCGGCGAGCGCCCACTGCAGCCCCGAGACGTCGAGTTGCTTCGAGAGCACGCCGATCAGCCAGACGGCTACCGCCAGCATGGGAAAGGCCATGAATTGCTTGAAGGTTTCCATCCACGGTCCCGGCGGGGGAATCGCGTCGAGCAGCTTGGGAAAAATGGCGAAAATGAAATACGGTGCCGCCAGCCCGAGACCCAGAAAAGTGAACACGAGAATCATGACCGGGGCCGGCTGGACGAGGGCGAAGCCGATGGCGGGGGCCATGAGTGGAGCGGTGCAGGGAGTCGCGAGAAGCACGGCCAGGGCTCCGCTCCAGAAGCTGCCCGCGTAGCCGGACTTGGCCGCCAGTCCTCCGCCGACCGAGGTCATCCGGGCGCCGATCTCGAACACGCCGAAGAGGCTCATCGCGACGACCACCATCACGAAAATCAGGAGGATGACGAACTCCGGCTGACGGAGCTGAACGCCCCAGCCCACGTCCGTGCTGCCGGTCGCTCGCAGCACCAGGAGAACCGCCGTGAGGATCCAGAAGAAGACGAGAATGCCCAGGGCGAAGACGATCGAGTGGGCCAGCACCTTTCGCCGGTCCTCTCCCGCCTGCCCGACGAACGACATTACTTTGAGCGAAATCACGGGAAAAACGCAGGGCATCACGTTGAGAATGATCCCGCCGAGAAACGCGGCGAAGAGGATGCCGAGCAGCCCGCCGCCGAAGGGAAGCGCTTCCTTGTCGATCTCGGCCGGGGATGCTTCGACGTCCGCCGCCGCCGCGGGATCGACGCCTTCCGTTGCCGAGGCGGGGGAGGTTCCGGTGGAAACGCGGTAGCCCGTTCTGCCGGTTGCCGTCTCGGTGACCAGAAGAGCGCTGAACGATTCCGGGGCTTCCGTCAGCGCTTCGTGTTTGGGCACCGCGACGGTCAACGCGTTGTCGTCGATTTCGAACTCGGCATCGGCCAGCGGATCCAGGACCCCGCTTTGGTAGGGAAAGAAGGCCAGGGTCGCGTCTCCGGGAATCGCGTCGGCGGGAATATCCACGGAGAACGCGAGTTCGGAGCCCTCGAGAGTCACCGACATGGGCCAGTCGCTGTCTGCCGGAAGCTTTGAAACGGCGTCCTCAATGGCTGCGGAATTGGGACTCGGCGTCGCCGCCTCGCCGACTTGCAGGGTGATCGACAGAGCGACGCTGCCCGGGACGCAGGTGTTGGGATCGCACATCAGCCAACTCGCCTGGCCGGAGAGGGTGAAGGAATCTCCGGCTTTCAGGTTTTCCGGGGGAGTCACCTTGATCGGATGAATCACCTCGGACTCGTAGCCGTACCCGGCTTCCACGAAGTTGAACCCGAAGTCGGTGACGAATTTCTTCGGTAGAGGAAATTGGAGTTCGCCCGCCTCGAATCCCTCCGGAAGTTCGAGTTCCAGGGTGGTCGGCTTTCCCGTTTCGCCGGGGTTGATCCAGTAGGTGTGCCATGTCGGATCGATCTCGAGCCGCAGCGCGAGAGTGAACGGCTCGCCCGGCGCGACGGTCGAGTGGCTCGAGATCAGCTGCGCCTCCACGTTCTTGTCGCGGACCGGCGCGGACTGGGCATGGACGGCGGAGGGGAACAGCCCCGCCGCGAGGACGGCGAGCGTGACGAGGCAAAGTCGAGCGTGAATCATGGGAGTTTGGACGGACGAGAACCGAATTCCTAACCTCCGTTCGATCAAACTGTCTTTCAAGCCATTGCGCATGACGCGTAAAAGCGGTCGGCGCCAGGAATAAAACCAAAAACGCGGACCGGGAATTGTTTCCCTGGCTTTCAAGGTAAAGGGTAGCCCCCGTGAAAGCGGTGCTCGAAGTCCTTCGCGAGTTCGCGTTGCTCGGCCTCACCTCGTTCGGAGGGCCGACGGCGCACGTCGCGTTTTTCCGCGATCGTTTTGTCGTGGCGAGGAAGTGGCTCGGCGAGGCCGAGTTCGCCGACCTCCTCGCGCTCTGCCAATTTCTCCCCGGACCGGCCAGCAGCCAGATGGGTCTTTCCATCGGGTGGAAGCGCGCCGGATGGGCCGGGGCCTTCGCGGCTTGGTTCGCCTTCACCCTGCCGTCCGCCCTCATTCTGACGGCGTTCGGGCTGGCGATCCTGACCCTGGGGGACACCGTCGACGCGGACGCCGGTTGGCTGCGGGGTCTGCAGATCGCCGTGGTCGCCGTCATCGCCAAGGCGGTGGCCTCGATGTGGGGGACACTCTGCCCCGCGCGAACCCACCAGCTCGTCGCTCTCGGAGCCGCCGCGCTGATGCTGGCGACCGGCGTCGCCTGGATGCAGATCGCGGTGATCGCGGGCGGCGCCGCGCTCGGGCTGATTTTCTTTCGCTCGGCGGATGAAACCGCCAACGTTCCCGCCGGCGAGGAAGATCCGACAGGGTCGGGTCGCGCACCGAACAGGGTCGGGTCGGGCCGTTCCGCCGGAATCGCCTGCCTCGCCGCCTTCGTCGGGCTCTTGCTGGGTCTTCCGGCCTTGGCCGCTCTTTTTCCCCAGAACCCGGCTCTGGCGGCCTTCGCGTCGATGTACCAAAGCGGAGCTCTCGTCTTTGGCGGGGGGCACGTGGTCCTGCCTCTGTTGAGCCAGGAAGTGGTCGAGCCGGGCTGGGTGACGCGCGAAGAGTTTCTCGCCGGCTACGGCGCGGCCCAGGCGGTCCCGGGACCGCTCTTCGCCTTCTCGGCGTTTCTCGGCACTCTTGTCGAAGGTCCCGGCGGGCCGTGGACGATGGCCGCGGTCTGCCTGGTCGGCATTTTCCTGCCCGCCTGGCTTCTCGTGCTCGGCGTGATGCCTTTCTGGGGCATCGTGGTGAAACGCCCCGGACTCCGCGCGGCGCTGGCTGGCACGAATGCCGCGGTGGTGGGGCTTCTGGGGTCCGCGCTCTACGATCCGGTCTGGGTGGGAGCGATCGAGTCGGCGCGGGACGTCGTTTTTCTCGTCGCCGTCGCGGCCGCGCTGCTGGTATTGAGACTGCCTCCATGGCTGGTCGTGATCCTGGCGGGCTTCGGAGGCTGGCTGGCTCTTCGGTGAACTTTCCCGCGGGACGCAGGCTAGGTTTCAATTGACTGTTCGGCCAATCTGGCTATTCTGGCCTTATGAAAACGACTAGTGTGACTGATTTGAAAAATCATTTGTCGGCTCGTTTGAAGCAGGTCGTTGGCGGGGAATCGCTTTTGGTGACCGACAGGCGCAAGCCGGTGGCCATTTTTCAGCCGTTGCGCGGCCAATCCTCAGACCGACGCCTGGAAGGTTTGATGGCTGCCGGGCTGGTGGCGCCCGCCCGCGAACGGTTGGATGTGGATGCTTTGCTGCGCGACCGGCGCGGACGTTGTCGGCGGCCCCTGAGCGAGGCCATCGGCGAGGACAGGGAGGGGCGATGAGGTTTTGGGACAGTTCGGCCGTCACCCCGTTGCTGGTAGACGAATCGGATTCCGACCGGCGGGAGGCGAGTCTCCGGGAGGACGCGGACATGCTGATCTGGTATGGAACGCCGGCTGAATTGGAGTCGGCTCTGAACCGCCGCAAACGCGACGGATCGCTCGCGGCAGCCGACGAAGCCAGTGCTCGACAAAGGCTGGAACGCCTGGACGCGTCCTGGTTGGAAGTGCAGCCGACGGTGAACGTCCGCGATCGGGCCGTCCGTCTCTTGCGGGTTCACACCCTTCGGGCCGCGGACGCTTTTCAGCTCGCTGCGGCATTGATCGCTTGTGCCGAGCAGACCCGGGGATTCGCTTTCCACACGAACGACGCGCGTCTCCGGGAAGCGGCCGCCGCCGAGGGTTTTCGGGTGGAATAGGAAAGTGTCCGCTGCGAACTGATTCGGGGTGAGGTCGCTTGCGGCCTAGCCCAGGTCCGCGAGTTCCGCTTCGAAAATTTGGCGGCAGCGGGCCAGCTCCGACTCGCTCATCCCGATGTAAGGGGGCAGAAGTCGCGGGGAGAAGGTCGGATCCCTGAGCCAGGCGAAGGCTTTGTCGTAGGCGCCGTCGATCATGGCCCGTTCGCAGTGGGAAAAGAGCCGCTGTTTCAGTCCGTGGAGAATATCCGTCACGCGGAAGAGGTCCGCCACGTCTCCCTGCATGCCCGCGCCGAAAAGCCGCCAGGCGAGCTTCGGCAGAAGTCCGCCCAGGCTGCAGAGCAACGAGCACCTTCCCACCGTGCATCCCATGGCGTAGTTGCTCTCCAGGAGAAAGTGCTGCAGCTCGGGACTCTCCCGAAGAAGGTCGGCGGTCCGGGCGTAGTCGGTCGAGCTGTTCTTGGTCGCGACGAGGTTGGGTACCGCGGACGCAACCCTGCGGTAGTCGGCACCGGTCAGAACCCGTTTTGTCCGCGGCAGATTGTAATGAAGAAAGCGACAATCGGGAAACGTGCCGCAGACCGTCTCGAAGAACACCATCAGTTCCTTGTCGTCGAGGGGTCCCCAGGCGGGCAGGGAAATCTGGAACATTTCGATGCCCTGATCGACGCACCATCGGATGCGCTCGATCATCGTTTGCATGGAAAGTCCCATGATTCCCACTTGCGGATCGCGGCCTCCTCCGAGGGAAAGCCTCGCGAATTTCGAGACCACTTGGCGAAAGCCTGTCTCGCTCACCGCGTAGCCTTCGCCCGCCGTTCCGAAAATGTAGAGACAGCGGTAGTCGGCTTCGATCGCGGCCTGGACGTGCCGTTCAAAGGCGCCCGTGTCCGGCTTGTCGTCGCTGGTCCAGGGGATCACGCAGGCGACGAGGTGGCTTTGCGGGTAGCGCTGTGTCGGGGGGCTGTCCATCTGGCAAGAGCGTAACGCTTCACCGATCGAGTGGGTCATGGAGCCGGTTCGGCCTATCCGTGAGAACCGCTGCCGTGGGGTCTCCTTCGCCTCCGGATCGCATTCTTATTCGTCGGTGCTCGGCGGGACGCCGGCACCGACTCGCTTCGCCCAGTCGTCGTAGGTTCGGGCAAGGTCCCGAGTTTTGTCGGGGAAGGCACCGGCCAAGTCGTGCATCTCCGCCCGGTCGGCGTGCATATCGTAGAGCTTCCAGACTCTGTCCTTCGCGACGAGCTTCCACTTTCCTTTGCGAATGGCGCGGCGGCCGAAACTCTCCCAGCAAAGATATTCGTGTCCTTCCCGATCGCCGCCCTCGAGAAGCGGCGCCAGACTCTTGCCGTCCATCGGCGGGGCGTCCCGGCCGTTCCCCGTCCGCGGATAGTCGGCCCCGGCGAGTTCCAGCATCGTCGGCATGATGTCGATGACGTGGGCGAGATCGTGGATCACGGTGCCGCCGTCCTTGATTGCCCGGGGCCAGCGCGCCACCACCGGCGTTGCGATACCGCCCTCGTGATTCCAGGTTTTGTAGAGGCGAAACGGAGCGCTGCTCAAATTCGCCCAGTTCCGGCCGTAGGATTCGTAGGAGTTTTCTCCCCCGGGGGGAAGCGAGCTGTCGAGGTCGCCCAGATCCGAGTCCAGTTCTCCGCCGTAGGCGCCGTTGTCGGACAGAAACATCACCAGCGTGTTCTCTTCCACCCCGAGTTCACGGAGCTTGTCCAGAACCTTGCCGATGCCGCGGTCCATCGAATGGATCTGGGCGGCGTAAACTTCCATCTTCCGCTGCTGTTTTTCGGTTTGGTGAAGGATTTGCGAGAGGCGCCAGGAGTTCACGGCATCGTCGCGCGGGGACAACCCGCAATGTTCGTTGAGGATGCCCGCCTCGACCAAACGTTCGTATCGCTTGCGGCGCAGAACGTCCCAGCCTTCCGCGAACGCTCCCTCGAACTTGCGGATGTCCTCCGGCCACGCGTGCAGCGGCGCGTGCGGAGCGGTATAGGAGAGGTAGAGGAAAAACGGGCGGTCGTCCTCCCGCTGCTCCTCGAGGAAGCGGACGCCGTATTCGGTGATCGCGTCGGTCATGTAGAACCCTTCTTCCGGAACCTCGTAAACGTTCGCATCGAGCATCAGAGTACGGGCCTTGAGGTAGTCCTTGGAGGGATCGAAGTAGTTGGCCGCCCCTTCCAGGAGTCCGAAAAAGCGCTCGAAACCCCGGTTCACCGGCCAGTTTTCCTCGCCCTCGCCGCAGTGCCATTTGCCGGACATGAGGGTGGCGTAACCGGCGTCGCGGAGCACTTCCGCCAGTGTGGCGCGGTCGGCACTCAGGCCGCCCGGCTCGCCGGGTTCGGTGCGTCCGTAGGAACCCGGGTCGAAGTGTCCTTCGGCGGGCGGAAGCTCGTTCTTCGTCTTGTCGATACCCGCCGCAGTCCATCCGGGCTCGGCGGAAAGAGCGCGTCCGACCCGGTGCGGATAACATCCGGTCAACAGCGAAGCACGAGCCGGGACGCAGACCTCGCAGGTGTAGAATTGCGAAAACCGCAGGCCGTCCTCGGCCAGACGGTCAATGTTCGGCGTGGGAATTTCCGAGCCGAAACAGCCGATGTCCGAAAAGCCGAGATCGTCGGCGAGGACGACGACGATGTTCGGCCTCTCGTCCCTGTCCTTTCCCGTCGCCGGCACGCAGAGAGACAGCGCCCAGGCCACGACGGCGAGCCCGACCGCAGAGGGGAGAGGCGGGGAATGTTTCGGATCGGGGCGGGATGAGCTCGACGGAGCGGGGTGATTGCGCATGAGTTCTGGGTCCTGATGGTTGTATCGATGCCTGGCTCGACCGTCAACGATATTGGATCGTTGCCGTCGGCGTTCCTGCGCCATTCGTCTTCTTCATCTCAATCTTCAGGAACCATCTCGTTCCACCGGAACTGGAACCTCACGATGTCGGGCGCCTCGTCGAAGATCGCCTTGTAGTCAATCACGTTGAGGAGTTCCCTGCCGTTGTCCTTGGTGAAGAAGGGAGAGGGGTAGTAGCCGTCGCGGACCCGCCCCCGTTCGCGGTTGTCGAGAATCCAGTAGCGTTTCACGAGGAGCGATTCCGGATCGAGTTCGAACAGCGCCATCTCCATTTTGGCGGGACTGTCCGGCGGCAGGTAGTTCCGGCCGATCAGGTAGTAGCGCCCGTCCTTCTCGAACAGCCTGGGCCGGCCGATCTGTTTCTCGATGAAATCGTGGGTGTCGGTGAGATCCACCTGCCGGAGCACCCGGAACTCCCGATCGACCACGTGGAGGCGCTGGCGTGCGTCGTACCCCCGCGTAGCCACCAGGAAACCATCTCCGTGGGCGATCAGGGAACTCTCGTTGATGCGAATGTCGCCGAATTCCTGGGACAGGTTTCGCACGAACTCCCAGCTTTCACCACTGTCCGCCGTCTTGAGGACGTCTACCGTCCGTCGCTCGCCCGCGAGATCCTCGAAGGTCATGACCAGCACGTAGACCGTCCCGTCGACGGTCGCGCTGTCGAAAAGGTAGCCGTACTCCACTCCCTCCACCTCTCCGAGGCGCTGGATTTCGCCGAAGGTCGATTCCGCCTCGTCAAGCTCGGCCATGCGAAGTCCGACCCGGTAGTTTCTCCCGCTCTCGTCGGTGTTCTGCGCGTCGATGAAGGTCATCAGCTTGCCGTCGGGAAAACGGATCCACTCGCCCATCTGGTATACGATGTCGGTCTCGGCCAACCGTGCTCCGCGGCCCGTCAATGCTTCCTTCTCGGGAGACCATTCCACCACTTCCAGACTCGCTTCGTCGTCCCGTCCATGCGCATAGCCCCGTTTGTACGAAATCCAGTAATTTTCCCCCTCGCCGACGGCCACCGCCGGAAACGCCAGATAGTTCTGTTTCCCTTTTTCCAGGTGGGACACCAATGTTTCCTGCACCCGGTAGCTCGGCGTGTGCGGCTCCACGCTGTCTTCCTGCGCCTGGCCGGGACCCGAACCCACCACGGCGAACAGCGCCGCGCCTATCACCTCTGGCCGAATCAAGTAGTGCATCCACGCAGTGAAAGGTCTTGGCGGGCTCTTGGTCAAGGGGGAAAGAAACGCGTTTCGTCAAACGTGCTTCCGAATGCGGAGAGCGAGCTTGAAGCGCTTCGGTCTCGAAGAAGCGTCGCTGCGCAAGATGGCCGTCGCCCGGGGAATCTTCGAGCGCACCACGGGGGGCGGGACTGAATCGTCGAATGGCGCCGCCTGCAAAGCGCGGGCAACGCGAGCCGGCGGGTGCGGCGGTACCGGAAGAAAGTCGAGATGGCGATGCCGGAGGCCGAAAGAGATTGGTTCGAACGATGGCGGAAATTCTAAATTCCAGGACCGGTACCTTCGAAGGACCGTCCGGAGGCGGCAAGCGAGGAAGCGAGCGCCGTCAAACCCGCATGCCGGGTGTTTTGGAGGGACGGAGATCAATCCCCGCTCCTATCCGATTGGCTTTGACTTATGACGCGAGCGCCGTCACTTCATGGTCGATCTGAGAGCCAAGCTGACGCTGCGCCTCTTCGAGATCGTGTTCCGCTTGCAATCCCACCCAGAAGGCTGCGGTCGTTCCAAAAAATTTCGCAAGGCGGAGGGCGGTTTCCGCAGTGATGCTTCGCCTGCATTTCGTGATCTCGGTGAGACGAGAGGGCGGAATCGAAGTCGCCCGCGACACTTCAGCGAGAGTCAAACCCATGGGGCGAATAAACTCCTCCAGGAGAATTTCGCCAGGGTGAATGAGAGGCACCGATCAGAGAATTACGGCAAGCGTAAGTTTTCGGCGCTCTTTCCCGTTTGCAGAAGGATCTGGCAGGATCCCGGGTCGTGGATGGAAGTAGCAGAATTTCCACTCGCGGCCGGGCCTTTCTCTCCTTTCAGGGGGTGCGGCAGTTTCGGGAGAAGATCGAAAAGGAGATGTCGACTCAGCAAAAACCGGGGAACGATCCATAAAGGCGTGGCGCCTCGCAACCGGGATTGCTACACTGCCTGAACGTCTTCCGTGTTCATCACCATGAGATTGCCCCTGGTTTTCGGGTTGCTGCTGTTTCTCGCCCCGAGCTTTGCCCCGGCGCAAACCATCCGCATCGCCGACTTCCATGTCGACGAAGCGAGGGTCGAGCCGGGCGAGACGTTTACCGTTGCCGCCATGACCGACGGCGGTGGAAACCACAGCCTCCGCCACGAACATTCCGGCGACGGGGATCCGCTGCCGGGGTGGCTGCCGCACAACAGCGATTTCGCCTTCCTGCCGTCCGACGATTTCGACGGTCCCGGGCCGTACAAGAACCCGGAAATGTACCACAAGGACAACGGCGAGCACGATTTGGACCGGCGCGAAGGCGTGTTCCGCCTCGCGGTCGAGACGACGGGATGGCCCGAGGGAACCTATCGGTTTCAGCTCATGGCGACGAATCGCCCGGAGCTGGGCACCTACGTGGGGGACTCGAAGGCCTTCACCGTTCTCGTGGGAACGCACGCCGACGCCAACGGCATCGGCAAACGCGTGGAGATCGAGATCAACGGTCGGCGCTGCGCCGAGGGCGACCCGCCGTGGCCGATCCTTCCCGGGCAGCCGAACCGGCTGACCGTGTCCGCCGGAGAGTCCGGCGACCTTTCCTTGAAGGTGGCTGTCCTGCGGACGCAACCCGACGGCCGCCGCGTCCGATTGTCGGCGACGCTCACCGAGCAGTCGCTGCGGACCACCTTCGACCTCGGCCTGTTTGCCGTGCCTGCGGAATTCGATTTCGAAGCGGGTGTCCTGTCCCGCCGGGGCTGCTTGCTGCGTTTGGAGATCGGCGAGGCGTCGCCCGCTCCGGGAGGGAAACCACTGGAAACCCTCGACTTCCACCAGACCATCGACCCCGACAGCCAGCGCGACGCCCTGGAACTTGGCGCACTCGATAGCGTGCCGCATTTGGGGTGGCGGATCGGTGGTTCGCGTCCCATGGACCCGCCGGTGCTGCTGCGGCTCGACGAGGGGGTCCTGGACGATCCCGACGATGTCGTCGTCCACTACCAGCTTCGGACGGCCGAACGCCGCCTCGATCCCGAGCAGTCGTTGAGCGGGATTCCAGCGGTGCTGAGGGTGACCCCGACGGACGGGAACCGGCCGGTCCACGAGGAACCGGTGGAGGTGTTGCCGGAGCCGGGCAAGAAGAGGCTGCACGTGGCGGACTGGAACGACGGCCGCTACCGCATCGAGATCGTGCCGCGGGTCGACGGCAGCGAGGACCGTCACGGCCCGGCGGTCGTTTATCGCAGGAAGCGCTCGCCGCCCGGATCGGTGCCGCTGTCGCCGCTGGCCCCTTGGGCGATGGAGCGGGACGACTCGCGGCCCGAAGTCGTGGTCGAGGATTTTCGCAAGGCGGTCGAGGAGTGGTCCCCGGGCCTGCCCGACGACCGGACGTGGGCCTTCCACGAGGCCGGTCCGGGACAAGTCTTTCTCGTCACCCCGCCCGGCGATCCGCAGGGCGCGCCGGTCGTCCTGAGCCCCGGTCTCGACGGAGCGTACGCGGTGTTCGCAACCACCGAGAAGGGCAACTGCTACCTGCGGGTCGGAGCGGCCGGAATCGTCCGCGGGATCCTCGGCGAGCCCTGTTTCGTCGAAGCGGTCGACATGACCGACGGCGAGGTGGCGATTCATCCGGCGTCCGTCCCCGGTTCCGGGCTGCGGGAACTGCGGTTCGTGCCGGTCACGCGGGCGTCGGCCGACCGGGTTGCCGCGGAGACCCGGGAGCCGCCGGTTCCCCTTCGGGGCGTGTCCGACTGGTGCGACTACTTCGCTCCGCCGTCCTCGCATCACAGCGCCGGCGGCAGGGTCGGGGAGGACCAATTCGACGCTCTCCTCAGGGGCCACGCAGAGTTGGGCATGGGCAGCATTGGCTGGTCGATCGGCCGCAGCTGGGTCGAATACGACAGCAAGCTGTCCGCGACCACCCGGTTTCCCTGCGCCCCGATTCCGCCGCAGCATCTGGACGCCTACGCCGGCCGGGAGGCCATGGTCAACGACTACGACCCGCTGGCCGGCGTCCTGCGGCGACGGGGCGATCACGGCCTGGAAATCCTTCCCTGGCTGGCGATGCAACGGCACTACGGCGAGACGGCCTACGGCGGCATCTTCTGCTCCGACTGGTTCCGCGCCCACCCCGAGTGGCGGCGCTGGAGCAAAAACGCTTCGTCTTCTTCCGGCAATGCGGTCTCCTACTACTTCCCGGAAGTACGTAAGGAGCGGGTCGACATCTTGTGCGAGGTGGCCGAGCGCGGTCCCGACGCCTTGGTGATCGGCTGGTGCCGCCAGGTGCCGATCCTGCTGTACCACCCCGAGATGGTCGAGGAGTACCGGACCGCCACGGGCGTCGATCCGCTGAAGATCGACGGGGGCGACGAGAAGGAATACGGCGACTGGATTCGCTGGCGGGCGGACTTCGTCACCGAGACGCTCCGGGAACTGAAATCCCGACTCGAGCCCGTCCGCGAGAAGACGGGCCGTCCGATTCCGGTCGTCGTTCGCATCCCCTCCAAGGGCCTCTTCTACAACATGGCCCAGGGACTCGACGTCGAAACCTGGTGCCGCGAGGGGCTGATCCACCAGATCCAGCTCGACCCGCTGGAGGACTGCGGTTGGCGGGGCGAACCCCACGACGTGCGGCCGTACCTGGAACTGGGCCGTCGCCACGACCTGTCGGTTTTCGGCGGCATCAACGGCAACACGTTCTGGAACTACACGGCGATCATGCGGCGGGCTCTCGGACTGCTGGAGGCCGGCGTGGCGGGCATCGAATTGTACGAGTCGAACAATTTCGCGTCGAGTTCCCCGGAGCGCTGGATCGTCCCGCTGCTGGGCCACCCGGAGCGGTTGAGGGACTTTTTGGAGAACTCCAGTCTCGACGCCTGCTATCCGGTCTGGTCGCGTAGCGCGGCTTCCGGCTACGACAACCACTCGTTCAGCGGAAACTGGTCGGTCTACGGGACGGGAGGCAACGCGCTGTGAGGAGCCGGGTTCGTGGTCGTCCTTCAGCCTCCCCGCCAAGCGGCTCGTTCCTTCCCTTCTTCTGGCTGAAAGGATGCATCTGAAAGGACGCACTTGAATTTAGAATTGGGGTTCCCTCTTCAGGCAGGCTCCTATCCGCCGGTTGATCCTGGCGGGGATTCGGTAAAATTGGGAGGATGAACGCGAACTCCCCGCGCCGCGCCGCGCCCTCGGCCCTTTTGGTTTCTTTGTTTCTTCCCATCGTTTCCGCCGGGGCAAACGATCCGGACGGGATTCGCGAAATTCGGGCCTTCCCTGCTGCCGCCCCGGCGGTCGCGCCTGCCGAAGGACCTCTGTTCCAAGGCCTGGCACCGGACGAGTCGGGCCTGGATCTGGTTATTCCCGTCGACACCGACCATCCCGAAAAGCGCCTCTATTTCTCCGCGATGGCCTGCGGCAGCGTGGCGGCGGGCGATCTGGACGGCGACGGCTGGTCCGATCTGGTGTTCGCCGCCGGGCCCGTGCCGAATCGGCTCTACCGCAACCGGGCAGGAGAACCCGGTCCCCTGTTCGAGGATGCGACCGAGCAGGCCGGCATCGCCGATCCCGAGGGCTGGGGCACCGGCGTGGTGCTGGTCGACATCGACGACGACGGCGCCCTGGACATCTACGTCTGCCGCTACGACGCGCCCAACCTGCTGTTCCTCAATGAATCGACGCCCGGCCAATTCCGCTTTCGCGAGGCGGCGGCGGAATGGGGCCTCGACCTCGTGGACGCCAGCCTGATGGCGCAGTTCGTCGATTACGACGGCGACGGCCGGCTCGACCTTTTCCTGGTCACCAACGCTCTCTACAACAAAGGCGGGCGTCCCGAGGAAGGCGTGCCGATGCGCCGCGTCGACGATGGCTGGGAAGTGCTCGAGCCCTGGGACCGCTACTTCCGCTTCAGTTCCCTGGACCCCGTGAACGGGGCACCCACCTTCACCGAGACAGGGCGTCCCAACCGCCTGCTGCGCAACGAAGGCGGGCGCTTCCGCGACGTTTCCGAGGAGGCCGGCATTCTGGACGATCCCTCGCACAGCAACGGAGCGATGTGGATGGATCGCGACGGGGACGGGCTCCTCGATCTTTACGTGGCCAACGACTTCGCCGACCGCGACGAGTTCTACCGCAACCGGGGCGACGGCACCTTCGAGGAGATCGCCGCCGACGTCTTCCAGCACACCGCGTGGTTCGCCATGGGCGGGGCGGCGGAGGACTTCAACGGCGATGGCCGGACCGACCTGATCGTCGCCGACATGCTGCCCACCACCCATTACCGGCAGAAGGTGACCATGGGCGAGATGGGCGCTTCCTTCGCCGAGATGTACGAGGCCGGGCTGCCGCGGCAGAACATGGTCAATACCTATTTCGTCAATACCGGAACCGGCTTCTTCTTCGAGGCCGCCCGCATGTCGGGCATCGCCCAGAGCGACTGGACCTGGACGGTGAAAAGCGGCGACCTCGACGGCGACGGGCGCGTCGATCTGTATTTCCCGACCGGCCACACCCGCGATTTCAACCACTCCGACTACCACCAGCCGACCCCGGACGAGCGGGTAGGCCAGGACGACTGGAATTTCTACGAGGACAAGCCCGAGCTGCGCGAACACGATCTCGCGTTCCGCAACGCCGCCGAGTGGCGCTTCGAAAAAGCCGGCGATCTCTGGGGCCTCGGGCTGGAGGAAACCATGACCTACGGTGCCGCCCTTGCCGATTTCGACCGCGACGGCGATCTGGACATGGTGACCGTGGGGCTGGAAGATCCGCCCGCGTTTCATCGCAACCTCACTGCCGAGCGCGGCGCGGCCCGGCACCTGCTGCTCCGTCTGAAAGGCGCCGGGAGCAATGGCTACGGCATCGGTGCCCGCGTCAGGCTCGAGACCGCCTCCGGGCCGCCCCAGACCCGGGTGCTGACGCCGTGGAACGGCTACCAGGAAAGCGACGAGCCACTGGTGCATTTCGGGCTCGGAGTGGAGGACCGCGTCGTCTCGCTGGAGGTCCGCTGGCCCGGCGGCGCCCGGCAAACTTTCCGCGATCTCGAGGGCAACCGCTGGCTGGAAATCGCCGAGCCCGAGGCGGAGGCGCCCGCCGCGCCGGAGGAACCCGAGCCCGCCCCGTGGTTCCGTGCCGTACCCGGCTTCGCCGCGCTGGCGGCGCCCGAGACGCCTTTCGACGATTTCGAGCGGCAGCCGCTGCTCCCCCACCAGCATTCGCGGCTGGGGCCGGGGCAGGCGTGGGGCGACGTGGACGGGGACGGCGTGCCCGACCTCTACCTGAGCGGGCCCAAAGGTCAGCCCGGCCGGCTCCTGCTCAACCGTGGCCTCGACGCGGCCGGCAACCCGGCCTTCGCCATGCGGATGCGCCCGCCCTTCACCGAGATGGCGGGGCACGAGGATCTCGGGGGCCTGCTCGTCGACGTCGATGGCGACGGCGACCTCGACTTGCTGGCCGTGGGCGGCAGCGTGGAGAGCGAGCCGGGAGACGCTTCGCTGGCCGACCGGCTTTACCTCAATGACGGAGAGGGCGAGTTCACCGAGGCCCTGGGCCACCTGCCCGATCCGGGTCCGGGCGGCCATGCCAGCGGCAGCGTGGCGGCGGCCGCCGATTTCAACCGGAGCGGTACCCTCGACGTTTTCATCGGGGGGCGCGTGGTTCCGGGCGAGTACCCCGTGGCGGCGCGCAACCGGCTGCTGATCAACGACGGGACGGGGCGTTTCACCGACCAAGCCGAGGAGCACGGACTGGCCGAGACCGGAATGGTGACGGCGGCGCTCTGGAGCGACATCGATGGCGACGGCTGGCTGGACCTTCTCGTGACCCACGAATGGGGACCGGTGCGGGTTTTTTCCAATCGCGAGGGCACCTTGGTGGAAACCACCGAGGAATCCGGGCTGGCGGATGCCACGGGCTTCTGGAACAGCCTCGCGGGGCGGGACCTCACCGGGAACGGGCATATCGACTACGTGGTGGGCAATCTCGGGCGCAACACCAAGTACAAGGCATCGGCCGAGGTGCCGGAACTTCTCTTTTACGGCGACGTGGACGGCAGCGGGAAAAAGAACCTGGTCGAGGCCAAGCGGGACGGCTCCCATGATATTCTCCTCCCTCGGCGGGGCCTCAGCTGCTCCACCCTGGCCATGCCCAATCTGCTGAATCGCATCGACTCCTACCATGAGTGGGCCAGTTCCGCGCTGGGGGAAATCTACGAACCTACCCGCCTGGAGAGCGCCCTGCGGCTCGAAGCCACCACCTTGGAAACCATGGTGATGATCAACGACGGGGAGGGGCGCTTCACCCTGCATCCCCTGCCTCCGTTGGCCCAGCTCGCCCCGGTGTTCGGGATCGCCTTGGCCGACTTCGACGGCGACGGCCATTGCGACGTGGCGCTGGCCCAGAATTTCTTCTCCACCCAGGAGGAGACGGGCCCCTACAACGGCGGCTTGAGCCTGCTGCTCCGCGGCAGCGAAAAAGGTGCCGCCGGCCTTGGCGAAGTCTGGCCCCTGGAGAGCGGCATCGTGGTGCCCGGCGACGCCAAGAGCCTGGGCGTCGCGGATATCGATGGCGACGAGCGTCCCGACCTTCTTTTCGGGGTGAACGACGCCCCGCCCGCCCTGTTCCTGAACCAGACCGACGAGGCGGCCGAGGGCGCCCCTCTAGTCGTCGAACTCCGCGGGGGGGCGGGAAATCCGGACGCCATCGGAGCCCGCGTCGCCGTGGAGGTGCCCGGCCTCCCGCCGCAGACCGCCGAGATGGCGGCCGGCTCCGGTTACCTAAGCCAGAGCGAGCCCGCGCTCTACTTCGGCTGGGGCGGGCAGGACCGGAAGGGAGAGGCGCCGGACGCCGCGCGGGTCACGGTTCGGTGGCCCGACGGAGAAACCTCCACCCTGACACTCGCGCGGGAAGCCGGCCCCCGTTACACGCTTTCCGCAGACTAGAGCCCCGAGCCGCGCACCACGCCTGTCCCGCACGCCCTCGAGGCCCCGTTTCCCTGACAAGCGAACACGGGAGTCTCTCCGTGCAAAGTGATGGAAGAACTCCAGCAGTATGTGCGAGGAGCGGGTTCAATCCCCGCTCCTACCCGATTTTTCGCTCCCGATCAGAGTTGAAGCACGTTCAACCACGAGACTCAATTGCTCATCGTTCGCAACGGCGATAAAGTCGAAATCCCTTTTGCGCCAATCCAAGGACTTCAACTGATCCGCAAGAACGACACCGCTAATTCCCTTCGCATCGATAGGCACCTCGAAGGGATACCCCTTCGTCTTTGAGGTGATCGGACAGAAAACCGCGAGTCCGGACTTGCGATTGTAGATTCGGGGAGAGATGCAAATCGCCGAACGCCTGCCTGCCTGCTCTCGCCCCTGTTGCGGACTCATCGTCAGCCATCCGATATCGCCCCGATTCGGGCATGGATCACGATTTACCATGCTTCGTTTCCTACAGGTTCACCCCAGTCGGCCCCTTCGTGTCGATTGCCGTCGGTGATTCCGGCGACAAGGTCCTCGATTGTTGGCGAGGTCTTGAGTGGCGTCAGACGTATCCCGCCATCTGAAGTAGCTGCGATATCGACGGAGGTTCCTTCCCGCAACTGAGCCTCATCGGCGAGCGGGGATGGAATCCGCACCGCAAGGCTATTTCCCCATCTTGATAATTTCGCTTTCATAGCTCAATAGTGGATCTACATCGGATATCCGTCGAGTGAAATTTTTGAGTCCACGTCAAAGAGCAGCCGATCCACTACCGAAGTGCGCGGTCTCGCTAGGAATCGGGGTCGGCGGGCGGGATGGAGCTGGGGTCAGCTCCCCCGTTCGCGCCGCTTTAGCCGGCGGAGGGGTGCGGGAATCTTGAATTTCCCCGCCGTCGACAGCCTTGACTTCGCCGCACGGAACGTTCACCCTCGGTTCCATGCGAGCCCTGCCGTGCCAGCCCGGTTTTCCGGAAAACGATTCGCCTTCCGCCATCGGTCGTCGGACGCCAGAGTTGCCCAACATTCAAAATGCCGGTCTTCGGAACTGGCGGAGCGAGACCGTTCCCGCGAGCGGGCGTTGCGTGGGGTACCGCCTCCGTTGTCCGCGGAATCGCCTTGGCGGCGGGGGGGAAGAGGATCGAAGCGATCAGGAGCGGGAAAGAGGGTGGGAGTGCTCGGCAGGATTCGGAATTCGTTCCCCGTTTCCATCGCCTCCGCAGCCTTGGCTCCGCCCCGTTTGACGAAGTTGGCCAGCGTTCCGACGCTCAGCGGAGCAGCGAAAAGGTCGGCGAAGATTTCCGAGAGCCGGTGGTAGGGGACGAGCTGATAGGCGCCGAGGTAGAGGGCGGCTTGCTGCTGGTGCGGGAGTTGCGCTCCAGTTCGGCGAGCTTGGCTTCGAGAGCGTCGACGCGATCCCAAAGCGCAAGAAACCGATCCACGAATGCTTCGGGGATCACTCTTGGCCAGCTCGATGAGCTGTTCTCGCGTGGGGCGGTTCGGCTTCACGAAGCCCAAGCAAGACTATAATTTCCATAGTACAAGTCCTTTTTTCGCCTTTTTTCTGCTGGGGTTTCTGCCTTGGGACCTGAATAGTTACAATCAAAGGGGGGTTCAAATCAAACGTCCGTCGTCAGGAAAATCTCGATGCGCCCCTCCATCACGGTATCGATCGGGTCGCTCGGGGTCGTGGTAGGCGTTTCCTCGACTACGACCTCGGGCTCCTCCAGCCGGAAATCTTCTTCCGCGAGTTGACCGCGGGCGGTCAACCATTGCGCGATTTGGAGAGACCGCTCCCAAGCCAGGTCTTTCGATATGTCGTCCGGCACGTAATGGTAGGTGATCGTGACATCGTCCTCTTCGGCGAGGCGGATGTACTCGGCGATTTTGCTGAGGGTATCGGTCGCGAGAGAATCGATCGTCTCGGAGTCCTCTTCGAAGACGCCGTCCGTCGCCAGGGAGATCAGCGCGTTGACGCCGGAATCCAGGATGCCGAGCTCCCGCTCGAGTTCGGTGCGGCGGCGGACCTTCTCCACGTCGACTTCGGCCGTCGCGGGCGGCACTTCGGCGACTGCGGTGACGCCCGCGTCGTCGAGCGGAGTTTCGACGTCGGTCTCGTCCGAAGCGGTTTCCGCCGGTACCCGCACGGTAATGGGCCGGGTGGCGTTCGGAACGGGCTCGACCGTGACGGCGCCCTGTTCGTCGGGTTCCGTGATGGGCGCGGCGGGCGTAGTCGTCTGCGGAAGACGGGAAGGGACTTCCGGTTCGACGGGCTGCACGGTGGTGGTTGCTCCGGGATTGAGCGGTTCGGACTCTGCGGACTCGCCCGGACCGACCCTCTGAACTTCGTCCGGGCCACCTTTAATGACCACGGACTCCTGCGCGAACACGGGCAGGGCCAAGGAGACAAGCGCCGCCGGGACCGCCGCCAGCGCGGCTCGCGTGAATTTGCTTGGTAAGAGATTGGTTTTGACCTTCATAGTGTCTCTGGAAAGGCGCAGGAGACGTGCCATAGGCTTGAATCGATCCTGGGGTCCGCGCCAAGGGACTAGCGGTCAGTCGGTTACCGGCCCGCCTGTGAAAGGCGGCCGACGAGCGAGGCCTCCTGCCTTGCGGAAGGGGTTGCATTGTGCAATCCGAAGCACGAATATTGCGTGCCGAGGCCCCGATCCGCTCCGGGCGTTCCGCCGCGGCGGCCCCGCCCCGCATTTTGCCGGGGGGCAAACCTCTGGATCGATCGTCCCCGTCCGCGTGGGCGACGCGCCGGGGTCACTGGCAGGCTTCGCAATCCTCGCCGTTCGCCAAGGCTTCGAGCGAGCACTGCTGCTTTTCGGCGTCGCTGTACTCGGGAGCGACGGCAGCGGCAGCGATCACGGCGGACTGTTCCGCAGTGGCGGCGGACGGCTCCTTCCTGACGTTGGAGGTGGCTTTTTCGATGTTCGACGCCTGCAGAGTGCGCAGGTAGTAGGTCGTTTTCAGCCCTTTTCTCCAAGCGGCGCGGTACATGTGCGACAGGGTCTTCAGGTTCGGCGTGGCGAGGAAGAGATTGACCGATTGGGACTGGTCGATCCATTTCTGACGGCGCGCCGCCGCTTCCACGAACCATTCGTAGTCGATGAGGAAAGCCGTGGCGTACTTTTCCTTGAGGTGCTGGGGCACCTCGTCGATGTCCCCGAGTTCGCCGTCGTGGTACTTGAGCCGCCCGGACATTTCCTCGTCCCAGAGGCCGAGTTTCTTGAGGTCCCGCACGAGGTGGGCGTTGAGGACGATGAAGTCGCCCGAGAGATTGCCCTTCACGAACAGGTTCTTGAAGGTGGGCTCGATGCACGGCGTGCTTCCCACGATGTTGGAGATCGTGGCGGTCGGAGCGATGGCGAGGACGTTGCTGTTGCGCATGCCCTGTTTCTGGATCTTCTCCCGCAACGCCTCCCAGTCCATCTTGCCGCCCCGCGGCACGTCGACCAGTTCGCCGCGTTGCTCTTCGAGCAGGTCGAGGGTGTCCGGGGGAAGAATGCCTCGGCTCCACTTCGAACCTTCGTAGCTGGAGTAGGCGCCGCGCTCGGCAGCCAGGTCGCTGGAAGCCTCGTAGGCGAAATAGGCGATCGCCTCCATGAACTCGTCGTTGAACTCGACGGCTTCCTGACTGGCGAAGGGCGTGTCGCGCAGGAAGAGGGCGTTCTGCAGGCCCATGACGCCGAGGCCGACCGGTCGATGGCGGCTGTTGGCGTTCCGCGCGGATTCGGTGGGATAGAAGTTGATGTCGATGACGTTGTCGAGGGCGCGCACCGCGATCCGCACGGTTTCGCGCAGCTTCTCGAGGTCGAGGGATCCGTCCTCCAGCAGATGGTTGTCCAGCACGACGGAACCGAGATTGCAGACCGCCGTCTCGTCGGCGGAAGTGTTCAGCGTGATTTCGGTGCAGAGATTGGAACTGTGAATGACGCCGACGTGGTCCTGCGGACTGCGGACATTGCAGGGATCCTTGAAGGTGATCCACGGGTGTCCCGTTTCGAAAACCATCTTGAGCATCCGTTTCCAGAGATCGATGGCGGGTATCTGGCGACCGTAGATTTTCCCGGCGCGCGCGTCGGCCTCGTATTGCTCGTAGCGCTCGACGAAGGCTTTTCCGTAGAGGTCGTGCAGGTCGGGAACTTCGTTGGCGCGGAACAGCGTCCAATCAGCCCGGGCTTCCATGCGCTTCATGAACAGGTCGGGAATCCAGTTCGCCGTGTTCATGTCGTGGGCCCGGCGGCGCTCGTCGCCGGTGTTCTTGCGCAACTCAAGGAAGTCGGTGATGTCGTTGTGCCAGCTTTCGAGGTAGGCGCACCCGGAGCCGCGGCGTTTCCCGCCTTGGTTCACGGCGACGAGCTGGTCGTTGTGCAGCTTGAGAAAGGGAATGACTCCCTGGCTCTCGCCGTTGGTGCCCTTGATGTAGCTTCCGGTGCCGCGGACGGACGTCCACGATCCGCCGAGACCGCCGGCCCACTTGGAGAGGTAGGCGTTGTCGGCGATGCCGCGCTGCATGATGGACTCGATGCTGTCGTCCACCTTGTAGAGGTAGCAGGAGGAAAGCTGGCTGTGGGGCGTGCCGGAGTTGAACAGGGTCGGCGTGGAGGAACAGAACCGGCGGCTGGAGTAGAGGCGGTAGAGATCGAGGATGCGGGCCTCGGGGTCGTCGGTTTCTTCGATCATCAGGCCCATGGAGACGCGCATCCAGAAAAGCTGGGGCGTCTCGATGCGGCGGTGCTTCTCGCCGGTTTTGTCGACGATGAGGTAGCGGTCGTAAAGCGTCTGGATGCCGAGATAGTCGAAATCGAGGTCCGAGGTCGGGCTGAGTTCGTCGGCGAGACGATCGAGGTTGTAGTCGAGAAGCCGCGGCGAAAGCCGATCGATCTCGATGCCGCGGACGAGGTTCGCTTTGAAGGCGCGGCGATGGAAGTCGACCAATTGCTCGACCCCGTTGTCCACGATGCTCCAGTCCAGCACCTCTTCGTAGATGTAGGTCAGGAGGATCCGGGCGGCGAACTTGGCGAAGTCGCCGTCTCGCTCGATGAGGCTTTTGGCATTGAGAACGATCGTCTTGCGAAGGTCGTTCTCGGTCATTTCGGAGAAGAAGGCGCGCCGCAGTTCCTGCTCGATTTCGTCCCGGCCGAGGCAAAGGTCGAGTCCGGTGACGGCGAAGTCGATTCGTTTCCGCAAGTCCTGGCCGTCCCACAGATCGCTGGAACCGTCGGACCGCTTGACGACGATCATCGACTCCTGGGTCGATTCGGACGGCTCGGCGACCTGATTTTCGTCTTCCAGCGTGCGCGTGGCGGCACGGTGCGCCCGATAGAGAATATAGGCTTCGGCCACTTTGAAATGCCCCTGGCGCATCAGTTCCTCCTGAACCCGGTCCTGAAGATCCTCGATCCGGATGAATTCCTGCCCGCTCCGGGCGATGCGCTCGGTGAGGCCTCTGGAAATGTCGTCGGCCGGAGACGAGTCCATTCCCTGGGAGAGAAAGGCGCTCCGGACCGCGATCTCGATCTTGTTCGGATTCCATCCGACGACTTCGCCGTTGCGTCGGATGACCCGGCACAGCGGTTTTTCGGCCTTGTCGAAGGAGACGGCGCCCCGGGAATAGGCCGACTTCCGTCGGATGACGAGGCTCTTGGCGACGTCGTGGGCGTTTTGCTTCACCAGTGCCTGCTCGATCGTCGCGGTCAGTTCGGCCGCCGTCAGCAAAACCTGCCCTTCGACGTCCTCGGCGTCGGTCTTCGCCACGAGCATTTCGGACACGGCCCTGACGATGTTGGCCACCAGCAGTCGGTTCGCTTCGTTGAAAATGTCGTTCTGCTTGCGCGAAAGCGCCAGGTCCGTGACCGCCTTGCCGACGGTCTCTGCGATTTTGGCGATGCTGAGGTCGGCCTTTCCGTCGTCGGTTTCCACGACGATGCGGGACGCGGGCAAGTCGGGATCGACGGCGACGTCGCCCCAGTCGAAGCTGGGCTTCATTTCCTGCGGCGTTGCGGCGCAACGCTGAAGTTCCATGTCTTGCTCGATGAAGTTGCGGTTGATCATATGCGGTTCGGATGGGTGCGGATTGGGGTCTGGCTAACGGTGGATTGGGGGGAAGACGCGTCCGGTTGCCCCGGC
>JBBDRG010000016.1:44806-183819 GCA_040905585.1 Verrucomicrobiales bacterium
AGGGTAGGGTGCGCGACCCGACCCTGTCGAGTCGAAGAGCGAAGAGATTACAGATCGTCGTCGTGAACGGCGGCGAGCGACGAGGACTTCTGGTATTCGGTGACGCGTTTTTCGAAGAAGTTGTCCTCCTTCTTCATGTCCATGGTCTCGGCGAGCCAAGGGAACGGGTTGCGGATGCCCGGATTGAGGGCATTGAGGCCGATGCCTTCGAGTCGGCGGTCGGCGATGTAGTCGATGTACTGACAGAATTCCAGGGAGTTCAGGCCGACGGAACTGACCGGCAGGCAGTCGTTGATGAATTCCTTCTCGAGGGCCACGGCTTCCTTCATGGTGTCGACGAGCTCCTCCTTGAATTCGGGAGTCCAGATTTCCATGTTCTCGCGGACCAGGTCGAGGAAGAGATTGCGGAAAAGCTGAATGTGGTTCGACTCGTCGCGCAGCGTGTACTGGAACATCTGGCCGATGCCCGGAAACTTGTTCTGACGGTAGAGGCTGAGGATCATTCCGAAGAGACCGTAGAACTGCGTGCCCTCCATGCACTGACCGAACACGAAAATGTTGCGGGCCAGTTTTTTCTTGTTGGCCGGATCGGTCAGATCGACGTCGCGGCGAAGGTCCCGCGAGGTGCGGGTGACGAACTCGTTCTTGCGCTTGATCGTGGGGATCTGTTCGAACATGGCCTCGCACTCGTGCGGGTTGATGCCGAGGCTGCTGATCATGTAGAGCAGGCTGTCGGCGTGGATGTTCTCTTCGTGCGCGTGGCGACCGAGAACCAGCTTGAGTTCCGGCGCGGTGACGAGTTCGCGGACGACGTGGATGACGTTGTCGCCCACGATGCCTTCGGCGGCGGAAAAGTAACCGATGCCCATGCGGATGATCCAGCGCTCGCTCTCGCTCAGGTCCGTGCCCTGCCATTGCTCGATGTCCTTCTGCATCTGGATGTCTTCCGGCTCCCAGTGGTTGGCCTTCATGGTGCGGTAGAGGTCGTAGGCCCACTGGTACTTCAGAGGAAGCAGATTGAAGGTCTCCGTGCGGCGCCCGTTGATGATGCGCTTGGCGGCGTAGGCTTCCTCGGCTTTGTCCTGGTCGAGAACAAAGGTGCGGTCGCCGATGGTGAATGATTTTTCCATGATTCGAAGGTGATCGAGTGGTTGGGATTTGATGTGCTTGGGAACGGAGAGAACGAAATCTCCAAGTTTTCCTAATTTTCAGATTTTCAGGCCTATTTCACAGAGATTGGATGCGAGAAACCAGAAAAAAGGCGATTCAGTCAACCAACTCGAACCGGTTAGAAAACACTATATCTTGTTGGTTGGCGACCACAATGCACAAGATGTTGTGGTTCATCAAGATTATTTTGCGCTATTTTCGGACTTTTTTCAACGCCGCGCTTCGCGAAGTAGGCGTTTTTCGCGACAGCCCGTCGGAGAGGCTCCGGGAGACTGGAGCTTCGCGGGGACGGGCGACGTTTCCGGTCCGGGCGTTCGCCCGTAAAAAAGGCGGGTCGCGACCGACCCGCCTTTTTCAATCGGCGCTTTGGAAAGGGACGCGAGTCACTTGGCGGCGGAATAAAGTTCGCCGACGTAGTCCCAGTTCACCACGTTCCAGAAGGCCTCGACGTAGTCGGGGCGGCGATTCTGGTAGTTCAGGTAGTAGGCGTGCTCCCAGACGTCGATTCCGAGGATGGGCGTGCATTCGCAGGCGGTTTCTCCCATCAGCGGATTGTCCTGGTTCGGCGTGCTGCACACGCCGAGGCTGCCGTCGCCTTTGACGCCGAGCCAGGCCCAGCCGGAACCGAACTGGCCTACGGCCGCCTTTTTCACTTCGTCTTTGAAGGCGTCGAAGGAACCGAAGGCGCTGTCGATGGCCGAACCGAGTTCGCCGGAGGGGGCGCCCCCGCCGTTGGGAGAGAGGATCTTCCAGAAGAGCGAGTGGTTGGCGTGACCGCCGCCGTTGTTCCGGACGGCGGTACGAATGTCCTCGGGCACGCTGCCGAGATCGGAGATCAGTTCTTCGATCGACTTGGACTCGAGGTCGCCCTTGCCGGAAATGGCGTCGTTCAGTTTCGAGACGTAGGTCGCGTGATGCTTGTCGTGATGGATCTCCATCGTCTTCGCGTCGATGTGGGGTTCGAGGGCATCGAAGGAGTAGGGTAGATCGGGTAGTTCGTGGGCCATGATAGGTCGGTTTTTGATTGGATTCGATTATCGATGAATCGTCGAGGACGCAACGAAGAGCCGTAGCGGAGCCTTGTCAAAGCACGTTACGAATCAAATCCGGACTCCATCCGAAGAAGTGTGGGAAAACGCGGGCAAAACGCCGAGGCGGGCTCCGGGAGAACCGGTTCAGAACAGGAAGACGGGCGGCGGTACCACGAGGTGACCCCCGGGCCCCGAAAAGTCGATGCCTTCGGATTCGGAAATGGAAGTCACGGTATCGTCCACGAAGTCGATCTGAACCCTGCCGGATTCCATCTCGACGTACCGGGTGGTGGGTACCGGTCGACCGAAGGCGTCGTAGGTCATGACGGTCTGCGGCACTCGTTCGTAGGAGACGTATTCCAGCGAGTCGGTGCGGCCGTCCTTGGTCAGTTGGGAAGACCTCTTGTCGGGAGGACCGATCGAGGCAACGACTTCGTCGACGCTCATGCCGAGCGCGACCTGGTGGTTGTCGATCAGTTCCTGCACCACCTGGTAGCGCTCGTAGTATTCGCGGAGATTGGCCTCGAAATCCTCGGGCAGTCCGGTCACCGCCGATTTGCTTACCCAGCCGGCAATCTGGCCCTGTTTGGCGCGGGCCCGGACGCGATAGGCCTTTTCGCTCACCGCCAGAAGGACGGCGTTCTGATTCGGCACGAGGGTCCCGAGATGGCGATCGGCGTTGAGGGTCGAATAGGCGGCGACCGGGTCCGTCACGCGAACGACGACTTCCGGCTCGACCATTTCCTCGAGATAGATGGCGCCTTTCTCCTTTGCGAGCTGGCTCCGGGTCCGGTCTTCGCGCTCGACCGTGACGAACCCGGGACGTCTCAGCTGGGCATGCGAGTCAAATTCGGACAGCAGGAGAGTCAGGAGGGCGATCCAGGGTAGAGCGTGACGTTGCATGAGCGGCCATGGGTGAGGGGTGGCGTGCCTCGCCCGCGGGCGGAGGACTTCGGGGGATGGGACGGACGAATCGGACGGCCCAATCGGATTATCCTCCCCGGGAAGTGCCGAAGCAAGCTAATCCGGCTGTCGAGCAGCTCCGTCCGCCGCTACCGGACACCCGGCGGTGCCCGCTTGTGCCCCGGCTACTCGCGAATCTCCTTCTGCGTCCGGGCGTCCGCGATGACGACCTGTTCGCGGTAGTACGACGCGTCGCTGCGGAACGTGAGACGGGCGTTGTGGCGGCGCTCCAGCTCCACGAACAACTCGCCGTCGTGGGTGCGGAGGCGCTCCATCACGTCGGGATGCACGATGACGATGAGTTCCTTGGAGATGCCCTCGTCCTTGCCGAGGATGCCGTTGATGCGGCGCTGCAACTCGACGCTCATCGACTCCGCGCTCTTCACCATGCCGCGACCCTGGCAGTAGTGGCAGGGCTCGTTGACGGTGATGCTGAGACTTTCGTGCAGGCGCTGACGGGTCATTTCCATCAGGCCGAGCTGCGAAATGTGCAGGACCTGGGTTTTGGCCTTGTCGTTCTTGATGCGCTCCCGCATGACCTTGTAGACGGCCGCCTGATCGCGTCGGGACTTCATGTCGATAAAGTCGATCACAATGAGACCGCCGATGTTTCGGAGACGCAATTGGCGGGCAACGGCTTCGGCGGCTTCGATGTTCGTCTGGAGAATCATCTTGTCCTTGTTCTTGGCGCGCCCGGTGTTGACGTCGATCGCGATCAGCGCCTCGGTCTCGTCGATCACCAGATAGCCTCCGCTGGGAAGCCAGACCTGTCGGTAGAACGCGTCGTCGATCTGCCGTTGGATTCCGAGCTTCTCGAAAATCGGCGTCGACGTTTGAAAATGCTGGATGCGTTTGCGGGACCGGCGGGAAATGACGCCGATCAGTTCCTTCATCCGTTCGGCTGCTTCGGCGTCGTCGCACAGCACTTCGTCGATCTCGTCGGTCAGAAAGTCGCGAACCGTCCTCTCGATCAGGTCGGGTTCGCGGAAGACGCAGGCGGGTGCCTTGCTTTCGGCGGCCTTCTCCTCGATTTCCTCCCATTGATCGAGGAGAATGGCGAGGTCCCGCACGAAATAGCGAACCTTCTGTCCGGAAGACACGGTCCGGAGAATGACGCCCATTTTTTCGGGGATCGTCAGTTTTTCCCCCATGATCTTGCGGAGACGGGCCCGCTCTTTCGGGTCCTCGATTTTCCGGGAGATGCCGAGTTGATCGTTCCGCGGCATCAGGACCATGTAGCGGCCCGGCAGCGAGATGTTCGTCGTGATCCGAGGGCCCTTGGTACCGATGGAGCCTTTGCTCACCTGCACTAGAACTTCGGAGCCGACGGGGTACAGATTCGGAATGTCCTTCGATTGAATCCGGCCCTTTTTCGGGCGCCCCTTGCCCTTGCCCTTCCCTTTGCCTTTGCCGTCGTTGCCGCGACCGCCGCGTTGGATCTCCTCCATGTTCGCGTCGAGCGCTTCGGGGATGGCGTCCCAGAAATGGAGGAAGGCGTTTTTCTCGAGGCCGATGTCGACGAACATCGCGTTCAGGCCGGGCTCTATGTTGCGGATGATGCCCTTGAATATCGACCCGACGATGTTTTCGTCGTTGGCGCGTTCGACGGTGTATTCCTCGAGCGATCCGTGTTCGAGAAGGGCGACGCGGGTTTCGAGCTTTTCGCAGTTGACGACAATTTTGTTTCCTTCGGCTAACTTCTTGGGACCAAAAAACTTACGGATTTGAGCAAACATGGTGGATTTGAAGATGGGTTGAAAAATGGAGTGTCGACGGATGCCGGCGGATTGAGAGACTTTTTGCGAGGGCGCGCGGGCGCCCCGGGCGTGGTGAAATTGCGGAAGCTGGAGGTCGTAGTTGTCATCGACCCAGGCGTTTGAGCCATTTGAAAGGACGGAATTTCGGTTTGGTGTTTGAATTCATGCCGCCGACCCGCCCGCGACTGTCCGTGTCGCGTTTGATCGTCGGTTGGGCCAAGGTTCCGCTGAGCGGCCGGTAATTGCGTTCTTGCAGGGAATCGGGCACGAAGGCGGCCACGTCGACCGCGGATTCGGAATTCTCGTCCGCCTGGGCGAACCTGGCGAGATCGGAGTCGTCGAACGCGACGCTCACGACGCGGTCGGTGCGACCCACGGCCTCCGGCAGCGCCGCCACCTCGATTTCGCGCCCTTGCTCCATGGTCGCGAAATTGTCGACAATGTGCTTGGCGATGGGCGAGGCCGCTCCGCCGCCGGACTCGCCGTTTTCCACGAACACGCAGACGGCGATCTTGGGATCGTCGTAGGGAGCGAAGGAAATGAACCACGCATTGGTAGGCTGCTGGGAATTGGCGGTCTGGGCGGTCCCCGTTTTTCCGGAGAGAACGGTCAGCTGCGACCTGGCCCGTCCGGCGGTTCCCCCCGATTCGTTGACCACGCGCCACATGCCTCGCTTGACGGTTTCGATCTGGTCTTCGGTGAGGCCCTCTTTGGTGAGGTCGTGCTTCAGCTTCGGCGGCTCTTCCCACTCGATTCGGCCGTCCTTTCCGACGACTTTCTTGACGATGCGGGGCTGATAGACCTTGCCTCCGTTGGCGACCGTCGCGGTCACCGACGCCATCTGCAGGGGCGAGGTTTCGGTGGCGCCCTGGCCGATCGCCGTCAGCGCGGTGAAGGCATCGCTCCAGCGCAGGCCCTGCATCCTCAGCCACTCGGGATTGGGGATGTTGCCGGGGTTCTCGCCCGTGACTCGGATCCCGGTCTTGCGTCCCAGTCCCAGGAGGGTGGTCATCGTCTGGATGTTGCGTATCCCCGTGTGGTTCGCGTAGCGGTAGAAAAAACCGTTGCAGCTGACCTTGATGGCCGAACTGACTTCGATGCTCCCGTGGGTGTAGCCCTTGCCCGCGGCCCAGCACTTCATGAACTTGTTGCCGTAATGGGCGCCGCCGCCGCAACTGAACCGCTGCTTCCACGAATCCGAAAGGCATCCGGCCAGAGCGATCGGGATCTTGCAGGTGGATCCCGGCGCGTAGGGGTTGATGGCCCGGCTGAACATGGGGCTGGTGGGGTCCTGGGTGTATCGCTCCCAGTCGTCGATGTTCACCTCGGGGATGAACACGTTGGGGTTGAACGACGGCACCGAGGCCATCGCGAGGATGTCGCCGTTGCTCGGATCGATGGCGACGGCGGCACCCCGACCGACCTTGCGCAGGCTCTGCTCGACGATGAACTGGATCCTCGCGTCGATGGTGAGATGGACGTCCCCCCCGGGCTGGGGCTCGGTCCGGCTCACTTCGCCGACGAATTTTCCTTTTTCATCCTTTTCAATGATCAGCTTTCCGGGCTTTCCCTGGAGGAAGTGATCCATGGTTTTCTCGACGCCCATCACTCCGTAGTCGTCGCCGACGTAGTAGTTGAACTCGCTTTTCTTCTCCTCGGCGACCTGGTCGATGTCGGCGAGGTTCATGTACCCCAGCGTGTGGGAGGCCAGGGAGTCGTAGAGATACCGGCGGCGACCGGTTCGCGTGACGGTCACGCCCGGCATGCCGACGTTGTTTTCCGCGAAGCGCGCGAACTCCTTGAAGCTCAAGTCCCGACGGTAGGTGAAAGGGACGACTCCCCGGGTCGAGCGATAGTGAACCCGCATCGAGCTGGCGCTGTAGTCGGCGAGCAGACCCAGGTCCCGGAGGCTCTGGAAGGCGGTTTTCTCGAAGACTTCGACGATGTCCGTCTCCGTCTTGGGTTGTGGTTGGCCGTATCGGTCGAAGCGCTCGAAGGTGTGGCTGGGAAGCTCGTCGTGGTCCTTGAGATAGGCGGCGACGAGTTCCCGGAGGTCGAGCCGCAGCTCGTAGTTCGGCGTGCTGTCGACCAGGGTGAGGCCGTTGCGGTCCTTGATCTCGCCCCTCAGACCGGGGATGCGGGCGGACTCGAATTTGCTCCCCGGGACTCTCGCCGCGTAGTAGTCGTGGTCGGCCACCTGAATTTGATAAAGGCGGTAGACGAGCAGGCAGAAGCCCGCCATCACGAAAACGGCGAGGAGGTAAAGTCTGACTCTAAATTGCGTCACCATCGTAGGTATAGCGCCGCTTGAGGCCGTCCATGCGGATGCGGTACCGCACCCGATCGGCCAAGCGGCTCAACAATAGCAGCAAAAAGGGGGAAATGAGAGAAGAAAACAAGGCGGTCATCAGCAATTTCCACCAAAGCTCCGCCGGAATCTCGAGACCGCCGCGGTGGAAGCTGATCACGAGATATTCCAGCAGCAAGCCGAGCGCGGTACACAGGCCCACCATGAAAACGGGCAGCTCCCAGCGACCGCGGCGAAAGAGGGGACGCACCCCCTGAATCAGGGCGCCCATCAGGCCGAAGACGAAAATCGTGAACCCGAAAGGCAGCTCCGACTGGACGAAGCCGCCCGCCATGGCGTCGGTCGTGTAGACGGGCAGGTGGTAGCGCGCATCCCAGACGAAACCGGCGACGAGAGCCAGCGTCAGCATTGCCGGAAAAGGAATCGCGACGGCGAATGTGTAGAAGGCGGTGTGGACGAGCAGCAGTCTCGACGAATAGGCCCAGTCGAAGACCGGAACGAATTCCTGAAGGACGAACGCCGCCGCGAGCAGCAGGATCAACATTCCGAAAAACCTCATGGGGCCGATTCGAGCGGGGTGGCGGAGGTTTCGGGAGGTTCCGGGTCCAGAGGCATGGCCCGGATCGGCAGCACCACGAACACGTCCAACAATTCCTCGAAATCGACCCCCGGCTCGACTGCGGCTTCGGCGTCGATGACGCCGACCTCGAAGCTGACGACTTTCCCGAGCAGCAGGTTGGGCGGAAACAACTCGCCCGCGCCGGAACTGAACACCTCCTGCCCCGGGAAGATCTCGGCCTCTTTCGGGAGGTAGCGCAGTTGGAGATTCGGCATGGTCCGCAGCGCGCCCCGCTGACCGCTGACGATTCCCTGTTCCTGCGTGTTCTTAAGCTTCGCGGACACCTGGCACATCTCGTCCGTCAGCAGGAGCACCACCGCCGAGTGGTCGCCCAGCACCTCGGAGACTTTGCCGACCAGTCCCGCGTCCTCGCCCACCGGAACGATGACGGGGCTGTCCACTGCCACGCCGTCGAGCCTTCCCTTGTCGATGACCATGGTGTTGTACCAGGTCGAGGGCTTCCGGTTGACGACGCGGGCGGGGACGAGCGAAAGGGGCGATTTCTCCATGTACTGAAGGGCGCGACGCAGTTCGTTGTTTTCGGCGAGAAGCTCGTCGAGCTGGATCACTTCGAGCTTGAGGCGATTGCGCTCCTTTTCCAGTTCGGCGACCCGGCTCCGCAACTCGGCGGGTGCGAGAGATTCCGTTCCGAGGGACTCGACCGTGTCCTCCACCCGGGTCGAGGCTTTCATGAAAGGCTCGAAGGCCTCCAGGGCGCCGCGCTGGACCCGGCGGACGGTATCCGGCTGGAACAAGGTGATCCAAACCAGCAAGCCCACGAACGCGATCAGGAAGATGATGTTCAGTCGGCTCATTCGGGGGTGCGCGTCTTCGCGGAGCTTCGACGGCCTCGTTGCCTCAGTGGCGACCGGGCTGGGAAACTTTTTTCAGAAAATCGAGTTCCTCGAGGAGTTTGCCGGTTCCCTCCGCCACGGCGCTGAGAGGGTCGTCGGCCACGTGGACGGGAAGACCGGTTTGCTCCGAGATCAGCTTGTCGAGACCTTTCAGAAGGGCGCCGCCGCCGACCAGCATGATGCCCCGGTCGACCAGATCGGCGGACAACTCGGGAGGACACCTCTCGAGGGAAACTCTGATGGATTCGACAATGATGTTGAGCGGGTCGAGCAGGGCTTCGCGGATCTCGGACGAGGTGATCTTGACCGTTTTGGGAAGCCCGGCGACCAGATCTCTTCCTTTCACCTCGACCGACGTCTCTTTTTCCAAAGGATACGCCGATCCCATCCGGATCTTGATTTCCTCGGCGGTGCGTTCCCCGATCATCAGGTTGTAGGCGCGCTTCAGGTAGTGGGTTACGGCTTCGTCGAGCTCGTCGCCCGCGACCCGCACGCTCCGGCTGTATACGAGGCCGTAGAGAGAAATGATGGCTACCTCGGTGGTGCCGCCGCCGATGTCGACGATCATGTTGGCGGCGGCCTCCTGAACCGGCAGGCCGATGCCGATGGCGGCCGCCATGGGTTCTTCGATCAGATGCACTTCGCGGGCGCCGGCAGCGGCGGCGGATTCGGTCACCGCCCGCTTCTCGACCTCGGTGATTCCCGAGGGGACCGCGATCACGATCCTCGGTCGAATCCAGTTCCGCCGATTGTGAACTTTGCGAACGAAGTGCTTCAACATCGCCTCGGTCACTTCGTAGTCGGCGATGACGCCGTCCCTCAGCGGACGAACCGCCACGATGTTGCCCGGCGTGCGGCCCAGCATCCGCTTCGCCTCGTCGCCCACGGCCAGGACGAAGTTCGTGCCGGACTTCACCGCCACCACGGAGGGCTCGCGCAACACGATTCCCTGATCCCGAACGTAAACGAGCGTGTTGGCGGTGCCGAGGTCGATCCCGATGTCGTTGGAGAAAGCTCCGACTATTTTTCCGATCATGAAGTGAGTGGAGAGGTATCGAGGCGAATCCGCGGCGGTCCGCCGCTCGGCCCCGTCGAAGCGTGAGTGGTAAAAAGGCGCAAACGTAGCATGCCGGCCCTTTTTTTCCACTTGGCGGAAGGCGGGACGGGAAATTAAGCGAAAAAAATCGAAAAATCGGAAATGGACGAGCGGAAAACGATGGTATTTCCCTCGTCGCGGGCAAGCTTTAGCGGTGAGCGTTTACGACATGGAGGACGGGGCGAGCTACCAGTGCCGGCGTTGCGCCAACTGCTGCAAGTGGCCCGGGGAAGTGCCCGTTTCGGATTTGGAACTCGAACGGATCGCCCGGTTTCTCGGCACCTCGCTCTACGATTTCGTCGCCGAATACACGGACCTGCGGCTGAGTCGCTCGGGCCTGACCCTCAAGGAAAAGCCGGGCGGCGAGTGCGTCTTTCTCGACGGGATCGACTGCCGCATCAATCCGGTGAAGCCGGATCAGTGCGCCGGATTTCCGAATCAATGGAATTTCCCAGGTTGGCGGGGCCAATGCGAGGCGGTGCCCGTACCGCTGGAACGCAGCAAGGGCGGGAGCTGAAGCCGATTTTCGCCGACGGGGGCAGAAAAAAGCGCGGCAGATGTCTGCCGCGCTTTTCAAAGTTTTTGTTGAGGATTTCGCGCTCGGGCGGCTCAGAGGGAGCCTTTGAGTGCGGACGACGGCTTGAAGCCGACGGTCTTGGACGCCGCGATCTTGATCGTTTCGCCGGTCTTGGGGTTGCGGCCGGTTCGGGCGGCACGGTGACGCACTTCGAACGTCCCGAAGCCGAGCAACTGAACGCTGCCGTCTTTCTTGACGCCTGAGGCGATGTTATCGAGCACGGCTTTCACTGCTTCTTCAGCAGATTTTTTGGAGGTGTCTCCGCCGAGTGTATTCTGGACTGCTTCAATTAGTTCTCCCTTGTTCATCACGAATTGGTAATTTGGGTCATGGTGTAAGTAAAGCCGTTTTTTACGGAGGCATCGTCGGGAAACCCCGTAAATCAACGGATTCGGCTTACGCTTCACCTGTTTACTACGGATAACTTGAAAGCTTGGCAAGTATAAAATTCACGGATTCTTGCTTGATTTTACGGAGGGAAGAACTCCAGAATCCCGGGATATGGACGACGCCCCGATCTGCACCCACCTGGGGAATCCCCCTGACATTCATCCAAACGCCTACGTCGCGCCCGGAGCCGTCGTCGTCGGCGACGTGTCTCTCGGAGACAGGTCGAGCGTCTGGTACCACTGCGTACTCCGCGGGGACATCAATCGAATCGCGGTGGGAGCGGGATCGAACATCCAGGACGGGGCGGTCGTCCACTTGGCGAGCGATGCCGGCACTACCGTGGGCAGCTACGTCACGGTGGGACACAAGGCGCTGCTGCACGCCTGCGAGATCGAGGACGAGTGCCTCGTGGGAATGGGAGCGATCGTGATGGACGGAGTTCGCGTCGGCGCCCGCAGCATAGTCGCCGCCGGCTCCTTGATTCCGAAAGGAATGCGGGTGCCGCCGGGGTCGCTCGTGGTCGGCACGCCCGGCCGCGTCGTGCGGACGCTTTCTCCGGAGGAACAGGGTGAAATCCGGAGGTGGGCCGAGAAATACATCCGCGTGGCCGACGAGCATCGGACGTTTCGGGCGGGCGGAGGCTAGACGGCCCACTCGGCGTTTGCGATTTTTCCAAACGGTCGCGATAGTAAAGAGCCCCCGCAGCCATGGAGAAATCGGTCGTCGAAGTAGAAGTCAAGAACGTGCTCGCCACGAGCGCCGGATCCGCCGTTTTCATTGGGAACGACGAGAAAGTCTTCGTCATCTACGTCGACCACGCCGTCGGCTCGGCCATCAACATGTTTCTCCACGGCACTCCGAAACCGCGTCCGCAGACGCACGACCTCTTCGCGGACGTGCTCCTCGCCCTGGGCGCCCACGTGGAACGCGTGGTCATCAACGATTTTTCGGACACCGTCTACTACGCCCGCCTCATCATCGTCGCCGAAAACGAACTGGAGGATCGGAAAATCGTCGAAATCGACGCCCGCCCCAGCGACAGCATCGCCCTGGCGGTTCAGGCGGACGCTCCCATCCTGGTGGCGTCCCACGTCTGGGAAGCGGTCGAGGACATGTCCATCGTCCTCAAGAAGATGGAGGACGAAAGCGACACCGGCGAAGACGACTTCGCCTGAGCGGACGGCTGTCGACTTGTCGGGAGAGGCGGAATTTCCCCGGCGAGCGAAGACCGAGAGACGGTCCAGCGGCGCCGATCGTCAGTCGTCCAGCGTGTAGACGAACAGCCCGGACCGCAGCTTCGGTTCGAACCACGTCGACTTCGGCGGCATGATTTGTCCGGCGTCGGCGATGTCGATGAGCTGCTGCACGGTGGTCGGGTACATGGAGAAAGCCACGGACCAGTCACCGTTGTCGACGCGCTTTTCCAGTTCGGCCGTGCCGCGGATACCGCCGACGAAATCGACGCGCTGATCGGTGCGGGGATCGCCGATTCCGAGCAGCGGCGAGAGAACGCGGTTCTGGAGCACGGAGACGTCGAGACGATCGACGGGGTTGTCCGACTCGACCGTTTCCCACCGCAGGGTGTGCCAGCGTCCGTCGACGTAGAGGCACAGGGACTGGGAGGATTCGGGTTCTTTCCGGTCGTCGGAGTCTAGGGCGAACGTCTCCCCGAGCCGCTTGAGAAACTCCTCGGCGGAAAGTCCGTTGAGGTCGGCCACGACGCGGTTGTAGGGCAGAATGTTCAGTTGGGTCGCGGGGAACAGCACGGCGAGAAACCAGTTGTAGTTCTCCGTGCCGTCGTGATCGGGATTGGCCTCGCGGCGCTCCCGTCCCACCCTCGCGGCGCTGGCGCTGCGGTGGTGGCCGTCCGCAACGTAGGCGAGCGGGACTTCGCCGAGTCCTTCTAGAATCGGCGAGGCTTCGCCTTCCGGGAGCCGCCAGACCGTGTGTGTGACGCCGGTGTCGTCGACGAAGTCCACCGTCGGCTCGTGTTCGCCGATCCAGCCCTCGACGAAGGCGTCGATCGCGGCGGCGTCCTTGTAGGTCAGAAAAACCGGTCCCGTATTCGCGCTCAGCGTGTCGGTGAGCCGGGTCCGGTCGTTCTCCTTGACCGGCCGGGTTTTCTCGTGCTTGCGGATAATGTCGTTCTCGTAGTCCTCGATATGGCAAGCCAGAGTGATCCCGATCTGGGAGTGACCGTTCATGATCTGGCGGTAGAGATAGACGCAGGGTTCCGGCTCTCGGACCAGGATTCCGTCCTCCTGCAACCCTTCCAGATTGGTTTTGGCCCTGGCGTAGATCTCGTCGCCGTAGGGATCGGTCTCCGGCGGGAAATCGATCTCGGCGCGAACGACGCGCAGAAAACTATGGGAATTGCCCTCGGCAAGCGCGCGGGCCTCCTCGGTGTTGACCACGTCGTAGGGAACGGAAGCGATGGTCCGGGCTTTGTCGGGCGCGGGAACGAGGGAAGGAAATGCTTTGACTCTCATGGCGGAAAACGGCGATTCGGATTCGGTGAATCACTACACCGAAGCGACTCGATCACAACTCGGAAAAAATCCGGTGGCGGGAAACGCCGGCCGCCGCCCGCAGCAGTCGAGCCAGCGCAAAATGAGTGGCGGAGCCAAGCGATCTCGCCTAGAATTCGCGTGGAACGGGCCGGAGACGATCGCTGTTTCCTTCGGGAGGCAGAGGAAAGTCCGGACACCATACGGCAGCACGCCCGGTGAAAGCCGGGGCGGACCGGTGTAATGCCGGACCGACGGAAAGTGTCGCAGAAAATATACCGCCCGACCCAGCCTCGGCGAAGTCGGGTAAGGGTGAAATGGCGAGGTAAGAGCTCACCGCCCCGACGGTAACGAAGGGGGCAGGACAAACCCCGTGCGGTGCAAGACAGAACAGAACGAAACGGGCAGCCGGCCCGGCTTCGCGGCCTCGGTCGCGGAATAAGTTCGGGTATTAGTCGCACCTCGCTTCGGCGGGGAGCCGGGCTCTTGCGAGTTTCGGCTAGAAAAATGATCGTCCGCCGGATCTCGGTCCGGCGAACAGAATCCGGCTTACGGTGGCCCGTTCCACCTTTTTCTCCTGCCGCAAGGGTCGCGGAAATCGAGGCTCGACAGGGTCGGGTGGACGATTCAATCCTGTCGAGTTGTCCTTTTGGCAGGATCGCGACGACATAGCCTGTTGCCGCACTTGCGAAGTCCGAGGGTTTGGTTGAGGGAGGGGCACGGCACTCGATGCCGGACACGGATGCGAAAAGACTTCCCCGAGAACCAACCGCCGCGCGTCGGCGCGGGCGGACAGAATTGGCGTCGACCGGCTCGATCGCTGGCGGCTCTTTGCGTCTCCGTCGTGCTGATTTCCTGTACGCCCGACCTGTATCACACGCGGGCTGACGGCGAAGCCTATTCGGTCCTTTTCCAGAAGACGCCGGCGGTCGAGAACGTCGATCCCGTCAACGTCGACATCGACGAAAACGAACCCGTGGATCTGTCGAAGTACGGCGAGAACTCGTCCGGGGCGGCGTTTCTCGGCGAGATGGCGGTTCACGAGGAGGGTGCGAAAGTTCTCGACCTGGCGGACGCGCTGGAGGCCGGGGTGACGCACGGCCGGGACTACCTCGACGAGAAGGAAAGCGTCTTTCTGTCCGCCCTCGACCTGACTCTGGCCCGCTACCGCCTCTCCCCGATTCTTTCCGCGGACGGGTCCGCTAACCGAGCCAACGATACGAGAACCGCCGAGCTGGAGGAGGGATTCAACGAACTGGTGGCGACGAACACGTTCGCCCGGAACCAGTCGGCGGGTTTCAACTGGCTCTACAAGACGGGGGCGCGGATCTCGGCCGATTTCACCCAGGATTTCCTGCGCATCATGACGGGCAACCGTTCCTTCAACGAATCCGACCTGGCGGTGTCGATCGCGCAGCCGCTGCTGCGGGGCGGGGGAACCACGGTGACGCTGGAAGCGCTGACCCAGGAAGAGCGCAACGTGCTCTACGACTTGCGCGGTTTCGCCGACTTCCGGAGATCCTTCGTGGTCGATGTCGTCAGCGACTACTACAACGTCCTGGAGGCGCGCGACCAGGTCCAGAACAACTACGTGGCCTACCAGGGATTCCTCGAGAACGTGGAGCGCGAGGAAGCCTTCGGGGAGGAGGGCCTGCGCACCCAGACGGAACTCGGGCAGCTTCGGCAGGCGGCGCTGCAGTCCGAGAGCCGCTGGATCAACTCGGTCCGCTCCTACCAGACGCAGTTGGACAACCTCACGCTCCGTCTCGGCTTGCCAGTGGAAGAGAAAATCATGCTCGACGAGAAGGAATTGACCCGGCTCAGGATCGAGGAGCCGCCGTTGACGAGGGACGAGGCCGTGGAGATCGCTCTGGTGACGCGCCCGGATCTGGCGACGGCCGTCAACCGGGTGGAGGACGCGGAGAGACGGATCGAGGTGGCGAAAAACGGCCTCCTCCCCGGGTTGGACATCTCGCTCGACTACAACGCGATAAGCGACCCGGGAGACACGACCCCCGACATCAACTGGGACCGGCGTCGGTGGTCGACCTCGCTCGACGTCGACACGGCGCTGGACCGCAAGGCGGAGAGAAATATATACCGCGCCTCGCTCGTTTCCCTGGAACGGGCGGAGCGGAGCAAGGAACTTGCTTTCGATCGAGCTCGTCTGGAAATCTACGACGCATGGCGCGCACTCGACCAGGCGCGCCGGAATTTCGCAATCGCCGAACAGGGCGTGGCCCTTGCGGCCAAACGGCTGGAGGAGCAGCGATTGCTGTCCGAACTGGGCAGGGGGGAGGCCCGCGATCTCGTCGACGCCCAGAATGATTTGGTGGATGCACAGAACCAGCGGACTTCAACTGTGATCGATCATACTTTGGCACGATTACGCCTTTGGAGGGATATGGGCGTCCTGTATATTAACCGTGATGGTTCTTGGGTGAAAAAGCTGGAGAACGAACCCCGCTAGTTTCATGAAAAAATGGTTAATTTCAGGAGTCGTTGTCGTGACGGTTGCGATTATTTTCGTTGTCAACGGTGCAGACAAGTCGAGCAGTTCCAAATCGGACATGCCCGTGGCGACCGCCAACCGCGGGGAGCTCGTCATTGACGTCCTCGAGGGAGGCAACATCCAGGCGCTCAATTTTCTCGAATTTCGGAACGAGGTGAAGTTGTCCTCTGGCGTCAAGATTCTGGATATCATCCACGAGGGCTACATGGTGACCGAGGAAGACGTCGCCGACGAAAAGGTTCTGGTTCGTCTCGACCCGTCCGATCTGGAAGAGGAGATCGTCGATCACGACGTGGATTTCCAGCAGACGGAATCGACCTACGCCGAAGCCAAGCAGAATATCGAAATCGAAGAGAGCGAAGCGCTCAGCGACGTCAAGGCGGAGCGGCAGCAACTGCGGTTCGCGCTGCTCGATTTCGAAAAATTCGTGGGCGCGCAGGCATCCGAGAAAATCCTGAAGCAGGTGCAGCTGCCATACAACAAAGAGACTCTCGATCTCTACGAAAAAGAGGCGACGGCCTTGATTGCCGAGACCTTCGATTCGGAACGGCTCGCGGAGTCGGCGGTGGAAGACGACACCGATCAAAATTCCTATCGATTGCAGGCTGACGACAGTCTGGCCTCGGAGGTGGACTTCGGCAATTATTTGAAGAACGAATTGCTCGGCGACGGCGAAGCCGAGCAGACGATCCGTCGGATGCGCGACGAGGCGCTCGTGGCCGCTTCGCAGCTGGCGGTGGTCGAAGAGTCGGTCGAAGGCGCCAAGCGCTTGCACGAGCGCGAGTTCATCACCCGGCAAACGCTGGACAACGAAATGGTGAGTCTGGACAAGGCAAGGCTCGCCCTGCAGCGTTCGGAGACGGAATTGGAGCTTTTCGCGGACTACGAGTTCCCCAAGGAAGCCGAGAAAATGCTGTCGAGGTACGAAGAGGCACTGCTTTCCCTCATCCGGACCAAGAGGGAGGGCATGGCGAAGATGTCCCAGGTTCACGCGAGATTCCGTTCCGCCAAGCGACGTTACGAGCTTCAACTGAAAAAGCGGCAGAACCTCGAGGAGCAGCTCGCCAGCTGCACGATCCGGGCGGAACTGCCCGGGCTCGTGGCATACGGCGGAGCCAACCCGAACTACTACACCTCCCGTCACTACGACGGCATCTCCGAGGGCGCGACCCTCAAGACGGGCCAGCCCATCATCACCATCCCCGACATGTCGAAGCTCGGCGTCGAGGTCAATATCCACGAGTCCCACATCAAGAAGATCAAGCTCGGCCAGAAAGTCTACATCACGGCGGAGTCCGAAGCAGACAAGACGCTGACCGGCAGAATCTCGAAAGTCGCGGTGCTGCCCGACTCGAACGCTTCGCGCTACAACCCCTCGTTGAAAGTCTATCCCGCCACCGTGGAGATCGACGGCACCCACGAATTCCTTAAACCGGGAATGAGCGCCAAGGTGGAAATCATCGTCGACGAATTGAGCGACGTGACCTACGTGCCGGTCCAGGCCGTTTTCGCCGAGAACCAGGAACACTTCGTCTTCAAGCGGACGATGCGGGGCTACGAGCGGCTGCCGGTCGAGGTCGGCGCGAACAACAACGATTTCATCGAAATCAAAGGAGGCCTGGAGCCGGGCGAGGATGTCTTCCTCAAGATGCCCGACGACTACGAGACGCCGCGGGTTCAACTCGCGGACCACCCCGAGCGAAACGTGGAGACGGAAAACGCCGAGTCGGAAAACGTCGAGACGGAAACAACGGAGAAGACCGCCTTGCTCGATCCGGAGGACGAGGAGACCAACTCCTAGGACAATGCCTGAACTGCTTGCGGTTAAGGCTTCCCGCGCCGTGGACACGTCCCGAACGGTCGACCCGGTCATCGAGCTGCGCGGCGTCGAGAAGCACTACCACATGGGCTCGGTGCTGGTGAAGGCGCTTCGCGGGGTCGACCTCAAGATCTTTCCCGGCGATTACATCTCCATTCTGGGGCCTTCGGGGTGCGGCAAATCGACGATGCTCAACATCCTCGGTTGTCTCGACCAGCCCAGCGTCGGGCAGTACCTCCTGGGCGGGCAGGACGTCTCCGAGCTTTCCGACGACGATCTCTCCCAGGTGCGCGGCAAGAAGCTGGGCTTCATATTTCAAAGCTACAACCTCATCCAGCAGCTCACCGTCGTCGAGAACATCGAGGTCCCTCTCTACTACCAGGGCGTCAACGAAAAGGAAAGCCGCGAGATCGCGACCGACCTGGCGGAACGAGTCGGACTGGGGGAACGGCTCGACCACCGGCCCACCGAACTGTCCGGAGGGCAGCAGCAGCGGGTCGCCATCGCCCGGGCCCTGTCGAACGATCCCGCCGTCATTTTCGCGGACGAAGCCACCGGCAACCTCGACTCCAAGTCCGGCGGCGACATTCTCCGGATCTTCGACGAGCTGAACGCCGACGGCAAAACCCTCGTCATGATCACCCACGACGAGGAAATGGCCGAACGCACCTCGCGGGTCATTCGCCTGAAAGACGGGGAGATCGCTTTCGATTCATACAAGAACAGCTGATCCCCGTGGATATATCATCTTTCATCAGCAGCTTTTCGCTGTTCCGACTGAAACGCTCGGTCATCCTCGGCGTGAAGAGCCTCTGGATGCACAAACTGCGCTCCCTGCTGACCGCTCTGGGCATCGTCTTCGGCGTGTGCTCGGTCATTGCGATGCTCGCCATCGGCGAAGGCGCCAGCTACGAAGCTCAGCAGCAGATCAAGGATCTCGGCAGCCAGAATATCATCATCGAGTCCGTGAAGCCCACGAACACGAACGCCGGTGAGCAGGAGCGGTCCACGATTCTCGAGTACGGCCTCACCTACAAGGATGTCTCCCAGATCCGCGCCACCGTACCCGGGATCCAGGTGGCCGTCCCCGGCCGCCGGGTGAAGGACTTTTTGTGGAACGAATCGAAGAGCGTCGACGGAACCGCCCTGGGGACGGTTCCGTGGTTCCCCTCCATGAAGAACCGCGAGGTGCTGCGCGGCCGATTCTTCTCCGAACTCGAGATGGACGACAGCAGCCCCGTATGCGTGCTGACCAGAAGCCTCAGGCGACAGCTCTTTCCCCTCCAGGAACCCATCGGCCGGACCGTCCGGGTTCAGAGCAGCTACTTCAGAGTCGTCGGAATCATCGAGGACAGTCCCGTCGTGGCCGCCGAGGCCGACATGGAAGGAGCTTCGGACAAAGGCGCAGGGATGGAGATGATGATTCCGATCACCACCCTGGAGGACCATTTCGGCGAGGTGCTCTTCAAACGCCGCTCCGGCAGCTTCGAGGCCGAGAAAGTCGAATTGCACGAAGTCACCCTCAGAATCGACGAAGCCGACCAGGTGATGCCCGCCGCCCAGGCCGTCCAGCACATCCTCGAGCGCAACCACAAGGAGGTCGACTACAAGATGACCGTGCCGCTCGATCTGCTGCGCCGCGCCGAGCGCACCAAGCAGATTTTCAACATCGTCCTCGGCTCCATCGCCGCGATTTCGCTTCTCGTCGGCGGCATCGGCATCATGAACATCATGCTCGCCACCGTCACCGAGCGGACCCGCGAGATCGGCATCCGCCGCGCCCTCGGCGCCAAGAAAAAGGACATTGTCATGCAGTTTCTCATCGAGACGATTCTGCTGTCCGGAGCGGGCGGACTGATCGGCGTCGCTCTCGGAGTGACCATCCCCATAGCCATCACCCACTTCGCCGACATGGTCACCATCATCCAGTTCTGGGCCCCGACCCTGGCCTTTACCATTTCCGTCCTCATCGGAGTTCTTTTCGGCATCTACCCCGCCATCCGCGCCGCCGGAATGAACCCCGTCGAAGCCCTCCGCCACGAGTAACAAACCGCTTGGCGCGAAGAAATGGGGATGCTGCGCTCTCCGCGTCGCGCCGTCGGCCACTGGAAACGGTCTCGCCGGACGGAGGCCGAAGGGGGTGAAGCCCATACCGGCGGCGGCCAGGCGTTCTCGCCGCCCCCGTCCGGAACCGTCGTCCGTGCCACCGCGTTTTGTGGAACCGATCGAACTCGCGCCGTGCGCGGGAAACGATCCGGTTCGGTCAATCCGCCAGCCTATCCGTCCGGGTGGTGTCAGTCCGCGCCGTTCTTCGTCTCTTCGGGCTTCCCTTCGGGCTTCCGAGCCTCTTTCTTCCTGTTGCCGTCGGAGCCCGAACTCCGGCGGTAGACCTCGCGCAGTTCGTCCTTGCTGACGAGTCCGTCGGCGTCGGCGTCGGCTTTGGAAAGCCTGCTCCACATTTCGCCGGGAACCTCGCTGCCGGCGAGCTTGCCGTCCTCGTTCTCGTCGAAGCGGGAAAAGATGGCTTCGGGACCCGCCGGCCCGCCGGCTCCCGGCCCACCGCGGCGACCCATCCTGCCCGCGGCGGCGAATTCCTCGGGCGTCACGGCACCGTCGTCGTCGGTGTCCAGCCGTCCCATCCGGGTCCAAACTTCCTCGGGAACTTCGTCTTTCGAGACTTTTCCGTCTCCGTTGGCGTCGGCTCGTTGGAACCTCTCCCGGGGGGTTCCTCCCGGTCCGCGGCCGGGACCCGCGTCTCGCGCGGCCGCGAATTCCTCGCGGCTCACGGCGTTGTCGTCGTCCTTGTCGAGGCGGGAAATTCGTGACCAGAGTGGGTCGGACACCTCGTCGCGGGACAGTTTGCCGTCTTCGTTCGTGTCGGCGTTCTTGAAGAATTCTCCCGGCTCGCCCCCGGGGCCTTTTCCTTTTCTTTTTCCGCCCGGTCTACCCGGACCGGTTCCCGGACCGGCCTGTCTCATTTCGGCCAGGGTGACTTTTCCGTCTTCGTCCTTGTCGAGGCGGCCGAGACGCTGCCATTTTTCCCCGGCTTCGGCCTTGGAGATCGCGCCGTCGCCGTCGGTGTCGAGACTCTTGAAAAACGATCCGTCGCCTTTTCCCCCGGGCCGCGGCTTGGAGGTTTCTTCTCCAACGCTCAGCGAAACAAGGGCGAGGGCGGAGACTGTCAGGAGGGTGGTCGCGAAGTTCGTCATTTTTCAGGGGGTTGGTTTTCTCGAACGGTTGAACCCCGCCGCGAAAGGAAGTTTCGTCGATTTCTTCCGGCGGATCCGCAGGGGCGGCCATGGTCGGCGATGGTGTGCCGGACGGTATTGCTCCCGGGCGAGTACTTCCGGCGGTCAAAAGGTCCTTTGCGTTTTCGACGAGGACGGGCACAATCCCAACCATGTCGAACGGTGTTTCAACTCCCGAAGGGTTCCGCGGCTCGCCGATTCCCGGGTGCGCGATCCTGTTTGCGATCGTACTCGTATTCGGTGGTCTTGCCGTGCTCTACACGGTCGTGGGAAACTACCAGAAGAAGCTCATCGGCGAGTTCACGCAGGACGCTCCGGCCGAAATCGCGCTGATGGAACCGACCGAGGGGCAGATCGAAACGGCGAGGAGGAAGCTGTCCGCTGTCGAGACCGCCGTTTCCGAGCACGATGCCGAGCGCGTTCTTTTCACGGCGGAGGATCTCAACGTGCTCATCGCGACCCTCGACGCCGCGGTTGATTTCCGGGGACAGACGCACGTCGAGGCCATCACTTCGCAGGGAATCGTGGCGAGAATGGCGCAGCCGCTCCGCAAAGGCATTATTCAAAAGGGCCATCGTTATCTCAACGGCGTTTTCGTTTTTCAACCGGAAGTGAGAGCCCGTACGATCGCCTTCAAGGTTCTCGACATTCGATCGGACGAGGGACCGATTCCCCAGCAATTCATCGAGAGCTACGCGGCGTTGGACTTCTTTCGCCTCGATCCGGACAACGAAGCGATCGAATCGCACATCCGATCGATCGAGACCGTCTATACCGAAGATGGGCACCTTGTCGTCGAAACCCGGCTGGAACCGCGGGAAGCGGGTTCCGACTGAGAATCCGGGACGATCGTCCCGTGTGTCGTGGATGTGACGCGGAAAGCTGAATCCGTCTTGACCGGCACGCTCGTTTCTTTAAGCTCGCAGGACCAATTAAACCCACACAACACACCGCAACCATGGCAATCCCAGTAGGGGCGCAGGCTCCCAATTTCCAACTCACCACCATCGGCGCCGCCGGTCCCGAAATCGTCAATTTGACCGACCAGCTGGGGGAAGGGAACATCCTCCTTCTCTTCGTTCCGATGGCGTTCACCAGCGTCTGCACGAACGAATTTTGCTCGGTGACCAGCGAACTGAAACTGTACGAAGATCTGAACGCGAAGATCTTCGGCATCAGCGGCGACAGCCCCTTCGCCCAGCAACAATGGAAGGAGAAGGACAAGATCGGGATCACCCTTCTGAGCGACTACGAGCACGAGGTCGCCGAGGCGTACGACGTGGCCTACGACACCTTCCTGCCGGCCAAGAATCTGCGCATGGGTGGCGTGCCGAAGCGGTCCGCCTTCATCCTCGACCGGACCGGGTTCGTTCAGTACTCGGAGAGCAGCGACAACCCGGGCGACCTCCCGGATTTCGAAGCGATCAAGGCGAAGCTCAAGGAACTGGGATAGCGATTCCGGGCCTTGGCCGCCGGTGGAATTCGCCCTGCTTTCCCGGGTGGACGACTGCCGTCCGAAGCGTCTTTCGGCAGGTGGAAATCCCTGTCTTGAATCGGCACGTAACCTACCGTAGAGATGGGTCCGAATTCGATCCGAACCTTCTTCTTTGCGAGTCAACCGAGTTAAGTCGTCCACTCGACCCTGTTCGCTTGGCACCCGAGGCGGTCGGCAACGAAACCGCCAATCCGAATACATCCTTGTCACATGAGTTTTGACGTCGTCCGTTCATTCACCACCGGTTCCGGAGCCGAAGGAAAATTCCATTCGCTGCCGGCGCTTGCCGAAGCGGGCGTGGCTCCCAATCTTTCCCGCCTCCCGGTCAGCATCCGCATCGTGCTCGAGTCGGTGCTGCGAAACCTCGACGGGCGGAAAGTGCGCGAAAAGGACGTGACGAACCTCGCCGCGTGGAACGCCAAGGCGCCCGGAGACTACGAGATTCCCTTCACCGTTGCCCGAATCGTTCTGCAGGATTTCACCGGCGTGCCGCTGCTGGTCGACGTGGCGGCGATGCGTGACGCGGCCGTGGAGCGCGGCGCCGCGGCTGAAAAGGTCGAGCCTCTCGTGCCGGTGGACCTCGTCGTGGACCACTCGGTGCAGGTCGATTTCGCGGGTTCCTCCACCTCTCTCGACCGCAACATGGCGATCGAGTTCATCCGCAACCGGGAGCGCTACGAGTTTCTCAAGTGGGGGCAGCAGGCCTTCGACACCTTCGCCGTCGTGCCTCCCGGAATCGGCATCGTTCACCAGGTGAATCTCGAGTACCTGGCCAAGGGCGTGCTGTCGAAGGACGGCGTCTATTATCCGGACACCCTGGTCGGCACGGATTCCCACACCACCATGATCAACGGGCTCGGCGTCGTCGGCTGGGGCGTCGGCGGAATCGAAGCCGAGGCGGGGATGCTGGGACAGCCGGTCACCATCCTCGTGCCGGAGGTGGTCGGCGTCTGCATGGAAGGCGAGCTCGCCGAAGGCGTCACCGCGACCGATTTGACCCTCCGCGTCACCGAGCTGCTCCGGGAACACGGAGTGGTCGGCAAGTTCGTGGAGTTCCACGGACCCGGGGCCAGGGCGCTTTCGCTTCCCGACAGAGCCACCATCGCCAACATGGCTCCCGAGTACGGTGCGACGATGGGGTTTTTCCCGGTCGACGAGGAAACCATCAACTACTACCGCGGCACGGGGCGCTCGGAAGAATTGTGCGGCACGGTGGAGAACTATTTCAAAGCGCAGGATCTCTTCGGCATTCCGGACCGGGGCGAGTGCGACTACACCGATCTTCTGGAACTGGATCTGTCGAGCATCGTTCCAGCGGTGGCGGGACCGAAGCGTCCGCAGGACCGGATCGACGTCCCCGCGCTGGGGGAGAGGTTCAACGACCTTTTCGCCGCTCCGGCCAACGAAGGGGGCTTCGGGCGGGACTCCGGCCACCGCGACAAGCGGGTGACGGTCAACATGCCGGAGCCGGCGGGATACGCCGTGGGCTCCCTTCTCGAACCGGTTGACCTCGGCGGCGAGCGGGAGGAGAACGAGATGACCACCAATCGGCCGACTCCCGACACGGTGCTGGCGGACGAAGCCTTCAAGCCGATCGAGGCGCAGCTTCGCCACGGCTCCGTTCTGATCGCCGCCATCACTTCGTGCACCAACACTTCCAATCCCAGCGTCATGCTCGCGGCCGGACTGGTGGCGAAGAAGGCCAATGAAAAAGGTCTCCGCGTCGAGCCCTACGTGAAGACGTCTCTCGGACCCGGCTCCCGGGTCGTGACCGACTATCTCGACGCCACCGGACTCAGCCAGGAACTCGATCGGCTCGGCTTCCAGACCGTCGGCTACGGCTGCACCACCTGCATCGGCAACTCGGGGCCGCTTCATCCCGCGATCGAAGGCGCCATCCGGGAGGGGAATCTCGTGTGCGCCTCCGTCCTCTCCGGCAACCGCAACTTCGAAGCCCGCATCCACGGCTCGATACAGGCCAACTTCCTGATGTCGCCCCCGCTGGTGGTCGCTTTCGCGCTCGCCGGCCGCGTCGATCTCGATCTCACGACGGAGCCTCTCGGCAACGATGCCGAAGGCAATCCCGTTTTTCTCGCAGACATCTGGCCTTCGCAGGAGGAAATCCGCGAGCAAATCGCCCTCGCGCTCAAGCCCGAAGTCTACGAGAAGCTCTACGGAAACGTGGCCGCCGCCAATCCGAAATGGGATGAAATCGAAGGCGGCACCGGCGCGACCTACGCGTGGGACGAGAAGTCCACCTACGTGCAGCCGCCGCCGTTCTTCGAGACGAAGCAAGGCGCCAGCGAGAACATCGTCGGCGCGCGACCGCTGGGCATTTTCGGCGATTCGGTCACGACCGACCACATTTCCCCGGCGGGAGCCATCAAGGAGACCACCCCGGCCGGCCAGTATTTGATCGAGAACGGCGTCCAGAAAGCCCAGTTCAATTCCTACGGCGCCCGCCGCGGCAACGACCGAGTCATGACCCGCGGTACCTTCGCCAACGTCCGCATCAAGAATCTGATGTGTCCGGGAACCGAAGGCGGCTACACCCAGTATTTCGGTGGATCGGACGTTCGGGATCCCGACGTCGAAATCGCACCGAAGGGCGCCGCCAAGCCGACTTTCATCTACGACGCCTCCATGGCCTACCAAGCCGATGGCACCCCGCTGATCGTCCTCGGCGGAGACGACTACGGCATGGGCAGTTCCCGCGACTGGGCCGCCAAAGGCACCCGTCTTCTCGGCGTGCGGGCCGTGGTGACCAAGTCGTTCGAGCGCATTCACCGGTCCAATCTCATCGGGATGGGCGTGCTGCCGCTCAACTTCGCCGATCCATCCGATTTCGACGAGGTGAAGGATCTTTTCGACGCGACCTTCGACGTCACCGGCATCGAGGGCGAACTCAAGCCGGGTCAGTCAGCCTCCCTCGTGATCCACAAGAGCGACGGGACCACGTGGGAGGCGCCTCTCAAGGTTCGGCTCGATACGCCGGCCGAAGTCGATTACTACAACGCCGGCGGCATTCTGCCCTACGTTCTCGGCCAGATCATCGAGCGTTAGGGCAGGGCCAATTCCATTCGAAGCCGTGTTCTTCCGCCGGCCGTGGAAGGCGGTCGACCCGTTGGCGCTCAACATTCCGGGGGGATGTCGGAGCCCGAACATTTGTTTCCGGAAACCGGAAGTCGCGCTATACTCGACGCTCAGCGAAATTCCTCACCGGCCATGATCGAATTTTTCGAGAACCTTTTCAGTACCGATGGTTTCCCTCCGCGCTGGCAATGCGGGGACTGGTCGGCCGAACACGGGTGGCTGCACATCGTCTCCGACTTAATGATTTTCGGAGCGTATTTCGCCATCCCGCTGGCGCTGTTCTATTTTATCCGGAAGCGCAAGGAGAAGCTGATGTATCCCCAGGTTTTCTGGCTCTTCGGTGCGTTCATTCTTTCTTGCGGCTTGACCCACCTGATCGACGCTTCGATCTTTTTTCAGCCCTGGTACCGGCTCTCCGGACTCATAAAGCTCGTCACCGCAGTCGTCTCGTGGTGGACGGTGATCGCGCTGATGGGTGTCATTCCGGCGGCCCTTCAGTTGCCCGGCTTGGCGGCGGATTTGAACCGCCGCCTCCAGGATCGAATTGGAGCGCAGGAGCGAGCGGAGCGATTGCTGGCCTTGCAGAACGAGGAGCTTTCCGCGTTCGCCGCCGCAGTCACGCACGATGTCAAAACGCCCCTGTATGCGGCGACGCTGTTTGCTTCCCTTGCCAAGCAAGCCAACGAAAAAGGGGACGTATCGAAAAGCCGGGAGATGATCGTGGAACTGGAAGGCACCCTGAAAACCGCCACTCGCCTGATTGACGATATTCACTCCTACGCCAAAATCGAGCAATTCGAGTTGCCGACGGGGGAGGTGCCTCTCAACGCGGTTTTCGAGGAGCTCGAACGCTCGTTCCGGGAGCTCTTGGCCGAAAAAGGTGCGGAATTGATTGTCGAAGATCTTCCCGCCGTGCTGGGCGACGAGTCGGCGCTCCACCGGATCTTTTCCAACCTGATCGCCAATTCGATCAAGTACTGCCGCTTCGAATCTTCCTGCCGGATCGAAGTGCGGCAGCTCGAATCGTCGCCTCTGGGGGAGGGCTTCGTCCGCATCGAAGTGGCGGACAACGGGATCGGCATTGCCGAGGAGGACCAGGCCAGGATTTTCGAACCTTTCTGGCGAGCCAAGAAACATGCCGACATCGACGGAAGCGGCCTCGGGTTGGCGGTCTGTCGCCGAGTGGCCAGGCGGCTCGACGGTGAGATCTCGGTGGACTCCGTTCCCGGCGAAGGAACGAGCTTTTTCGTCGATCTGCCCGCAGCCTCAATTTCGATCGGCAGTCATAAACAAGATTCGGTAGGTGGCGCGGCCGGGTGAGCCTTCAATCTTTCGAACTCTTCGGATCCAGCGCGTCGCGCAGTCCGTCGCCGAGAAAGTTGAGACTGAACAGCGTCAGCCCGAAAATGATCGCGGGGTAGACCAGCAGACCCGGATCGCTGGCCATGCGATCCGCGCCCTCCTTGATCAGACTTCCCCAGCTCGCGTCGGGAGGCTGCACTCCGAGGCCGAGGAAGCTGAGAATCGCTTCCAGCCGCATCACCGCCGGGACCGTCAGCGTCGTGTAGACGATGACCGGCCCGATGGTGTTGGGAATGAGATGGCGCGAAATGATGCGCCGTTGGGACAGTCCCAGACTGCGGGCGGCTTCGACGAATTCCTGGTTTTTCAGCGAGATGACCTGGCCGCGGACGATGCGGGCCATGGTGAGCCATTCCACCGCCCCGATGCACACGAAGAGCAGCCAGAGCTTGTTGCCGAAATAGGTGGTCAGAATGATCACGATGATCATGAACGGCAAGGCGTAGAGGATGTCGACGACGCGCATCATCGCCGAATCCAGGCGCCCGCCGATGAAACCGGAAATGGCGCCGTAGAGCACGCCGATGGTCAGGGAAACGGCCGTGGCGAGAAAGCCAACCGCGAGAGAGACCCGGCCTCCGTAGAGGATGCGGGAAAAAATATCGCGCCCGAGGTGATCGCTCCCCACCAGGTAGAACACGTCTTCGTCCTCCATCGAGGTCGCCGACGAAAACGGCGGTTTCGACTGCAGGTCGGGATGGGTTGCGTTCGGGTCGGGAATTCCGGGGACAAGGGGCAGTAGAAAGCAGAGCAGAACCACCGCGACGAAGAACCAAAGGCTCGCCATGGCGAGTTGGTTTTTCCGGAGACGCAGCCACGCGTCCCGCCCGAGGGAGGAACCTTTCTCGATCGGTCGGGTGTCGAGATGTCGTTCGGGCAGCATGGGGTGGGGCGTGGGAGAAAGGAGAGGGTTCGAGGGAGGAGTATTCAGTCGCGGGCCCGGTTGCGGGGGTCGAGCCAGGCCTGGACCACGTCGACGAGGAAGTTCATCAGGAGGATGAGGACGGCGAAGACGGTGACGGTTCCGTTGATGAGCCAGTAGTCGCGGTTCGTGGCCGCCTTGATGAAATGCTGTCCCAGTCCCGGCAGGCCGAACACGGTCTCGACGACGAAGGAGCCGCCGATGAGTCCGGCGAGAGCCGGACCGAGATACGCGACGACCGGGGTGATGCCGCCTCGGAAGGCGTGCTTGAAGAGCACTTTCAGCGGAGCGACTCCCTTGGCGTGCGCGGTGCGGATGAAATCCTGGCTGAGCACGTCGAGCATGCTGCCTCGGGTGAGCCGGGCGATGTAGGCCGAATAGTAGAGCCCGAGCGTGAGCGCCCCGAGAAACCAGGCGGAACTGTCCTCCCACATGGCCACGTCGAACCAGCCGAGTTTCAGCGCGAAAATTTCGCCCAGCAGCGGGGCGATGACGAAGGTCGGGAGGCAGATGCCGAGCATCGCCAGAGTCATCAGGGTGTAGTCGATCGAAGTGTTTCTCTTCGACGCGGCGAAGACGCCGACGGGAACGCCGATGACGAGAGCGATGGCGAGTCCGCAGATTCCGAGAACGAGCGATACGGGAAACCCCTCGGCGATGACTTGGTTCACGGTGAATCCCTTGTTGCCGAGGGACGGCCCGAGATCGCCTTGGACGAGGCGACCCAGATAGAGCGCGTACTGGACCGGCAGCGGCTTGTCGAAGCCGTACTTCTGGTTCATCTGCTCGATCAAGTGCTCGGGGACGGCTTTCTCGTCGAGAAACGGTCCGCCGGGCGCGAGTCGGGCCAGGAAAAAGGTGATCGTGACGATGCACAGCAGCGCGAAGAGCGACTGCCCGAATCGGGAAAGGATGTACCTGGCGACCTCCATTGGGCTCTCAGTCGGCAGTCGGTGCCGGGGTGGGGGATGTTGCGGGTCGTTCCCCGGAGGGTTGCGAGCCTGCGGCGCGCAGATCAATGTGCTTGTACGGGTGGTTGTCCAGCAGGAGCGGATGCCAGTTCCGCACGTCGGTGGAAAGCAGATAGACGCGCGTGTACCAGTAGATCGGAAGCACCGGAGCCTCCTCGAGGAGAATGGTTTCCGCCTCGCGGAGCTTTTCGTAGCGGGCTTCCGGGTCGCTCAGGGTCCCGCTTTCCCGCATCAGCGCGTCGAATTCCGGATTCGACCAACCCGTGTTGTTGTTCGAATCGCCGGACATCCACATGCTCAGGAACGTGCTCGGATCGACGTAGTCGCCGATCCAGCCCGCCCGCGAAACGTCGTAGGCCACGTCGTGGACGGTTTGCTGGAAGACCTTCCATTCCTGGTTCTCGATGTTCACCTTTCGGATCCCGAGCGTCTTTTTCCACATGTCCTGGATGGCCACGGCGATGGACTTGTGCGATTCCGAGGTGTTGATGACGATCGTGAATTCCGGCACGTCGGCCCCGCTTTCGTATCCCGCCTTTTTCAGGAACTCCAGGGCCTTCTCGGGGTCGTGCGCGATGAGCCGGGGCGGCTGGTATCCGGAGTCGGACGGCGGAGTGAAGGCGTAGGCCGGTTGCTGCCCGCCCATGGTGACGTAGTCGACGATCGTCTCCTGGTTGATGGCGTGGGCCAGGGCCCGGCGGAAATCCGGGTTGTCGGTCGGCGCCCGGGTCACGTTGCAGCGAAAGAAGTAGACGCCCGCGTAGGTCTCGATGCGGAGCGGCGAGTCCGGCATTCGCTGGTAGCGCTCGATGAGATTCTGCGGCATCGAATAGCTGAGGTGAATCAGTCCGTTGCGGAACGCCTTCTCCTCGGTGAAGACGTTGTCGATCGGGTAGAAATTGATGCCGTTCGGGTTCACGTTGTCCGCGTCCCAGTAAAAGGGATTGCGGCGCACTTTGACGTGGGCGTTGATCCGCCAGGACGTGAGTTCGAACGCGCCGTTGCTAACGAGATTTCCCGGCTGTTGCCATTCGGTGTAGTGGTCGGTCATCTTCCCGAACTTTTCGATGGTGGCCCGGTGAACCGGCAGCCAAGTGGTGTGCTTGACCACGTCCGGAAAATACGGGGCCGGATTCTCGAGCGTGCAGACCAATTCGTGGTCGCCCACCGCCTTGACGCCCACTTGGGCGAAGTCGTCGATCTCGCCCTTGTTGAAGGCCTCGCCGTTCTCCAGGAAGTAGAGCATCGAGGCGTAGGGCGCCGCCATTTCGGGATGGAGAATGCGGTGGTAGGCGTAGACGAAATCGCGGGCCGTCACCGGATCGCCGTTGGACCAGCGGGCGTCGTCGCGGAGGAAAAAGCGCCACTCGGAAAAGTCGTCGTTCGGCTCCCATCGGGTGGCCACGCCGGGCTCGTGGAGGGTGACGTCCGAGGGATGGTTGGTGACGAGCCCCTCGAACAACGCCCGCAGGATGTTGGCGTCGCCGACGGAGGCGACGATGTGGGGATCGAGCGCCTTGGGCTCCGCGCCGTTGCCCAGGAGAAGAATTTTCTCCCGGGTGGCCACGTCGACCTTGGTCTCCTTCCGGCAGCCCGGCAGGAGCAACACCGCCGCGGCGGCCGCGAGAATCAACAGGGTCGGGCCGGGGAGGCAATCCTGTTCGATTTTGAGGCGGAGGCGAATCATGCGGTTCCGTAGTCTTTGCCAGACCGGCGGCCGTTTCAATTCGAATTCGTCTCGCTTCTTGCTTTGCGAAGCGAGGAATGTTTTTCTACAATTCCCGACATCCATTATGAAAACCTGGCATTACGCGAATTCACAAAGCGAGCAGTCCCAAGCAGGCGAGGCCGAACTTCCCGGGCTCGTGGGGGAGGGGACCATCACGCCGCGGACGCGGGTGTGGAGTTCGGGCATGGCGAACTGGAGCGCGGCGGGGCAAGCGCTGCCGGAATTGTTCGGCGGGCCGGAAACGGCGGGCCCGCCTCCGGTGCAGTGCGCCGCGCCGGGAGGGAGCCGGACGTCGCACGAGATCGACTTCGAGATTTTCGGGGACGACATGCAGATCGTCGAGGTCGAACTCGATCCGGGGGAGACGGTCATCGCGGAGGCGGGAGCCATGAACTACGTGGAAGCGGACATCGTGTTCGAGGCGAAAATGGGCGATGGCTCGAATCCGTCGGAAGGGATGATGGGGAAATTGCTCTCGGTGGGAAAGCGGGCTTTGACCGGGGAATCGATTTTCATGACGCATTTCACCCACGCGGGAAGCTCGGGAAAGCGGCGGGCCGCCTTCGCGGCGCCTTTTCCCGGCAAGATCATTCCTTTCGATCTCGCCGAACTCGGCGGCGAGGTGACCTGTCAGAAGGATGCCTTTCTTTGCGCCGCGCTGGGCACGCAGGTTTCGATCGCCTTCAACCGCCGGCTGGGAACCGGATTCTTCGGCGGCGAAGGCTTCATTCTCCAGAAGCTGCGCGGCGACGGCAAAGCCTTCGTCCACGCCGGCGGCACCATCATCGAGCGGGAGCTGAACGGCGAGACGCTGCGCGTCGACACGGGCTGTCTCGTCGCTTTTTCTCCGGGTGTGGAATACAGCATCGAGCGGGCCGGAAACCTGAAGTCGATGTTTTTCGGCGGAGAGGGAATGTTCCTCGCCACCCTGAGCGGTCACGGGCGGGTCTGGCTTCAGAGTTTGCCGTTCTCGCGGCTGGCGGACCGCATCATCAAGTCCGCGCCGGCGGCGGGAGGCAAGTCAAAGGGCGAGGGCAGCGTTCTCGGCGGGCTCGGACGGATCATCGACGGGGACAACTTCTGAGGCCGGAACGCGGACCGCGAGGGCGCCTGCTTCCACGGTGAGGCCGGGACCGAAAGCCATGGCGAGCACGGTCTCGTCGGCTTCGGTCGAATCGAGAAGTTCCTTGAGAACGAAAAGAATCGTGGGGCTGCTCATGTTGCCGTAGCGCCGCAGCACCTCGCGGGAGGCGTCCAGCGCGTCTTCGGGAAGGCCCAGGGCTTCCACGACGCGGTCGAGGATCGCCTTGCCGCCGGGATGCACGGCGAGGCGGTCGAAGGACTGCTCGGCGAAGCCGGTCCGCCGCAGGATGGATCCGATCTCGGCCGAAATCACCTTGGGCACGTAGCTGGAGAGCACGAGGTCGAAGCCGGTGTCGCCGATGGACCAGGCCATGGCCGACTCGCCCTCGGGAATGGTGGCGGTGGCGAAGCGTTCGAGCGAGAACGACTTCGCGCCGAGCGGAGGACGCGAATTGACGATTCCTCCGGCCGCTCCGTCGGCGAAGACAGTGTTGCCCAGGATGGAATCGGGCGAGTCGTCCACCTGCATGTGGAGCGTGCAAAGCTCAAGGCACACCACGAGCACGTTCGCGTCCGGATCCGCCTGGCAGAACTGGTCGGCCATCCGCAGGGCGGGGAAAGCGCCGTAGCAGCCCATGAATCCCAAGTTGAAGCGCTGGACGGATTCGTCGAGGCCGAGATCCTTGACGAGATAGAAGTCCGGGCCCGGATTGACGAAGCCGGTGCAGGTGACGAACACGACGTGGGTGACGTCCTCGCGGCGGATGGTTTCCGGGCCGCGGAAGATCTTCTTGGCGAGCTGGCCGGCGAGGCGTCGGGATTCGGTGGCGTAGACGGCGTTCCTCCGCGCGGTGGTGGCCTTTCCTTCGCGGTCGAAGGGAGGGCAATCGAAAAAACTTTCCCCCTGGGTGTGGCGGGTTTCGATTCCCGATCGCCGAAAGGCTTGGCCGACGAGTCTTTGAAAGCGCTTGTCGCTGTACTGGTCCTGCAACTGCTTCGCCAACTCGGCCTGGGAGCGGGCGAAGGGGGGCACTTCCGTTTCGAGATTGTGGAGATAGGCTGGCAAAACGAGAATGGAGCGGACAACTCCGTCATTGGCTACGCCTCCGGAGGCGATACGGAAGCACCGGAGGCGTCCGGTCGAGGATTCGCCGGGCGAACTCGCCTTCGGCCATGGCGCGAATCGTGGCATTCCGGGACTGGCGTCGCGGCGGTTTTGGGAGATCTTGCCGTAACACTTTTTATGATTCCGCGCTCGTCATGGCTTCAGATCGCCGTTCTTCTCTGCGCCTCGATTCTTTCGGCGTCGGACGAGGACCACTGGTCGTTCCAGCCGATCGTCGCTCCGGCGGTTCCGGACGCCGGGCGCGCCGACTTGGCGGAGTCCCCTGTCGACGCCTTCGTCCTCGCGAAACTGGAGTCGGAGAATCTCGCCCCTTCCCCCGAGGCGTCTCCCGCGGTTCTGCTGCGGCGTCTCCACCTGGACCTGACCGGCCTTCTGCCCTCTCCCGAAACGATCTCTCGATTCGAGAAAGCCTGGGGGGCCGATCCCGAGGCGGCCTACGGCGCGATGGTCGACGAGCTTCTCGCCTCGCCCCACTTCGGCGAGTACTGGGCCCGGCACTGGCTCGACCTCGCCCGCTACGGCGACAGCGACGGCTACCTCGGGGACACGCTGCGGCCCTGGGCCTGGATCTACCGCGACTGGGTGATCGACGCGGTCAACCGCGACCAGCCTTTCGACCGGTTTTCGATCGAACAATTGGCCGGCGACCTTCTTCCTGACGCCACCCGGGATCAGAAGATCGCGGCGGGATTCCACCGGAACAACCTGAAGAACACGGAGGCCGGCGCCGACCGGGAACTGGACCGAACCCAACGGGTCGTCAACCGCGTCGGCACGACGGGGACGGTCTGGCTCGGGCTGAGCGTGGCCTGCGCCGAGTGCCACGACCACAAGCACGATCCCATTTCGCACAAGGAATTTTTCGAACTCTACGCCTTCTTCAACAACACCGAGGACGCCGACATCTCCGTGCGGTTCGAGGAGGAATGGGAGGCCTACGAGAAGAAACGAGCGGCCTGGGAAGCGGACCTGGTCGCTCTGGAGGAGAAACTCGAGGCCTATGACTCGTCCGCTCCGGCGGCTCCCCCCTCGGAGACGGCATGGGAGCCGGTGCTTCCGGACAAGGCCGAAGCGGCCGCGACCGACCTGAGCGTCGAGGACGACGGCTCCGTGCTCGCCTCCGGGAAAACGCCCGCCACGATCACCTATTTCGTCGAGGCGCCGATCGACGAAAAGCGATCGGTCGCGGGGATCCGGCTGGAGACGAAGGGCGCGTTCGGGACGGGACGCGAATTGGGATCCACGGTGGGGCGGGGCAAGGACGGCGAGTTCGTTCTCTCCACGATGACCGTCGAGCTGATCGTCGACGGCGAGACCACCCGGTTGCCTCTCGCGTCGGCCAAGGCGGACCACCGCGACGGCCAGGATCCCGGCAAGGTGCTCGACTCGTCTCCGGAGGGGTGGCGGGTCGCCACGCGAACCCACCAGCCGCACGCGATCGTTTTCGATCTGGCCGAAGCGGCCGAACTGCCCGCAGGGGCGCGCCTCAAATTTACCCTCCGGCAGAAGTTCGGAAAGGAGAACTCGATGCGGCATTTCCGGATCTCCACCACCGCGGACCCGGGACCGCTGGAGCCCGGCGTGGAAACCGTCGACCCGAAGTGGGCCGAGTTGCGGCTGCCGATCGAGAAGAAGCTCGCTTCTCCGCCGGCCAAGCCCGCCACGAAGGCGCAGTCGCTGGTCGAACTGGAGGGATCGAAGCGCCGGGAAACCTTTATTCACGAGCGCGGCGATTACGCCCGCCCCGGCGACAAGGTGGCGCCGGCGACTCCCGCCGTCCTCCACCCGATGAAGGAGGAAGGCGAGCGCGACCGCCTCGCCCTGGCCCGCTGGCTTTTCGATCGGGACAATCCGCTGACGGCGCGGGTCACGGTCAATCGCATCTGGCAGCATCTTTTCGGGCAGGGCATCGTGAGCACTTCGGACGACTTCGGCACCCACGGCGCCGATCCCAGTCACCCCGAGCTGCTCGACTGGCTCGCCGTGGAGTTCCAGCGGAACGGCTGGAGCCGGAAGCAACTGATCCGCTCGCTCGTCATGTCCTCGACCTACCGGCAGGCGTCGACCAACACCAATCCCGAGATCGCGAACAACCTGCTGTGGCGACAGAACAGCTTCCGCGTGCCCGCCGAATCCGTCCGCGACATCCACCTCGTCGCGAGCGGGCTATTGGAGCCGAAGGTCGGCGGTCCCGGCGTCCATCCGCCCCTGCCGGAATTCGTCTCGGCCGTCGGCCGCAGTGTGAAATGGCCCGAGAGCAAAGGAGCCGACCGCTACCGCCGGGGCCTCTACATCTTTCTCAAGCGCACCGTTCTCTATCCGATGCTGACGGTCTTCGACGCGCCCGACACCAGCTCCGCCTGCTCGCGGCGGGAGCGCACCAACTCGCCCATGCAGGCCCTCACGCTGCTGAACGATCCCGTCTTCTACGAATGCGCCGAGACCCTGGGGCGGGATCTCCACGCCGCCCACGGCGGCGAAACCGACGCGGCGATCGAAGACCTCGTCCGCCGCTGCCTCAACCGCGAACCGAACGCCGGAGAACTGGCGACGCTCGCGTCCGCGCACGACGATATGCTACGCTCCGCCGGAGAACCCGAGCTCGCGATGATCGCGACCGCTCGGATCGTAATGAACCTCGACGAATTCGTGACCCGTGATTGATCCAGCCCAATTCCAGGAACTGACCTCCCGCAGACGCTTCCTTTCCACCGGGATCGGATCGCTGGCGCTTGCCTCCATGCTGCGCGACGACGGCCTGCTCGCCGACGAATCGGTCCGCGGGCCGCACTTTGCGCCGAAGGCGAAGCGTTGCATCTACCTCTTCATGGAGGGAGGGCCGAGCCAGATGGATCTCTTCGATCCGAAGCCGAAGCTCAACGAACTCGACGGCCAGGCCATGCCCGACTCCTTGCTCGAGGGCGTGAAATTCGCCTTCACCCAGAAGGAAACCGCGCGGCTTCTCGGCAGCCCCAGGACCTTCGAAAAATACGGCCAGTGCGGCATGGACATGTCCGACCTGCTGCCGCACCTGAGCCACCACGCCGACGACATCGCCTTGATCCGTTCGATGCACTGCGACCAGTTCAATCACCTGCCCGGCCAGCTGCTGATGCTCAGCGGCTCGCCCTTGCGCGGGTGGCCCACGCTCGGCTCGTGGCTGAACTACGGGCTGGGCAGCCCCTCCCGCGACCTGCCGGGCTACGTCGCGATGACCACGCTGGGGCGCGGCCTGCCGGGCGGCGCCGCGAGCTGGTCCAGCGGATTCCTTCCTTCCAACTACGGCGGCGCGCTTTTCCGAAACGAAGGCAGCCCCGTCCTCAATCTCGAGAATCCTTCGGCGGTGACTCCGGAGATGCAGCGGCGGACGATCGAGGTGGTCAACGAACTGAACCGGCAACGGTTCAGCCAGGCCCGCCATCCCGAAATCGCCAGCCGGATCAAGAACTACGAACTCGCCTACCGCATGCAGTCGGCCGCGCCGGAACTCATCGATCTCTCCGACGAGTCCGACGCCACCAAGGAAGCCTACGGCCTGAACCGGGAAGACAAGAACGGCTTCCAGGCGTCCTACGCGCGGAACTGCCTTCTCGCCCGGCGCCTGGTGGAGCGCGGCACCCGCTTCGTGACCCTTTTCCTCTCGACCTGGGACCAGCACAGCAAGCTCGATTCCGCGCTCGCGACCAACACGAAGATCTCCGACCAGCCCGTCGCCGCCCTGCTCCAGGACCTCAAGGAGCGCGGCCTGCTCGACGAGACGCTTGTCGTCTGGGGCGGGGAATTCGGGCGCACGCCGCTCGGGGAAAACCGTTCCGGATCCACCGCCGTCACCGGGCGCGACCACCATCCCTATTCGTTCAGTCTCTGGATGGCCGGCGGCGGCGTCAAGGGCGGTCAAACGCTGGGACAGACCGACGAGATCGGCTGGGGGGTCGAAAAGGATCCGGTTCACGTCCACGATCTCCACGCTACCATCCTCCACCTCTTCGGCTTCGATCACGAAGAACTCAGCTACCGTTTCCAGGGACGCGACTTCCGGCTAACCGACGTACACGGCAAGGTGGTGCAGCAACTCCTGGCGTAGGCGGGATCTTCGAGGGCGTAACGGTGTCGAGGGGTGTCGCTGTCGATCCGCCTCCCGGCCTGCCGCCCCCGAAAGTCGGTTGCTTCAGTTCGACGGGGATTGGGGGGCAGGCAATCTCATGACTCATTGACCCTGACCGAGTGACTCCGTTTCTACGCGGAATCTCCCTATTTCGTCTCCTCCACCGACCATTCGCCCATGCTGCCGACGTCGGCCCGGACGAAAAGCAGCACGATCGCATCGGTGCGCTCCGGATTGCTGGAGGCGAGGGGACGCAGCGTCGAGACGAAAGCATAACGCCCGTCCCGCGTCGTGACCTGCGTCGTCGTCTTCATCGTGTAAAAGGTAGGCAGATTGGCTTTCCATTTTGAATCGACCTCGTCATTCGGCCATGTGGACCAGCCGTCAAGCCGCACCATCTCCGGAGCAAGGTTCAGATCGATCGTCGTATTGTCGGCCCCGAGCACCGGGTCCACCTCGAGGGTGACTCCGACGTTCCGCGTCTCGAAGGCGGTGGCAGTGATCGCGGTCGTGGGAATTTCGGCATTCCGAGCCTGAGTCAAGTCATTGGGAATTTTAGGCGGATGATATTCCGTCGGGTAGATCTGCTCGTGGATCGACTCCGTCTTCGCCCGCTGTCCCGACCGAGCTGTTACCATGACACTGTTTAGGATGTTGGCCCGATCGTCGCGCGCCCATTTCTGCACTTCCTTGCGGAGGGGAGTCCCGTCGCCCGTGATCCGGTTTTCCAGCATCCAGTCGCTGAAGTCGAGATGATCGACCTCGATGAACTCGACGAGGATGAGAATTTGACGCTCCGCTTCATTTTTCAGCAGGGCAAAATACTCTTCCAACTGCCGGTGCGCGCTGACGCTGGTGGTGGCTTTCAGAATCTCCGTTGCGGCATCGTAGGAAACCGAATCGTCCGTGTTCAACTCCACTCCGGCTTTGAGAAAGGTCATGCGCAAATTGTGCTCCGCCCCGGAACCGGCGGCGGTGCTTTTTTTCGCGAACGGATCCGCTGTCGTCTTGTCCTTGTCTTCTCGGGGAACGAGGAACGTCGGGGGGATGGTGTAAAGGCGCGTCACCTGCTTCGTTCCCTGAGGTGTTCTGGCTGGCTGAGCGGTTTCGTGTTTTTTGGCCTTTGGCCGGGGAGCGCCCTGCTTTTCCTGTCCTCGAAGATCGGGCGAGGTGGCGCTGATGCACATAGCAGCCACGAGAGTGAAAATAGGTCTGGGGCTCATCTTCCCATCCTGTTCGATTTAAAAGGCTCGCGTCGAGAAAAATTGGGCGTGTTGACTCATAAATAAAGACGATGATCTGGGGGTGATGCATCACCTGCGACCCGACCCGGCAATTGTCGCATGGGGTGGGTTTGCTATCATTGATGGCCCTTGTCAAGAAAGGTGGCGGCAGCGGGACCCGCCCCGTCGAAAAGGATTGACCGGCGGCGGGATTTTCCGGACGATGAAGGGGACTAGCGGGACTGGAATCGACCGGAAAGACTATGAAAATCCGCCTTTCAGCTGTCGCCCTGTGCCTCCTTTTTTGCTCAAGCGTTTTTGCGATCCATGCGGCCACGCTGGCCACCAACCCGGCCCGGATTGAGGCTGCCCGGATGACGGAGGTTCCGCTGGTTCTCAGCGAGGTGAAGAAAGGGTGGATCGAGATCCCGTTGCTCTTGAAGACTTGGAGTGCGACCATCTTCAAGCCCGACGCGGATCAACTGGGAGTGGCCCGGATCAAGGTTCTCGAGAGCGGTTATTTGCTCCTCGCCTGCAATTTCGACTATCAGGGAAACCGCTCCGGTGACTGGACCCGCGAGGTGATGTCCCGGAACGATTTCCTGAAAGGAGGATGGAAAGAACTCGAGGCCTCGCGCCTCGGCGGCGAGCTCATCCAGCAGGACAATCGCAGTCAGGTCATTTTCTACAAACAGGTGCAAAAGGGAGAAACCTTTTCACTTCGCTGCAACAAGTACGATCCTCCCTATCCCATCCTCCTCCTGCACGAGCATGCCGTAGGCGTCGTCTGGATTCGCCGCGAGCCGGTCGGCGAAGAGATGCCAGGCCACGATCCCGGGCAGGACGAGATAGAAAGGGCCCAGCAGCTTGAGAAACGCGGCGAAGAGCAGCCCTTTCTGTCCCTGCTCCAGGCTGCGCGCGCCGAAGGTGCGCTGCACGATGGCTTGGTTGGTGCACCAGTAGTAGAGGTGCAGCAGGATCATCCCGGTGAAGAGGAGAAAGGAAACGAGCGCTAGCATGGTAGGGGCGGGATCCAACGGTTTGTCGTCATGCTGGATGCGGCCGCCCTCGAAATCAAGCGGGCTCGGGTGAGGGGCGGTGATGGAGCGGGCCGCGCCGCCATAGGGATATGGGGGGACGCCGGGAAAAATCGCCGCGCCGTGCAAGCCAGAACTCACAGTGATTCCCGGTGTCGCGATATATGGCGCAACGTTTCCTTGGCCAGCGAGATCATCGACGGGGGCAGCTACGGATCGACCGTTTCGTTCGATGCGGACACGAGGGAGGTTCTCGAGAAGATCGATATCCGGGAGACCTCGCTCGCAGGACAGGTCTACGACGCCTTTGAGCCGGTCCACTACGGGACCTTCGGTGGCTTGCCCGTGAAATCCTCTGGAGCCTTGGAGGCCTCGCTCCAGGAACCCTCGCCCTCACGGGTTTCTCATCTGGAGAAGCAGGCGCCCCGGTCGGATGAACTCACCGAAAAGCCGCGAGACCGAAGTGCCTCGCTGGCGGGCCAAGCGCTTCGCCTTCCGCACCACCCCTTCCTCGACCCGCAACGTCAACTTCGTCTGCATGACGTATAATCTACGCTTTTTGCACGTCTCGTCAATTCCGGCAACGAGCGCGGGGGCGGGCCGGCTTTGGTGTTCGGTTGGAATTCAAGGTGATCGAATTTCGGCGTCGAACCGTATTGTTTGCCGTGCGGGAGCTCCTTGGATCCCGTTCGCCTTTTTTCGCCAAACCCCCATCATCATGATCCCGAAATCCTCTCTGTCTCCGATTGTCGTGTTCCTCGCCGCGACGCTCGTTCCGGCCGGCCTTTCGTCCGCCGCCGATCCCGATGCGCTGCCCGAGATCGAATGCGCGCCGTTCGCCTCCGACCTCGTCGCTCCGCTTTTCATGGTGCCCTACGGGGAAGAGGAGAGAGGGTTCCTCGTGGCGGAACAGAACGGGGTCATCTCCTTTCTCGGCGAGGATGGAGGCAAGCCCGGCGAGGTGTTTCTCGACCTGCGCGACCGGATGGTGGAGCTGAACGACGGCTTCGACGAACGCGGGCTCATCGGGCTGGTGCTCCATCCGGACTTCGAGGAGAACCGCAAATTCTACGTCTTCTACAGCGCCCCTCTTCGCGAGGGGGCACCGGACGATTTCAATCACACCGGACACCTTTCCGAATTCAAGACCCTTCCCGACGGCAGCGCCGGCGACCCCGCCAGCGAAAGGGTTCTCCTCGCGATCGACGAGCCGCAGTTCAACCACGACGGTGGAAATCTCCTTTTCGGCGTGGACGGATTCCTCTACGTCTGCGTCGGGGACGGCGGGGGCGCCCACGATCTCGGCGTCGGTCACGCGGAGGGCGGAAACGGGCAGGCCCTCGACCGACTTCTCGGCAAGATCCTGCGCATCGATGTCGACAGCGGAGATCCCTACGGCATTCCCGAGGACAACCCGCTCGTCGGAAAGGACGGTCGCGACGAGATCTTCGCCTGGGGACTCCGCAATCCCTGGGGCATCACCCTCGACGAGGACGGCAGCATTATCGCCGCCGACGTGGGGCAGAACCGCTTCGAGGAAGTCGATGTCATTCGCCGGGGCGAGAACTACGGCTGGCCGGTCTACGAGGCGTTCGCCGAATTCGATCAGAAAAATCCCATCGAAGTCGTCGCGCTCGATCCCGGAGCGACCGCATCCGGATTCGTCATGCCGGTACTCGCCTACCCCCACACCGCGTCCTTCGGCGAGGCGGCGGGGTATGGCATCAGCGTGACGGGCGGACACGTCTACCGCGGGAAGGCGATCCCGGAACTGGACGGGGTCTATGTCTTCGGAGACTGGAACACGAGTTGGGGAACCAATCCCGCCGGGCTGTTCGCCGGGGTTCCCGTATCGGAGGACCGATGGGAAATGACCGTGCTTCCGGGCTCGGATTCTCCCGCCGACGATCCCGCCTGGATCACCGGATTCGCCCGCGACCGCGACGGCGAGATCTATGTTCTCACCCACGGCTCGACGAAGCCGGAGGGCAAAACGGGAGCCATCTGGAAGATTGTTCCTTCGGCGGACTGAAAAACTGCCGCGACCGCAATGTCGTCATCCACAGGTGCGGACCCCGTCTCCGGTCGGCGGATAGACGGGGGCAAGCGCCCAGGTCATCCGGGTGTAGACTCGGCAGGTGGACCCCGGTCAGCGTAACTGGGCCGCGAGGATTTCTCCGGCTCCCGCGCATTTTGATCAGCCGGATGCAACGGCTCTTCCCCGGTCTCTAATCCCCACGTTCCAGTTCCTCCAGATCAGCCAAATCGACCGCCCGGGAAGCTTCGCGTTTCGCAGCGATCAAATCGCTTTTCGAGAGGTATTGAATCGTCAAATCGCCAGAAATCGATGTCTCCCGATTGGCCCACGCTTCACTGAACTCGACACCGGGCAGCGTGGTAAGAAAATCGATCGCAACGGGGGGCATGCCGACGTTAAGCTGGGTTCCCTCCGATTCGAAATCCTCCCTGCTGAGCCCGAAGGTCGAAATACCGAACTTCGCGAACGCTCGCATCACCTTCTCCGCATTCCCGGGAGCCGGTTCCAGCCAGATGTCGAGATCCTTTGTGTATCGCGGCTGGGAATGAAAAATCACCGCGTACCCGCCGACCACCAGATACCTAACTTTTTCCTGATTGAGAATGACCAACAGTTCTTTGAAGTCGGAGTTCATCTTCTGATTTTCCTTTGACGGTCATCCAGTAATCACGAGCCAGGTCCCATGCGGCTGCGAGACGTTCTTCCGGCGTGCAGGCCTGCCAATCGGCGATTTGCTGACGACGCAATGCGTCGAAGCTGTCGAATTTTCTCACCGGCCAGTCCTTCCGCTGCGCCGCTCTCTCTTTCAAGGAACCCATCTCAGAAAAGAATATCAGACAAAGTCTTGGATCGCCACACGGAAGCGGAGGAGTCCAAGCTTGATATGCGATCGAATCCGCTCATATTCTCAGGAATGAAGAACTTCTCGAACATTCTGGCGGCGGTGATTGCCCTAGTGGCGCTCAGCTCTTGCGGATCCATGGACACGCGCACTCAAAAATTGAGCCTCGGCATGACCAAGGATCAAACGACCTCGCTGCTCGGCAAAAACTACAAGGCGGTCGGTGGCCGCGAGGCCTCCGACGCCCGCAAAGTGGAGGTGATCCGCTACGACGATCCCGAATCCGGCGAGTTGCTGCTTTATTTCCGCGACGGCAAGCTGGTGCAGTGGGGCGATGTTTCGATCCTCGACAACATGCCCGGCGACCCCCGCTGACCCTGCTCTACTCCTACTCTTAATCTTAATCTTAATCTTAATCCTCCCGCCCTCGACGGCGCTTCGGCGATCGAAGTCCTTTTCCGGGAGGACTCCAGGATGAAAAGAGTTTGGTTTCAGATTTTCCTTTTCGCCTCCCTAGTTCCGGCGGTACCGGCATTGTCGCAGGACGAAGACCTTTTCGTGGCCGAGCCGCTCACCGATTCGGAACTTTTCACGGGAGGCATCGAGGGCCCGGCCTGCGATCGCGAGGGCAACCTCTACGCCGTCAGTTTTCAGGAAAAGAGGAACATCGGCGTGGTGACGCCGGAGGGGGAAGCTTCGCTCTTCGTGACGCTTCCGGAAGGCAGCACCGGCAACGGCATCCGCTTCGACCGGTCGGGAATCATGTACGTGGCTGACTACACCGGCCACAACGTGCTCCGGATCGACCCCGCCACCAAGGCGGTCACGGTGCTGGTCCACGAGCCGCGCATGAATCAACCCAACGACCTCGCCATCGGTCCCGACGGGACGCTTTACGCCAGCGACCCGAACTGGAAGGAAGGCACCGGCCAGATCTGGCGCGTCGATCGCGATGGCGAGACGGCCCTCCTGGCCGACGACATGGGCACCACCAACGGCATCGAGGTGAGCCCGGACGGGAAGACGCTCTACGTCAACGAAAGCGTGCAGCGGAAGATATGGGAGTTCACCCTGACGGAGGAAGGCGGCGTCGCCGACAAGCGGCTGGTGAAGGAATTTTCCGACCACGGCTTCGACGGGATGCGTTGCGACGTCGACGGCAACCTCTACGCGACCCGGCACGGCAAGGGCACGGTGGTGAAACTGGCGCCGGACGGCGAGGTGCTGCGGGAGATCGAGGTGCTCGGTTCGAAGCCGAGCAATCTCTGTTTCGGGGGTCCGGACGGACGAACGGTCTACGTTACCGAGGTCGAACACACCCGCGTGGTGACCTTCCGCGTCGACAAACCGGGCTTGTCCTGGCAGCGCTGGCGGCAGCCATAGGAACGCCTCAAAAATAATCTGGGCCATTTCACTTGATCTCAAGTCCGTCACCTGCGTTCGACATCCCCTTGAGTAGCCCACTACACAAAGGGATGTCTGCCTTGGTGACGAACTTGATCTCGGCGCGCTCTGACCCAACTTATTTCTTCGCCATTCCATAGGAGACCGCTGAGAAACTCCGAAACGCGAAATCGTCGGGGAAAGATTTTCCCGCGGGCGGGCGCACTCCAGGACGTTCGCGCGAGATTCGAACATCGCCCGCCGTCGCGATAGCGTCTTGGAGTGCGGGCAGTCCTCTGCCGCTTTTCCAATCCCCGTCCGGCGTCCGAACGGGCCTGCCCGCGGCGACCCCCCTTCCCCCCCAAACGCCCCCGGGGCCCGCCCCCCGGGGTCCGGACCCGGAACGCCGCCCTACTCCAGGACGCTGGCGCGGGATCCGAATGGCAGCGGGTGGTCGCCTCTCAGTCCGAACTCAGAAAAGCCATCAGATCGCGGAGTTCGCGATCCGTCAGGGTGTAGGGCAGGCCGGTGGGCATGAGGGAGACTGACAGCTCTTCCATCGAGGCGATGTCGTCGCGTTTGAAGGACCGGTTCTGGCCGTTGAGGTCCCGGATGACTTCGCTGGTGGAAGAGCGAAGACGGATGCCGACATGCTGGCTGCCGTCTCGGAGGACGACGGAACGCGGAAGGTACTCGGGGGCGATTTCGGCGTTCGGATCGAGAAGGGAACGGAGCAGCCACTCGCGGTCGTCACGGGCGTGGACGAGAGTGAGATCGGGGCCGACTTTGGTTCCTCTTCCGTCGTGTCGGTGGCAATTGGCGCACAGCGCGACGGTGCGGTGATGGAAGATGCGCCGACCGTTTTCCGGGTCGGGCGGCGAGGGGACGGAGGCGAGTCGGGTGAGCCACGCCTCCGTGTCGGCGAGGGCGGGGCGATCGACCATGAGGGTGGCCGGCTCCAGGAGGGCGTCCACCGCTTCCTTCGAATCGGGGTGTTTTTCGGCGATGTCCCGAAGAGCGTTCTTCAGGTCCTCGTCTTTCAGGTTGGTTCCCCGAAAGCACCGGAGCGCTTCTTCGCGAAGCGTGGCGTTCCCGGCGTTGGCGAGCCGGAGAAGAAGGTCCCGGTGTTCGTCGTGGACGGGCGCGAGTCCGGCGATGGCTTCGGCGCGGAGGTCGACGGCCCGCGAGTCGTCCGCCGCGACGCGGGCAAGGTGGTCCTGCCCGAGACTGGGGGCGCCCGCGAGCGCGTGAACGGCTTCCAGGGAGAGAGCCGGGTCGCCCGCGTCGAGCAAGTCGCCCAAGATCTCTGCGGTGAGGCCTTTCGGAAATCGCAGTTCGGGGAGAGCTTCGCCTTTCTTGGGCAGGCGGGGAATGGTGGGAAGGAGACGGAGCGCATGGGCGCGGACGGCGGGGGGTGCGTTGTCGTCGATCACCTTCGAAAGGAGCATGTCGGGATCGCGCACGCCGAGGTCGGGAGTGCCGAGGAGACTGTTCCGCGCGGCGGCGGCGGCTTCGAATTCGCTGAATTCGATGTCGTTATTGCCGAGGAGCGTTTCGATCGTAGGGAGAAAGGCTTCCAGTTGGTCGTCGGAAACCCACCGCAGTCCCTCGAACCGGACGTCCTTGTGAGGGTCGTCGAGCAAAGCGGGGATCCAGACGTCGGGATCGGCGCCCGACAGTTTGACGGCAATGGCGGCGAAGGGCCGGGCTCCGTCGTCCCGGCGGGCGAATTGCTTCGCGTCCCAATTCTCGACGCGTTCGGAGAGGGCCTCGAGGGCGGCCGAGGCGAGATGGAGATCGCTGGATTGGGCGAGTGTCAGGAGTTCGTCGGTGGAGCGATCGCCGCCGCCGGACCGAAGTTCCGCGGCCAGTTCCGCCTCCTTCGTGGGATCCGGCAGGGCGTCGAGCGGCCCGATCCACCCGGAGGCTTCGTCGAGGTCGATCTCGAGTTTCCACAAGCGGCCGTAGCCGTGGACGGGGTAGCGGCCGTCGACCCAGTCGGTCAGAAACCAGGCGCGCTTCGAAGCGTTTCGGCTCCGGGGATCTTCGGCGATGCCGACGGGCCGGAAGTAGCGGCTCCCGCCGATCAGTTGGATGCGGCTGGCCGTGTAGCTGGCGCCCGAAGGAACGAGAGGCATGAAGTCGAGCCGATGATCGCTCCACGAGGGAACGAGCAGCCCGCGGCCCAGTTCGAGCGCGCCGCAGGGCGCCTCCCCGACGGGATGCACCATGGGCAGGGTGCCTCGGAGTTCTCCGTTCCAGGCGACGAAGGGATGGTGGGCGTCGGCGCCGTAGGCCCGCTGGTATCCGAAGTCGGCTCCCGGGACCACGTGGAGGAGGCGGCAGGGAGGGCGCTCGCCCGGATCGTTCTCCACCGCGAAAATTTCGCCGTCGCTTCGGGCGACCACGCCGAAGGGGTTCCACATGCCCCGGGCGAGACGGTCGAGGCCGCGGCCATCGGGGCGGCAACGGAAAACGCCGCCCTCGCCGCGGCCGGAGAAGGAATTGCCCTCGTCGGAGGTCAAGGTCCAGGGCTCGGCGAAGTTTTCGCCGAGGGCGAAGATGAGATCGCCGCTCGGGTGCCAGGCGAGGCCGGACAATCCGTTGTGGGGATAGTCACCCTCCGTGTCGAGTCGGGCGATGGTCTCCTCGGTGTCGGCGCGGCCGTCTCCGTCGCTGTCCTTGATCCGCAGGATCCGGCCCCGTTCGGCGAGGTAGACCCAGCCGTCCGCCCCCAGTTCGAGATCCATGGTGTGATGGGTCTGGTCGTGGAAAAGCTCGCTGGTTCCGTCTTCGCGGAAGATGCGGATTTCGTCGAACTTCGGCCCCTCGTAGTCTTCGGGCGGCGCATGGGTGTGGCTGATGACGGTCCAGATCCGCCCGTCGTCGTCGACGTCGATCCCGGTGGGCGTGACGATCTCGGGATGGGAGGCGATCTCGGTGAGCGAGACGCCCGCTTGCAGCAACTCGATTTCCGGTTCCCTCTCGTCGGCGTCGACAACGGTGAGGAAAGGGAGCAGGCAGGAGAGAAATCGGAGCGTTTGTCGCATCCATCGAAGCTATCGACCCGAGCCGATTTCGCAATTCCGCATCCGCGCGGAGGAGGTTCCTTTCGGCGGCCGGACGTCGTTCGCGGGGCCCGCTATTCGAGCACCGGAGCGGTGGTCGACTCGTCGGCGAGGCCGTCCGGCAGCTCCATGATCCGAATCTTGCGGAAATGGATCTCGGCGCCTTCCGACTCCAGGCACAGGTAGCCTTTGCGCACGGAGGCCTCGCGGATGCCGTTGACGAATTTTCCGTTCACCGACAGCTTCACCGTGCCGTCGACGGCGACGACCACGTAGCGATTCCACTGACCGTGGGGCAGGCAGCGGTTCTCGATCGAGCTGCTGCGGTTGCCGCGCGGGTTGTCGGGAACGGCGGTCATGCCGCCGGCCCCGAAAAGTTCGCCGTGGACATACTCGATCGGCCGCGGGTTGCCTTCGGCGTCCCGGTTCAGATTCGGCCAGTCGAGTTCGAGCATTTGCACCTCCATTCCCATGGGCAGGCGATTGCCGCCGTTGGGCGTGGCGTCGCTCCACAGGAAGACGCCGGAGTTTCCCCCCGGCTCCATGTGCCGCCATTCGACGATGAGAATGAAGTTTTCGTAGTGCCGGTCCGACCGCATCACGCCGATGGGATGCCCGGTGCACACCAGCAGACCGTCCCGGACCGACCAGGTGTCGGGCGAGGTGTTGACGTCGATCCAGCCGGCGAGATCCTTTCCGTTGAACAGGTCGACGAAGCCGGGATCGGGCGTGTCTTCCGCCGGCTCGACGGGCGGCGGGGACGATTGGTCTTCCTGGGCGTCTGCGGAAACGAAGCCGAGCGTCAGCAGCGAACCGACGAGCAGGAGGGCGGGGAGGGTTGGGGGCGTTTTCATTGGGGAGAAGACTATGAGACATTTGAGAAACTCTGAAACGCAAAATCTGGATGAAGATAAGGGATGAAAGTCAGCGACACCGCCGGGATGTCCGACAAATGGCCGATGTCTCCGGCTGTGCGCCATCGCGTGTTCCGGTTCCGCTGCGCCACTTTCGTGTTCGGGTATGGCGCGGGGAAAGGGTTTCCACGCAGAGGCACTGATGCACTGATGCACTGATGCACTGATGCACTGATGCACTGAGGCACTGAGGCACTGAGGCACTGAGGCACTGAGGCACTGAGGCACTGAGGCACGGAGGCACGGAGGCACGGAGAAATCGCTCGTCGCCGCGACAGCGTCCTGGAGCGTGTGCAGTCCTCTGCCGCTTTCCGAATCACCTTCGCTTGGCTGTTTTCCAGTATTCCATTCCGGAATCCTCCAAGAGAGCCTCCTGTCGTTCACGGAATGAAATGTCCCGTCTTTCCGGCGGATCAACGCGAATGCGGTATTGATCGGATCGCCGAAATTCGGATTTTGGAGGCATGACAAACCGGTTTCCCTGCCCGACATCAGTCCATATCATCCTCGCCGTCTCCTTCTTTTCTGTGACGTCGTTCTTTTCCTTCGCCCAGGAAACATCCGAAAGCCCGACCGAATGGCGGGCGGGCGCCGCGAGCGCGAAGATCACGCCGGACGCTCCCATGGCCATGTCCGGATACGCCGGCAGAAAGAACAAGCCCTCCGAGGGAACCGAGCAGGACCTCTTCGCGAAAGCTCTGGCGATCGAGGACCGCGACGGAAACCGCGTCGTCATTCTGACGTCGGATCTCATCGGAATCGTGAGCACGCTCAGGGAGCGGGTGGAGGCGGCGGTGGAGGAGAAACACGGGATTCCCGGCCGTTCGCTCCTCATGAACGCTTCCCACACGCACTGCGGTCCGGCCTACATGCGCGACGCGGCGGAGGATTATTTCGAAACCCTCGTAGGCAAGATGGTCGACGTGATCGGCGAAGCGCTTGATTCGATGGAGCCCAGCGAACTGACCTACAGCTTCGCGCGGGCGGGATTCGCCATGAATCGACGCACGCCCACGGAGGGCGGCTACCGCAACCATCCCAATCCGCAGGGAGTCGTGGACCACAGCGTGCCGGTGTTGGCCGTGAGAGGCGCGGACGAGAGCCTCCGGGCGGTGGTGTTCGGCTACGCTTGCCACAACACGACCATGGGGTTCATGAAATGGCTCGGCGACTACGCCGGATACGCGCAGGAGTACCTCGAGGCGGATCACCCGGGAACGGTTGCCATGTTCATGACGGGGTGCGGCGGCGACCAGAATCCCTACCCGAGAAGCATGCTCCTGTTCGCTCAGAAACACGGCCGAAGCCTCGCGACCGCGGTGGACGCGGCGCTGGAGACCAACCAGAACGTCACCCTTCACCAGCGCCGGTTGGAAGGCCCCCTGCGCACGACGCTGGAAACGGTGGAACTGGAATTCGCGACCGATCGGGAAAACTACGACTACCCGATCCAAGTCATCCAGTTTGGCCCTGACCTTTACCTGATCGCCCTGGCGGGCGAGGTGGTGGTCGACTACTCGCTTCGCTTGAAGCGCGAACTCGGGGAAAGCGGATCGGCGATCTGGGTGGCGGGATATTCCAACGACTACAACGGGTACGTCCCCAGCCGCCGGGTGCTCGAGGAAGGCGGCTACGAGGCGAAGAGCCGTCCTTGGAAGCCCGAGATCGAAGAGAGGGTCGTCGAGAAAACCCACCGCTTGTTCGAGGCCGTGAACGCGACGGCGGCCGAGTGACCCGCGGAAGGAGGCAAAAGCGAATTCCAGTTGACCCGGACCATCTTCGAACCTATTGAAGACGCCCTCTTGGAGATTGGCCCGGTCGATCGAAAGGATTTTTTCACTGTGATTTTTCAGCTAAGAAAAAAATATCTGCATGGCTACGACAAAACAGCGGAACAAGAATCTCACTCGACCCAAGAAGTCGAATGGAGCAAGAATGAAGCGTCACCGCGACCAGAAGAAGCGTCTCGTCGCATTGGGAATGGATGAGGAAGTCGTGGCCACGATGAACTCCAGGGAAGTTCTGACGAAGCTGAAGTACCCGGCCAAAGTGGCTGAGCAGTGCGCGGCAAAGGACGACGCCTGACACGATTGGATGCTCCGCGCATTCTGATCGATTGGGCAGACAGCAGCTCCAATGTCACTTCCGTTTCGTGAGGTCGTGAACGCGGCAGCGGCGGAAGGAGTCCGGAGTCTCGCCGGAGGGAAGGGACAAAGGGATATGGCACAAGGGCACAAAGGATCTCAACTCTTCTCCTTCGACTTCTCCGGGTCGGCGGCTTTCTCCTCGGCCTTCTCTTCCGGAGGGAGCGTCAGCCAGATGTCGGACGTTTCGTCGATGGCGTAGGGACCGCGGGAGTCGCCGTCCTGAAAGGAGAAGACGGCGTCGACCTTTTTTCCGGCCGCCGAATCGTCGGCCGCCGAATCGCCGGCGGCCTTCTCGGTGACCCGGATCGCTACGGACTGGCTGAAAGGTTCGGCCTTTTCCTTCGCTTCCAGTTTCAGCGTCACCTCGCCCCCTTTTTCGGGAACCTCGTCCGGAGTCGTGATCTGGATGGATTCGGGTAGGTCGGGGATCGCGAAGCCGAGGTCGGCCTTGTGTCCGCGGAGACGACCGATCTTCACTTTGATCTCGAGCGGTTTGCCGCGCTCCAGGACGTACTCGGACTTGTCCACGGTCGCGGAAAACGCCGGTTCGGGTTCCGCGAGGCCGACCCGGTAGCGCAGGTTCGGGCCGCCCCGGCCGAAGCGGTCCGTCACCGCGATCTCGTAGTCGCCGTCGGCGGCGACCTTCCACAGATATTCGGGATCGCGTTGCTTGTTGGCGTCGTCGACAGTGCGGAGTTCCGACCCGTCCGGCTTCAGCACTCGCAGGACCGCGTCGGTGGGGAATCCGAGGGAGGCGGCTTCGACCGAGACGAGGAATTGTTGTCCCTTCTTCGCCTTGATGGAATGGCGACCGATTTCTCCCGGCTTGGACAGGGTTCCGATCTTCGGTTTTCCGGCGGCGAGTGTCGGGTCCTTGGAGTCCGGTCCGATATCCGCGGGGAGAAGGCGGGCCGGCAGCTCCTTTTGTTCGCGGGCGAGATGGAGGCGGTAGCGCGTGGTTTTGCTGCCGCGGTAGGACACGGCGGTGGCCGGGGGATGGGCGAAGCCGGCCAGGGAAAGGACGTAGTTCCCGTTGGCCGGAGCGGTGAACGACAAGCGAGGATCGAGATGGACTTCGCTGTCGTGTTCCAGCACGAGCCGATTGCCTTCCTCGTCGTAGAGATGCAGGGCGGGGTCGACGAGCGAACGCAGCGTGTAGCCCTCGACGGCGGCGTGGACGGCTTCCCCTTTCTTCAGCGCGAGCCGAAATGCATCGAGTTCGTTGGTCCCGGACAACCTGCCGTTGATGACGAGGGGCAGGGCTTGGAGATCGATTTCCTGGGCTCCCGCCAAGGTATTCTTGTCTTCCTCTTTTTCTTCGATCTCGGTCCGGTCGTCCACGACGAAGATCACGGGCGCGGAGGCCCCGTCTTCGTTGATCGCCCGGACCAGAACCGGACCTGGGGACACCTCGGCGGAGATGTCGAGTTTGCCCGCACCGCTCTTTTCCGGGTCGGGGACGAAGTTGAACCCCGGCTTCGAGAAATTCACTTCGCAGGGCCAGGGATCGAACTTCCCTTCCAGGGTGATTTCGACCGCGCTTCCCAGCTTCGCTCCCGGGGGCCAGACGGTGTCCAGTTTCGGCGGGGCGGAAAAACCCGAGGCGGTCGAGGCGGAGAGAAGGCCGATGATGACGGCGGCCCGTTTCACGCGAACAGCTCTTTTATGAGTCCACCGTTGTCCACCAACTGCACGGGCCGATTGTTGGTGTCGTAGAGCGTCTCGGTGGGGTCGATGCCCATTTTCGTGTAGAGGCTCGCGGCGAAGTCCTCGGGCGAATAGATGTTCTCGTTCGCGTAGTAGCCCTTCACGTCGGTGGCGCCGACGATTTGTCCGCCGGGGATTCCGGCGCCGGCCATGAGGACACTCATGGCGAACGACCAGTGGTCGCGACCGGCGTCCTTGTTGATCTTCGGCGTTCTTCCGAATTCTCCCAGCATGATCACCATGGTGTTTTCCAGCGAACCCCGCTCGGCCAAGTCGGAGATAAGGGCGCTGACTCCCGTGTCGACGGGTTCGGCTTTGCTTTTCTTGTAGCTGTCGAAGAGTCCCCGGTGACTGTCCCATCCGCCGGAATAGACGGTGACGAAGGGCACCCCGACCTCGGTGAGGCGACGGGCCAGGAGAAGTCGCTGGCCGAAGTCGTTCCGCCCGTATTTTTCGCGCGTTTTTTCCGGTTCGTGGGAAATGTCGAAAGCTTTTTGCGCTTCCTCGGAGGTGACCAGATCGAAAGCGCGGCCGTAGTAGTCGTCGAAGGAGACGCTGGGATCCTCCGCGGCCGAATCCGTGATCCGTTGCAGCTTGTCGAGCGAACGCCGCAGTTCGACGCGCGACTTGGATCTGCCTTGTTCGATTTCCTTCGGGAGAGTCACGTCGCGAACCCGGAAGTTCTCCTTGTCGGGGTTGTCGGAAATGACGAAGGGCGCGTGTTGCGCGCCGAGGAAATTCGGGCCGCCCGACCGGGTCATGCGCGGCGTGGAGACGTAACTCGGCATGCCGTCGGGAGCTTGGCGGTGCGTGCTCACGACCGAACCGAAACTGGGGTGGAACGTGACCACCGCGCCGCAACCGACGGGAACGGGAGTGGGGCGCCCCGTCATGAGATAGTGGTTGCCCGCGCCGTGATTGTTCTGGCTGTGGGCGATCGAGCGGATCACGGTGAACTTGTCGAAGGTCTTCGCCAGTTGGGGGAACTTGTCGCAGAAGTGGACGCCGGGAACCGCCGTCGGCACGGTGCCGAATTCTCCGCGAATTTCCGATGGGGCGTCCGGCTTGGGATCGAACGTCTCGTAGTGGGAGGGACCGCCGTCGAGCCAGATCAGAATGCAGCGGGTGTTGTTCGAACGCGCCGCCCGCGTTTGCAGTTTCAGCATGTCGGTCAAACCGAGGCCGCCCAAGGCGCCGAGCCCGGTTTGAATGAAATCCCGTCGGCCCATGCCTTCGCAATTGCGGATGAGGCGTTTTCTACTCATGATTGGTTTAGCGTATGTCCTCGAAAGGGCACGGGCAAAGGGCGTCATTGCGCTGCGGTAAAAGGGCAACCGGCCAGGGTCGCCGTTGCGTGGAGGTGTTGACCTTGAACCGGTCGATCCTAGTGGTTCAGCACGAATTCCGCCGAATTGATCAGCGCCCAGACGAGATCTTCGTAGAGCGGGCGCGCGGACTTCTCGTCTTCCGCCGTTTCGACGTAGGCCAGGGCCGTCGCTCTCTCGTCTTCGCCGGGGTATCGCGAGAACAGGCGCAGATAGACTTCGTCGACGGCCTCGCCGGGAGACATGCCCGAAAGTTTCTCGATCCAGGGATTGTCGCCGGCGAGCTTCTTCTGAAGGGCGGTCGAATTCATGAGGTGCAGCGCCTGGACGACGCTCCCTTGGGTTTCGCGCACGGACGGAGGCGCGTCGCTCGAGTCCGGGCGGCCGAAAGCGTCGAGAAAATCGTTCGGAAGCAGGTGGTTCCACTGATGCATCGCGGGCGCGTCGTTGGGCAGGCCCTGGAGCGTTTCCGGCTGACCGGTAATTTCGGAAACCGCGTCGAGCAACACTTCGCCCGGAAGCCGGCGACGATAGCTGCGGGAGAAATTGCGATTGTCGTTCACGTTGTGTTCGTTCGGCAGGGAACTCTGCTGGTAGAGACGACTCTTGAGAATCACCCCGATGGTATGTTTCTGGTCGAATCCGTGTTCGGCGAAATCCTTGGCGAGCCAGTCGAGAAGCGGCTCGTTGACGGGAGGGTTGGAGTCGCGGAAGTCGTCGACCGGATCGACCAGGCCTTTGCCGAACAGCTCGGCCCAGAGGCGGTTCACCATGGCGCGGGCGAAAAAAGGATTATCGGGAGAGGTGATCCAGTCGGAGAGGACTCCCCGCGGGTCGTCGCCCTCCGCGATTTCCGGAAATTCGGGGCCGTCCGGCGCCTTGGGGGTCATGGTCGCCTCGGTCACGGGATGGGTCACTTTGCCTCCCGGTTCGAACCACCAGTACTCCGGCTCGCCCGAGATCGGCGGCGAGATGCCCTGTCCCTTCCGCTTCATCGAGCCGAAGAACGCCGCCATGGCGTAGTAGTCGTCCTGTCCCCATTTTTCCGATGGGTGATGGTGGCACTGCGCGCAGTTGAGGCGAACGCCGAGGAAGAGTTGGCTGACGAACTCGGCCATCTCGGCGGGTTCGCGCTTGTCCCGCAGGATCGCGACGGGTCCGTACTCGTGGGAGCTGCCCGCGGCGGAGAGGAATTCCCGCACGAACTCGTCCCAGGGAGTGTTCTCGCGGAACTTCCCGCGAATCCAGTCGTCGAGGAGGTAGACGGGTTTCACGCCGACGCGCTGGGTGTTCGGTCGGAGGAGGTCGCCCCATTTGGTGGCCCAGAAGTCGGCGTAGGCGAAGCGATTCTCCGGCGAAAGCAGCCTGTCGACGAACTTGGCGCGCTTGTCGGGCGACTCGTCTTCGAGGAACGAGCGCGCTTCTTCCACGGTGGGAAGCCGTCCGAGAACGTCGAGGGTGGCGCGGCGAATGAACTCGTCGTCCCGGGCGGGCTCGGACGGGAAGAGGCCCAGTTCCTGGAACCGGGCGTAGGCGAGTTCGTCGACGCGGTTGTTCGTCGGGAGCTTGGAATAGGTTTCCGCGGGAAGGAGTTCGTCGGGCGGAATGACGAGCCGGGCCGCGCCGACGATGTCCACGTAGCGGACGATGACGCTGTTCTCTCCGGTGACGTCTCCCGCCGTGATGTTCCCGTCGTGATCGACCTTGGCGAACGCTTCGTCGTTGGACGTGAATTCGCAGAGTTCGGTGACGTCGCGGCTCGTTCCGTCCGAGTACGACACCTTGACCCGGATGCTCAGGGTTTCCCCTTTCTGGAAGGTCAGAGTCGCCGGCTCGATCGTCATCTCGGTCGCGTCGGGTTCGTCGGGAACGGTCCGGGGCGCTCCTTCGGCGATCCACTGGCGGAGGACGCGGTAGGATTCCGAGTCCTTTTCGAATCGTTCTTCCCCCTCGTGCGGGACCTGGTTGGTCGCCTTGAGCAAAAGCAGCGAATGGTCCGGGGCGGCGGGGAAGATTCGGCGTCCCCGGGCGTCGTAGACGATCTCGCGGTAGTCGGAGTCGGGGTCGAAGGAAAAAATCGAAAGCTGAAATCCGTTCTGGCCGTCCGCTTTGGCGTGGCACGCCCCGGCCGCGCACCCCGCCCGCGTGAGGATGGGAAGCACGTCGTTCTTGAAGGACACCGTGGGCGGTTCCTCGGCCGACGCCGAGTGGAGGAAACACAGAGCCGGAAAAATGTAGAATGCCCTATTCATTGGGGGAGGCCAGGGGAAGTCCGCCCGCGGGAGGATCGAGCGTTTGTTTGAGCTTTCCGTTTTCGTCCCAGGCGAAGAGCCTGCCGTCCTCGCCTCCGGCGAACGACCACTGTCTTTTCGGATGAACGGCGAGGGCGAAGAGAGGGGTTCCCACGGTGTCGAAGGCACTTTCTTTCGCGCCGGTGGAGCGCTGTGCGCCTTCGTGTTCGTTCAGGTTCGTGAAGGCGGCGGGCTTGCCCGATTCGGGAATCGCGAAAATACGGTCCGCGTTGATTTCGGCCGCCTTGTCGGCATCTTTCTCGGCCGCTTTCTTTTTTTCGTTCTCCGGATCCTTCAGCCAGGCGAGGCCGTAGAGGGGACCCGAACGCTTGCTGGCGAAGGCACTGACTTTCTTGCCGGTCTCGAGATTCCAGACCTTGACCTCCTCGTCGTCTCCGGCGGTGGCGATTCGCTTTCCTTCCGGGTCGAAAGCGGCGGTCAGGACGTAGCCGGTGTGTCCCTCCAGCCGTCCCACGATTTCGTGGGATCCGGCGTCCCGAATGGTCACGAGCTTGTCGGCCGACGTGGTGGCGTAACGCTTTCCGTCGGGGCTCGAAAACAGGCCGAATATCGAATCGAGATGCGCGGTGTCGAAGCTGCGGACCTTTTCGGTGGCGAGGTCGATTTCATGCAGGCGCCCCAGCTGGGAGGGTAGCGAATCGGCGACGAGAAGGCGGTCGGGCGCCTTGAGAAAGACCAGCGCCGTCTGCCTGCCGAGGAAGGGTTTTTCCAAGCGAGTGGCGGGAGTGGTGGGATCCTGCGTGTTCCAGAGAAGGAGGGAGCGAAAGCCGCCGGAGGCGAGAGTCTTGCCGTCGGGAGAGAAAGCGAGGGACTGGACCACGTCGGCATGTCCTTCGGAAGTGGCGGCGTGTTCGAGGGAGAGGGGAGGGGCTTCTCCTTCGCCCGCGACAACTCGATACCAGTCGATCGCGTTGCCGCGTCCTACCGCGAGAGTGGACTGGTCGGGGGACAGGGCCATGGCGAGAACCGGAACGTATCTTTCGGGAAGACCGGCCGTGGTCACCTCGGTGCGCTCCGGCAGATTGAGCTTCGCCCACTTGTCCGCGTCCCACGGGGCGCCTTCGTCGATCCATTCTTCGAGCGCGATAATTTCCTTCGGATTCAACTGACCTTTCGGAGGCATGTGCGAATAGGCGTCCGGGAACAGGCTTTCGACGAGATAGCTCCCTCCCGAATTTCCGGGAACGATCGCCGCGTCGGTGTCGCCACCCTTGAGAAGGGACTCGCGCGAGTCGATGAGGAGGCCGCCTTTTCGCTTCGACTCGGTATGGCAGCTGACGCATTCGCGATGGAGAATGGCAAGCGGATCCGGCTCCGCGCTTGTCGAAAGCGAGGAGAACGCGAAAAGGAGGATTGCCGATAGTCGGAGTCGACGCATGCGGAGAAACGTCCCGCCATTCTCCCGGGGGGTCAACTGGCGTAAGCAAGCGGGGGACGCCCAGCGGGGGACGCCCAGCGGGGGACGCCCAGCGGGAGACGCTCGCGGACGGCCCTTGCGCTTTCCGCTTGTCAGTGTTCGTTGAATGGCGGGGCGGCTTCGAAGGAAACGCCGAGAGCTCGCGAAATCCAACCCAACCGAGGAGGCATCCATGGCGCAAACAATGAAAGCAACGGTGTTCGTTGAACCGAATCGACTGGTTCTCGACGAGAAACCGATCCCCGAAGTCGGTCCTCTGGACGCTCTCGTCCGCATCACCACGACGACGATCTGCGGAACGGATATTCACATTCTCAAGGGAGAGTATCCCGTGGAATCGGGCCTGACGATCGGTCACGAGCCGGTGGGAGTGATCGAGAAACTGGGATCCGCCGTCCAAGGGTACCGGGAGGGACAGCGTGTGATCGCCGGTGCCATCACTCCGAGCGGTCACAGTGCGGCGTCTCTCTGCGGGTTCCACTCGCAGGACGGCCCCTCCGCGAAACACGGCTTCAAAGCGCTCGGCGGATGGCGATTCGGCAACACGATCGACGGTGCCCAGGCGGAGTATCTCCTGGTTCCGGACGCCACCGCGAACCTCGCTCCGATTCCGGACGGGCTGAGCGACGAAGAGGTCCTGATGTGCCCCGACATCATGTCGACCGGATTTGCCGGTGCCGAGAGAGGCAACGTGCGTATTGGCGACGCGGTCGCCGTGTTCGCCCAGGGACCGATAGGCCTTTGCGCGACGGCGGGCGCGAGGCTGATGGGAGCGAGCATGATCATCGGCGTCGAAGCCGTTCCGGCGCGAATGGAAATTTCGCGCAAGATGGGCGCCGATCACGTGGTCGATTTCACCAAGGTGGACGCGGTGGAGGAAATCATGCGCCTCACCGACGGGCGCGGCGTGGACGTGTCGATCGAGGCGCTCGGGCTGCAGCAAACCTTCGAATCGGCGCTTCGCGTGCTGCGTCCCGGAGGAACCTTGTCGTCTCTGGGCGTCTACTCCGAGGATCTCAAGATTCCTCTCGACGGCTTCTCGGCGGGACTGGGCGACCACACGATCGTCACGAGTCTTTGCCCCGGCGGAAAGGAGCGCATGCGGCGCCTCATGGAAGTGATCGCCGCGAGCCGCCTCGACACCAAGGCGCTCGTCACGCATCGGTTCGGATTGGATCAGATCGAGGAAGCCTACGATCTCTTCGCCCATCAACGCGACGGCGTGCTCAAGGTGGCCATTACTCCCTGAGCCGTTCCGCCTGTTTTCCGTCCGGGTTCTCCGGTTCGCCGAACGGTTCGATGTGAACGGACGCATCGAGCACTCCGAGATCGGCCCCGAGGAGCGCGTCCTTGACCCGGTGGGCGATGTCGTGTCCTTGCCGCACCGGCATGTCCCCGTCGACGACCACGTGGATGTCGACGAACAGGCTCAGTCCGCTCCGCCGCACGCGGCACTTGTCGATCGTTCTCACTCCCGGGACGTCGCCGGCCGTCTTCCTGACGCTCTCGACGACCTGGTCCGGCGGGGACACGTCGAGAACTTCTCGCCAAGCCGAGTGGAGCAGACGGGTTCCGTTGAAGGCGATGACTCCGGCGGCGAAAAGAGCGGCCCAGTCGTCGGCGCTTTCGTAGCCCTCCCCGCCGACCAGGGCAACCGTGATGCCGATGAAGGCGGCGATGGAAGTGAGCGAGTCGGACCGGTGATGCCAGGCGTCGGTTTGCATGGCATGGCTTCCGATGGACTCTCCCGTCCGGTGGAGGATTCGAAACATGAACTCCTTCGTGACGACGACCCCCACGAGAACGATCAGCGTGAACGGTGCCGGGGCTTCGCCCGGGTGGCGTATTTCAAAAACGCTTTGAATCGCGATCCAAAGCGCCGCGGCAAGCAGCGCCGTCGCCACCGCCAGGGCGGCGAGAGGTTCGGCTTTCCCGTAGCCGTAGGGATACCGGGCGTTCGCCGGTTGAGCGGCTATCTTGAGACTGCCCCATACGACGATGGAGCTCATGATGTCGAGCATCGACTCGATCCCGTCCGCGACGAGGGCGTAGGAATTTCCGACCAACCCGGAGACGACCTTGACCACCGCGAGGACGGAGCTCGCCACGATGCCGAAAATGGTGACCCGAACGCCGCGTTCCGAGGCGCGGTCGAGCAACGCCTGGGGGTCGGGAAGAGGATTTTGGCCGGGAACGTCCATTCGATCCGTCGTCTGCGAGGCAACGCCCGCTGGCGACGATTGAGAGGGTAACCCGCCTTCGGGTCAAGCCAAGGACGCTGTTGGAAAACTCCGCTTTGCCGAAGCTATGGCCAGAGGATCGCGAGGTAGACGACGTAGATAAAAAGCAGAAGGGCGCCTTCCCAGCGATGGAGCCGGAGCCCCGTCCAGAGGAGCGGAAGGACTCCGATCGCGAAAACCAGCATGACTACGAGGTCGAAGGTCGTGATGCCCGGTGCCGAGAGAGGGGCGGCGAGAGCCGAGATTCCCACGATTCCGAAGATGTTGAAAAGGTTCGATCCGATCAGGTTGCCCACCGCGATATCCGCTTGGCGGCGGAACGCCGCGAGGACCGATGTGGCGAGTTCTGGCATGCTGGTTCCGGCGGACACGATCGTGAGGCCGATGATCGCCTCGCTCACGCCGAATCCGCGGGCCATTTCCGTCGCCGAGAACACCAGCAGCCGCGATCCCGCGACGAGGACGGCGAGCCCGCCGACAAGAAAAAGCACGTCGCGCCAGACGGACGCGGAGACGCTCGGGATTCCCTCGGCGAACTCCTGCTCCACGATGGCGGAAGCCTGGCGGCGAGCCGCTCGGATGCTCCAGGCAATGTAGGCGACGAGGGCGGCGAACAGCAGGAGACCTGCCAGCCGCGACACGTGGCCGAAAAACAACAGCCCGCCGAGCACCAGGGAGGCCGCGATCATGATCGGCGCATCGGCGCGAACGACGGCGGCGTCCACTCGGATCGGGCAAACCAGGGCGGCGAGGGCGAGGATGACACCGATGTTGAAAATATTGGAGCCCACCACATTGCCTGCGGCGAGATCGCCCGATCCGCGCAGCGTTGCGCTCAGGCTGACGACCAGCTCGGGCATGCTGGTTCCGAAGGCGACCACGGTCAGCCCGATGACGAGCGGCGTCAGCCCCAATCGGCGTGCGATGGACGAACTCCCCCGGACGAGGCCCTCGGCCCCGGCGAACAGGATCAGAAGAGAGAGCGCAAGATAAAAGCCGTGTACGAGCATTGCGCCTCAGGATCGCCGTCGCGCCGACGTGGTCAAGCACGGACGGAGGTGCGGTGACGATCTCGATGGACATTCGCGCCGCGGTCCAGCACAATGGGTTTGCTACCGTTGCCTATACTAAATGGAAGATGCCGACGCCATCCTCGAGCAACTCGTCCAACGTCCCCGCGACTGGGATGCGCGGATTCTCGCCGTCGAGAACGCGGCGAGAAGCGGCGATCTCGACGAAGCGAGGCGGCTCGTCCGGGAATGTCCTTCCGACGTCGAGACACCTCCCGAAATCCAAGTTCGGATCCATGCCCTGCTGAGCCAATGCTCGGCGGCGTCGACGGAGATTTCGGGACCGTCGATCGAGCCCTGCGAGCCGGAGCCGGAGGCCGGAGACCACCACGGAGGCGGGCTCGTCGCCCTGATCGAGGACGATTCGTTCGAAGTCCAGCCAACGGATGCCCCGGAAGGCGACGGAGAAACCGGATCGCGGTCGCGGGCTCCCGTCCTCCAGCGGAACGCGGTCCGGGGACGCTGGGATGACTACGACGGAGGGCTTCAGCTGGTCGACGCCAACCGGGCGCCGAAGCCTGAGCGACCGTCCCACACTCCGGAGCGGCTATCGTCGCTCGCCTTGGCGCTCGTCGTGCATCTGATCGTCTTCATCCTCGTCGGGCTGGTTGCCGTGCAGGTTCCCTATCCGAAGCCGCCGCAGATCGTCGTGTCCGCCCTGCACGAACGGGAAGCCGACTTGGTCACGCCGCGGGTGACCCGGCCGACGCCGGAGATCAAACCGGCGGCTGCGGCCGCCCAGGCCATCGATGTGATCAGTTCCGTGGAGAACTCGACCTACAGCGTGCCGGATGTCGAGGACGCCGCCAATCTGATCGTGGCGTCGACCCTTCCGGGCGTCCAGCCGCTCGGCGACGGGATGAGTTTCTCCACCGACGCCACCCAGGTCTCGGACATCAACTTTTTCGGGATCTCCGGCAGCGGCAAAAAGATCGTGTTCGTGATCGACGCGACCCCCGCCATGCTCGTCGACGAAAAGGGCGGGATGACCGCCTACGACAACGTCAAGGAAGAGGTCGGCATCATGCTCGCCAACCTCAACCGAGGGACGCACTTCAACATCCTGCTGTACCAGGGAAAGCGGCTCGTGGCGTTCCGGGAGAATCTCGTTCCCGGATTGCCCTCCAATCTGCGGCTCGCCATCGATTGGCTCGATCCTCTCAACCGCGACTACGAAGCCCTCGGGCTGGGCAACGGCTACGGAGAGTCGATCGACGTCGGGGATCACGAGACGTTCCCGATCCAGGCGGTCGACGTGGCGCACTACGGGAAGGCGGTCCAGAAAGCGCTGGAGTGGCATGCCAGCACCGTCTTCTGCATCGCCAGCGGCTACCAGTCGATGCGTCGTTCCCCGACGCCGGAAATGCGGGAGGAAATGAAAGCGAGAATGAAGGAGAACCCCGGCACGCCGGGAACCATCAACTCGACCGAGCAGAAGGTCTGGCAGAACGCCGTGGCGAAAACCCGAGCGTGGCTGCAGAAGGAAAACGCCGCTCGGCGCGAGAAAGGCATCTCTCCGAAAGTGGTCGTCAACTTCAACCAACTCGTCCAGCAACGGACCGGCGCCCGGCCTCCGCAACGCCGCGGCGGAACACCGGCCGGCGGCGGGATGCCGCCTCTGCCGCCCATCCGTCCCAAGGATATCGAAGAGCAGATCAAGCGGGTGGTCGAGGTCGAGTACAAGGAAGACGGCCTCGACGAACTGGATGATCCGAGCATCCACATGGTTCTGTTTCTCGGCGAAGACGAGCGCATCCGCGAGCAGGAGGATCATTTTCGACGCCTCGCCGGCAGAAACGGGGGGAAGCTGAAAGTCCTGCGGGGCCTCGCCGCCCTCGACGACGTCACGGGGACAAAGTGAGGCGACCCGCGCCCGGCCGGAAGCGATTTCGGTCGGGCGTGAGTGGAAGGTTGAAAGACCGATTGCCCCGGCCTACAATGCGGCCGAACCTTCGACGATTCCGAAGCCTTATTTTATCCCGATCCGAACCCATGAGCGCCGAAGAGGAAGACAGTATCTACAAACGAATCGGCGGCAGCGAGACCATCTCGAAGCTGGTCGACAGCTTCTACGAAAAGGTTCTGGCGGATCCCGAACTGAAGTTCTATTTCGAACATGTTCCGATGGACAAACTGAGGAGAATGCAGCGGGAATTCTTCTCGACCGCCACCGGCGGCCCCATCGTCTACAGCGGCCGTCCGCTGTCTGAGGTTCATCGAGGACTCGCCATTAGCCGCCGCGAGTTCCAGCGATTCACCGAGCATTTGATCGAAACGCTGCAGGAGGTGGGGATCGGAGAACAGGACGTCTACGATATCATAGCCCACGTGAATCTCTACGCCGACGAGATCACCAACGAGCCCATTTACGGCTCGGATTGATCCGCTGGAAAATCCTCGCGACGACTGTGCCGCGGATCGAAGAGGGTTGGGTCGCCGGGGCAACCCTGTTGAATCCGTCGCGTCCTCGGACCTCGCTCGCTGCGCGAAAGCTTGGCATTGGAGCCGTGCCCGAGATTCGCAAAACGCACGGCTCAACGTGCAGATTCAGGCGAGATCGGTCGTTTTTTCGGGAGCGAGCGAACGCCGAAACGTTCATTTCCAGAGGGTTATATGGATTGGTATATTAGCTGCACTGAGAAGGGGGCAGGGACGACGAAGCCGTCGCCAACAATAAATATAACCAACACCACATCAACACCATGAAACAGAAAGCAATCGCAGTATTAGCCATCACTGGTCTCGCTACCTTGGGCTGGGCGCAGGATACGACAAGCCCCGATGCGCCTCGCGCGGACCAAGCGGCCCGCGGCGACACCGAGGGCACGGAGGAACAGTTCGTCGCCTACGACGGAATGATCGACTCCGCGGAACTCGGGGCGGCGACCGTCTACAACAAGCAGGACGAAGACCTTGGCAACATCGACCGCCTTGTTCTCAATGCTGACGGTCAAGTCGAATTCGCCGTGGTCAGCGTCGGTGGGTTCCTCGGCATCGGAGACCGGCTCGTGGCAGTTCCCTGGTCGAGTTTCGAGATCATGGAGGAAGTCGACGACTCGGAACGGACCGTTTCGACGGCCGCCACGGACACCGAGGTTCAAGTCGAGCCGGGTGAAGACGACGCCGCCGCGAGGGATGAAGCGAGAGAAAAAGGGGACGCCGCCGAGGCTCCGGAGCTTCGAGTCGTTCTCGACGCCAACAAGGAGAGGTTGGAGCAGGCACCCAAATTCGATCCCGACAAACCGAATCAACTCGGTTCGAGGGACGCTTCCGAGGAAGTCTCCGACTACTGGAGAAAAGACAGTGCAGGCGCTCCGCGAAGCACCGAAACGGAAACGGACACGACGACAACCGCTCCGTCCAGCAGCAACTGAGCCGGATCGGACGGATCAAGACAACACAAACCGAAGAACGCGGGGCATCACGCTCCGCGTTTTTTGTCGCGATTCGGCGGGTTCGTTTCCGAAATAGGGGGGGAGGAGCGTCGGTCCGGTTCACTCCACGGTTACCCAAACCGGCGAAGTCCAGGCCATGTTCCCGTCGCCCTGTTCAACGCGGAGATAGTAACGGTTCTCCCCGTCGACGGGCGACTCGTCCGTGACCGACTTTTCGAATCGGCTGCCCTCGACGGCGTCGAAGACTTTCCAGTCGGTTTCGTTGCGGACGATGGTGACGCGCTTCAGCGCGGCGGTGCCGTCGACGCGGAACCACAACTCCGGATTTCCCTCCGCCGAGAAGATGGACCCGAGGGGTCGTTCGTTGCAGGTGAAGTTCACGTAGATCTTGTCGGTCGCCGCGATGGTCCGACGGGCTTTGAAGGCTTCGATGATGCCCTCCCGGGTGAACTCCTTGCAGAACACGCCGCCGTAGCTGACATGGGTGGAGATGTGGTCGGAGCTTGCGAAAACGCCGAGGCGGTGGCCGAGTTCGAGCGCGTTTTGATACAGGCCCTGGCTGTACTTCCCGAAGTCTTCGATCGGGGCCGGCGGCAGTGTCTCGTCCGCGTCGCCGTCTACGGTGTATTCGTCGCCGGGGAGGAGGCCGGCGGTCGGCTGCGGCGCGCCGGCGCCTTCGGAGCTCACGCGGGCGCCCTGGAAGATCTCCACGAGGGTCTCCGTTCCGTAGTCGATGCCGTCGTAGCCGCTCCAGTCCGTCCCCATTCTCGTCGCCCCGCTGTGACTGACGATGGCCACGTTCTTGCCGCTTCGCTCCAGGATGTCCCACAACTCTTCGGGTTCGATTTCTCCCGGTCCCGGTTTGGCAGGGAGATCCTTTTGCCACGGGGAGTTTCGGTAAGTGGCCCGCTGGATGTAGACGAGAGGGCCGCCGCGTTCCGCGAACACCACGTTGCGATGGCCCCACGGCCAGCGTTGCTCCCGTTCGTAGACATAGAGGGAATTGAAGCGTTCCGGCGTGTGGAAGGCGTCGTGCATCTTCTGGTTGTGCCACCATTCGTAGGGAGAATAGGCTTTCCCGATGTCGGTGTGGTCGGAAGTTCCCAGGAAGTCGAGTTTGGCGATGTCGTAGGCGTATCGGAACTGCTCGTTGATGCAGCCGTCGAAGCCGGTTCGGCAATTCGACACGTCGGTGTGCCGATGCACGTCGCCCCAGAAGAGCCCGTACTCCTCGTCGTCGACTTGCCAAGTGTGCCGGTCCGAAAACGCGCGCTCCGGTGTGTTCCGCGATGGGGGAATCGGGGCCTCGAGATCCCCGCCGGTATCCTTCCCGCCGGCTTGGGCGGCTGGTAGAGCGGTCTCGTGGTCGAGGGCGGCGAGATAGACGCCGGCTTCCTTGGGAGCCTTGGTGTCGCGCAAGTCGGAAGTCCAACAGAGCCACAGCTTGCCGTCTCCAGTCAGGAAATGGGAGGTGCGATCCTGCCCGAAGGAGCTTCCCTCGAGGCGGCGACTCGAAGTCCACTCCTCGTTTTTCGGATCGTAGCGAGTCACGGCGATGCGCCAGAGAACGCGGTCGAAGTACCGGTAGCTTACCCAGGGATTACCGTCGGGAGCGATCCCGACGGTCGGGAGATTGACCGGGGCTTCGGGGGCCGCCGGCCTCCCGACTTGTCCGAGGGGAATGGCCTCGAAGCTCTCCGATTCGATGTCGAAACGACCGAACAAAACGGACTTCCTGGCGTTGATGCCGGTATCGTTGTCGTGTCCGCGGGAGTCGAGCCCCCAGCGAATCTTTCCTCGCTCGGCCGCAATCCAGAAGCTTTTGCCGTCGGGCGCGCGGGCGATCGATGCTCTCGCTTCGTAGCGGGGAGAATGCGCGATCGGCCACGTCTCGATGTCCCCGTCGGGGCGAACCCGGGCGAGAAAGAGATTGAATTCGTTGTCCCGGGCACTGTCGTAGACGATCCACGCGTTGTCCTGATCGTCGAAGTCGATTCGGGGTTCCCTGTCGCCTTCCTCGCTCGAGGAAACGCGGATTTCGCTCGACCACCGCCCGGAAGCCGGGTCGCGGTGTTTCGCGTAAATGTCGGGACGGTGGTTCCTCGTCGACTGCCATGCGACCCAGACGCGCCCGGTCGCGTCGATCCCGGCGTCGGCGAACGTTTCCGACCCGGATGTCTTGGAAACGGTAAACACCTCCCCCGGACCCTCGGCATCGACCCGGCTGCCCATGAGGCCGACGACATCGTCCTCGCCCGTTTGTCCCCAGAAACACCAAGCCGTCCCATCGCGATCGACCGCGACGGCAGGCGCGTGAACGATGCCTCGCTCCCCGACCGCGGCCACGGGCTCGAGTTTGCCCTCCACGGTCTTGGCGAGCCGCAATTGATCCGCCTCGCCGTCGTGATCGACGTAAAGGACGAACGCTTCGCCCTCCGGACCCGGAGCCGCCGCCGGCAGATCGAATTGATGTCCGGTTTGACTCAGCGACAACTTTTCGCCGACGAGAGCGATTGCCTCGATATCCGGTTGGGGCGATTGCTTTCCTTTTCCTTTGGGTTTGGGTGCTCGTTTCTCTTTCGCCTTTCCAGGCGACGCTTTCTCGGCGGCCGAGGGAGCGGTCGACGGGGCTTCCTTCGCCTGTTGCGACAGGAGAAGCGGGACCGCGATTCCGAGCGCGAAGGCGACCAGAGGGGTGAGGCATTGTCGAGACTTCATCGTTCTGGAATTGGAATGGGGTGGCGCGGCGTCACTCGGCTTTTTCGATTTCGATTCGATCGACGCCCACCATGTGCCGGGGAATCGCGGCCTCGTTCTTGCCGGTGATTTGGATCGTCACGGAGAGCGGTTCGCCGGGACTGACGTTGATCTTCTCGAATTCTACAGGATCGCCCGGAAGGACCTTCGCGGTGTAGAGGTCGGCCTCCTGCTGATGACCGTTGATCATTACTTTGATCCGGGCGTAGTCTTTGGCCGTGGTGGGGAAAAGCGTCAGGTTGCGGGTTCCCGGTTCGAGGCCTTTCAGTTTCAAGGTCAGGGTGTCGCCGGGTTTCCCGTCCATCCACCAGAGGTGCTTGCCCCCCGACCAGCCGGGGCCATTGCGGGTCAGGTTCTGCTCGCGGAAGTTTCCTCCGGACGCCGTGGCGTCGGCCAGAAGCGACTCTCCTTCGATGCGAACGACCCCGTCGGCGGGCGGCGCGACGGCGCTGTCGGTTCCCGTAGTCGACGCCGTGCCGGGGGAGCTTCCAGGAGAGCTTCCCAAATATTTGACGAGATCGGCGGCCTGATCCAAGGGCATGGCTTCGAGCAGCCCGGCGGGCATGAGGGACTGAGCCAGTTCCTCCCGCGACGCGATCTCCTCCGTCTCGACGGTGACGACCGATCCGCCGGGCATGGCGACCTCGACGAAGTCCGGCGTGTCCCGCTTGAGCATGCCGCTGACGACCGAGCCGTCCTGGAGCGTGACGACGTTGAGCAGGTAGTCTCTACCCACGACCGCGCTGGGGGCGAGGATGTTCTCCAGCAAGTAGCCCAGATCGGCGCGATTCGACCCGGTCAGATCCGGACCGAGCGCGACCCCCTCGCCGAACAGTTCGTGGCAGGTCCCGCAGGAGGTGGCGAAAATTTGGCGTCCCCGCAAGGCATCCGCCTTGGCCATAACTTTGGGGTTCAGCTTCTTCTTCCAGTTTTCCACCGCCGCAGCGAGTTCGGAAAGATCGATCCCGGAAGCCCCCCGCGTCCAGTTGCGGTCGATGATTGCGTTGATCTTCTCGTTCTCGAAGCGCTCGAACTGGTCCAGCAGCGCGGTCGAGATCAGCGAGGGATCGACCTCGTCGCGGTCGACGGCTTCCAGCATGACGAGGGCCATTTCCGGCCGGGAGGCGAGCAGGTTGACGGCCTCGCGGCGCTTGAGCGGGAAGTCGTCGAGTTGTTCCACGAGGGCTTTTGCCGTGGCTTCGCCGGGGTGCCTGCGCAAGGCGGAAAGGCTCGCGGGCTGCAAGGCGGGGACGTCGAGCAATTCCCGCGCAAGAGTCCCGAGCTCGGGATCCCGCCCGGCCGTCAGAATTTCGAGCGCCTCGATCCGATTCGGCATTTTCTGCGTGTCGTCGCGCGCCGTGGACCGCCAGAGCGGGAAAAACTCGGAATCGCCGAAGCGTGCCCCCAACCGGGCGAGGACATCGGCGACGGCCGGCTCTTTTTCCGCAAGCGTGTTCGCGTGGGTCTTCGCCGCGTTCCAGCCCTCCGGTTCGTCGACCGGCGGCAGCTCCTTCAACGCCGCCAGCAGCGTTTCGGCTCGATGCAAGAATTCGCCTGGGTTCTTCGTGCGGGACAGCGACGTCGTGATCGCGGACCGGCCTTCGGTCATGACGGCCGCGCGGCGCGTGATGAACTCCTTCAACCGGGGCCAGGCGGTGCGGTTCACGAGATCGAGCGCGCGTGGGGCATCGGCCTCGACGAGCGGCTCGATGCCGTACCAGCAGAGTAGGGGAATGTTCCGATCGTGGCCGCTGCGAAGGTGGCCGATGAGATTTTCGGCGATCGTCCATCGCTGCTCCAGCGGCAGCCGTTGCAACTTCGAGGCGAGATACCGGCGCACCACGAGCGAGCTGTCGTCTTCGGCGAGGCGTTCCAGTTCCGCCAGGGCATCCGCGGGGAGCGCTTCCTTTTTCGGTCCGAGAAACTGGACGGCCCACCCCCGCACGTGTTCGCTGGAGGCGTCGAGATAGTCGGGGAATCTTTCCGCCTCCAGAAGGCCGCAAACGTGTCGGGTCCAGAGCAAGCGAAGGAGAACGGGGGCATTGTCGGGAGTCGTCTCCTTTTCCAGAACTTCGAGAGCGGCCGTGGTTTCCTGCGTGTCCAGCGTCCCGTCGTGCGCTCTTTCCTGAAGCAGTCGCTGGGCTTGGCGGGCTTGGAAGGCGTTGCCGTGTCCAAGCAGCCCGACCAGTTCCGCGTCGCTGTTCCCCGGAAGATCGATCGAGGGGCTCGCGGTATCGCCGTACCGAACCCGGAAGATGCGCCCGTTGCTGCGGTCCCAGATCTCGACGTCCCGGTGATGACAGGTTTGCGGATCGACCCAGTCGGAATAGTAGAGCGCGCCATCCGGTCCCTGGGCCACGCCCACTCCTATGTGGTCGTGGTTGTTTGCCAGGGCGAAATCGGGGCGGTGCCGCGCCGTGTAGCCGGAGCCGTCCGATTCCAGGCGCTCCCGCAGGATTCGGTGACCGTGGAGGTTGTGGAAGAAGGCTTCTCCCCGGTATTCCGGAGGAAACACGTCGGCCTGGTAGATGGCCAGTCCGCAGTGGGCGTGCCCGCCGCCGAGCGCGGAGGTGTCGGTGGGAGAGGGCGGCCGATCCTCCCTGTTGGCGCCCCAGAAGGCGTGATCGCGAATGCTGCCGGCGTAGTGTTCGTGGTCGGCGATCGTCTGGATGTCGGCGAAGGTCCACGGATTGAAATGCTGTCCCGCCTGCCTCTGGTAGCGGCCCCCTTGGCTGAGGTGGTAGAAGTGCGGGATGACGCAGGCGCTGGCGAACCAGTCGCCGTGTTCGTTGAAATCCACGCCCCAGGGATTGCTGGTACCGTGGGCGTAGACCTCGAAATCGCCGTCGATGGGATGGTAGCGCCAGACCCCGGCGTTGATCTTGACCCGATCCTCTTCCGGGGTGCCGGGCTTCCCGACCACCGAGTGCGTGAAAACGCCGTGGCAGCCGTAGAGCCAGCCGTCCGGCCCCCAAGTGAAGGCGTTGAGCGTCTCGTGGGTGTCCTGGGTGCCCCAGCCGTCGAGAAGCACTTCGGGCTCGCCGTCCGGTTCGTCGTTTTGGTCTTTGTCAGGGAAGAACAGGAGGTGGGGCGCCGCGCCCACGAACACCCCGCCGAAGCCGACTTCGATTCCGCTGGCCAGGTTGATGCCCTCGGCGAACACCTTGCGCGTCTCGAGGCTGCCGTCGCCGTCGCCGTCCTCGAAAATGAGAATGCGATCCTTGCCTTCGCCCTCCGGCGCGGGCACCGGATAGGTGTGGCCCTCCACCACCCAGAGGCGGCCGCGGGCGTCGAAGCACATCGCGATCGGTTGAGTGACGTCGGGTTCGGCGGCGATCAGATCGACGGAAAAGCCATCGGGGACCTCGATCCTCGCGAGCGCCTCCTCCGGCGACAGCCCGGAGCCGTAGTCGTTCTGCGGCCGACCCCCGGAAACCTTCCAGCGTTCCACCGCGGAGGGCGAAGCGCCGGGGTTCTGCAGGTGGACGGCGAGCCCCTTCTTGTTGCCGCTGACGATGTCGGGTTTTCCGTCTCCGTCGAGATCGGCCACGGCGACTTCGACGCCGACGCCGGAAGCGTCGTCCACGAAATGCGGAACGAAATCGATGCCCTCCGCGGTTTCCGTGTTGCGGAACCAGTAGAGCACCGGCGCCTGGAGGCCGCCCGGGTCCTTGCCTTGGTGCGCGAGGTGACGCTTGCCGGTGACGAAGTCGTTGCGACCGTCGCCGTCGATGTCGGCGAGCGCGAGAGCGTGGAGCTGGGAAAAACAAACTCCGTGGGGATTGTCGGTCGAACTCTCGCCCATCAGATCGTGCCGGGTGAACTTGCCCGGTTCGGTCTGCTCGAACCACGCCAGCCCGTAGCCGTGCGCTTTCAGCGAGGTGACCAGGTCGCTGTCGCCGTCGCCGTCGAGATCGTCGACGAGGATCTGCGCCCCTCCGGGAAGAGGCAGCGGCGACCAGCGATGCTTCTTCCAGAACGCCCCGCCGCCCGATTCCGGCTGCTCGTACCAGAACATCCGCTGGACGATGTCGAGCCGCCCGTTGCCGTTGATGTCGCCGACTCCCATGCCGTGCTCGAAGCGTCCTCCCGCCTCGTTTTCGGGCGAAACGGCGTGCCACTCCCAGGGGCGCGCGGGGTCGCTCCCGGCCGCGTAGAAGCCGTAGCTCGTGCCGCGCGACCCGACGATTTCCGGCAGTCCTCCGGGAACGAGGTCGACGAAGTGCGGCGACTCGTGCCCCAGTTCGTCGACGATCCGGTGCATGGGCCAGCGGTCGTCGATTTTTTCCGGGCCGGGATTCAGGTAAAGGCGCACCTCTTTTCCGGGAAAGCCGAACACGACGACGTCGTTGTGTCCGTCTCCGTCGATGTCGTGGATGAAACTGAAGAAATTGTCCGAGTAGCCCTGGTCCGCGACGAAGGGTTCTCCCTCGGCGAAGCGCTTCCGGTCGGAAAACTCCGGACCGGCGAACCAGAACGGCCCGTAGGCGATGTCGACATCGCCGTCGCCGTCGAGGTCGCCGACCGCCGCGCCTTCGGCGTGGAAATCGGAGAGAAGGCGTTTCGAAGTCCAGTTCGCTTCGCCCGCCGTCGAGACCAAGGGAACGCAAAACAATAGGAAGAGCGCGATTCTCGTGGTTCTCATGGGTGGACGAAGAGGAGGGAGTTTACAGGGGACTCGGAGTGTTTTCGTGCGTCGCTTTGCCGACAGGTTCGGGCGCTCGACGCTCATGCGACGCGGCACCTTTGCGGAGAAGACTTCACGACGACAGACTCCATTCGGGAAGGCGAATGATCTCGCCGTTTTTCAGGGCCGATTCGTGGGCGAGGATTCCCGTCAGGGTGATGTTGGCCGACTGCACGGCATTGGGATAGCCTTCGCCGATTCCGCGCAGCAGGTTTACGAACTGGTGGACGAGATGGGGGTGCGAACCTCCGTGTCCGCCGCCCTGGGTAAAGCTGAGGTGCTCTTCGCCGTCCTCGCCGCCGTAGACGCCGCCGGTGGTGAACGGCGCGATTTCCTTCGGGAGCAGGAGGGCGTAGTCGGGGCATTGCCGCCTTTCCGGGATCTCGGGCTCCGGCTTTTTCGCCGTGTGAACCACGAGCGGTTCGCCTTCCACGAGCGGCCACTCCACCGATTTCTTCGATCCGTAGACCTCGAAGCTTTCCCGGTACTGCCTCGCCACGTCGAACAGCGACCGGTAGACCTGGGCGCTGAGATCGCTGTCCTTGAATCGGATGTGCGTCGTCTCCACCGCGAAGGGCGAGCCGTAGCAGTCGTGCATTTCCTCGCGGATGGTGCCGCTGGGAAAACAGCTTACGAACTCGGCTTCGTTCCGGCCCAGACCGAGAACGGGACCGACGCAGTGGGTCGCGTAGTGCATCGGCGGCAGGCCGGGCCAGTAGCCGGGCCAGCCGTCCATGTCCTGCTGGTGGCTGGCCTTGAGGAACTGGAGTTTGCCGAGTTCCCCCGTGTCGTGCAGCTCCTTCATGTAGAGAAATTCCCGCGCGTAGAGCACGGTCTCCATCATCATGTAGCGCAGCCCGGTTTCGGCGCAGAGTTCGACGATGGCCCGGCAGTCCTCGACCGAGGTCGCCATGGGCACGGTGCAGGCGACGTGCTTGCCGGCCCGCAGCGCGGCGAGGGTGTGCTCGGCGTGGTTCGGGATGGGCGTGTTGATGTGAACCGCGTCGATGTCCGGATCGGCCAGCAACTCGTCGTAGTCGGTGAAGCGTTTTTCCACGCCGAACTTGTCGGCGATCTCGGCGAGCGAATCGGCGTTGCGCTGGCAGAGGGCCGTGATCTCGGCGTGGGGATGATGCTGGTAGATGGGAATGAACTCGGCGCCGAAGCCGAGACCGACGATGGCGACGCGGGGGGTGTCGATGGGTGAAGGCATGTTGGAGTGGAAGGGCTGACCGGGATACTAGAAAACGTTGGTCGCCTTGTAAAGACTGGTTGAAGGACATGAGACTCCGGAGGGTGCGCGCCTCGTTGCCGTCTCGCCGTCGGGGAACATGGGGCTCTCGAACCAAGCCCTTCGTCGGTCGCCACCGGCGCATACGGTCTTGCCGGACGATCAAATTGGAACCGCCACGCTCCTCGCCGCTGACCATCCTCCAGAATGGCAAGGTTAGCGCTTCGAAGGAAAACGACGCCAACCAAAGCCAGGAAGAAGACGACCAAGCGCCCGAAGACCCACAACCAACTCGGCTCGAATTGTTCTGAACTTGACAAAAAACCATAAAACTGGAATTCTGTTTTTATGAAAACCACTCTCGACCTGCCCGATCCGCTGATGCGCCGGGTGAAAATCCGGGCCGCCTCCGAAGGTCGCAAGCTCAAGGAGGTCATCGCCGATCTGCTGGAAAAAGGGATGGACAACCCTCCGGCGGAGACGCTCCCGGAAGGCGAACTGCCCTACGAGATCGATCCGCAGACCGGCTTTCCAGTATCCCGCATGCTGAACATCCCGGGCTTCGTGCCACCCACTGCGGAGGAATCCCAAGCCATCATCGAACGTGCCAACGAGGAGGAGGATCTGCGCCGTGCCGGGCTACTTCGTTGATACCAATGTGTGGATCGCCTCTTACTTCAAAGGCCACCCACATCACGCCATCGCTGCGGAATTCATGCGCGGGAGATCGGTGGACGAACCGGCCAGCCTCTCTCGCGCCGTGGAGCTTTCCTGGCTCCGGCTGGTCACCACCGCCTCCGTTTGCCGAGGCAACGGCGCGGCCGTTCTGACCAATCCCGCCGCCATCGAGGCTCTCGATCTTTGGCGTTCCCGCCCCCAGATCCGCCGCTTGGACGCCGAGCCGGAAGGCACCCGCGAACTATGGCTCGAACTCGCCGGCATCCCCTCCGCCTCGCCCAAGGTCTGGATGGACGGCTACCTCGCCGCCTTCGCCATCCGCGCCGGCCTGCCCTTTGCGACCCTCGATATCGACTTCCGCCGCTTCGAAGCCGCAGGCCTCCAACTCCACCTTGTCACCGCCTGATCCCCCATGTCCGCTCCCGCGAAGAAAGGCCTCCCCGAAGGCCGGTTCCGCCTCGGCCAACTATCGTTGGAAAGCTATTTGGAGCGGGATGCACGGACAGGAAAAATCCTCGACTCTCTGGGAAAAGGGTGGGGCACGGTCTTGCCGGACGATCAAATTGGAACGGCGGTCCAGGCGCGACGGGACGTAACGAATGATGCGGCCCGTTTCGGCTCTTGCGGGTCGCGTCAGTGTATTCCACCGCCGTCCGAAGAGACCGCGCCGTTTGTCAGTTGACCCCGTTCCCGCGCCATGCCCCGCCGCTTGCTCAAAGTTTCCGAGGGATTCCTCCGCCGCCTGCACCGCGTACGGCGCGAACCACTGGTTCCGGCCGTGCTCTTGATCATTGCCGGCGGCCTCTGGGGGTTCCTGGAAATCGCCGGCGAGTTCGGCGAGCGGGGTACGCGCGAGATCGACCGCGCCATCCTTCTGTCCATGCGGGTTGCCGACGACCCCGCGGATCCGGTGGGGCCGGTGTGGCTGGAGGGGGCGGCGCGGGACGTCACCGCCCTGGGCGGCTACGTCGTTCTCGCGGGTCTGACCCTGGCCTCGGTCGGCATCGTGCTGTTGCTTCGGAGACCCCGGCTCGCCGGGTTGATCCTCGCCGCCACCGTCGGCGGCTGGGCCCTGGGCAACACGCTGAAACGAGGCTACGACCGACCCCGACCGGATCTCGTGCAACACCACGCCGACGTGACGAGCGCCAGCTTTCCGAGCGGGCATGCGATGATGTCCGCCGTTGTCTATCTCACTCTCGGATTGCTGTTGGCCCGCGCGCTGCCCGGACGCTGGTTGAAAGTCTATCTGGTCGCCCTGGCGGTCTTCCTGGCTCTCGCCATCGGCATCAGCCGCGTCTATCTCGGTGTGCACTGGCCCACCGACGTCATTGCCGGTTGGGCGCTCGGTTCGGCCTGGGCCCTGTTGTTCTGGCTTGTCGCCCTGCGCATCGATCCGCGCAAAGTTCCGGTGTTGGAACATGGGCGGAACTGACTTCGGGGTTTCCGGCCTTCAGGAGTTGGGAAATTGCCGGAGGGGGGGTGGGATTATCTCACTCGCTGGCGCTCGCGAGATCTCTCCGCCCCGCTGGCGCGGGGCTCCGAGTCGACTGCGTTCGAAAGCGGAGGGGGTGGGATTCGAACCCACGGTACCTTGCGGCACTCTGGTTTTCAAGACCAGCGCATTCGACCACTCTGCCACCCCTCCGTGTTGGGTGTGTGGATCGGGGAACAGATACCACCGTCCACCCGGTCTTTCAAACCTGCGGTTTGATCCTGCCGGCGCAGGCTCCGCGAAGTGCTCGCCTTCGGCTCGGAGTTTGTCGGCCACTCCGCGGCCGGGCGGTCAAGACTGCTGCATTGACTCCAGATGGAGTCTCGCAGATGCAGGAACAGGACAAGTGAAATCGGGAGACGGTAGGGTATCGCCCCATGGCGGAACGCACCGCTGAGCGCGTAGGGTGGGGCCATGAAAAAACTCACTCCTCTAATTCTTTCGGCGCTTTTGGCGCCGGGATTCCTTGCCGCCCAAGGAGTCTCTCCAATCTCCAGCACCCAAAACCAGCCCCTTGGGACTGTAACCGAAGCAAGGGTCTCCGCCGAGACCCAGGCGATCCTGGAGGATCGTCGTCAGCGCGACCGGGCGGCCGATCTCGAGGCTGCGATGCAACTGAAAAACGAGGCCGAGGCCCAGCTCCTGGTGGACTCGATTCTCGCCGATGCGAATGCCGCCGCGATCATCGCGGAATCGGACGAGAGAGCCCGCCACCGTCTCGCGGAGGCCGAACGGACCGAAGAAGCCCGGACTGAAAGTATCGCCTATTTGAGCCGTCGCTTGCGTGGCGAGGCGGCGGTAACGGAGGCGCCGGCGTCGTTTCGCTCGCGCTACGTCGTCGAGGATCCTGCCACCGGGACTGCCGTCGTGAGATCGACACAGCCACGATACTACAACGACAATCATCGGGTCGTGACCTACCGGAGCATGAGCGAGGTTCCGCCGGTGCTTATCGCCTCGTCGAGGATGAATCGAATTCAAGTGCAGCAGGTCGCGGAAAGCCCCTACGCTACGTCGTTCGCGCCGGTGGAGCGTCGACCCGCGGAATACATCGCACCCGAGGCTTACGCGGTGAGTTACGCGGTCGATCCCAACTCCCAAGTCACACGCGACGACATCCTTTTCGTGCAAGGATCGACAGCGTTCAAGGATGCCTACTCCTATGATCTCGTTCAGGATCTCGCCATGGCGATCAGCGACCCCTCTCTCGCGGGCCAGAGTTTCGTGATCGAGGGGCATGCTTCGGCGGAGGGGGATTACAACGAGAACCTCGCTCTCTCCCAAGCTCGTGCCGAGCGCATCGCCCGCGAGATCGTGGGACACGGGGTTTCCACCTCGCGGTTGATCCCGGTCGGATACGGCGAGAATGAAGCGACGTATCCCACTGATTCTGCCGATGAGCTCCGTGCCCTCGACCGCCGTGTCGCGGTTTACCGCCTGAAGCCGACGGTGACGGTCTCGCCCTGAACCGCTTGTTTCATCCCCCGGAAAACCGGGAGCCCCGCGATGCGAAAGCGTCCGGGGCTTTTTTCTTGAACTGAAGCGGACTTTGAAAAGCCAGGAGACTCGGCCATCTTGTCCAGGGTGGAAAGCCTAGGAGACTGTTGAAAAACTCTGAAGCGAAAAAGCTATACTTTTTCCGGGCTGTTTTGAGCGGCTTCGCCGGAATGAATTTTCAACCGACCCTGCGGGCTGCGGCCGTTTTATCCGCTGGCTGCGTCCCACGGCCGGCCTTACCGGCCCGTGGTCGGTTGTACGCTGCTTTCGATGATTCCGTTTTCGATGGCGTGGCGGGTGAGACCGGCAATGTCGTGGATGTTGAGTTTCTCCATGACGTTGTGGCGGTGCTTTTCGACTGTTTTGATGCTGATCTCCATTCGTCCCGCCATTGATTTGTTCGTGTAGCCTTCAGCGACGAGTTGAAGCACTTCCATCTCGCGCGAGCTAAGGAGAATGGCTCCGAGCTTCGGTTTCGGGTCGCCGTTGACGCGGGCCTTGTCCCGGTGGTGGACGAGACGTCGAAAAATCTGGGGGCTGAAACACGGGGTGCCCCGATGGACCTCGCGGATGGCCCGGGGGAGGATGTCGGAGGCCATCTGCTTGATGAGGTAGCCGGAGGCACCGACGGCCAAGGCCCGTTGGACATAGGCGTCGTCGCTGTGCGCGGAAAGGATGATCACCTTGGTTTCCGGGACGCGGTGAAGAACCTGACGGGTCGCCTCGAGACCGTTCAGAACGGACATGGCGATGTCCATCACGACGACGTCGGGCCGGAGTTTTATCGCGAGTTCGACCGCCTCTCTGCCATCTCCCGCCTCGGCGGAAACTTCGAGATCCTTCTCCAGTCCAAGCAGAGCCTTCAGCCCCTCCCGAACGATGACATGATCTTCAGCGAGAAGGACGGTGATGGTGTTCATGGAGACTTCTTCGGAGCTCTCGGGAGGGCGGCATATTCCTCTGAACTGTCTTTGGTGGCCGCTTCCTGGCAGGGGATCTCGACCCGGAGGCTGGTTCCTTTGCCAACCGCGGACTCGATCGTGAAGGTGCCTCCGACAATCTCGGCGCGCTCCCTCATCCCGAGCAGTCCCAGTCGGGTGCAACCTCTGAAGGAATTCGCATTTCCCAAGGCAAATCCCGAGCCGTCGTCGCTTATTTTCATGCGGACGGAGCCTTTGACAACGCGCAGATCGATCCTGATCCGGCTCGCCTTGGCATGCTGGCCGATGTTGGCGAGGGCTTCCTGGGCAATCCGGAACAGCGCGGTCCGGGCGGACGTTTCGAGCGCCTCCACCGCGGCGGTGGCGGTCAGAGTCGCCGGGATGCCGGTTCGCTCGGTGAAGGCATCGGTGAAGGATCGAAGGGCGGGAATCAGACCGAGATCGTCGAGAACGAGCGGACGCAGGTCGAAAGCGAACTGATGCGCGAGCTCCACCGTCTGCTCGACGAGGCGTTCGGTACTTTCGATTTTTTCGCGAACGCCCTTTGCGTTTGCCGCGGTCAGCGACCGCAGGACGGCGAGGCGGACATTGATTGCGACGAGACTCTGGGCGATGACGTCGTGCAACTCGCGGCTGATCCTTCTCCGCTCGTCTTCCTGGACGCTGAGGAGACGACGCCAGAGAAAACGCAACTCTTCCTGCATCTCGCGGGCCTTTGCCAGCAACTTGCTGCTGGCCGCCTCGCTTGTGCGGAGGGTTTTCTCGACAGTCTTGAGTTTGGCGATCTCCTTGTGCAGTTTCGCGTTCGACGCGGCGAGGGCGTTACTGCGGCGTGTCAGGGTGTCGACGACGGACTTTTGCCGACCGTTCGATTCGGACCCGGCGAGATGATTTTCCTCGAGGGGGGAGACGGCCGCGTTGAAAAATGTCGTGCCGCGGTGGAGGCGGGCGGACTTCGACCGGCCCGACAAGCCAGGGACTTCCAGGGAAGCGAGAGCGGTCTCGTGCATGCGAGCGAGTGCGAGGGTGTCCACGTGCTGTTTCAAGGCGCGTTTCCCCAGCTTGCGGGCGACGGCGAGATCCGACCTGGGGCTGCGCCCGAGATGGGTTTTCAAGGCCGAAGCGTACGATCGCAGGAGGGCGTTCGAATCGTTTTTGCTGTCGGGTGTCGCGGTCAGAGAAGCGGGGTGTTGAGTCCTTTGACAGAATCGTGGACCGGTCGTTCAATATCGGTAAAGCCTCGGGCGGGAAAGGTGGCGAGTCCAGGGGCAGAATCCCTTCCGATGGAGTCGCTGCGCCAGGGATGAGGCGAAGCAGGTGGGCTTTCGGTTTTCCGGCACGGGGATCGAAGTCACCGCCAAACTTCCGCAAAGGGGGGCGGTCAAAGAGTTGTCGTAAGAAGCTGGGCTGCACGAAATGTTGCCCCTCGATCTCAGTTCCGGGTTTCGGCCCCGAAGCGCTCTGAGATGCTTTTCTCGATCGTCCCCTTGGGTCCGCCGAGCCCTCGGCGTCGCGATCGAATCGCGCCGCCGAGGCATCGGAGAAAAGGACCCGAATCGAACCCTAGCGACGACGGCCGTGGTAGTGATTGCGAGAGGCGCGTTTTTTGGAAATTTCGGATCCGGCCACGGCGCCGATGGCTCCTCCGACAAGGGCTCCCCCCGAGCCGCCCGTGATCAGGGCACCCGTACCTGCACCGAGGGCACCTCCGGTGAGAGCGCCGCGTTCGCCGGGCGTGCACGAACTCATCGTGATGGTAGTGAAAATGCCGACAGCAAGGGCACCAAGTTTTACAGTGTTTTTCATGATATGATTTTTATTTTTTGTTAGAAGGGTTTCCCGATTTCCCTGATTCCGGCCGCCAATCGGGCAAGGCAGGTGGAAAGGAGATGTTTCAGATAGACTATTGTAGGCGGGTTCACCCTGATCTCTATGGGGTATAACCCTGCCGGCAAGCGCAGGCGAGCCATCTTGCCTCCATTTGCTGGAGGCGTTGGGATGATAACGCGTCTTTGTCGCACGAGGAGTTCGAAGGAGACCTCAACGCCGGCGGATCCTCAATCGTTTAGGCGTTTTTGTGCCATCCACGCCGAGGGCACGAAAGAGGGTGGCGAACGCCAGGGACGCTCTCAGGCGGAAGGGGAGTTTTTGTTTCATAGGAGCCCAGCTTCGCCCATCCCCCCCCTACAGTGGGTATGGGGACTTACCCTACGTGCCATTTGCTTTGGAATCCCCGTCCACGGGAGCTGGCGAGGTTTGCCCCACAAGCGGAGTCGGAACGCCCATCTCCGAGGAGCGCATGACTCTACCCGCGCGAGTCGAGCTGGAAGATTTGGCCGGAGATGTTTTCGCAGGTGGCCAGGAACCGAATCTGAGCGGCCGCTTCCTCGAGCGTCGTGAATCGGCCGAGAGCGTGCCTCTTCAAGGCGGCTTCCCGCGTTTCGGCGCTCAGGTTCTCCGTCATCTTCGTCTCGAGGAATCCGGGCAGGACGCAGTTCACCCGGATGTTTCGCTTTCCCAGTTCCATCGCGTAGCTCTTGGTCAGGGCGACCAGTCCGGCTTTCGCCGCAGCGTAGGCGACTTGGCCCGCTTGAGGATGGTCGGCGGAAAACGAACCGATATTGACGATGTGTCCGCTGCGTTGCCGGATCATGAGGGCCGCAGCGGCCCGGGAGCAAAGATGAGTGCCCTTGAGGCAGGTGTCGATCACGGAGTTCCATTGGTCCGGTCCCTGCCGCGCGAATGGACCGTCGTTCGTCAGCCCCGCGTTGTTGATCAGGAGGTCGACACGCTCGCGGGCTTGGAAAAAGCGCGTTACGGAGGATTCGTCAAGCACGTCGAGTTCCCGGCGCCCGGGCGAGAGGATGTCGTAGTCGCCTTTGCCGAACTCGGCCGCGATGGCGGCGGCGAGGTCTCCCTCTCCACCAGTGACAATCACGACGGGACGGCTCAAGTGCGGGTCGGCGTGGGGCGGTCCGGAGGCGGGCGGGCGAAGCGGCGACGGGGGCCGCGGCTAGTCGAAGACGTTGACGGCGGGTTCGCCGAAGACGGTGTTCTCACCGTCGGACTGTTCACTTCCAGCGGCATCCGCAGCGGCGTTCGCCGTCTCGCGGTAGTTCGGATCGGCGACGATGGCGTGTTCCTCGTAAGTGAATCTCGTGTCGGCGAGTTGGCCGACGTAGCGGATGGCTTCGGTGATGGGGACGTTTCGGAGCGAGAGCGTGACGAGAGTGTTGTTCCGTTGCTCGGAGGTGCCTTTGTAGATGAAGTTCGCCACGAGTTTGCCGCCCGACAATTCCTCGACGCGCCCGGAGAGATACTCGAGCACGTCGCCGAGGGGAGCGTCGGCGAAGCTCATCTGGGGCACGACGATTTTGGACAATTGCCCTTCGAGATCGTTTTTAGGCCCGAGGTTCTGGGCGATGGCCGTCTTGCACTTGGTGGCGTAGCTCCGGGCGTAGGGGTCTCTGGGCTTGTGGGCCAGTACGGTTTCAAAACGCACCAGCGCTTCGGCGTAGTCGCCTTGCTTGAAGAGGCGAACGCCGTCCTGGTAGACGTCCCGCGTGCTCACCTGGGAATGAGCGGGCTGGAGGGCCAGGACGAAGAGGGCGAGGAGGCAGTGGAGAATGAGAGAGCGTGGATTCATGTTGTCGGATAGACTGGAATTTCAGACCCGGAGTCCGTCTTTTGGTTCGAAATCCCGAGAGGATCGACCCGGCGAACTATCCGCCGCAGACCGTTTCGAGGCTGAGCTTGGGTGTTATTATTGGTGCCGACGCTATCAAATTTTCTAAGGGGTGTAAACGCAAATGCGTTTGAGCGGTGGACCGGGATGACAAATCCAGTTATTTTCAGCCTATTTTAAAAATATTGTTATTTCCATAGTTGCCGCTAGAATTTCTTTCGGCTTAGGTGGACGGACGGGTTCTTTAAGGGTAAAATTCCTCAAATTTTTTCATTCTCGAAAATCATGGTTGATAGAATCCGCACGCCACTCGACCGCCCCGGCTTTGTTTCGGGTCGAACTTCATGCTTCGGGTTCGCGGTTGCGGGCTTTCTGGCCGCAGCCTTCGCGGCGGTTCCGGGAGCGCTCGTGGGGCAAACGCCCGCGGCAGCGTCGACGCCCGTCGATCCGGCGGCGGCGGCGGGAATGACCAGCGGCATGTCGGAGGCGGACACCTATCGCCAGCTCGAATTGATGCAGGTGCGAGCGGCCGCCCAGGGCGCTCAGGGCGACGCGGCCGCGGCCTCGGTTTCCCGTTCCGCGGACCGGACGGTCGAGGAGCAAAATCGTCAAAAGGCGATCGAAGCGGCCCGCGAGGTCAAGGCGCTGAAGCGCGACGCCGCCAACCGGATGCGGTGGGAGCGGGCGTCGAACGCCTACAACAAGGTCTCGAGGGACGACATGTCGACGTGGAAAACCGAGACCGGCAGCGTCCGGGTCGAACGCAACGTGCCCGATCCTTTTCTCATCGCCTTGATCCAGGAAGAAGAGCGAGCCATCGCCGAGGCGGCGGCAAGAGGAGAGGACACCGGCGGGTTCTCGCCCCTCCAAGCCACGAAGAAGGCGCTGAGCTGGCGCCCTTTCCAGAACTCCGATTCTTCGAACGCCTCCGCGAACGAGAGCGACGGCGGCGGCTTGTTGAGCAACCTGCGGATGCCGCGTCTTCCCTTGATCGGAAACGGTGGCGACACGGGTTCCGACGTCGAGGCCTCGGCGACGGTGCCGGCGTCGACATCTTCTTCCCAGGCACCGCCGCGCCCCACTCCCGCAGTGGCCACGGTGACGAAGCCCGGCTCGGTTCCCAGAATTTCGGGCGCCGCCCTGGTGGATGGTTCCTCGCCCGTCAACGCCCGGGTCGAGAGCGAGAGCGAACCCACCTTCGCGGCAGCGCCGGAGCGGGTCCGGTCGTCGGAGTCGATGCCCGATTCCGAGAAGGAAAAGTCGGGCGGCCTCTTTTCCATGTTCAAGTCGTCCGGCTCGGGGTCTTCCGGAGGCGGTGGCTTTTTCGGCTTCGGCCGCAAGAAACCGGAAGAGGAAAACGGATCGATCGACGCCAGCCTCTTTCCGACGGCAACGAACAGCGAGTTCGCGCCCGGCAGCCGGGACTACGCCTCCGCCGGCGACGCGACCGAGGACACCGGGGCGGCTTCGTCCTCGAGCGGTCAGATCGAAATGCCGGGCCGCGAACGGGAACGAGAGCGCTCCGGCGGTTTTTCCCTGCCGAACATCGTGAAATCCGAACGCTCCGGCGACAGCGGTTCCGTCCCGACCTCCACGACCGTCAACAGCGCCGGGACCGACTACTACGTCGTTTCCGAGAAAGCCCAGTTCATGGTCCACGGCGAAAGCCAGATGCAGTCCGAAGTCCGCGCCCTTTCCGCCGGAACGGTCGTTCGCATGACGAGGGCCGGCGACCAGTGGGCTTCCATACGCCTGCCGGACGGCACCGAGGGAGTCGTGCGGAACAAGTCGCTCCAAGCCGCGTCCGCCGCCGAAGCCGGCGGCCAGTTCGCCTCCGGCTACTGAGGCTTTGTTCTCCGCAGCGGTCGAATCCTTCTCGGCTATGGCCTTTTCCCGTCCCGCTTTTTCTTGGGCCACTCGCGCAAACCGTCGTATCGGTAGAATCATGAAAGCCCTTGCCTGCTCCACCTTTGCCGCCATCCTCCTGTCGACTTTGGCGCACGCCGATTCGTGGCCGTTCTGGCGCGGCGACACGCTCGGTTCTGGCAAGACGAGCGAAACGGATTTGCCGCTCGAATGGGGACCGGAGAAGAACGTGAAGTGGCGCGTCGACCTGCCCGAGCCGGGGAATTCCACTCCGGCGGTGTGGGAAAACAAGATTTTCGTCACCCAACCCGACAGCGAGGACCATAGCCGCAACCTCATGTGCTTCGATCGGTCGGACGGCTCGCTTCTCTGGAAAAAGGGCGTGGTCTACGAGGAGGAAGAGCGCACCCATCGTTCGAACCCCTACGGCTCCGCGTCGCCGGCCGTCGACGAAGACCGCGTCGTCGTCTCTTTCGGTTCCGCCGGGTTGGCGGCCTACGACCACGACGGCGAGGAACTCTGGCGCCGCGATTTCGGGCCCATCGACCACGTCTGGGGGAATTCGACCTCGCCGGTTCTGCACCAAGGCGTCGTCATCCATTACCACGGTCCGGCCGAGAACGCCGTGCTCTACGGGCTCGACAAGAAAACCGGCGAAACGATCTGGAAATGGGACGAGCCGAAATGGCAGCCGGGCGAACGGACCGACGGCTTTCGCGAGCGGAGCGACTCGGGAGTGATCGGATCGTTCAGCACGCCCATCGTGGTGGAGACGGGCGACCGATCCGAACTGATCATGAGCTTCCCTTTGGAACTCAAGGCGTTCGCTCCCGAAACCGGCGAAGTCCTGTGGACGTGCCGGGGCCTGAATCCGCTCGTCTACACCTCGCCCGTCTACGACGACGGAATCGTCGTGGCCATGGGCGGTTTCTACGGCAACTCGATCGGTGTGAAAGTCGGCGGCGAGGGAGACGTGACCGACACCCACCGACTCTGGCAGGAAATCCGGCACAACGGCGGCATCGGTAGCGGCGTCGCCAAAGGCGGTCGGCTCTACTACCAGGACTCCGGCGGCGTCGTCTACTGCGACGATATGCGCACCGGCGAAACTATTTGGAAAGATCGGCTTCCCGGTGCCGGGAAATCGTGGGGCTCCTTCGTGCTCGCGGGCGACCGCGTCTACACCCTCAGCCAAGCCGGCGACACCGTCGTCTTCGAGGCCTCTCCCGGCGGCTTCAAGGTGCTGGCGCAAAGCGATCTCGGCGAGGAAACCAATTCCTCCATCGCCGTCTCCGACGGCGAACTCTTCGTCCGGACCCACGAGGGGCTCTGGTGCATAGGGAAGTGAGTTGATGAAAGTCCCGCTCGCTCTCGCGGTCTCGCTGGTTTCGGCATCGCTGAGTGCGGCACCTTCGGTTCAGGAGGTAAAAGATACTATCGACAGGGCGGCGACTTTCTATCGCGAGAAGGCGGCGGTGAACGGAGGATACGTCTACTACTACTCGCTCGATTTTTCCCGCCGTCTCGGCGAAGGCGTGGCCGGGCCGACCGAGATATGGGTCCAGCCTCCCGGGACGCCGACCGTGGGAGAGGCTTTTCTCGACGCCTACGAGGCGACAGGTTCCCGGGCTCATCTCGACTCGGCGATTGCCGCGGGTAAGGCGTTGGTTCATGGACAGTTGGAGTCGGGTGCGTGGCAGAATTCGATCGATTTCAATCCCGCCGGACCGAGAGCCATGCTCTACCGCAACGGAAAAGGGAACCCCAAAGGGAAGAACTTCAGCACCCTCGACGACGACATCTCGCAGTCGGCCTTGCGGTTCATGATGCGGTTGGACGAGACGCTGAATTTCGAAAACGAAACGATCCACGAGTCGGTGGAATATGCCGCGACCCGGCTCCTCCAAGCACAGTTCCCGAACGGAGCCTTCCCGCAGGGTTGGACCGGTCCGGTCGAGACGCGCCCGCTGAAAGAGTCCCAGTATCCCGACTACGATTGGCGCACCGAAGGCCGCATCAAGGAATACTGGGACCAATACACGCTCAACGACGGTATCGCCGGGAGCATGACCGACACGCTGATCCGGGCCCACAAGATTTACAAAGACTCCAAGTATCTCTCCGCGCTCCGAAAGCTCGGCGAATTTCTCATTCTTTCGCAGATGCCCGATCCGCAACCCGCCTGGGCGCAGCAATACGGACCCGACATGCAACCGATCTGGGCAAGGGCCTTCGAGCCGCCCGCGATCAGCGGGCGCGAGTCCGAGGACGTGATGATCGCCCTGATGAAGATCGCGGAATACACCGGCGAAGATCGTTTTTTGGAACCGATCGTCCCCGCCGTGAAATATCTCGAGTCGTCCCTGCTTCCCGACGGTCGGATGGCCCGCTACTACGAGTTGCAGAACAACAAGCCACTCTACATGAAGCGGGAGGGAAGGGCCTATTCGCTCACCAACGATGACTCGAATCTTCCGGACCACTACGGCTGGAAGAATCCCTCGCGCCTCGACCTCATCAAGCAGGCTTACCGGGCCAAATTGGCCGGGCGGGATCCACTGGAGATACTCGAGCCGAAGGCCGTCGATCCCGACGAGGTCGAAGAAATCGTCGACGATCTCGACGACGAGGGACGCTGGGTCAGCGAGTATGACGGGGAACTGCTCGTGGGGCAGCCGAAATTCCAGCCCGGCGAGAAATACCTCGACAGCGCCGTGTTCGCCGAAAACATGGAAACGCTGGCGCGGTGGATCGGCACCGACTGATTACTCCGCCGCTCAGCTCGCCAACCGCCACCGCGCCGCCCTCAGCTGGGCTATGGACGACTCCGCCGGTTTCTCGTACCAGAGCGTGTAGAAAACGCCGTCTTCCAGCTCCACCGTCGACGGATACCCCAGGTCGCCGCCCGCGCCGTCGCCGGAAATTGTGATAGGCTCGGACCACGTCTCGCCTTCGTCTTCGCTGAGCCGAGCCTGGTTGCCGAAAGGCTTGCGTCGATGTCCGTAGGTCATGAGAAGCCGGTCGTCTCCGAGTCTCAGGAGATGGGACGGCAATCCCCACACGCCGATCGAGCGCGGCGCCGACCAGCTTTTGCCGCCATCCTCCGAAACGGACTGCAAGGTCTCCCCCTTGTTCGCCGCATTGTGGTTGCGGATCTGCGCGACGATGCGACCGCTGGCGCATTCCACCGCGTGCAGTTCGTGGTAGTTCGCGAAATCGTCCCCCTCCCGTGTCGGCACCTCCGCCAGCCATTTCCAAGTGCGCCCGTCGTCCCGCGACTCCGCCGCGCCGATGCGCTTCTGCTCGGTCCAAAGCTCCTTGCCGAGATAGAGCAAGCGCCCGTCGGCGAGCTGGCACGGCCCGTGCGGACTGTTCACCACGCTGTCGATGCGGGCGGAAAAGGAAACCCCTCCGTCCTCCGAGCGGTAGATCCAGGTTCCCAGTTCCGCCTGGCGCGCTTCGTCGTCGGGCAGCCGGCGGTGGGCCGCCTGCCACGCCGGATCCGATTCCAGCTTCCCGCCGGGCTTCGCTCGGTCCGCGTAGGCGAGGGAAGTGAAGGACGTGACCAGCAGCGACCCCTTCGCCGTCTCCAGGATCCCCGCGTCCCTGTCGTCGATCGGGCCGTCGTAGACCGTCCGCGGATAACTCCACGATTCGCCGCCGTCGCGCGAGCGCATCATTTCGACCGACCCGAACGGACACACGTGGGCCTGTCGCCGCCCCGACCACACCGCGATCAGGTCGCCGTTTTTCAGTCGGGTCAGCGTCGGCCAGCCCTGGTAGTAGGTGTCGCGGGGGCAGATCCAGCGCGTTGAAAGAATCTCGGCTGCGGGAGCGGCCCAGGCGGGGGCGGGGACATAGAGCCCGGCCGAGGCTCCGATGGTGAGGGCTGTCCAGTTTCTTCGGGAAATGGGTTGGTTCATGTGGGCGAGCATGACGGCTGAAGCACTCCGGTGACCAGTACGCGATCAGGTTTCGTTGATTGCGCCTGCAGATACCGGCAACATCTCGGGAGCGCTCTTCCGATCCGTTGAAAGAACTTCGGCCAAGTTTTCGCCCTTTCGCCCGCTGATCCAGAGGAGCACCGTCACCAAGGACGGCGTGAAGGCTCCGTTATCCCGCGAAGGAGAGACGGAGCGGCGCGATAGACGCCGGGAGCTGGAAACCGTCGGGCAGGAAAATCCGGCCGGATCGGGAAGCTATCGGCACGACGGATAATGTCGCTGCCGCAGCAAACCACACTACACAAATCGACGGTCTCCGCGCTCCTGTCAAAGCGAATCAGAGGGAGCGGGAAGTCAGATTTTCCCTCCCCCACCCACAGGCGTTGATGGAGTCTTCGCGGACTTCGATCCGGACGAGAGTTCGCTTTCCCATCGGCGAAATGATCCGTAATCTCTTGTCATGAGCACCAGTGAAACGAGGATCGAACGCGACACGATGGGGGAGATGGAAGTTCCGGCGGAGGCCTTGTGGGGTGCCAGCACGCAGCGGGCGGTGCTGAACTTCCCCGTCTCGGGCGAGACGCTGGACGCTGGGATGGCCCATGCCTACGGGCTGGTCAAATGGGCGGCGGCCCGTGCCAACGGCGAGCTGGACGTGGTGCCGCGGAACCTGACGGATCTGATCGAGCAGGCGGCGGAGGAGGTCTTTCTCGGGAAGCACGATTCCCAGTTCGTCGTGGACGTTTTCCAAACCGGGTCGGGCACGAGCACGAACATGAACGCCAACGAGGTCATCGCGAACCGCTGTTCGCAGCTCGCCGGGGAAGAGGTCGGATCGAAGAAGCCGGTGCATCCGAACGACCACGTGAACCAGTCGCAGTCGTCCAACGACACGTTTCCGACGGCGATCCACATTGCGGCCGCGATGGCGTTGCGGGACGATTTGATTCCCGCGCTGGAATCGCTCGGCGAGGCGCTGGAGAAGAAGGCGGCGGAATTTCACGGGGTGCTCAAGGTCGGGCGCACCCACCTGATGGACGCGACGCCGGTGCGGCTGGGGCAGGAGTTCGGCGGGTTCGCGCGTCAACTCGAGTTGTCGGCGGGGCGCGCCCGCAAGGCGCTGGACGCGCTCACCGAACTGCCGCTGGGGGGCACGGCGGTGGGGACGGGACTGAATTGCGCGGAGGGTTTCGCGGAAAGGGCCATCGCGTTCATTTCCGAGAAAACGGGAATCGCGTTCGCGGAAGCCGAAAACCATTTCGAAGCGCAGGCGGCGAAGGACGCGGTGGTCGAAGCAAGCGGCCAGTTGAAGACGATTGCGACGAGCCTGTTCAAGGTGGCCAACGACGTTCGGTTCCTGAGTTCCGGCCCTCGCTGCGGGATCGGCGAAATCGCCCTGCCGGCGACGCAGCCGGGGTCGTCGATCATGCCGGGAAAGGTCAACCCGGTGATGGCGGAGTCGACGATGCAGGTGTGCGCGCAGGTGATCGGAAACGACGCCGCGGCGACGTGGGGGGGCGCGAACGGGAATCTCGAACTCAACGTCATGATGCCGATGATGGCCCAGAACGTCCTGCGCTCGATCCGCCTTCTGGCGAACGCGTCGGAGGCTTTCCGCGGGCGCTGCGTGGAGGGGATCGAGCCCAACGTCGAGCGTTGCGGTGAACTGGTCGAACAGTCGATGAGCATGGTCACCAGTCTGGCCCCCAGGATCGGCTACGAGACGGCGGCGGCGATCGCGAAGCAGGCGGCGAAAGAAGGCAGGACCGTTCGGGAGATCTGCGAGCAGCGGGAAATCCTGTCCCCCGACGAACTCGCCGCCGCGCTGGATCCGGAGAGCATGGTCTGAGAGACTGTTGAAAAACAGTCTCCTGACCGAGGCCTTCCGTCGAACGAAGGCGTTCGCGGGCGGAATCATTTTTCTTCCCGCGCAATCTTCCCGTGTGCTACCTTTTTCGGGAGGATAAGATCCGTGTTTTTTTATTATGCCGAGAAGAGCAAGTTCGGGAGTCAACGTCGGTCAGATTGCGGGTATCGCGGTCGCCATTCTGGGTTTTCTGGTGATTGCGGCGCTGTTGTTCAAACTGATCGCCGGAGACCTTGTCGGCGGCGCCGGCGGGGGACTGAAGCGATCCGCTTCGAACGCGGCGATGCTCGATCTGACGACCTATCGCGACAACGGAAACAGCTTGAGAGGCAACCTTTACCGCGTCGACGGCCGGGTCGAGGAAACGCTGCGGTGGACGGCCGACCGCGGGCGGCTCATCAGCTTCGAGGCGAACGACACGGCGGTTTCCATGCCCGTACCGGTGCTGGTGCCGGAGGATTTCAGCAACGTGAACATCGAACGGGGCTCGGAGATGTCGATGGTCGTGCGGGTTGACCGGGATGGTACACTGGTGGCGGAAGCGATCGACGAATAATTTTTCCATTTCAAAACCTCCCCGATGAAAACAAAGCGGTTTCTAAGCAGCGCGGCTCTCCTGGTGTCGTTCGTCCCGACGGCGCAGGCGCAGGTCTACACGCCTCCGAATCAGGGCGGTTCGTCCAACGGCGGCGGCAACGGCGGAGGTTCCAACACCACGATCGTCAACCAGAGCAGCCAGCCGTCTGGCAGCGATCAGATCCTCGGCAACGACGTTCCCTATTTCGATCCGACGACCGACGTGTTCAGCTTCGACGGGAAGAGTTTCAACGTGAACGACAACCGCATTTTCAAGGCCCGGTTCGAGAAATACCTGAACGCCTCGGAGGCCACCACGGAGGAGGACGAAGCCTACCGCGAGGTGATGCGCTCGATTCTCGACACCCTGTCGCCGCACAATCGCGATTCCGAGAAGTTTCCCAAGGCGGTCGCGCAGCTTCAGTTGGCGGCGCAGTTTCCCCAGGACGCGCGCCTCTGCGAATCGCTCGCGAACGCCGTCTACCGGGTGTTTCTCGCGCAGAAAAGCGCGGGTCAGTTGAAGCAGTTGAACGAACAGCTCGCCAAGCAGCGCAAACAACTGGACTGGAGCTTCGACAGTTGGAGCAAGCCATCGAACGTGAGGAAGGAGCGCAAACTTTCGGATGATCCCGAACAGAAAAAGGAGCCGGCCACGGATCCGACCAAGGCGGGACACCTGCAGCGATACGTGCAGCGCATCGCGGAAGTCGAGGCCGAGCGGGTAGCGAATCGCGCGAAAATGCAACTCTCCGAGGTCGAGGCCAAGCTCGAGTTCCAGGCTCTCGTCGTCCAGTTCTTCCTGCAGCGGCGCTTCGAGCACGTCATCATGGGAGCGCGACTCTACACCGAGTTTTTCCAGGACGGAGCGGGACGGCTGGAGTTCGAGGAAGGGTCGGAGGTGGAACGGTCCTTCAGCGAGACGATCGGCTTCAATCCCACGATCACGACCCTGGACGCCTTCGCCAACGAAGCCATCCGCGACGTGGATCAATCGGTGGAATCCTTCCAGTTCCTGCTCGACCAGGGCGAAATCGACGGAGCGCTGCGTCAGTTGCAGCAGGCTTTCGTCACCGGCGAATACCTCCCGTCGGTGCAAAGCATTCGCCGCGAGCGGAAACGCGAAGTGCTCGGCTACGCGCAGAATTCCTTCCAGCTCGTCAGCGCGATCGAGGTGAAGGACTACACCCTCGCCGAAGAACTCGTCGACAAGATGAAAGCGCAGGCGGGAGACTTCGACCACTCCAAACCGACGGCGGCGATCGAGGCGGCGAAGCTGTCCAGCAACATGCGCATCCGCTCGGCGAAAAACGCGGCGCTCCGCGGCGACGACGAGGAGTACGAGGAGAACCTCACGGCGGCGGTGCAGACCTGGCCTTCCAACCCGGCCCTGAAGGAACAGTTCAACCTCATCGCCGATTCGGCCGACGTGCAGCAGCAGGCTAAGTTGGAGTTCGATCGCCTCCTCGCCACCCAGAGCTACCGTCAGATTTTCAACGACAAGGCGCGGTTCATCGCGGCGACCGTCGACGACCCGGAGAGGCAGGAGGCACTCGACGAGATCGTGAACAACATTTCCGAAATCGAGACGGTGATGAAACAGGCCGAGACCCTGAAGAAGGCGGGAAACAACTACGCCGCCTGGGAAATCGTCGAGAAAACTTTCCAGAAATTCCCCGACGACGTGGCACTGAGCTCGAAACGTTCCGATCTTTCCACCGACGTCGCGCCTTTCGTGAAGGCGCTGAAGACGGCGGAGAATCTCGAGAGGCGGAAGCAGTACGGATCGGGACTCGCCTGGTTCCTCAACGCGCGCCAGATCTATCCGCAGAGCGAATTCGCCGACGAGGGGATCGGCCGTCTCATCGATCGTATTCTCCCGGAGGAAGAGGCGGCCGTGGGCGACGCGGCCGGGGTCGGATCCGGAGAATCGCCGGCCTTTTGACCCGGTTCGGCGGGAGGTAACGTTTTCGCGGCGGGAAACTTAGCGGAAACGGGCGGAATTTCGTTGACGGAGAAGAAAACGATTGGACTCTCTTGGGATCACTCCGCCTGGTCTCTCAATGGAAATCCGCACTCTTCGTTCTCTCGTTCTCGCCGCCGTCTCGGCGGTTGTCGTGTCCGCTCTCACTTCGTGTGCCGTCGATCAGAATGCGGCGCTCACCACCGACGGCGGCGGTGTGAAGACCAAAAAATCAACGGTCAAAACCGAATCGGAGCAGCCCACTTGGGCGGAGCGACGCGAAGCGGCCCGACAGGAGCGTGAAGAACGACGCGCCGAAGCCGCCCGCGAGAAGGCCAAGGAACTGGCCGAGAAAAAGGCTGCCGAAGAACGCAAAGCGAAGGAACTCGCGGAGAAGAAGAAGGCCGAAGAGGCTGCGGCGAGGAAATTGGAAGCTCGCGAAAAGGCCGTCGCCGCGCGCGAGGCCATCGAGGAAGCGAAACGCCGGGAGGCCGAGGAACGAGCCCGCGAAGCCGAGTTGGCCGCGAAACGAGAGGAGAAGGAACGACGCAGGGCCGCGAAGCTCGCCGCGAAAAAGAAGGCGGCGGAAGAGCGCGAAGCCCGGCGCTTGGCGGAGAAGGATGAGCGGGATTCGTCCCGGGGCGGAGGGGGATTCTTTTCGCTGTTCGGCGGCGGCGTGCCCGCCGAATACCAGAGCGAGGGGCACGACGTCTACGTGGATCGCCGCTTGGTCGACGCGCTCAATCCCGCCAACGCCAAGATCGAGATCGACATCAGCGACCAGAAGGTGCGCGTCTACAAGGGCGGCGGACCCGCGGAGCAGTTGGTGATCGAAACGAAGGCTTCCACCGGAAGGTCGGGTTATTCGACGCCGACAGGCACCTTCCGGATCAAGGAAAAATTGGTGGAGAAACGGTCTTCCCTGTACGGACGCTGGGTCAATGCATCCGGAGCCACCGTTCAGGTCGACGGCGACAGTCGCTACCGCCCGCCGGGCGGCGTCCGTTTCATCGGCGCGGAAATGCCCTACTGGATGCGCCTGACCGGCGGCATCGGAATGCACATCGGCTACGTTCCCGACCAGCCGGCGAGCCACGGCTGCATTCGTGTTCCCGAGGCGGTCCAACCCCTCATCTTTTCGAAAGTGGGACTGGGAACTCCGGTTACGATCAAATACTGACAGCTCCGGCGTTCAACCCTGTTCGGGAAGACGGGGCCATCGCGGCGAGAACGGAGCCGTCTCTTTTGTCGTTCCGGGAAAAGGCGCTACTGTTAAGGAAATGAGCGCCATCCTCCCAAGAACTCTCAAGCTCGGCGTGAACATCGATCACGTCGCCACATTGCGCCAGGCTCGCTACGCGCCGATGCTCGACGCTCACAATGCCGAACCGTCGGTGCTTGCCGCCGCGCACGAGGTCGAAGCGGCCGGCGCGGACTCCATCACCGTTCACCTGCGGCTGGACCGTCGGCACGTTCAGGACAGCGACGTTTTCGAGCTGAGGGAGAAGATCTCCACGAAGCTCAATCTCGAAATGGGCAACACGGACGAAATTCTCCGAATCGCCCTGAACGTGAAGCCCGACTTCGCCTGTATCGTCCCCGAAAACCGGCGCGAAATCACCACGGAAGGGGGGCTGAACGTGCGAAACGCCGACACGTCGCTGCAGCGGACCATTCGCGCGTTGCAGGACAACGGCAGCCGAGTGAGTCTCTTCGTCGATCCGGACCTTCGACAGGTCGAGGCGGTCGCGGGCCTGGGCGCCGACATGATCGAACTGCATACCGGCGCCTTCGCCAACGCCTCGCCCGACGGGGGGGACGAGGAACTCCAGGCTCTCCGGGAAGCCGCCGAGTTGGGCCACTCGGTGGGGCTCCAGGTGAACGCCGGCCATGGCATCACGATCGGCAACTTGCCGAAGCTGATGAAAGTCCCCTCGCTCGCCGAGTTGAACGTGGGACACCACCTCGTGGCGAAGGCCCTTTTTACCGGGCTGTCGCGCTCGGTCCAGGACATGCTGACTCTGATGGTCGGCTATCCGGCCGGCGCGTAACTGGTTTCCCGGGTCGTTTTAACTTCGCCGGGACTTGACCCGCACCGGTCGCGGCGTGTTCACTGTTGCTCGACTTGAAATCATCTTTCGACAGCTACACCCGGGTGGCCAAGGGCCTCTTCGGCATGTCCAGTTTGTGGACGGGGAAAGATCACCTCGTCTACGTCAGGGGCAGCGGAATACTTCTTCCGTTCAGCGAGGAATACAGGCGATACCGGTACGAGGATATTCAGGCATTCTCCGTCGTGAAAACCAGCCGGCTCGGGAAAGGCATTCTCTACGGAATCGCCCTTTTGTTCGTCGGCGGACTTCTGGCGCTGATGCTGGCGGTCGGCGGCGGGGGCTCGATCGGAATCGTCTTCGCCGTGTTGGCGTCCGTCCTTTCGCTGGCGGGGCTTGGATTGCTCGCGCTGCTTCTTCGCCATCTGATCCTCGGTCCGACCTGTCTCTGCGACATTCAGACGGGGCTGTCGAAAGCGCGGATTCGTCCCCTCGATCGCTACCACCGGGCCAAGGAAGCGATCGATCGAATCGGCGCAAGGGTTCGGGAATCCCAACGCGATCTACCGGTGGACGACGCCGAAGGCGGTACCGCGGAATCGAAGAATGCGGCGAGCACGGCAATCTCGGAACCCTTCGGCGTTCCGGGCGTCGTCAGGCCGACCTTCGGGGTCTTCCTGGTGGCCGGATTGGCATGCCTCGCCTCCCTGCACCTGGAAAGCCCCGTTCTCGTGGCGGGGACGATGGCCGTCGTCTTCGCGGCGAGCATGCTCCTGCTGCTGTCGCTCGTGGCGTCCGTGCGCCGCGCCACTCCGGAATCCATCCGCACGATTCTGTGGTCGCTGCTGGGGATGCTGTTTCTGCTGGTGGGAATCGCCACGGTTTACTTTCTCGTCGCGGCAACCCGGAACTCGGCCTACACCATGGGGATCGTCGGTCCGCTGGAAGCGTTGGCGGCGCTCGCGGTGGAAGGCGGGGTGGTCTTGTATCTCGTTTTTCTGGGGCTCGGTGCGGGGCTTTTCATCGGAGCCTTAGTTGGTTTGATCGAGTCGACTCGCTGGTCCAGACAGATCGGACAAGCCGAAGTGGGCCTCGGCCTTGCCGGTGCCGGTTCCGAGAAAGCCGGAATACGGGAGAAGAGCGATGAGTAAGGCCCTGTCCGCCACCCTCTGCGCGATTCACCCGGACCGGCCCGCCGCCGCGAGGTGCCCGAGCTGCCGCCAGTTCTACTGCGCGGAATGCATTACCGAGCACGAAGGGAAACTGACTTGCGCCTCGTGTCTGAGCCGGAAAGCGGAGTCGGGCAAATCTGGAAAAGCGGGAGTGGCGGCGGGCCTTGCTCCCATTTTTCAGATCGTCGTCGCGGTAGTGGTTTGCTGGTTGACGTTCTATTTCTTCGCGCAGCTGCTGAGCGACATGCCGGACGAGTTTCACGACGGAACGATCTGGGAGTGAGCTTTCAAATGAGCAAAGTTGCCCGCAGAAGACGCCGCCGCCGCAGTGAAACCGGCGCCATCCAGATACTGGAAGAGGCCTTTCATTTGCTCCGCACCGTGGACTTGCGGCACTATTGGATTCTCTATCTCGGCCTCGTGCCTTTCGCTCTGGCGTTGATGTATTTCGTGGCGGACATGAGCCGGCGGGTCGACGCGAAGCAGGACGCCGCCTTGGCCGCCCTGACCATGGCGGCGCTCTATTTCTGGATGCGGTTTTGCCAAGCGAAGTTCTGCGCGGGGCTCTGGGATACCATCAGTCCGGGCCTCGGCCCCCGGAAGACCGGCCCAGGGTCGTCCGAACGGCGCCCGCGCGCCGGCTTCCGGCAATTGTCGGCGCTGTGGGTCGTCCAAGCGTTCCACGGGCCACTCGTTTTTCTGGGTCTGTTCTTCGCCGTTCCTCTGGGCTGGATCGTGGCGGCGCTGGAGAACGCGAGCGTTCTGGCCTTTACCCGGAACGGCGGGCGGCGGCCGCTACGCGGCCTGGTCGGGGCCAGCCTGCGGTATTCGCACCACGAGTGGGCTCAGAATCACGGCATCCTCTTGGTCTTTCTCGTCGTGGCGTTGCTTACCTGGGTGAATCTCGTGGGGACGTGCCTGCTGATTCCGATATTCGCCAAATCCATCTTCGGGATCGAGAGCGTGTTTTCCCTGAGCCCGATCGCCGCGGTGATGAACACCTCCTTTCTGCTCGGATCCGTTCTCCTGACCTGGATGGTGATTTCGCCGATGATGAAGGCGGCCTACACCCTGCGCTGTTTCTACGCGGAGTCGAAATCCACCGGCGCGGATCTGCTCAGTCGCTTGGCGGCCTGTCGCGGAAAACGCGCGAGGGAGAGGAGGCGGGAGACCGTCCCCCGCGTTGCCGCGCTCGGATTGGCGACCTTGTTTCTACTCGGATTTTCGCCGGCGGAAACGACGGCAGCGGAAGCCGAGGACGCGACCGCCCGGGAAATGCGGGCGCGAATCGACGAGACGATGAGCCAGAAAAAGTACCAGTGGCGGCTTCCCCGCGGCGGGATGGAGGCAGAGGCGGAGGAGAGAGGCTGGCTCGCACAGCGGCTGTCCGAGATCGCGGAGTCGGTTCGCTCCGCTTTCGCGACGGCGGGCGACTGGATCGAGGACATGATGGACAAGCTAGGGCGGGACCGGCGGGCTGCGGAGGGCGGCGCCGAGCTGGACAGCGGATTTTTCCGGGGTCTCGGTTCGACGCTGTCGATCGGACTGGTGGTTCTCGTTCTGGGGCTCGTTGCGTGGCTCGCCTTTGTCGCCTATCGCAAGTACCGGGGATCGGCGCCCGTGAAGGCGGAGGCGCGGGGAGCGACGGGACCGATCGACCTGGAGAGCGAGGACATCGTGGCGACCCAGCTTCCGGAGGACGAGTGGTTGCGGCTCGCCCGTGAGCAGATCGCGAAGGGAGACGCCCGCCTCGCCGTGCGGGCGCTGTTTCTGGCGACCCTGGCGCATCTCGGCGACACGGGGCTCCTCCGCATCGCGCGTTTCAAGTCGAACCGGGACTACGTGCTGGAGCTGGCGCTCCGGGCCCGGCAGGAGGTCTCGCTCCGGGAAGCCTTTCGCGAGAACACCGCTCTGTTCGAGCGGGCCTGGTACGGCCTCCACCGGGTCGACGGAGGGGCCGTTGAGCATTTCATGAGCAACCACGAAACAATCGCCCGGGAATCGGGGAAGGCGGCGGCGCCGACTTCCTCCACGGTTCGGGAGGCGCGGTGAACGATGCTTAAGCCGCGAACATGGGCCCTGCTGGGCCTCGGATTTCTCGGGCTCGTTCTCGCTTTTGGGTTTGCGAAAATTCTCGAGCACCGGCTTTCCGAGGGCGGGCTCTATCCGCACTACGCGAGCTTCCGCACCGACCCTCTCGGAACGAGCGCCTTCTACGAAACACTGGAGGGGATGGACGAGTTCGAGGTGCGGAGGAATCTCGTCCACTTGACCACCGTCGGAGGACTCGACTCCGACACGACGCTTCTGCTGCTCGGCTATCCCCGCGACGGACTGGACGATTTGCGCGCGCCCGAGGATTCTCCCGTCATGGAGGCCGTCGAGAAGGGGGCCCGACTGGTGATCTCCCTGAATCCCGGTTTGGTTCCTGAAGCCTACCGTCCCGTTGCCTCGGACGAGGAACAGGGCTGGCTCGATCGGCGGCGGGAACTTCGGAACGAACGCATCCGAGAACGCGGCGGCGAAGACGACGAGAGCGAAGACGCCGCGGACGAACCGATCGATTCGGGCTTCGAGAAGCGGATGGCCGAGTCTCTGGGGCAGCGCTTGACGAAGAAGCTGGGTTTCGATCTGGCGGAAGTCCGGGAATTCGACCGGCCCGAGGAGGGGTGGGAGACGCGACCGGGGGAGACCGTTTCCGACGAAGGCATGCCGGCGGCGCTTCCGGAGTGGCGGTCGCAGTTTCGGTTTCGAAGCGAAGACGAAGCGTGGCGCGACGCCGTGCTGGTCGAAGGTGAGCCGGTGGTCATCGAGCGGAAATACGGGGACGGAACGATCGTTCTGGCTAGCGACAGCTTTTTCGCGAGCAACGAAGCGCTTCACGCCGGCGCCGAACCGGAGTTTCTCCTCTGGCTTGTCGGCGACCGCTCCAAGATCGTGTTCGACGAGACCATTCACGGAATCCGCGAGAGTGGCGGCGCCGCGAAACTGATTCGACGCTACCGTCTCCACGGCGTTTTTCTCGGGCTTTTGGTCTTCGTCGGCTTGTGGGCTTGGCGCAGCGCGTCGACTTTGGCTCCCGGCAGCGAAGAACTCGACCGCGGCTTGGTTGGAGGGACCGCCGTGGCGGGCGAGGGAACCAACGCGGGGTTGATCCGGCTTCTGCGCAAGAGCGTGCCTCGCGACGCCCTCCTCGGGCGGTGCCTGGACACCTGGAGGAAGTCGAGGCGCGGCCACGTCTCCGCCTCCCGGGAAAAGGAGATTGCCGCAATCGCCGCCAGGCACGCGGACGATCCGAGGGGACTCGGCCTTCCCGAGGCCTACGCGGCCATCGCCGACTTGCTGCGAAAGCGTTGACAAGGGAGGCGACAACCGCGAAGAAAGGGCATGCAGCGCGCGATCACTCTTTCCGTTCTCTTGGCGGGGCTTTGCCTGTGCCGGACGGGTTGCGGCATCGCGGCTCACCAGCTCCACCGGGCCACGAATCTTCTCAAGGCTCCGGTCCGAGCGCTTTCGACCGAGGCGCCGTCCGATCCGGGGGGCGAAACGCTCCAGGCCGGCTGAAGAGGTCGAGCCGACAGGAAATCCAACGATGAATTTTTGGTATTGGTTAGGCCACAGCGCCGCGAAACTGGTCGCCAGAACCCGCTTGTCCTACCGGGTGCAAAACGGCGAGGCGCTCGATTCGCTCGAGGGAGGTCTGCTCGTCGTTTCGAACCACGTCAGCTTTCTCGACCCGCCGTTGGTGGGAATCGCGTTCCGGAAGCCGATCTACTTTTTCGCCCGAAAAACCCTTTTCGATCATCCCGTCGCCAACTTCATCTTTACCCGCGTCAACGCGATTCCGGTCGACCAGGCGAAGCCGGAGCTTTCGAGTTTGAAGAAGGTGATCGCCCTGCTGAAAGGGGACGAGACGGTCCTGATTTTTCCCGAAGGCCAGCGCTCCAGGAACGGCAAACTCCGCATGGAAGGTCAAGCCGGCGTCGGCATGATCGTCAGCAAGGCCAGGGTGCCGATTCTGCCGGTGCGGCTTTTCGGCCCGGATAAAGCTCTCGCCCGAGGCGAGAAAAAAATCAGGAAGCACCCGGTGACGCTGGTGGTGGGCGAACTTCTCCGACCGGAAGATCTCGTCGACGAGTCGGTGCCGCCCCGGGAACGCTACAAGTTCATCGCCAACCGGGTCATGGAGGAAATCGCGAAGCTCGAACTGAAGGACGATCGGGGCGAATAGGAGACTCACTCGCCGCGGTTCCAGAAGATCACGAGATTGTTCGTGGCCCGTCCCGCCGCCACGATGTCGAGTTTTCCGTCGCCGTCGAGATCGGCGAGCTTCAGGTCTTCCACCGCGACGAGGTCCTTGGAAACCCAGTTGCCTTCCCAGGAACCCTCGCCGGTCTGCCGGAAAATCTTGATGCCGACGTTTCCGTCGGCGTCCGGCTTGCGCCACCCCGCGACGATGTCTTCGAGTCCGTCGCCGGTGACGTCGCCGACGGCGAGAGCGTGGCCCTCTTCGAGCCGATCGGTGAGCAACTCCCTCAGCCATGTCCCGTCCTTTTCCCGGTAGACCGCGAGATCGTTGCCGTGGAGCGGTTCGATCGCGACGATGAAGCCTTCCCCTTTCCGGATTTCGCCGACGCCGCGCGTCGGGGGAATGGAGTTCGCCGGGGAGATCAGCAGTCCTTCGCCCGGTTCCCCGTTGTCGAGGGAGCGTTTCACGATGCCTTCCGCGCCCCCGACGAAGACATGGCCGTTCTCGTCGTCGAAATTGTGAGTGACGTGGAGTTGCCGGTCGAGAACGGTTCGGGTCCACGCGTCGGGATCGGCGAGGTTCTCCGGATCGGGACGGTAGACGCCGACTTCGACGGCGTTTTCTCCTTCGCCCTTGACGTTGCCGATGCCGTGGAGGGGAAGAACCACGAGGGCGAATTCACCGTCGGCGCCGCGCACCCAGCGCATCCGGTGCGTGGTCGGGTCGTGGGGAAGTTGAACGGGCTGCCAGGACTGGGAGAGATCGTCGGGACGGACGAGATAAAACACGGCGCCGGACTGTTCCGGGTCGCTGGTTTCGCCTGGATTCCACTGGGCGCCCACCGCGAGTTCGACTTGTCCGTCGCCGTCGATGTCTTCCGCCGCGAGGCAAACGTTGTCGCGGAGGGTCAGATTCCTGGCGATGGAAAATTCCTCCCAGTCGGCGTTTCGAAACCAGGAGAACTCGCGCTTGTCGGCGAGGAGGATGTCGGGCTTTCCATCCCCGTCGACGTCGCCGACGGCGACTCCGTAGCCGATTTCCACTTCGTCGTCGATTACTTGCGCTTCGAATTCGGGTGCCGCCGAAGCGGTCGAGGGTGCGAGAGCGACGGCGGCGAGAGCGAGTCCGGTCAACAGGGTCGAGTGCATGGGACAACAGGGTCGGACGAGTCCTCGGAGGAGCTCGTCAGTCGAGAATGAGCCCGCCCGGGCCGCTGGGTTTGGCAGGCGGCTTGGGAGCGGGAGTGTCCGGTTTCGGCGGGGTCGGAGCGGTCGGGGGCCGGGACGGGGAGAAGGTCCGGATATGGGGAACCTCCGGAGGGTGAAGCTCGATCGCGACCTCGGTTTCGCCGGAGGCTTCTTCGGCGGCCAGCGCGGTTTTGAAAACGTCGAGCACGTAGGTCTGGAAGGGCGAGGCGGCCCAGGCGTTGCGCTCCGCAGTCAGTTTCTCGACGAACTCCGCCTTCTCCGCGTCGTCGGTCATTTCCTCGGGAACGGCCGCTTCCACCCGGGCGGCGAGTTCGTCGCGCTCCTTGTTGAGTTCCTCGACCATGAAAGGTCCGACGGAATTGGCTAGTTCCATGTAGGCCTCGTCGGGAAGGGCGTCGAGATTGTAGCGAGTGGACTCCCGGGGCGGCACGGCGCGCGGCTCGAGTGTATCGCCGTCCCAGATCGTCCAGCCGGCGGGTATCCGAAACTCCTCGGACTTCGCTCTGGCCTGGAGGTAGGTCTCGAAACTGTCCGGCGCCACGTAGAAGTAGAACAGCGTCCGCCGTGCCGTGGAGGCCTGCTTGCAGTACTGCTCGAACTGCGAGTTCTGGGCGAGGAACTGCTCGGGGGTCCAGCCGCCGTCCTCTTTCATTTCGAGTCCCATTTTGATTCGGTCGTTTCCGCTCTTGGAGACATGGTAGTTGAAGTCCTTCGGTCCGTATTTGCCGTCGCCGAAAAAGGCGGCGATTTTTTTGTCGTCGTGGCGGAACTTCGCCACGTTCAACTCGGCCCTGTCGTTGGAGCCGAAGATTCTCTGGACCACGGACAAGTCGCTGCTCGCGACGACGCCTTCGCGATTGCCCCATTTCGGTGTCAGGCTATCCCACGCCGCGATCGCTTCCTTCTCCCGGCGGCTCAGGCGGTAGTCTTCGGTGAGGGGAAGAAAGTTGCCGCTGTCGTTCTTACGCGTGGTTTTCAAGGCATAGGTGTAGGAGCCGGTCGCCTTGCCGGTGAAGGCCAGATCCCCGAAGTTCTGGTCGATGACGTCGCGGATCCTGAAAGCGTGATCGTAGGGATCGCCGACGAAGAAAAGTTTGCCGAACTTGCAGACGAGATAAAGCGCGCGGGACTCGGCGTCGGCGACCCTGGGGTTGGGCATGGCGACCTCCTTGGCCTGCTTCGTTTCGACCTCGGGAGTCTCCGCGAGAATGGCGGCGAGTTCGCGGTTGCGGGCGTCGGCGACTTGGACTTTCTCGTCGTTGACCTCCTTCTTCTCCTCCTGTTCCTCGACTTTCTGCTGCCATTCCTCGATGTCGGAAGTCTTCTCGGCCAGCTCCTCGTTGTTTTCCTCGAACTCTTCCAACTCCGCCATGAGCTGGGTGGCTTCCTCTTCGGTGGGCAGGTTGGCCAGCGTGTTGCTCTGGGTCTGTTTCAACTCCTCGAGGTTGTCCAGGGTCTTGTCCCGGCTGGCCTTCATCGCCTCCAGTTCCTCCTGGGTGACTTCGGGCAGGTTTTCGACCACTTGACGAACGGCGGCGGTGATTCCAAGGCTGCTCACGATCAGAATGAGGAGCAGAATCCCCACGACGTTCGTCAGGGCATCCATGAGCGAGTCCATGCTGCGCTCTTCGTTTCCTCTGGGTCTGCGGGCCATTGCGGGTTGAAAGTCGGTGTCGGAGGGGCTTCCGTCAGGGATTCAGGAACTGGGCGAACATTTGCAGATCGACTTTTCCTTCGCCGGGGAGCGGCAAGCGTCCCGGAATGATTTCGGTGCCCTTGTTGCGATTGAACGCGGAGACCAGTTGCGAAGCCTGATTGAGCGTTTTGACCGCGCCCGGGTTGCCGCGAACCAGGAAGATAAGCCGATTGTAGGGCTCCGAAGCCACCGTCTCCAGGAGTTCGACGAACTCCTCGCTCTGGTTCAGCGACGCCACCGGGATGGGGGTCGCCTCCTCGGAGAGGCTGCGGTGGATGTAGACGCCTCGTTCGGAGATTTCGGCGAAAAAGGGACGGGTGTTGGTGCTGCTGCCGCTCGGTCTCACCCGGAGCGCGGCCGGATCCGGCGGCAGGTTTCTTTTCGCGATCTCCTCTTCCTTCTTCTTGATCTCTTCCTGAAGATGGGTCTCGTCCGCCACGAGTTTCTTGTTCGTGTCGACGAGAAGATTGAACTTGGCGATGAGTTCTTCGCGGCTCTGCTCGATCTCCTCCTGGTTCTCGAGCATGTCCTTGAGCATGGCGAGCTTGTCGCGGGCGACCAGGCTGTCCTTGTTCTGCTGGATGAGGTTTTCGATGAGCTGCCGGAGCTTGTCCAGTTCCTCCTGTTTTTCCTTTTTCTCCTTTTCGGCCAGTATGTATTCCCGGGCGCGCTCGACTTCCTCCGAGGTCCGCCCTTCGCCCCGGCTCATGGCAATGAGATTGATGACCACGATGATGAGCGTGAGGCTGCCGATGATGCACACCAGAATACTGAGAAAGGGGAACAGGCTGACGGTGCCGCCGTCGTCTCTTGCGCGTTTTGCCATTTAAGAGGGGTTTATTGAGAAAGCGTCACCTGAACAAGCGTCACCCGCGGCCGAACCAGCCTTTCTTTTGAACCACGACCTGCTTGCCGTTGAGCTCCTTGAGCACGGTGTTGAGGTTCCGGATGCCTTCGGACAAGGACCCGATCTGGGCCTCGATGGCGCCGACGGACTCCTTGCGCATCCGCTCCAGCGATCCGAAGAACTCCTCGTCGAGCCGCGTCTCGTAGCTCTCCGCGCGCTGGCCGATGGCTTCGAGTTGCTTCTCGACGGCCGTGGCGACCTTTTCGTACTGTTGAGTCTGGTTTTTTAAACTTTCCGACATGCCTCTCTGGACCGACTCGAACCGGCTCATGATGTCCTTTTGATTGGCCGCCATGGCGTCGCCGATCGCCTTGAGCAGTCCCGCGTCGGATCCGAGGTTCGACGCCGCGCCGCCGTCGTTGAGGCGCTTGAGCAGGTGGTCGATGCAGTATTCGTCGACGTCGGTGACGAGATCGTCCTCCTCGTTCTGCAGGCCGCTGGCGGGGAAGCTGAGAATAATGCTGAAGACCAAGGCCAGAAGGGTCGTGTCGAACGCCACGCCCATGCTCCCGAGAACGTCGAGAAGGGGTTCTTTGATGTCGGCCATGTCGCCGCCTTCGCCGGCGCCGAAAACGGCTCCAAAACCGCCGATCGCGTTTCCGATACCGAGAACGGTTCCGATGAAACCCATGATCGGGATCGCCCACAGGAAAACCTTCACCACGGCGTAGCTGCTGTTGACCTTGGCGGCGTCGACCTCCGACTGGGCCGTGATCATCTGCGCCACCTCCGGGTTGTTCTGGCGGACGTAGAAAAACTCCAGTGCCTTGCGGATGCGGTTGACGATGTAGGTGTTGCGCAGCGGTTTGGGGAAGTTGACGATGTGATCGTGGAAGGCCTTCAGGTTCGAGGGGTTGATTTCCTCGGAAATGTCGGTCGGCAGGGCCTGGATCAGCATCGCGCGCCTCTGTTTCCGGATGTTGAGCCATTTCAGAATGAGGAGACCGAGACACCAGAACGTCAGGAGCGTCGTGACGTACTGGGGCCATCCGCGCTCGGTGAACAGTTCGCGGAGGTAGCCGCCGATTCCCTGCTCCGCGTCGTCTTCGGTCTGGGGAAGGAGATACATGAACACGAACCAGATGAACGTCGCGCCGATTCCCATTCCGCCGGCGATCCAGACGTTGACGGCGGAGGGATGATCGCCGCCGGTGGCCGCCGAGATCTCGAGTTCGGGCAGTTCATCGTAGTACTCGTCGGCCATTTCTTCGGCCGCTTCGCCTTCGTGGGCGGCGTCCGGAGGGGGCGGGCCGAAGTCCTCCGGAATCTGGATGCGGTTCCCGCAACCGGGGCATTTCACGGTTTTGCCGGCGAGGTCGGCTTCGGCCTGCAGGGTGATGTTACATGTCGGACATGCGAAATTCATAAAAAGGATTTTTGTCGGTATCGAAAAAAAGCCGGCGGGAATGTTCTTCTCCCGCGCGGCGGAGGGCAATCATACGCTAGACCGGGCGGGAAATTCGAGGAAAAACTTTTGAAAATCTTCGGGCTTGCGCGCTGGTATCTGGAATTCTCTGGAGTATAGGAGGGGACACGATGCGAAAAACGACGATCAGATTCGGACGATTGCTCGCCGCGACGGCGGCCATTGGCCTGTCGACGGGTTGCGCCACCAAGTTCAAGGTCCAGGAGAACTGGAACGCGAGGCTCGACAAACCCATCCCGCTCGAAGAAACCGTCGCCACGTGGGAAGGCATGCGTTCCGGCCGGGTGCCGGCGGCGGAAGCACTGGAAGGCTACAACCGAGCGGTTTGCAATTCCGTGGTCCAGCTCGCCAGCAACTGGGAATCCGACAAGGACGCGCTGTCCTCGGTCCTCACCACCGACGGAACCGTCGAGATCGAGGTCGATTCCGTGAACGTCAGGAACGTGGGTTCCATCGACCAGGTGGTGCCCGCCCAGTTCGTCAAGGTGCGGCGGGGCTTCGACTCGACCACCGAGGTCGAGGGCGTCGGCTGCCCGCTGCTCGTGAGGCAACCCCATACGCCGGAGGATCCGATGATTCCGGAATCCGGGCTCTGGTACCCCGTGACGGCGGTGTTGAACCTCGACAACCGCCAGCGGCCGATTCTTGAATTGTTCGATCCCACCCGGGAAGGCGAAATCCCTTTCGGAGGTCGGCGCCTGCCCTTGGCGGTCAACTACACGGCGACCTTCGCTCGGGATTTCGAGGACAGACAGAGGCAGTTTCTGGCTTTGCCGGCGCTTTTCCGCTTCGACCAGTACGCCGAGCGAATGGGTCTGTCTCGGTTGTCGGCTTTCGATCCCGAGAAGGAGGTCTGCGTTCTGGTGCACGGCATCTATTCGAGTCCCGCAACCTGGGACGAAACGCTCAACCGCCTTTACGAGAACAAGGAAATTCGCGAGCGCTACGAATTCTGGTCGTTCGGTTACCCGACGGGAGCGCCGGTGCCCTTCGTTGCTTCGAAGTTCCGGACGGCCTTGCAGGAAATGCATGGCTTCCGGCGCGAAAACGGGGCTTCGAGCGCTGGCGCGACGCTGGTCGGGCACAGCATGGGGGGCTTGATTTCGAAGGCCGTCACCTTGGGCGGCGGGGACAAGGAGTGGAACATGCTCTACAACGTGCCGGTCGACGAACTGAACGTCGAAGAGGCCGACCGCGAGGTCCTCCGCGAAATGATCTACTACGACCCGCTTCCGTTCGTCAAGCGGGTCGTTTTCTGCGCCACTCCGCACCGCGGATCGAAACTGGCGGACAACCCGCTGATGAGACTCGCCGGGAATCTGATCCATTTGCCCACCCAGCTCGTCAGAGTGTCGACCGACATCATTGAAGGGAGCCGTTACGCCTTGACTCCTCTCGGCTTCGAAATGGCCGAAGAGCGGCCCACTTCGATCGACCAGCTGCGGACGAGCTCCCGGGCGACGGCGGAGTTCCTGAACCGTCCGCTCAACCCGGAGGTGGCCTACCATTCGATCATCGGTGTCAATGCAAGGAAGGGAAAGAAACTGGAGAAAACGCACGACACCGTCGTGTACTACACCAGCGCTCGCCTCGAGGGAGTGGAGTCGGAGCGAATCGTTTACGAATCGAACCACGGCGTTCACAAGGAGGAAGAGGGCGTCGAGGAGATCGGGCGGATACTGAGCCTGCCCTGAGTGGATTTTTTCGCCCAATTTCCGAGTTTCAAACGAGCCGCCGCTCTGATAGGCTGAATTCATGAATCTTCCGTTTTTCTCCCCCGAATCCGTCCGTTTCGCCTTCGGTGCCGCGACCTTGTTAGGGCTCTCGGTCGCGGCTTCGGCGCAGGATGCCGAGGCAAGGATCCAAGTGCTGATCGTCGACGGCCAGAATAATCACGATTGGGAGGCAACCACTCCCGTGCTGGCGGGTATCTACGAGGCGTCCGACCGTTTCGAGGTGACCGTCTCCACAACCCCTCCCGCTCCGCCCCGCGCTCCCCGGCAGTCCGGGGAGAAGACTCCGGAAGCCGACAAGCGATTTGCCGAGGCGCTCAGGAAGTGGAAGGCGGATGTCGCCGAAATCAAGAAAAAGGCCCAGTCCGCCTGGGACGAATGGCGCCCCGATTTCGCCGCCTACGACGTGGTGGTTTCCAACTACAACGGAGAACTCTGGCCGGAGCCGGTCCGCGAATCTTTCGAGGCATACGTTCGGGACGGGGGCGGATTCGTGCCGGTCCACGCCGCGAACAACGCCTTTCCGGAGTGGAAGGAGTACAACAGGATGATCGGTCTGGGAGGATGGGGCGGACGAAGCGAACTCTCCGGGCCCTACCTTCGCCTTCGCGACGGCGAATGGACCCGCGACACCAGCGCCGGGAAAGGGGGCTCCCACGGCAAGAGGCACGAGTTCGTCGTGGTCGCCCAGGCCGAAGACCATCCCATCATGGACGGACTACCGAAGGAGTGGATGCACGCCGAAGACGAACTCTACGACCGCCTGCGGGGCCCGGCCGAAAACGTGACGGTCCTGGCGGCCGCCTTTTCCGACGAAGAGACCGGCGGTTCCGGAGAAACCGAGCCGCTTCTCATGACCGTTCGCTACGGGGACGGACGGGTTTTCCATACGGCTTTGGGACACGACACCGTCTCGATGTCGGGCGTCGGTTTTCAGGAAACGCTCAAGCGGGGCACGGAATGGGCCGCCACCGGAGAGGTGACGTTTCCGGACGTGTCGCCGGACGAGCTGCCCGCCGACCGCGTTTTCGCTCGCGACAAGGAGCTGGTCGGGAAGTAGATCCGACACTCGGGCAACGCCGCGACCTTCCCCTGTTCGGCAGGGCAGGGGCGCCGCCAATCCTCGATGTGTGGCCGCACTTTCGAAGACGGTTATTGCTGCCGAGGGCGGAGCGCCGACCGGATCAAACCGGAACCGGTCCGGAATCGTCGCTGCAATCGGGCGTCCCCCCGGTTTCCTCCCCGCGGCGTTCGCGGGCGACTTTCCGGGCGGCTCGTTCTCCCGCCTCGCGCCCTTCCCGGACGCCGTCGGCGAGAGGCTCTGGAGCGACCTCTTTCAGCAGCGCGGCACTGAACGAGGCGGCATAGGCGACCGCGTAGGCGACGTCGTGAACGCCCTTGGCGAAATCTTCCTTGGCTTTCGGCATGTTTTCCTCGAAGGCCTTGCGCGCGTCTTCGCTGCCGTTTCGAAAGGCCTCGCGCACCGCCCTGGCCAGGTGGTCGCCTGTCTGGTCCGGGGCGGCGTCTTCCCTGGAGGCGTCGTCGTTTTCTTCGGGATCGGGCTTGGATTCGTCGGTCATGGCGTAGGAGGGGAATGAATAACAATTACTATCCGCGGCTTTTGCCGGCGGAGCCATGGCAATTCCTGCCGTGTGTGTGCCCCGCCCGGTTTCTCAGAGAGGGGTTCCGCCGGATTCGGGCAGGGGAGCGGACTCCCGCGTGTCGGCTGGAACGGCGTCGGCGCCGGATCCGTCCGAATCGCTCTCCGAGGTCCCGGGGGCGGCCTCGGTCGGCGCGACCGCTTCGGTTACCTCGTCTTTGAAATCGGTCCACCACCCCTCGACTTCGTCGAGCAAGCCGAACTCGCCCGCCAGCCACACGGCGAAGACGAGGAGCGCGACAATCAGAAAATCGGTTCGCCATTTGCCCCGCTGCGCGTCGACCTTCTCCCGAAGCGACGTCAACTGGAGCGATTGCGCGCCTAACTTTGCCTCCAGCTCCGCGAATGTGTGTTCGAGTTCTTCGTCGTCCGATTGGTCTGCCGCGCCGCCGGGTTCCTCGGTTCCGGTGCGCTTGGCGGCGAGCAGTTCTTCGTGCGCCCGCAGCACGAGAGGCTCGAGTTTCTCGAATTCGACCGGTTTCGGGACGAAATGGCTGGCCAGAAGGGTCGGGGAACCCAGGCTTCGGAACTGCGCTTCGAGTTCCTGGGAGGGATAACCCGTGATCATCATCACGCTGAGCGGGCGACGGCGGGTCCTGGCGAGCTCCTGCATGACGTCTATGCCCGTCATCCCCGGCATCTGGTAGTCGAGGGTGACGACTTCGATGGAGTCCTCCGACTCGATCAGGTCGAGAGCTTCCTGGCCACTTCGGGCAGTGAAGACTTTTTCGAACCCGACGTATTCGCGGAGGAAGGTTTTCAGCCCGAGTTGGAACGCGGGATCTTCGTCGACGACGAGAATGGCGGCGTGACCGGGCGAAGGCGGGGTGTCGACCAGAGGTTCCTGGTCCGGGTATCCGATGCTCATGGTGAGAATAGAAGTTGAAGGCTTTATCATTTTTGATACTTGCGGCGGCAAAGTCCAGTCCCGAATCCGGGATTTCGTCGTGCTTTGTCTTGCTTGGGAGAAGGGAGTGGGCTCATTTGCCTCATGCGGCTGAAACACGATATCGACCTCGGCTATTGCACCAACATACACCGCGGGGAGACTTGGGAAGAAACGTTTCACGCGTTGAGTCACTACACGGACAAGGTGAGGCGGCGCGTGGCACCGGGCGAACCCTACGGAATCGGGCTGCGGCTGAGCGCGGCGGCGGCGGCCGAGCTGGCGTCCGACGTTTCCTTGCGGGACGCGTTCCGCCGCTGGATGGACGAGCGAAACGCCTACGTCTTCACCGTCAACGGCTTTCCCTACGGCACCTTCCACGGCGGTCGGGTGAAGGAGCAGGTCTATTCGCCCGACTGGTCCACGCCCGAGCGGCTGGAGTACACGAACCGGCTTTTCGACTTGATCGTCGAACTGGCTCCGGAGGGCCGGTCCGTGAGCGTGAGCACCCTGCCGGGCTCCTTCAAGGAGTTCATCCGGCCGGACACCGCGGAGGAGCAGGTGGACGAGATCTGCCGGCACCTGACCGCGTGCAGCGAGCACATCGAGTCCCTGCGGGAGAAAACGGGACGCGACGTCCACCTCGGACTGGAACCGGAGCCGCTCGGGCTGTTCGAGACCAGCGCCGAGACGGCGGCATTTTTCGACAGGTTGCTGCGCAAGACCGACGCGGCCGGGCGCGAGCGCTTCCTCCGCAACGTCGGCGTGAACTACGACACCTGCCATCTGGCGGTCGAGTTCGAGGAACCTGCGGACGCGATAGGCCGGCTCAGGGAGGCGGGGATTCGGATCAGCAAGATTCACTTGAGTTCGGCCCTGAAACTGATTCCCAACGAAGAGACGGTGGCGCGTCTGGAGACCTTTCAGGACGACGTGTATCTGCATCAAGTCGTGGTGCGGAAGGGAAGGGATATCGACCGGCGATTCAAGGATCTCCCCGAAGCGATTTCGTGGTTCGGCCAGAACCGGGAGAACCCGGGCGACGAGTGGCGGGTGCATTTCCACGTCCCGCTCCATTCGCAGCCCGAAGCGCTGTTCGCCGACACTCGCGATCACATTTCGGACCTTCTCGCCCTCCTGGCCGACGAGCCCGAATGCTGCCGGCATTTCGAAATGGAAACCTATACCTGGGAAGTGCTGCCCGAAGCGATGCGCTCGGGCGACGTGGTGGATCAGCTCGTCGCCGAGTACGACTGGTGTCTGGGCGAATTCGGACGAGTCGGCCTCGCCTGAGCCAGAAAAGCCCTTCGCTACCAGGCGTTCCCGTCGGACTTCTTGTCCTCCTCCCGCTCCGGAAACGAAAAGTCCGGGAAACTGGTGTTCGAGGAGAACGACGAGGAGGCGTCCGCAACGGTCGGCGGCCAGTCGACGAACGCGTTCCCCTCCCGCGGCAGCGACATGTTCCGGTCCCCGACGAGAAGGTTCGGGAGATGGTCGGCGGAGCCGAGGGCCGCTTCGTGCTCCTGTTGCTCGGCGTAGGTTCTAACGGCGGCCAGCTGCTTTTCGATTTCGTTGACCAGTTCCGTCAACTGCACGGGTTTCGCGATGACGGCGCTTTTGATTCCGTCGGTGTCGGCCAGTGCCTGAGCTTCCCGGGCGATCGCGGTAAGCAGAATCACCGGGATGTAGCGCAGCGTGAGATCCGCCCGGAGGTCGGCAAGAACCCGTCCTCCGTCCCGCTCCGGCATCATGACGTCGAGGAGGATCAAGTCCGGCATGAAATGCCGAGCCGTATTGATGGCGAGTAGAGGATTGTTCTCCACCACCGGATCGTAGCCGAACTTGAAGAGAGTCTTCGCGAGAAGAGTCGTCAGGGAAACGTTGTCGTCAATGATCTGGATCCTGGTATTCATGCGAAATGGTGGGCAAACATTACATGATATTTATGGAAATTACAAAAAAATCAGCCAAAAAACTCAAGGTTTCCGAAAAACTTGCTTCGGGAAACAAAAAAACCCGGCTTCGGCGGGACGCCGGGCCGGGCTTTTTTCAACGATTTTTCCTGTTCGGATGGGTTTCGGGGTCTATTTCGCGACGGTCATCACGCCGTTCATGATGGCCCAGTGGCCCGGATACGTGCAGATATACGGGTATTCGCCGGGTTCCGAGGGGGCGGTGAACTCGAGAACATCCTCTTCTCCCGGCTGCACGAGCTTCGAGTAATGCAGGATGTCGTCGGAGTCGGGGACGGCCTGCTTCGTCGTCAGAAACTCCGGGTCCGTCATGGCCGTGTTCGCCGCCATTCCCACCACGTCCTTCTTGCCGGGTTTCACGAAAAGCACGTTGTGAGGCTGCCGCGTCACGCTGTCCTCGGGGTTTACGAGAGTGACTTTCACCTTTTGTCCGGGCTTTACGGTGAATTCCTTGATATCGTAAATGAACTGGACCTTGTCGGCCGTGAGCGTTATTTCAGCAACCTCCTCTCCGGCGAACGCCAGGAAGGAAAGAGCTGGGACGAAAACGACGGCTAGGAGCGTGAGGATTTTTTTCATACAGGTAGGAGATTGATCGGTTGGCCGGAAAGACCGAAGGTCCGTTCCGGCGGGCACTGTAAAATAGCCCGAAAAGTTGTGCAACGAGTGCTTGAACGCGAATATCGTAAATATTTAAAAAAGCATTTGGAAAAAGCTCGATAAACGGTAAATTTATGGAAATTTGACTATTTGTCGTTAATTAAGTATTAGTTTCAGTTCCTATGAACAGGGTTTTAATCGTAGCAGGCGAGCGTCAGACCGGAGAACGGTTCCAGCAGACGCTCGGAGACGAAGGGTTTCAGACAGCGGTCGTCTGGAATCCGATGCAGATGGTGGACTTTTGCCGCCAGCACAGTCCGGACTTCATGATCGTCGATCTCGATCTGGCCGAGTTCGGGCTCTGGAACGGCATTCAGGCTGTGAAGGGGATCGGGACGCTCGCGAACATCCCGTTCGTGGGAATTTCTTCGACCGGCAATCCTCAGCTTCTCGAAAAAGCCAAGGCGGCAGGCTTTCTCTCCGTCTTTCCGACCCACGAAGGAACCAAGCCGGTCGTCGCCGCCCTCAAGAGCAGGATGAACCAGGAAGGCGAGAGCGCGGCAGCGGCGGAGGACGACGTGGTCAGCCGCGATCCGTCCCTCAACCAACTGCGGGGTATCGCCCGCGACATCGTTCAAGGCACCATGCGGCTCAAGCCGAATGTCGACGACTACGGAGACGACGGCCCCGAGTTGTTCGGATACATCGAGGAAGCGGGCAAGTCGATTCGCACCAAGCTCAATACCGTCGCCGATTTCTCGCTGCACGACAAGGAACTGCGGCACGACTTCCGCAACCTGATCGGGTCGGTGACAGGCTTCGCGGAGTTGATTCTGATGGAGCCCGGCTTGTCCCCGGAATGCATCGCCGGGCTCACGCGCTTGCGCGAGCAATCCAAGGAGTTCGTCGAAATACTCGACCAGCAGAAGGCCGAGGCGAGCCCTTGAACCGGTCTTCCTCCGGCTTGGTTGAAGCTTAATCGCTTGGCATGCGGCGCCTCCGGTCCTAGTGTCGGCTTGTCTCCCCGGGAGACGAAGCTGAGATGAAAGTCGGAATCACGGGCGCCAGCGGTTTTCTCGGCTCTGCGCTGATCGCGCAGGCCAACGGCAGGCAGTGGTCGGTCGCGGCCTTTTCGCGCGATCCCGACAAGCCGATCGAAGGCGCGGACGAGGTCAGATCGCTCGGCGGCGGGGAAAAGATCGATCTCGACGGTCTCGACGCGCTCATCCACCTGGCTGGCGAACCTCTCGTGGGACTCTGGACCAAGGAGAAGAAGCGCCGAATTCGCGAAAGCCGGGTCGGCCTGACGTCCGCCCTGGTGGGGGATATAGGTTCGCTGAGCCGAAGCCGGAGACCTCCCGTGCTCGTCAGCGCTTCGGCTGTCGGCTACTACGGGGATCGGGGCGACGAGTGGCTGGACGAGGAGGCGGACGTCGGGTTCGGATTTCTTGCCGAGGTATGCCGCGACTGGGAGGCGGCGGCCGCCAAAGCCTCCCGGCTGGGCGTGCGCGTCGTGACTCCGCGGCTCGGCCTCGTGCTGGGCAAAGGGGGACTTCTCAAGCGCCTGCGCCCGATTTTCCGGGCGGGACTGGGAGGACCGCTGGGCAAAGGCGATCAATGGATGTCGTGGATCCATGTCGAGGACGCGGCACGCGTATTCTTGGAGTGCGTCGCCAACGACGACGTAACCGGTCGGGTGAATTGCGCGGCACCGAATCCCGCGACCAACCGCGAGTTCACCCGAACCTACGCGGCGTCGCTGAAGCGGAAGGCGTTTCTGCGCGTGCCGGGGGCCGCCCTGAAGCGGCTGCCGGGCGGGATGGGACGGATGTTTCTCGACAGCCAGAGGGTCGCTCCGGTGGTCATGAGAGCTTTCGATTACCGATGGCTGCACGAGGATCTCGAGTCGGCATTGCGCGCGATCGAAGCCGAGACCTGACGGTTTCGCCGCGATCCCCGGGTGCGGCGTCTCGAGTTCCATGATACCTTCCCGCGCCCGCTTTCCCTCCGCGACAGCCTGGAAAAGACCTCGCCGTTTCCGTCGCTGAGTTTCCAAATCGTTTCCCAATGGCCGCTCCCCAGAACATCATCGGAATCGTCTACGACTACGACCAGACGCTCAGTCCGACCTACATGCAGGACGAGGTGCTCTTTCCCCGGTTCGGCATCAATCCGACGGAGTTCTGGAAACGCTGCAAGACTTTGGTCGAGGAAGAAGGCTACGAGAACGAATTGGCCTACCTCAAGGCCATGCTCGACTACTTGGAACTGGACGGTCCCTCGAACGCCGAGCTGCGGGATCTGGGAAAAGGCCTGAAATTTTTCGACGGACTCCCGGAGATGTTCGGCGAACTCGAGGGGTTGCTTAGCGACGAGCACCGGGCCATGGGGGTTCAGATCGAGCACTACATCATCTCGAGCGGCATCAAGGCGCTGATCGACGGCAGCGAGTTGCGGCCATTCGTCAAAGAGGTGTTCGGCTGTGAGTTCGCCGAGAACAAATCCGGCCGGATCGCCTTTCCGAAGCGGGTCATCTCGCACACGGCGAAGACCCAGTATCTCTTCCGGATCAACAAGGGAATGCTCGATCCCACCGAGGACGTGAACGACCACATGCCCGACGAACTGCGCCCGATTCCCTTCTCGAACATGATCTATCTCGGCGACGGTCCCACGGACGTCCCGTGTTTCACCGTGATGAAGCGTTTCGGCGGGAACAGCATCGCGGTCTACAACCCCGGCGACGAGTCGCGAGTCAGTTTTCGGAAGGCCTTCCAGCTTTCCGGCGCGGCCGGCCGAATCAAGTACATCGCTCCGGCGGATTTCCGCGCGGGGAGCCACCTGCGGCTGGTTCTCGAGGAAATGATGCTGGAGATCGCCTCGAAGATCGTGGAGAACCGCCGTCGCGAACTCTCCGACGGAACCGTCGCCGCGCCGACTCACTGACGAGGTCGGAGGTCTGAGGTCGGAGGGGCCGTCGCGCCCAGCAAATCCACGGGGGCTAAAAGCTAAAAAGCTAAAGAGCTAAAGAGCTAAAGAGCTAAGTCCTTGACCAGACGGGCGAGGTCGCTGGCGGACCATTGGCCGGGAGCGTTCGGGATCCGGAGGTAGCCGTAGTTCAGACAGGAGCCGGCCTTCGCGAGCACCAGGCGCGAGAGTTTTCCCAGTGGCCCCATGCCCATGGCGGAGACCAGCCGACCCTCGGCGACCTGCCGTTCGACGAGCGTGACCAGATCGAACAATTGGGACATCGACTCGATCACCACCGCCACCTTGGCGATGTCGGCCTCGAGGTCGTAGGCGGTCTCGACATGCCTCGCGAGGGTGTCGATTCCGGGAAAGCCCGAAAAATCGTGGTACGAGGCGATCGCGAGCGTCTCGGCCGCGTGTGCTTCCGCGACGAATCCCGCGAAATCGCCGGATTGCAGAGTGGCTATCTCGGTGTCCACGAAGGCGGCGGCGGGCAGCACGGCTCGGTAGAGTTCGAGTCGTTCCGCAGAGTCGAGAGCGTTCGAGCCGCCTTCGTCCGGATGCCGCGCGGTGACGATCGCCGGCGTCGAGAGCGTCTCGATAGTCTGCTTCACGGTGGAAAGTGAATCGACCAGATCGTCGAGGCGGAATTCAAGTATGTCGGCGGCCGCCTCTTCGGTCGGAGCCAGAAGAGCGAGATCCCCGGGCTGAGTGACCGTGGCCACGATGTGCGGGCGTTGTGAAAGAGCGGTTGTCAAGACACCTCAGAAAAGGCCGGAAAACGGTCGAAATCAACCGATGTCTCGACGAGCCGCCCCGTTGCCAAAAAGCCCCGCCCGAAAAAGGGCGGGGCTCTTCGAATCAGCCAAAGTCAAAGAGCCAAAAGCTCCCTCAGCTCTCCTGCTGCCCGAGCGATCCCTGCGTCTCCATGACGCCGGGAATGCGTTCGGGGCGGATCGGGAGGTCCGCGTCGAGATCGATGTTGTCGGGAACGAGTTTCTGGTCGCTGTTTTCCACTTCCTCCCACGTGAGCCGCTTGCCCGTGTAGCAGGCTTCGCGGCCAAGGATGGCCAGGGTGGTGGAATGGGCGATCCACTCGGCGTCGTCTTTGCGCTCGCCCGAGCGGATGGCGGCGAAAAACTCCTCGTGTTCGAGATCGTACATGCTTTTCGGAGTGCGGGGCCTGCGCCATTTCCAAGCATTTTCTCCGGTGATTTCGGCGGAACTGGTGCCGAACTTGGCCACGCCCTTCGTTCCCACGATGATGTCGCCGGTGAACTGGTAGGACGGGTTGAGAAACTGTCGCCACTCCACGTGGGCGCGGACGTCGTTGGGATATTCGTAGGTCACGCTGAAGTGGTCGTAGATGTTGCCCTCGTTGTTCGGCCGCTGCCGGCCGCCGCTTCCGAACGCGGCGATAGGGTCCGCGTCCTGGAAAGCCCAGCCGATCCGGTCGACGTTGTGGCACCCTTGTTCCACGATGCCGTCTCCGCCGAGCCAAGTGAAATTGTACCAGTTCTTGATCTGCCACTCCGTGTCGCCCATGCCGTCGGGGCGGGACGAAGCCTCCGGCATCGCCTTGACCGGCGACGCGTAGTAGGTGGAGTGGATGCTGGTGACGTCGCCGATCGCGCCGTCGTGGATGCGCTCGAACAGCGGGCGTCCGTGCTCGCTGTAGCGGTAGCAAAAGCCGCAGAGAACCGAGAGATCTTTTTCCGCAGCGGTTTTGGCGGTGTCGAGGAAATCGTGGACGCCGGCGACGTCCGTGGCGCAGGGCTTCTCGACGAATGCGTGGAGATCCCGGTCGACGGCCGCCTGGAAATGCTCGGGACGAAAGGCCGGAGGCGTCGCCAGAAGCACCACGTCGATGCCCGAATCCATGACTTTCTCGAAGGAATCGAGCCCGCCGAAAACGCGTCCGTCGATATCCGAAGCCACCTTGTCGCGCACCGAGGCGTATCCCCGGACCATCTCGAGCTTCTTTTCCGCCTCTTCGACGTAGAGATCGCCCAACGACCAAAGTTCCACGTTGTCGTCGGCGTTCATCGCGTTCATCATCGCGCCGCCCCCGCGTCCGCCGCATCCGACGACCCCGATCTTCAGCTTCGAATCGTTTGCCGCGCCGAAAGTGACGGAGGGAAATCCAACGGCGGCACCGGCTGCGGCAGCCGCGCCCGTGGTCTTCACGAAACTGCGTCGTGAGCTGTCGGTCGGTGAGTTTTCTTTTTTCTCGCTCATAATAAAATAAAATACGGTCGTGGCGGAGATCGCCTTCGGCGGGGGAAAAATGTCCGTTAGGATGGCGGCGGTGTCAAAAGCCCTTATGCACGCGATCTCGGACACCCGGGGGACAAGGGACTTCGGGGTTCTATCCGAAAAGATGGCTTCGACGCTCCTCGTTTCGGTTTCGAAGCCTGAAGCCGTCTATTTCTCCAGTCGCTCGAAAGCCTCGAGAAATCCGGCGTGATCGGCCATGTCGTACTGAATCGTCGCGAATCCCGCCCGGCGTCCCGCCTCGCAGTTCCCGGGGAGGTCGTCGACATACACGGTCGATTCGGGAACCAAACCGAGCCGTTCGATCGCGATCTCGTAGATTCTCGCATCCGGCTTCATCGCACCGACTTCGTGCGAGTAGATCCGACCGTCGAACAACTCGAATACCGGATAGGTCTTCTCGAAAAACGGGGCGTGAATGCCGTTCGTGTTGGAGAGCAGATGCAGCTCGGCGTCACCGGCCTTCTGCCCTTCGATGAACTCGACGATCGGCCGGTTCAGTTCGAAGATGTCCTCGAAGGCGCTGCGGAAAAACTCCGGTTCGCCGGCGTAGCCGATCGTTTCCGACGCGAGCGAGACGAAATCCCCCGGGAGAATCCGCCCGAGTTCCAGCTCCGGCGTCAGCGCGCCGACCTTCGCCAAAGCCTCGTCGGGCCCGATGGCGCACTGGTCCGCCAGTTTGGAAACCGTGCGGGCGAAGTCGAAGGCAATAATGACGTTGCCGATGTCGAAAAGGAAGGCCTTGGGCATGCCGGGAGCGGGGTGGGCGGAGCGGTTGCGTTTGTTGGAAATTTGGTTCATCGAAATCGAAATCGAAATCGATTATTTTTTCCAACAGGGTGGCGTCCCGCACTCAAGAGGGTTCGGCCTCGTCTTTCAAGTGTCATCGTGACACATTGAATTGTCTCGCGGCAAGCCTGGATGCGCCGAAATGGCACTTAAGGCCGCCTGCGAAGCCTGGCGTTGTAGCGTCGTAAATCGCTTATGAATAGCGAGTTGATGGAATTTGAAATCAACTGGCACACCGGCTGCATCAATACGCGAACGCAACGAGAGGCAATCGCAAATCCTATTATTAATTACCAACCCAACAACGCTATGAACCTGATTCAATACAACGATCCGACATCCTATCTGAATAATTGGGATTCGTTCTTCGCGGATCCCTTCCGCGCCTTCGCGCCGTTGCTTGATTCCAACCGCACGTCGGCCCACCGCGATCGGAACGGTCGCGTCGAGTGGTACGAGGACGAGGACAACTTCTACGCCCGCGTCGAACTCGCCGGGGTGAAGAAGGAGGATCTCCACCTCGATGCCGAGGAAGGACTCATCCGGCTGGCCTACGAGCGAGTCGAGGGAGCCGGGAAGAAAAAGGGCGAATCCATGCGAACCGAAAAGTTCGAGCAGGTTTTCCGGAGCCCCGCAGGCGTCGAGACTTCGAAGATCGAAGCCAAGCTGTCCGACGGCATTCTGGAACTCACGTTGCCGAAGGCGGAAAAGCAGAAGAAGCCGTTCAGCATCGAGGTGAAATAGTCGACCAACCCGTCGAATCTGAAACGGCTGTTCCGCGAGGCGGAGCAGCCGTTTTTCTTTTTCGTCGCCCCGCACCCGGGAAACCTGCGGTTCGGCGACGCGCTTGCGATGAGCCGTGCCTTCCAGTAGAATCGCTTCGTGTCCCGTGGTCCCGAAAGACGTTCTTTCCGCCCGTGCCTCCTCCTCGCTTGGACGGTGGCGGGGTGGGGTGTGTGCGCCGGACCGGCGGGGGGGCAGGAGACGGCTTCGCCGTCGGGTGCGACCGCGGGCGCCACCGGCGAAACGCGGGCCGAGGTCGAAAATTTCGCGCCGGCGAAAGATTGGGGCGACGACTATCAGATCAGGACCTTCCGGGGGGAGCCTTTCGCCCGCGTCACGTTCAATTCGTACGCACGCGCGCTCCGGCAAGACTTTCGCAACCTGGTTTACAAGTATCGCCGGGGCTCGAGGATGAACCGCAACGTCTGGGCGATTCCGATTCGGATCGACCTTTGGGGGGACGCCACCGACGTCTTCAAGGACGACTACCTCCGCACGGACGTGAAAGTCGGGCCTGACAATCGCTTCGTCATACAGATTTCCGTCCGCCTACACGACGAATTCGACGAGAACGAGTTTCGAAGGGAAGTGCTGGAGGCCTTGCTGATCGAGCAGATGCTGAATCCGCTGGCGGCCAATCCGGAATTGATGACGGCGGACAGAATCGAGACGCCGGCCTGGTTGGTTCACGGCTTCGACCAGCTCGTCGAGCATAGACGCGGCGGTCGGCCGAGCGCTTTCTACGAGGGATTCCTGGAGAGCGGGCAAATGCTGGAGCCTCGAAAGATTTTTTCGCTGGAAGATCCCGAGGATCTCGATCCGGTCAGTCTCGCGGCTTTCCGCGCGTCCGCTTCGGCGCTGATAGAAGCGCTCTTGGATCAGGAAGACGGCGACACCGCTCTGAGGATCATGCTGGCGGATCTTCTGACCGTCGATGCCGGAAACGTCGACGCCTTGTTGAGACAGCATTTTCCGGCGTTCCGCGAGATGGACGAAGGCTTGGACAAATGGTGGGCATTGCAGGTGGCGGCGCTGGGACAGCAGCAGGGCTACGAGTTTCTCGGCCGCGAGGAAACGGAACGGTGGTTGACCAGTGCGTTGACGGTGGTGTTCGACGGGAAGGAGGCGGCGGATCCGCCTGCGGCGAAGAGGAATCTCCTCGACCGGCTGCGCCGGAAAAAGCCCGAGCCGGCGGCGGAAGAACCCTTTCAGGGCACGGTCGATGATTACGCTCGATTTCTGCAGCGTCCCGGTGCGCGCGACAAACTGGCGGCCAGCTTCGCGAGTCTGCAGCGCTTGAGTCGAACGGGGTTTCCGGTCTACCGTCCCGTGTTGGCGGGATACGGGGAGGCGGTTCAGAAGCTGATGAGAGGGGAGACCAAGGGGCTCGACGCCGAGTTCGAACGGCTTCGCGACCTCAGGGAAAAAATCCGGAACACGCTGGTCCAGGCGGAGGACTACATGAACTATTTCGAAGCGACCCGGGCGCCGCGGCGGAGCGCGGCCTTCGACGACTACATCGAAATGCGGCAGGCTCTCGAGGAGGCGACGCCCCCGAAGCGGAACGATCGCATCTCCCGCTACATGGATGCGCTCGAGTCGGAGTTCCGTTGAGGTGCGGGCGCTCGGGAGCTTGGAAATGGGGCGTTGTCATCGTTCTGGTAAGACGTTAGCTTTCTCGCCCGGTATGATTCCACGCGGCCGACGCGGCCCGCCGGTTCGAGAAGCAGGACAAGTGAGACATGGCAGGCGACGCGGTTAGCGAATGGCGGGATTCCGCGGGGCTGCCGAGATCGGCACCGGACGCGGAGGAAGCCCTCCGGGTTCGCGCCCTGCGTCCGGAGGACTCGCTCGGTCCGCTCGCCGAACTTTTCTCCAGGGCGGGGGATCGGACCCGGTTTCTCGACTCGCTTTGCGAATACGTGCGGTTGCTTCTGGGCGCCTCCGCCGTGATCCTGCACGAGCTCGAAGGAGGAGGCGAGAACGTCCTCGCGGGATTTTCAGGGGCTGCGGAGACCGACCGCCGAGCCTGGCTGCCTTCGGCCGAAGTGCTGGAAAAAGTGTTCGCCGAGCGGCGAGGCGCGCAAGGGCAGGTTCTCGTCGGCGGCCGTCAGCATGCGAGGCTGATGGTGCCGTTCTTTGTCCACGGCGGGGCCCCGCTCTGTCTCACCGCCTACTTGCCCCCGGAGCGGATCGCCTTTGTCGATCCCTGCTTCACCATGCTCCATCTCGTGACGCAGTTCGTGGTCCAGCGCGAGCTGGTCGAAGAGAGTCGCGAGAGGGAGCTGGCCTTCAACCAAGCCACCATGCTGGTCGCCATGTTCTCGCGCACGGCAGAGGCGGATACCTTCAAAAGAGCGATTTTCACCCTGGCGACCGAGCTGGAGAAATTCTTCGGTTGCCAGCGCGTGGCGATCGGAACGGGGAGCAGCCGATCCTGCCGCGTCCACGCCGTTTCGGGCATGAGCAGCGAGGAAAAGCGGACTCTCGGCTTTTCCCAGATAGGGGCCGCCATGAAAGAAGCCATCGCCCTCGGCGAAATCATGGTGTGGCCCGCCCAGCGGGAACTGCTCGCGGAGGTTGTCGTCTCCGCGAATCACGACGACCTGCTGTATTCCTTCAAGTCCGGGCGAATCATCCTGATTCCACTGATTCACGAAGAATCGAACGTGTCCGGAGCCGTGGCCTTGCTCTGGCCCGCGGCTTCTCCGGAAATCAACAAGCGCACCTACCGGCTTGTCGAGGCCTGCCAATCGCCCTTGGCGGCGCTGGTCGGCTTCCTGAAGAAGTCGAAGCCCGGCGCGGTCCGCGGCGGATTGATTCGCTACTGGCGAAGCAGCGCCGTGAAGCGGGTCGCGAGCGGCGTGCTGGCTCTGGCCGTTTTGGTGGCGCTCGTTTTTCCGGTCACCTACCGAGTGTCCGCGGAAAGCAGGATTCAGCCCGTCCTGCGCCGCACGGTGGCGGCCCCCTTCGAGAACCGGCTCTACCGAACCCACGTTAAGCCGGGGGACTCCGTCGAGGCCGGGGACGTTCTGGCCGAACTCGACGGCCGCGAAATTCGCGTCGCCCTGGCCGAGGCGATCGCCGCCCGGAACGCGGCGGTGAAGAAGCGGGACAACGCCATGGTCCTGGAAGATCCGGCCACCTTCCAGATGGCTCAACTGGAAGCCGATCGCCTCGCTCTCGAAGTGGAACGCCTGCAATACCGCAGCGACAACCTCCTCGTTCGGTCTCCCATCGACGGAGTGGTCCTCACCGGCGACCTCGAGCGGTCGGAGGGCGTGCCCGTCACCAGCGGCCAGAAGCTCTTCGAAATCGCGCCGTTGGAGAAGATGCTGATGGAGGTTGCCGTTCCCGAGACCGAGATCCGCCACGTCGAGAAAGGGGCCAAGGTGAAATTGCGGCTGGAGTCCGATAGCCGCCGCACCTGGGATTCGACGCTGGAGAATCTCTATCCGATTTCCGAAATTCAGGACGGGAAGAACGTCTTCGTGGCGGAGGCGGTACTGGAGAACGAGAACGAAATCCTGCGCCCCGGCATGAGGGGGAGCGTCCGAATCTACGCCGGCAAGAAACCCTTCGGCTGGATCCTCTTTCACCAGCTCTGGGAATACCTCCGGCTCAAGCTCTGGTAGAATGTCGATCGATCACAGGGTCAGCGAAATCTCCTCTTCCCGTCCGCGCTTGCGGCGGGACGTTCGCACCCATTACCAGGAATATCGCGGCGAGCCGAGCTACATCGTCGAAGACACGTCGAAGGGGCGGTTTTTCCACGTCGGTTTTCCCGAGCACCAGTTCATCCAGAGTTTCGACGGACGCACCACGATCTCGGAGGCGCTTGCCCGGAACGCGGCGACCCAGGGAGAGAACGCGCTGACGGAGCGACAGGGAGAGCAGCTGCTGCGCTGGATGCTCGACAACGATCTGCTCGATTCCGAGACGAGCGGGCAGGGCGAGCGGCGTCGCGAGCAGTGGTCCCGCCAAAAGGCGAAGCAGAAAGCGAATCCGGTCGCGAAGGTGATGTTCTTCAAGATCCCTCTCGGTTGTCCGGACCGCCTCTTGTCGGCCTCGGAGAAGTGGCTGGGGTGGATTTTCGCCGTGCCGGGTCTTCTTCTGTGGCTGGCTCTCGTCGTCTACACGGCGGTCCAGCTGGCGCCGGAGTGGGAGGGTTTCGTCTCCGCCACGGGGCAGGTGATCGCTCCGGACAACTGGATCCGGATCGTTCTCATCTACGCCGTGCTGAAGGTGCTGCACGAATTCGGCCACGGGCTGGCCACGAAACGTTTCGGCGGCGCGGTACCGGAATGGGGCGTCCAGTTGCTCGCCTTCGTCACTCCTCTGGCCTACGTCGACGCCTCGGCGAGCTGGAAATTCACGTCGAAATGGCGTCGCGTCACCGTTGCCGCGGCCGGCATGTACGTCGAGGCGGCCGTGGCTTGCCTCTGCCTTCTCGGCTGGATCCACACGGACCCGGGGACGTTGAACACCGCCCTCCACAGCGCGGTCGTCGCGGCGACCTTCGTGACGCTGCTCTTCAACGCCAACCCGTTGATGCGCTTCGACGGCTACTACATCCTCGGTGATCTTCTCGGTATTCCCAATCTGGGGACGAAAGGGCAGCAGTACCTCAAGTGGCTCGGGAAACGGTTTCTCCTCGGCATGACCGACCTCCCCATGCCGGCGGCGGGGCGACACCACCCCGTGGCGGTCCCTCTCTACGGCTTTCTTGCCGCCTTGTGGAAACTCGTCATCTGGATCGGGATCATGATCATCGTGAGCCTCCTGTTCAAAGGTGCCGGCCTCGCGATCGCTCTCGTTTCGCTGGCCTTCGTTCTGGCGAGTTCGCTGGCGAAGTTCTTCAACTTCCTCTTCCGGGCCCCGTCGGGTCCCCGGCTGAGGCAAGCCCTGCCCCGCCTCGGTTTGGCGGCGGCGATCCTGGCGAGCCTGTTCTTCTTCGTGCGGATCAACCCCACCGGCAAGGCGGTCGCCGTGGTCGAGTACGCCGACAAGGAAACGCTCCGGGCCGGCGTGCGCGGCATGGTGACCGGCGTGGAAATCGACGAAGGGCAAGCCGTGGAAAAAGGCGACCTCCTCCTGACCTTGTCCAACCCGGACGAAGAGACCGAGCGGAACATGACGGCGCTGGAACTCCAGACCGCCAGGATCCGGGCTCGCAGCTTTTACCAGAACAACTTCTTGTCGGCCTACCAAGCCGAACTCGAAGCCATCTCCGGCCTCGAACGAAGGCTGGCGGAAAGCAGCGAATATCTCGCCGCGCTGAACGTCGTGGCGCCGAAGGACGGGCGCGTCGTCGGGCGGCATCTCGACTCCCTGCCGGGACGCTGGCTGGAGGTGGGCGACGAGATTCTCTCCGTCGTCTCCGGAGACGAAAAGGAACTGCTTGTTTCGTTTCGACAAGAAGACATCGCCGCCGTGGCCAAACAGGGAGGCGGGAAAATCGACGTGCGGTTGCGGGGGCGGCCCCGTGAAATTTCCGGAGTCGTCGAGCGCATCGAAAGCCGGGCGAGCCGGGCCTTGCCGCACGAGGTCATGGCCGCTCCGAGCGGCGGGGTTCTCGCCCTGAGAACCTCCCGCGATCCGCTGGCGGAGCGCGAGCGCGGCGTGGCCCGCGGCGAAGGCGACTCCGACCTGGACTACTTTTCCGGTCTCGGCGACGGAAGCGAAAACCGGGAACTGGCCCGGGCACGATTCGCGGGCCGCGCCAGAATCGATCAGGACATGGACGACGAACTCATGGAGGGCGAATGGGGCTACGTGCGGTTCGCCAATGCCGAAAAGGAGCGTCTCGGGAAGTGGCTCTACCGGGGAGTGTCCGGCTACGTCAGGGAAAAAATCGAGCAAGCCAGGGCCGCGTCGACCTGAACGATCAGTGACTCGGAAGGTCCTCCGTTCCCTTCGGGACGAGCACGAAAGTCACGGCCGCCAGCAAGGCGCCCCCGCCGAAGGCGATCACAAAATGCCGGAATTCCTTCTCCAGCCAATTCGGATGAATGTTCTCCCTCCGCGCGAGCCAGCCCCCTGCGGGAATCGCCGCCCCGGCGACGAGACCCAGCAGCGTGACTTTCAATATCGGATCCATCGAGCGGAGCCCGGCAAGGTCCCGGTCACTCGGTTACGTCCGCGCCCGAAGTCCGGTTCGCCTCGCCGGGAGGTCCACGGTGATCGCCTTTATCCGCGGCTCAAACCTGAATAGCGGGCAGCGGCCTGGACCTTTTGAGAAAGCCTGACTTGGGATTTTCCACCCAGGTCATGCAGGAATACTTCCACGTCGCTTATACCAGGGAGCGTTTGGGTATTTCCATCGAAGTGGCTTTGGAGAATCTGGAGTTGCTGGCTCGTCGCGCCACTCTCCCGCTCAGCCCTCAACTGGTGCTCGGCGCCACCCGCCTCGCGATCCGTTTCAAGATTTCCTACTGGGACGCCGCCATCATCGCCGCCGCTCGGGAACTCGGCTGCCACACCCTTTACTCCGAAGACCTGAGCCACGGCCAGGACTACGACGGCGTCCGCGTCATCGATCCCTTTCAGTGAGCAGGAAACAAAAAATCGAACTCACTTTGATCGGGAAGGAGAGCCGCCCGGCGCTGGAGCCGCGGGATCGACGGTGAGCTGGCCGGTCTTCGAGTCTTCCGTGAGTCTCTTGCGGCGTCTTTGGGTGCCCTGATGGTATCTTCGGGGCTCCTGACGGGGGTGCGAGCGACAGGATCGTGGCGATCATGGTGTCGGTATCGCCGGCCTTGGCGAGAAGTCCCGCGGCGCCCGCATCCATCATTGCCTTGGCTGTCGCCAATCGCAGGAACGAGACGGAGCGCTGACCGGATCACCCGGTCGCGTCCTCGCCGGAGGCCCGGGACTCTTCGAACAGGGTGCGCCAGTGGTCGAGCCGCTCGGCGACGCGCTGCTCCATGCCGTTGTCGGAGGGCTCGTAGTAGATTTTTCCCTCGGGCAGGTAGGCCTGGGGAACGTAGCCGCCTTCGTAGTCGTGTCCGTAGCGGTAGGCGTCCTCGCCCTCGGCGATCGCTTCGCTGGCCTTACCGATTTTCTTTCGGGTTTTGGTGCGGAGGTGCGGCGGCACGGCCAGGGTTCGGCCCTCGGCGACGTCCTTGAGGGCGGCGTTGATGCCGGCGTAGGCCCGGTTGCTCTTCGGGGCGGTGGCGAGATAGACGGTGGCGTGGGCGAGGGGAATGCGGGCCTCGGGCATGCCGATGAACTCGACCGCCTGCTGGGCGGCCACGGCGACGCGGAGGGCGTTGGAGTCGGCCATGCCCACGTCTTCGCTCGCGGCGATGACGATGCGGCGGGCAATGAAGCGGATGTCTTCCCCGGCGTAGAGCATCTTGGCGAGCCAGTAGAGGGCGGCGTCGGGATCGCCGCCGCGCATCGATTTGATGAAGGCGCTGATGGTGTCGTGATGGGCGTCGCCGTCGGCGTCGTAAACGATGGTTTTCCGCTGGATCGAGTCTTCCGCCGCCGCGAGGTCGACGGTGATCTCGCCGGTCTCTTCGCCGGGTTCGGTGGTCAAAACGGCCAGTTCGAAGGAGGTCAGCAGCTTCCGGGCGTCGCCGTCGCACATCGCGACGAGATGCCGGGCGGCGTCGGCGTGAAGATCGACGGGCTTTTTGCCGAACCCGCGCTCGGGATCCTCCACCGCGGCGCGGAGCAGGGTCGCGAGGTCTTCCTCGGAGAGCGGTTCGAGCTGGAAAACCTGGCTGCGCGAAACGAGGGGGCTGTTGATGTAGAAGTAGGGATTGTGGGTGGTCGCGCCGATGAAGCGGACCGTCCCGCGCTCGATGTGGGGCAGGAGCACGTCCTGCTGCGACTTGTTGAAGCGGTGGATCTCGTCGACGAACAGGGTGGTGATCTCGTTGCGGGTCCGCTGGAACTGGCGAGCGGCGTCGACCGACTTGCGGATCTCGGCCACGTTGCTCTCGACGCCGGAGAGGTTGATGAAGCGGGACCGGGTCCGTCGAGCGATCAACTCGGCCAGGCTCGTTTTGCCGACCCCGGGCGGTCCGTAGAAAATAAGGGAGGTGAAGCGGTCGGCCTCGATGGCGCGCCGCAGCAGCTTGCCGGGACCGAGGATGTGCCCCTGGCCTACGTATTCGTCGAGGTTCCGCGGCCGCATCCGCGCGGCCAGAGGCATCGTGGGATCGACGCCCGGGCCCGACTCGACGGGGGCGGATCCGGCATTCAACCCTGTTGGGTCGGTCGAAGAGCCTTCGGGCTCTTCGGCGAAAAGATCTTCATCCATGGAACATGCGTCCGGAACCGTAGCGCGGAATCGATGGATGCAATGGAAGTTTCGAGAGCCGAGGGCGGACCGGACGGGTGGCCGAGGCGCACGCGTTCGTAAATTGGGCGGCATTTTCAATAATTGTAATAATTAATTTGAATATCCGTATTAAACGCCGTAAAATTTTAATACACCGGAGGCCGGTTTTCCATCCTTCCGCCATTTCAACCTCGATCCCCAGAGACGATTCCATGAATGCACTGATTCCCGACATCGATCAATTCCAGCTCGAAGAGTTGGGGCAAACCCCCCTCGTCGACAATCCGAAGGCGGAAGTCAGTTTCAAAGTCGACATCGAGCCGGCTCGCGTGACCCGCCGGGTGGTCGTCGGGATCCTCGACGAGAGACGGAAGCGGGGAATCACGGTGGCGATTTACCCCGCGACCGGCGAAGTATGCGATCTCAGCAACGGCGGCGGCGTGATCGGCTACCTTTCGAAGGCGCCGCTGAACCCGGGCGCGCCAGTTCCCTGCGACCTGACGCTCTACCGTTTCGGAAGCAATTTCGTGTGCAGCGTTCGCGTCCACGGCGAGATTTTTCTCTACCCGGCTTTCGCTCTCGACGGCGGTACCAAGATGACCGCTTTCGTGGGCCAGGAAAAAAGCGACGACAACCAGCCGCTGGCCTGGTCCCGACTGAGACTCGACGTGGTCGAGCAGCCGGTCGCCGCCTGACGCTCCGCGCCGCCGGTTTGTCCGGGCGACCGCAGTTTTCTTTGTGAAAGGCGGTCTCTCCGCGGGCTGGCTTCGACTGCGCCCTCTATTTCTTCTCGGCGTTCGCCTTCGCGATGATTTCCTCCGCCACGTTCTTGGGGCAGGGGGCGTAGTGGGAGAACTCCATCGAGAACTGTCCTCGTCCCGAGGTCATCGTGCGCAGGTCGCCGATGTAGCCGAACATCTCGCTGAGAGGCGCGTCGGCCTTCACGCGGACGCCGGTCGGCGTGCTGTCCTGCGACTTGATCATGCCGCGGCGGCGGTTGAGGTCGCCGATGACGTCGCCGACGTGGTCTTCGGGGGTGAAGACGTCGATCTTCATGATCGGTTCGAGGAGCTGCGGACCGGCCTTCGGAATGGTTTGGCGATAGGCGGATTTGGCCGCGATCTCGAAGGCCACGGCCGAGGAGTCGACCGCGTGGTAGGCGCCGTCCACCAGCGTCACTTTGAAATCGAGCAGCGGGAACCCGGCGAGAACGCCTTTCTCGCGGGAGAGGTTGAAGCCCTTCTCGATGGCGGGCCAGTATTCCTTGGGAACGTTGCCGCCGACGACCTTCGACTCGAATTCGTATCCCGCGCCGCCCGGCTCGAGCGGTTCGATGATGTAGTCGATCTTGCCGAACTGCCCGGAGCCGCCGCTCTGCTTCTTGTGGGTGTAGGAGTCCTCCACCCGCTTGGTGATCGTTTCGCGGTAGGCGACCTGTGGCGCGCCGACGTCGACTTCGACGTGGTGGGTTCGCTTGAGGATGTCGACCTTGATGTCGAGGTGCAGTTCGCCCATCCCCTTGAGAATGGTCTCGCCGCTGTCGGGGTCGGTCTCGACGTGGAAGGAGGGATCCTCGCGAATCATCTTGGCGATCGCCTCGCCGAGTTTCTCGGAGGCGGCCTTGTCCCGGGGCGAGACCGCCACGGAAATGACCGGATCGGGGAACACCATGGGCTCCAGCGTGGCCGGATCCTTGGGGTCGCAGAGGGTGTGGCCGGTCTGGACGTTCTTCAGTCCCACCAGGGCGATGATGTCTCCTGCCTCGGCGCTGTCGCGGTCCTCCCGGGAGTTGGCGTGCATCTCGACGATTCGGCCCACCCGCTCGGTCTTGCCGGTGAAGGTGTTGAGGATGGAGTCGCCTTTCTCGAGCTTGCCGGAGTAGATCCGGGTGAAGGTGAGGGCGCCGTACTGGTCGTCCATGATCTTGAACGCGAGCGCCCGGAGCGGTTCGCCGGGATCGACGGTGGCGAATTCGCCGGTTTCGTTGCCTTCGAGGTCAATCTCGGGCTGGGGGTTGACCTCGGTCGGGCTGGGGAGGTAGTCGACCACGCCGTCGAGAACGAGCTGAATGCACTTGTTCTTGAACGCCGAGCCGCAGTAGGTGGGGAAGAAATCGAGGTGGATGGTGCCTTTGCGGATGCATCGCTTGAGAGTGTCGATGTCGGGCTCCTGGCCCTCGAGATAGGCCTCCATCACTTCGTCGTCCTGCTCCACGGCGATTTCGATGAGTTCGTGTCGATACTGCTCGACCTTGTCGACCATGTCGGCCGGAACGTCTTCGATGGTGTAATTTTCCGGCAGGCCGGTTTCGTCCCAGATCCACGCCTTGCGGGTGAGAAGGTCGACGGCGCCCTTGAACTCGTCTTCGGTGCCGATAGGGAGAACCATCACGAGCGGCTTGGCGGCCAGCACTTCCTTGATCTGGTCGACGACGCGGTAGAAGTCGGCGCCGATGCGGTCGAGCTTGTTCACGAAAATGACCCGGGCAACCTTGGAGTCGTTGGCGTAGCGCCAGTTCGTCTCGGACTGGGGCTCGACGCCGCCGGAACCGCAGAACACGCCGACGCCGCCGTCGAGCACCTTGAGAGAACGATAGACCTCGATGGTGAAGTCGACGTGCCCCGGGGTGTCGATGATGTTGAAGCGGTGGTCCTTCCAGAAACAGGTGGTGGCGGCGGACTGGATGGTGATGCCGCGCTCCTGCTCCTGCTCCATGAAGTCGGTCGTGGCCGCGCCATCGTGAACCTCGCCGGTCTTGTGGATCTTCCCGGTGAGCTTGAGGATGCGCTCGGTCGTCGTCGTTTTACCGGCGTCGACGTGCGCGAAGATGCCGATGTTTCTGTATTTGGAAAGGTCTCTCATTTACCGGGGTTTTTGGTGGAACCGTGTTTTCGAGCGTATAGTTGATCAAAGCCGCCCATTGGCAACCGGGAATTCCGCTTTCGGGGATTTATTCTCGACGGTCGTCCGGCAATACGATACGAGCGGCGGGAGAACGGCGGGCGCGGTTTCCCGATCAAAACAATTCGGGCTGGCCCGGCGTTCGGCGCCGGAAGGCCGCGGTGGAAAGCCGCTCGCGGGAAGCGTCGAGCCCGCTGCGCCGCTTCGAAACGGCGAGGAGCTTCTGGATTTGCTCGGCCAATTGGCCTTCGCCCGTCATTCGGCTGCCGAACCGGCTGTCGTTGAGGCCGCCGCCGCGCAGTTCGCGGACTCTTCCGAGGATGAGTTCCCGTTTCTCCGGCATGAAGGTCTCCAGCCAGGCGGCGAAGACGTCCTTCACCGCGTAGGGGAGGCGAAGAATGGTGCCGGAAGCGAATTTCGCCCCGTGTTCCGCCGCGGCCTCCACGATCGCCGGGATTTCGTGATCGTTGAGACCCGGAATGATCGGCGCCACGGAAACGCCGGCCGGTATGCCCGCTACGCCGAGTCGGCGGAGGGTGTCGAGCCGGGCGGACGGCCGGGAGGCGCGCGGTTCGAGGATGCCGCTCAACTCCGGGTCCAGCGTGGTGATCGACAGCACCACCACGGCCGCTTGGTGCGCGGCCAGCTCGCCGAGACGGTCGATGTCGCGGGTGACCAAGGCGTTCTTGGTGATGATCCCGACGGGATTCCGGAATTCGGCGAGCACTTCGAGACAGCCGCGCGTGATCCCGAGTTTTCTTTCCAAGGGTTGGTAGCAGTCCGTGACGCCGCTGCAGGCCAGAGCTACCGGTTGCCACGACTTCTTCGAGAGCTGCCGCTCCAGAAGCTCGGGCGCCTTCTCCTTCACCATGATCCGCGTTTCGAAGTCGAGGCCGGCGTTGAAACCGAGATACTCGTGGTAGGGGCGCGCGTAGCAGTAGGCGCAGCCGTGCTCGCAGCCTCGATAGGGGTTCAGACTGTGACTGAAGCCAATGTCGGGGCTCCGGTTCGTCGAGACGATGGTCTGGCTGTCGTCCCGGAGATATTCGGTTCGCGGCTTCGTCGCGGAAAAGTCGGGGTCGACGCGCGCGATCTCCTCCCACTCGGCGGGGTCGGACTCGACGCTGAGTTTTTCGAACCGGTTCGGAGGATTCTCGACCGTCCCGCGACCCCGATGGGAAATATGAAGCGACATAAGTGTTCACGGGAACACTTATTGTAACTTCCGTCAAACGGTTTCGGATCGGTCCTCCGCGACGTCCGAGGCTCGGGAAAGCGTCAAGGCGCGGCGGCGGCTTCCTCTTTGGCGGCCGAAACCGCCGCCTCGTATTCCTCTTCGCTCACGGCGTTGTCGGCCGTGGTGTCGAGGCGGTTGATCAATTCCCTCAGGAGATCCCTGTATTCGGCGAGGGAGACCGATCGTCCCTCGAGATCCGCCGTGCCGAGGCTCGAGGGATCGAACAAGTCGAAGGGATCGCGTTCCTGATTCTCCTCGGCGGGTCGCGCGCCGAATTCGGGGGCGGAAAGGGTTCGGTCGCGGTCGCGGTCGAGGCGGTCGAACTCCAGCGTCTTGGCGCGGGCGAGTTCTTCGAAGGTGACCATGCCGTCGCCGTTGGCGTCGAAGCGCGAAAAAGCGTCGTTGGCGGTGGAGAGCGACGTCAAGGCGGCGGCGAGAGCGAGCGGGGCGATCAGGTTCTTCATGCTTCGTTCGAAGATAACGGGGTGGACCAGGTTTGTCACGTCGGTCCGTCGATTTACCGCGGGCTCAAGGCGATCGCAGCCGCGAGTTGATGCTCTCGAGCAGATCGCGGGCGGAGTGCCTGCCTTTTTCGAGGACCGTCGTGACCCGGTCACGCAGAAACTTACGCTCCGTTTCGGACGGGTCCTTTCCCGTCATCACGATGACCGGGATCGTGCTGAGGTGATCGTGTCGCTGAATGTGCTGGAGAAATTCGAAGCCATCCATCTCCGGCATGAGAAGGTCGAGGACGATGGCGGCGGGTCGGGTTTTCTCCAGGGTCGCCAAGGCTTCCGCGCCGTCCCGGGCGAGTATGGTCTGCCAACCGGCGGCGTCGAGCACGCGGGCCATCGATTCGAGCGAAGCCTCGTCGTCGTCGACCAGAAGCAGATTGCGCTGCGGGGCGTGGCTGGTGACGCGGGCGACGACGCGACCGAGCCTATCCGCGTCGACCGGCTTTACCAGATAGTCCTCCACCTCCAGGGCGAGTCCGTGTTCCTGCTCCGCCATGACCGAGACGATGATGACGGGAATCGCCTGGGTCGCGGGGGAATTCTTGAGTTCGCTAAGTACCTCCCATCCGTTCCGATCCCCCGGCATGACGACATCGAGGGTGATGGCGTCGGGCTGATGTTCTTTTGCCATTTTCACCCCGGCATCGCCGTTCTCCGCCGTGATGACGCGGTAACCGTCGTCTTTCAGGATGCGTTCGAGGAGCGTTCGAGTCTTCTCGTCGTCCTCGACGACCAGGATGGTACCTTCCCGCGGGAGGTGTTCGGAAATGCCGGCCATTGTCTCGCCTGCGGAAAAGGCGTCGGGATCGGGCGACTCCTCGGCCCGCTCGTAGTGCCGGGACGTGGGTTCCCTCGGGATGAAGACGCTGAAATGCGTGCCTTTCCCGAACTCGCTGACGAAGCCGATTCGGCCCCCCATCTGGGTGACGAGTTCCCTGCAGATCGAGAGGCCGAGGCCGCTTCCTCCGGCATTGTCCTTCTTGTTGGAAACGAAGGGGACGAATACTCTGGACTGTTCTTCGGGACTCATGCCGCGGCCGGTGTCGGTCACGGTGAACTCGACCCAGTCTTCGCCTTCGATTTCCCGGGCGCGGGCTTCGAGCACGATGGATCCTTCGCGGGTGAACTTGCAGGCGTTGCCGAGGAGATTGCCCAACACCTGGCGCAGCCGCCGATCGTCCGCGGTCACGGTTCCGATGTCGTCTTCGCTACGCTGCGCGAGAGTGACCGGCTTGTCCGCGAGACTCGGGCGGAAACCGTCGGCGAGCTCTTCCAGAAGAGCCCGAACGTCGACGATGTCCTTGCTCAGGGTCTCGGCACCCATGATGATCTTCTGGTATTCGAGAATGTCGTTCACCAGATTCAGTTCGCGGGCGGCGTGATCCCGAATGCGCTGGACGTCCCGCTTCTGGCCGTCGTCGAGATCCGAGAGCTTCAGCGTTTCCACCTGAAGGAAAATGGCGTTGAGCGGCTGCCGGAGATCGTGGCTCACCTTGGCCACGAAGGCGTCCTTCTCGTGACTGAGGCTCTTGAGCTTGTCGTTCGCCTTCTCCAGTTCCGTGTTGGTCATCCGCAGTTCCTGGGTGCGATCGTTCACCCGGTGCTCGAGTTCCGCCTGGAAAGCCACCAGTTCCTCGAAGAGGCGTTTCGAGGCGCGGGCGATGTCGCCCACTTCGTCGCGGCGCTTGATGTCGAGACGCTGCGCCAAACCCGCGACCTGCTTGTAGAGCCCGTCCGGATTGCTGTCCGTGAGCTTCTGCGCCGTCCGCGTCATCTCCTTCAACGGACGGATGAAATGCATCGCGATGAGAAATCCGAGAAAGCCGAAACCGCCCGCGACCAGGAGTGCGACGTTCCTCAGGGACTTCATTTCGTAATCGATCGAGGACGCGAGTTCGTCGTCGAGAACGGCGTAGTGGATGAGGTACTCCGATTGATTCTCTCCGTTTCCGACGAGAAGCCGCACCGACCATGAATGGATCTCGTCGCATTCCACCACGTTTCGCCAGTCGATCCCGTCGAAGGCCTTGGAGAAATAGTCGCTGAGTGCCGCGATCACCAGGGCCCGAAGTTGTTCGAGATCCTCCGGAGACTGGGCCAGCATGCGGATCTCGCGGACGCCGCTCCGGATGCCGCCGACGATGCCCAAGTCGCCGACTTCGGCCTGCACCTGCTCGATGAAAGCGGTGAGGGCCGCGTCGCTTTCGAAATTGATCGCGTCGGCCAACTGCTTGCCCGGCTTTCCTTCCTGAAAATAGTAGGGGCTTTCGAGGGCGACGTTTTCTTTCCGCACCAAGCGGTCGACCTTCGGCTCTTCCTGCGGTTCTTCGGGAGTGCTGTCGAGGGAGCGACGTTGCTCCAGGGCACTCAACAGGAGAGGATCTTCGCTCAGCTTGTCGAAAACGGCGTCGTTGCCACGCTCGAGCGATGCCGACTCGTCGTGTCTAACCAGTTGGACGCCGTCTTCGTTCTCCAGCACGAACAGATGCCGCGGCGAACGCGTGTCGTGGAGCGTCATCAGAATGCGGATGAAAGTGCCTTCGAGGTCCGGCGAATTCCCCAGCGGGTCCAAGGGCGCCACGGCCCATATGACGGGTTCCCAGCGCTCCACGGGGGAGGCTCCCGGGAGGTCGGTGCGGACGACGCGAACTCTCTGGATCGGGGAAATGTGCAGCCGCGAGCCGGCCTGCGCGTCCGGACCGGGAAACCAGAGATCCTCGCTCTCGATTTCGGCCTTCTCGGCGACGAGGATCGTTTCCGTCTCGTTCTCGCCGAAACGGACCACGTCGACCCTGAGATGCCTGGTCCAGTAACGGCGACAGAGACTCCGCGCCGTGGCCAGCAATTCCTCCCGGGGGTCACCGTCGACGATGCGCTGCTGGAGATCGGGCTCCAGGGCGAGATTGACCAGGTCGTCGCGGAGCCCCTCGATCTGATCGGTGATTTCCCAGCCGCGAAGCTCCGCCTCGTCGCCGAGGTCGACCAGTTCGTGCGAGCGAAGCACGTCCGTGGCGCGGGTCGACAGAACCTTCGCCACAAGCAGAGCCGAGGCGGCCGTCGCCACCATGACCAGCAAAGCGACTTTTCCTCTGATTCCGAAGTACATGCAGCGCCGAAGACTCGACGTGCCGATTGTCCCATCTATTCGGGGAATTCGAAAGCTTTATCCATTTGCCCCGCCGGGCTTCTTCTTCTTCTTTTTCTTCTTGGAATTCTTCAGTTCCGTGATCCCGAAGAAATCGGCGAAAACGCGCTGGAAAACCGGCTGCTTGAACGGTGGGACCCAGTCCAGCTTGAACTTCTTCGGCTTGATCCACTTGAACTGCGAAAACTCCCGCACGTGGGCGTCGAGGTCGATGTCGGAACTCTTGCCGTGGAAGTCGCAGAGGAAATACGTCTGGGCCTGGCCGCACCATTTCCCTTTCTTGAGGTGGCCGTTGGGGAACTTGTAGCGGTATTCCGTGCGGCAGGCCGCGATGGTGTAGAGTTCGGGCGGCACGCCGGTTTCCTCCTCGACTTCGCGGTAAAGCGCCCCGATCAGATCCTCTCCCTCGTCGACCCCGCCTTGGGGAAATTGCCAGGCCCCCGCGCGGTCGGCCCGCTCGGCGACGAGGATTTTACCGTTCGACGTCTTGCGAAGGATGGCGGCGACGTTGGGGCGATAGGACATGAAAAGGCGGAAAACCGGGCGGGTTCGATCGGGATTTACAATCGCCCCGCGTTTGATGAAGATACGGGTCGTGAACAGATCGCAACGCAAAACTGAAGCCGGCCGCACCCGATGGATCGTGCTCGGCGCCCTCGCCGCGCTTTTCGTCGTCGGAATCGTCGTCGCCCTGCAATGGCGTCCCGCCAAACTCGTCGCCAAGCGCCAGGCTTCCCTGATCGAAGGCATCGAGCGAAGAAGCGCTCCCCGCCTCCAGCGTCTCCTCGCCGACGGCTACCGCGATCGTTGGGGGTTTTCCGCCGATGACGCCGTCGAAAGCATCGTCGACGTGGGAAGCCAGTTCATGACCCTCGTCGTGACGACCGAAGAACAGAAGCTCGAAAGGGACGGGGAACGGGTTGTCGTCACCGCCATCCTGAGAGTCGGGGGCAAGCCGATCGGCCCGATCGGCGGCAACGTCGTCCGCCGCGCCAATCGGCTGGAGGCACCGTTCGAATTCACCTGGGAGAAGCAGACTTTTCTTCCGTCCAGTTGGCGTTTGATCAAAATCGACAACGCCGACCTTCCCGACGAACTCTACGGTTACGAGCCCGGCGACATTCGGCGGCGCACGCGGGGCGAGTGAAGGGCGGCGGGCCAACCTCGAATATCTTGCAGACATCGGCCGCGCTTTGCGATAATCTCCCTCCACGATGAGCTTTCCGAAAATTCTCCCCGCTTTGTTTCTCTCCCTGTCCTTTTTTCCCGCCGCACACGCGCAGGACCGTCCGGACGACGGGGGCGCTCCGGACGCCGAGCAACCCGGGATCGCCGGGTTCTGGGAGGTGGAGACTTCGACCGGCCGTTTCGTGGCGCGCCTCGATCAAATCACTTCGGTCACCGAGCACGAGTACCTCATCGACGGCGCGGTAAGGGTCTACGAGTGCACCGTGGACACGTCCGGCGGGCAGACCGCGCGTTTCTACTACCTCGAGCCCGTCACGGAAAACTCCTCGGTGACCACCGGCAGCGCCACCATCAACCGCCTCAAGGACCTCGCGAACCAGGCGGCGGACAAAGCTGGGCTCGGCGACATCGACCACATCGTCACCAAGCACTACCCGGAGACGACCCACGCCAAGACCTCCGAATACAGGCTGAGCAACAAGGAAACGGTCGGCCAGATCTACGAGCACGTCCGTCGCGTCTGGGCGGAGGAAAAGGGTCGCGGCGGGAAGAACAAGCTGGTTATCCGCAACGGCTAGGAGACTGTTGAAAAACCCCACAACGGAAAATCTATGTGGTTTTTGGTTTGAGAAATAGCGGCTTCGCCGGAACGATTCGTTGACCGACCCGATGGGCTGCGGCCCTTTTGTTTACTGGCGTCGTTGCTTCTCAGTCGTGGGGAATACCCCACTTCCTCGTCGCGCCTATCCAGTAAACAAAATGTCTCGCAGTTTTCCATTCCGGGATTTTTCAACAGTCTCCTAGTCGTGCCCGGCTCGTAACCCGGCCCATGGAATACCGCGAGATCCCCCGCACCGACCTTCGCGTCAGCCTGATCGGGCTGGGCACGATGACCTGGGGCGAGCAGAACACCGAGGCCGAAGGGCACGCGCAGATGGACTACGCCCTCGAGCAGGGGGTGAATTTCTTCGACACGGCCGAGATGTACCCCGTCCCGCCTCGGGCGGAAACGTGTCACGAGACGGAGCGGATCATTGGGACGTGGTTCGCCGCCAGGAATAATCGGGAGCGCGTGCTTCTGGGCACGAAGGTCGCCGGCCCCGGTTCGCACGTGGCCCACATACGCGGCGGCCCCCGCCTCGACCGGGCCAGCGTCAGGGAGGCCCTCGAGGGAAGTCTCGGGCGCCTGCGCACGGACTACGTGGATCTCTACCAGATCCACTGGCCGGACCGCCCCGTGCCTCTTTTCGGCACTCGGGACTACTCGCCGCCTCGCCATCCCGATCGAGTGCCGCTGGAGGAAACGCTCGGCGCGCTGGGCGAGTTGATCGACGAGGGGAAAATCCGTCACGTGGGTCTCTCGAACGAAACGCCGTGGGGAACGATGAAGTGTCTTCAACTCGCCGAATCGAAAGGCCTGCCGCGAGTAGCGACGATTCAGAATTCCTACAATTTGCTCAACCGCACCTTCGACGGCGGTCTCTCGGAAATCTGTCACGAGGAAGGCGTGCGGCTGCTCGCCTATTCCCCCTTGGCCTTCGGCCGCCTCTCCGGGAAATACCGCGGCGGCGCGATGCCCGAAGGGGCCCGCATCACCCTCTGGGAGCGATTCGCCCGCTACAACGGACCGCATGCCGACGCCGCCATCGAGGAGTACGTCGAAATCGCGGACGAAGCCGGTCTGGACCCGGCGCAGATGGCGCTCGCCTGGATCAATTCTCGTCCCCACGTCGCCAGCAATCTGATCGGAGCGACGACCATGGAGCAACTGAAGTCGAACGTCGCCAGCGTCGATCTCAAGCTTCCCGGCGAGATGCGCAAGGCGATCGACACGGTGCATCATCGCTACCCGAATCCGTGCCCGTGAAAGGCGGTCTTCCGGTATGGCGCGATTTCGGCGTGCCGCGTCGACGAATCGGGGTTACCTTTCACTCGATGTTCCGCATTATACTCAGTCTGCTGGTTTTGCTGGCTGCGACCCATGGTCGTGGCCAGGAGACCGAATTTCACGAATTCACCGACAAGAAGGGGCAGACCGTTCGCGCCGTTTTGCTCGACGTGGGGGAGGACCGGCGCGAGATGAAGATCCGTCGCGAAGACGGGGCGGAGTTCGAGACCGTGATCAACGAGCTGAGTCTCGACGATCAGCAATACATCAAGAACTGGCTCCAAAACCGCCCGGACAAGACCGACTATCGTCTCGACATCGCGATCGACCGCAAGCCGAGCGGCAGCGAAAGTTCGAGCAGCGGGTCCCTGAAATTCGAAACGAAGCTCAGCCACTTCGCCATCGCCGTGACCAATCTCTCCCGCGACACCCTCGAATCCGCCATTCTGGAATACGTGATCGTCTGGGATGAACGGGTCGGCATTTCCGAGACAAACGACGGCGATGTCACCTACTCCTCCCCGCGGGAGGACACCCCGCCCGCGGTCCGGGTTCACGGGCAGGAACCACTCGAAGCCGTTCCCTTCAACCGAGAAGCCGTTCACGAGACCGAAACGGTCGGCATCGACCGGGTCAGTTACACCGGTGGCGGCGTCCTTCTCGAGGACGACCCGGTCGGGGTGATCGTGCGGATTTTGACCTCCGCCGGCATCATCCTGGCCGAAGAACGGCAGGGTGGCGCTCGCATCGACAACTTGTCCTGGGAAGAAGCCCTCGAACTCGAAGAAGCGGCGGGCGGCGAGTGACGTCGGACGCGCCGAGCGTTTTTCGGCTTGCGGCGGTCTCGATCCGGTCTTTGGTCTCGCTCCATGAGCGCAGCCTACAAAATCGCCGTCCTTCCCGGAGACGGAATCGGCCCCGAAGTGATGGGCGAAGCCCGGAAGGTGCTGGACCGCATCGCCGAAAAGCACGGTCTCCACTTCGAAACCGAGGAGAAGCTGGTCGGCGGTGCCGCCATCGACGACTCCGGATCTCCGCTGCCCGACGACACCGTGAAAGCCTGCGAAGCGGCGGACGCCATCCTCTTCGGCTCCGTCGGCGGTCCGAAATGGGAAACTCTGCCGCCGGACCGGCAGCCCGAACGCGGGGCGCTGCTGCCGCTGCGGAAGCACTTCGGCCTGTTCGCCAACCTCCGCCCGGCCGTCTGCTTTCCCGCGCTCACGCATGCCTCGCCGGTCAAGGAGGAACGGATCGCCGGCGGATTCGACGTGCTCTGCGTTCGCGAATTGACGGGCGGCATCTACTTCGGCCAGCCCAAGGGCATCGAAGAGCGGAACGGCGAAAAAGTCGCCGTCGACACCATGGTCTACCGCCAGAGCGAGATAGAGCGCATCGCCCGGGTCGCCTTTTCCGCCGCGCGGAAACGCCACGGGAGGGTCACCTCGATCGACAAGGCGAACGTCCTCCAGAACGGATTGCTCTGGCGCGAGACCGTGGAGGAAGTGGCGAAGGATTTTCCCGACGTGAAGCTCGCGCACCTCTACGTCGACAACGCCGCCATGCAGCTCCTGGCGCGGCCGCGGGACTTCGACGTGGTGCTCGCTCCCAACCTCTTCGGCGACATTCTGAGCGACGAGATGGCGATGATCGCCGGATCTCTCGGCATGCTCGCCAGCGCCAGTCTCGGAGAGAGCAAGGGCGACGGCCTCTACTTCGGTCTCTACGAGCCGAGCGGCGGGACCGCCCCCGACATCGCCGGGCAGGGAATCGCCAATCCCATCGCCCAGATCCTTTCCGCCGCCATGATGCTCCGCTTTTCCTTCGGTCTCGGCGAGATCGCCGACGAAATCGAGGTCGCGGTCAAGGCGGTGATCGACGACGGCTTCCGGACCGCCGACATTCACACCGGCGCCGGCGATCAGACGAAAGTCGGCACCGCCGCCATGGGCGACGCGATCGTGGGCAAGCTCGCATAATTGCCCAACCCTGTTGACTCTTCGAGCCAACCCTGTTGAAATCCGAAGAGCAACCATGACCTACGCCCGACGCCTCCAGCAGCGAATAGACGAAACCGGAAGCGCCCTCTGCGTGGGGCTCGATCCGCGTTCGGACCTCCACAATTCCCCGGGGACGGTCCAGTCCTTCTGCGAGAAAGTCGTCGACGAAACCGCGGAGTTCGCGGCCGCTTTCAAACCCAACATCGCCTATTTCGAGTCGATGGGAATCGTCGGCTACCGGCTGATCGAGGAACTGATCGGGCGGATGAAGAATCTCGGCGTCCCCGTCATCCTCGACGCGAAGCGCGGCGACATCGGCACGACCCAGGAACACTACGCGAAGGCCTACTTCGGCTACTGGGGCGTCGACGCCGTCACGCTCAGTCCCTACATGGGCTACGATTCGGTCGAGCCGTTCTTGAAGTATCCCGGCAAGGGCGTCTATCTGCTCGCCGTCACCTCGAATCCCGGGGCCGCCGATCTCGAACTCCACGATCTCGCCGACGGGCGGAAGGTGTTCGACCTCGTCGGCGACATGGCGCTCCGCGCCGAGGAAGAGGGGAGCGTCGGACTGGTTCTGGGCCTCACCAACGCGTCGCCCGAAGTGCTTTCGCGGCTGCCCGACGTGCCGCTCCTGATACCCGGCCTCGGCGCGCAGGGCGGCGATCTCGAGGCCCTTTCCGGACAGAGCCGCCAAGCGCCCGCCGTCGTCAACGTGTCGCGGGGGATTCTCTACGCGGACGAAGAATTGTCCTTTTCCGAAAAAGCCAAGAATTATGCGAACCGAATTGCCGGCGTCGCCGGATGAAACAATCGAACTGCTGAAGGATTACGGGGCCGTCGAGCAGGGCCATTTCATTCTCGCGAGCGGAAACCACTCCAACTTCTACGTGAAGAAGGGCAAACTCGTCCAGCATCCCCGGGAGCTGCAGGAAATGATCGAGCAGCGGGTCGAGGCCCTCGAAGCGCTCGGACCGATCGACGTGGTGCTGAGCCCGGCCATGGGCGGCGTGCCGGTCGGTCAGCAGGTCGGACTCGCGGTTCACGCCCGGACCATATACGCGGAGCGCAACCCGGAGACCGACGAACTGGAACTGAAGCGCGGGTTCGAGATCAAGCCCGGAGAGCGACTCCTGCTCGTCGAGGACGTCATCACCACCGGCGGGACGCTGCTGGAGCTGACCGATTTCATCCAGGCCCAGAGAGGCGAAGTGGCCGGCGTGTTCGTCGTGGTGAACCGATCGGGGAAAACCAGGGTGGGCGACTATCCGGTCGTTTCGTGCATGGAGATCCAGTTCCCGGTCTACGCGCCCGACGAAGTTCCCGACTGGCTCGCGGAGATTCCGGCGGTGCGGCCGGGAACGAAGAAGGTTGGGGGAGAGGGATGAGGGATGAGGGATGAGGGATGAGGGATGAGGGATGAGGGATGAGGGA
>JBBDRG010000017.1:0-11241 GCA_040905585.1 Verrucomicrobiales bacterium
CTGTGCCTCTGTGCCTCTGTGCCTCTGTGCCTCTGTGCCTCTGTGCCTCTGTGCCTCTGTGCCTCTGTGCCGTGCCTTATCCCTTATCCCTCTGTGCCCTGGCCCCTTATTCCTCATCCTCTTCCACCAACCACACGTTCCGAAACGCTACGGGATTCCCGTGGTCCTGGAAAAGAAGGGTCCCCTTCTCCTTCTCGGGCCGCTTGGCACCTGCTCCGGTGCCGCCGGGCAGTTCGAGGTCGTCGTGAACCACCACGCCGTTGTGTCTCACCGTGATACGGGCGTTTTCCACTTTCTCTTCGCCCTCGAAGCGCGGCGCGGTGAAGTCGATGTCGTAGGTCTGCCACCGGAGGGGCGGAAAGGCCATCGGCACGTCGGGCGCCTTGAACTTGTAGAGACTGGCGCACCACTGGGTGTTGAGCGACTCCGTCTCGACGGCGTTGTTGTCGGCGTCGAAGTCGAGTCCGAAGGTGTCGAGCACCTGCACTTCGTAGTTGTCGAAAATGTAGAGGCCGCTGTTGCCGCGATCCTGACTGCTTAGAGGTCGATCCGGCTTGAAGGGGAGACGAAACTCGACGTGCAGATGGAAGTCTCCCGCGGCGGTCGTGGTCTTGGCGCCGGCCATGAGCAGCCCCTTTTTGACGCCGCCCTTGATGTGTTCGGTCTTCTCACCGTCGAAAACCACTATCGCTCCCTCGGGCGCCTTTTTCCCGAGCGTCTCGCTCTCCCGCTCGACGCGCTTCAGTTCGGCGACCAGGGTCTTCAGTTCTCCGCGACCGACTTTCTCGGCCTCGATGGCCGAACCGTCCCACCCGTCGCCGGGCAGGCCGCCGCGATAGGTCAGCACGTGGAAGTTTCCATCCCCGATATCGGCCGCCTGGACGCCGACCGCCCCGCCCTCTCGTTCGCCGCGGTATTCTCCCTGCAACGTGAAATCGATATGGGCGGAGGCCGCGAGCTTGGGGTTGGTCCAGGTCGGGACGGGCAGCTTCGGAGCACCTATGGCGGCGGAGGCCGCGGCGAGAGCGGCGCAGATCGCCGCCGGAACAGTTGAAAGTGACGTTTTCACACCGCACCAAATACGCGTCGAGCCCGGTTGTAAAGCGACGGATACGCCGCCGCGCGGCCGGGTTTCACCCTTTCCGAAACGAGGCTGATTTTTGTTCCCCTTCCGCCTTGCGGAGCTTATCTTTCCCTTATGCTTCGCGACTACCGGAACACGCTGCTTCGCTGGCTTCTCGGCACGGGATTCTTCGGTCTTTCTTTCTGGTGCGTGCAAGAGGGGCTGAGGGAAACCGACTACGGACTGATATTCAGCGCCGTTCCGCTCTTCCTCTTCGGCGTGGCCGCTTTCTGGAAAACGATCTTCCATCTGGCGACGCGTCCGCTCATCCTGATGGTCGACGCCGTTTTCTTCCCCGGCGGCGAATTGCCGAAGCCCGTGCTGAATCTGAAGCTACCGAGTTTCTACATCAACGAAGGCCGCTACGACGAAGCCTTGACCGAATACCGCAAGATCCTCAAATACTACCCGGACGAAATCGAGGCCTACGAGAAGGCGATCTGGCTTTACTGCGAGATTTTCGAAGAGCCCCGCGAAGCCAGAAAACTCGTCGCGAGAGCGCGGCGGCGACACCTCGCCCTGGACAAGCGCGTCGTCCGGCACGCCGAAGACAGCGAACGGGCGCACACGCGAAAAACGCCGTGATCCGGGGACCACGGCGCTTTCGCAAGAACGTTGTTATCGTGGCGACGGTCAGGACGTCGGGGCTTCCGCAATCGTCTGGGCGACCCGGGAAACGATCCGGTAGGGATCTCCCTGGGAATTCGGACGGCGATCTTCGAGATACCCCCGGTAGCCGTTGTTCACGAACGCATGGGGCACCCGGATCGAGGCGCCGCGGTCGGCGATGCCGTAGCTGAACTGATCGATCGACTGCGTCTCGTGCAGGCCGGTGAGGCGCATCTGGTTGTCGGGACCGTAGGCGGCGATGTGCTCGTCCCGGTTCTTCTCGAAGGCGCTCATCAGCTTCTCGAAGTATTCCTTTCCGCCGGTTTCCCGCATGTACTCGGTCGAGAAGTTGCAGTGCATGCCGGATCCGTTCCAGTCGCCCTGGAAGGGCTTGCAGTGGTATTCGACGACGACGCCGTACTTCTCGCAGGTGCGCTCGAGAAGGTAGCGGGCCGTCCAGATCTGATCGCAAGCGTTGCGGGAGCCTTTGCCGAAGACTTGGAACTCCCACTGACCCTTAGCGACTTCGGCGTTGATGCCTTCGTGGTTGATCCCGGCGTCGAGACAGATGTCGAGATGTTCCTCCACGATGGTGCGGGCCACGTCGCCGACGTTCTGGAAGCCGACGGACGTGTAGTACTTGCCCTGCGGGTCCGGATAACCACCGTGAGGCCATCCGAGGGGTTGGCCGTCCTGGAAGAGGAAGTATTCCTGCTCCAGACCGATCCAGAGCCCGGGGTCGTCCGGAATCGAGGCGCGGAAATTCGAGGGATGGGGCTCGCCGCCGGGAAGCATCACTTCGCACAAGACGAGAAATCCATTCCTGCGGGAGGAGTCGGGGTAGAGCGCGATCGGCTTCAGCATGCAGTCGGAGTCGCTGCCTTCGGCCTGCTGGGTCGAACTGCCGTCGAATCCCCACATTTCGCAATCGTCGAGGGAGAATTTTTCGGGGTCGCCGTCGACCACCTTGGTCTTGCCTCGCAAATTCGGAACGGGTTCGTACCCGTCCAACCAGATGTATTCCAATTTTAGTTTTGCCATGTCGAATGATTGTCTTTTTTAATAGTGGGGGTTGAAGCCATTGAACAACTCGAATTCCACGCTCCACAGCGCGAAATCCGGGTTGCTTGCCACGGCTCAGGGAAGCAATTGCCGTGCCATTTGTCAACGGACCCGGCCATTTATTCTGAAGAAAGTGAGGTGCAAGCGATTCGGCGGGAAATTCCATCCGAATCACTGTCGGCATCCCTCGAGAAGGGTCGCGAGAAAGTGGGTGATTCCCGCCAACGCCTCCTTGTGGTCGCTCTCGCCGAGTACCGCGAGGCAGGCGCGACCCGCCTCGATCGATTCCAGGCCGGTGTCCACCGCCGCTTCGATCGAGCCGACGTAGTCCGCGATGTTCGCCAGCGCCGCCATGTCGATCGGCTCCTTCTGGATCAGCAGCCGATGCAGCTTCCCGCGCTGCTTGTCGTTGGCGCTGGCCAGAAGATTGAGAATCGGCAGAGTCAGCTTTCCGCGGTTGAGGTCGGTCCGGAGGGTTTTCCCGTACTCCTTCTCTTCGCCGATCAGGTCGATGCAATCGTCGTAGATCTGGTAGGCGGCACCGACGCGAAGGCCGAAGTTCCGGAGTTCTTCGCAGGTTTCCTCGGACTGCCCGTTGAGTCGGGCGCCGAGTTCCATCGCGGCAGCGAAAAGCGCGGCCGTTTTCTTTTCGATGATCTCGAAATAATCCGCCCGGGACAGCTGCATGTCGAAGCGGCGCTGCGTCTGGATGATCTCCCCGCTGCACACTTCGTTGGCGGCCATGGCCACCTTGCGTCCCACTGCGGAATCCTCGAACTCGGTCGACAGCATGAGGGCGTGGGTAAACAGGCAGTCGCCCAGGAGAACGCTGAGCGCGTTGCCCCACTTGGCGTTCGCCGTCGGCGCCTGACGACGAATCTCGGCGCCGTCGATAATGTCGTCGTGGACGAGGGTGGCGACGTGGATCAGTTCGAGAATCACCGCGAGCTTGTGGTGGTCCTCCCCCACTTCGCCGGTGGCTCCGCCCGAAAGGAAGGTCAGGGCCGGCCGGATTCGCTTTCCCGAGGTGTCCAGAATATAGCCGACGTAGGGCTCCACGGCGGGATCGAAGGCGGCCGCCTCGGCCCGGATGCGGGACTCCACCCGCTCCAACTCCGGCCGGAGAAATTCGAAGGGGGAGATCACGTGTCCGCTGAACGACGTAAGCGCATCGGCATTCGGAATCATGGGTGGGAAAAGAGGCCTACTGAAAAAGGATGTATGGAAAAGTCAATCCGCAGTGTGATTACGCTTCCCTCGGCCCGGAGGGCACCGACAACCGTCGATCCCTCCCGGATCCGGTTCCGGAGGCTGCGGACGCCCCGTGCGGAAAACGGACGACGGGACGTATTCGAGCGACGTGATCAAGGTTGGAATTAGCCCTTGCATAGCCGTCCACTCAGGCATATTTTTGAATCGTGAATACGACAATTTTAGCTTTCGGAGCCCCGGGAATGCAGGAGATGATCGTGATCTTCCTGATCGTGCTCCTACTGTTCGGCGCCAAGAAGATTCCCGAGCTGGCTCGCGGTGTCGGCAAGGGCATGGGCGAGTTCAAGAAGGCCAAGAAAGATTTCGAACGAGAAATCAAGGAAGGCGAGTTCGAAGGCGAACGCGAGTGGGACCGAGATGTCAAGAGCTCCACGGACACCGGCAAGACCGAGAAATCCGCGGACATCGGGAAGTCCGAGAAATCCGCTTCTTCCGCCTCGAAAGACTGAGGGGCCGGATTTCCCAGCCGAGCCCATCCAGTGGGATGAAATTTCAGACGGCCGCTCTCGTCAATGGAGCGGCCGTTTTCTTTTCCGTTTTCGTTGCTGCGACGCTGCATTCCGAGGAGGCCCCGGAACCGGTCACGGTCGTCTTCTACAATCTCAAGAACTACCTCGCGATGGAGCGGCGCGTCGACGGGGAAGTCGTCGAAGACGCCCCGAAGCCCGAGGCGGAAGTCCGCCCTCTGGTCGAGGGGATCGTCTCGACGGCGCCCGACGTTCTCGCCGTCTGCGAAATCGGCGACCGCAGCCTTCTGGCCGACCTGCAGAAGCGGCTCGGCGAAGCCGGCGTCGACCTGCCCCATACCGAGCTCGTGACGGCGGCCAGCGGATACAACCGCAACCTCGCGGTCCTCTCCCGCTACCCTCTGGCGGCGAGGAATTCCCGCGACGACTATTCGTATTCCGTCGCCGACACCGTGCTCCCTTTCCAGCGGGGCGTGCTGGACGTCACGATCGCCGTGAATCCCGCCTACCGTTTGCGCTGCATCGGCCTCCACCTCAAGTCCAAGCGCGAAGCGTCCGAAGCCGACCAGGCCCTGATGCGGCTGAACGAAGCCAGGCTGGCCCGCCAGCACGTCGACCGTGTTCTCGAGGAAGAACCGGAAGCCAATCTCCTGGTCGTCGGCGACTTGAACGCCCTCCGGATGGAACCGCCGGTGAGGACCCTCCAGGGCAGCTTCGGGCAACCCGACTATCTCGCCTCGCTCACCCTCGAGGATCGATACGGCTTCCGCTGGACGCACCACTGGGCGTTCGCCGACGCCTACTCGCGATTCGATTTCGCGCTCTACAGCCGGGGACTTTCGCCCGAGATCGAACGCGGACGGTCCCGCATCCATCACTGGCCGGACTGGGACAAGGCGAGCGACCACCGTCCCCTCGTGGTGAGGATCACGCCGGAGGAACGATAGCGGCTTATGACCCGAAATCTCGGATCTTACGGCGATTTCGGCCGCTTGAGCCCCGTGAACGCGTGCTTGTCGGCTTTCGCCCGAAAAAATAGACTGCCATGGTGCCGCCGTACCGTCCCGCTGCGGATCCTGCCTTATTTCATAATTCGTTGAGCCATGCGCCCTTTCTCCGCTTTTCTCCTCTCCTTTCTTCTCGCCGCGCCCCTCCAGGCGAACGAGCAACCCGACGCTCTCCCCGAGGCGGTCAGCTACTACGAACACGTTCGCCCGGTTTTCCAAGCCAAGTGCCAAGGCTGCCACCAGCCGGCCAAGGCGAAGTCCGGCTTCGTCATGACCGAGGTGGCGAAGCTGATCGCCGGAGGCGATACGGACGCGGCGATCGTTCCCGGCAAGCCCGACGAAAGCTTTCTCCTCGAACTGGTCGTCGCCGCCCACGGCGAAGAGCGACCGGAGATGCCGCCCAAGGACGAACCGCTCACCGACTACGAAGTCGCCCTCGTGAAGAAGTGGGTCGAGCAGGGCGCCGACGACGACACCCCCGACAACGCGAGGCAGCGCTACACCCGGGAGAATCCGCCGCGCTACGCGGTCCACCCCGCCATCGCGTCGTTGGATTTCTCGCCCGACGGCAAACTGCTCGCGGTGGCCGGCTTTCACGAAGTGCTCGTCCACCGCGCCGACGGGTCCGGACTCGAATTGCGATTGGTCGGCCTCTCCGAGCGGATCGAGACGGCCCGCTTTTCCCCGGACGGGAAAGCACTCGCGGTGGCCGGCGGTCTTCCCGGCCGCATGGGCGAGATCCAAGTCTGGGATCTCGAAAAAGACGAACTGGACCTTTCCAAGATCGTCGGGTTCGACACCGCCTACGGCGCCAGCTGGTCCCCCGACGGATCGCTTCTCGCCTTCGGTCTTCCGGACAACACGACTCGAGCCATCAGGGCGGACAACGGCGAGCAGGTACTCTTCATGGGCGGCCACAACGACTGGGTGCTCGACACCGCTTGGTCGAAAAAGGGCGAGCACCTCGTCTCCGTGGGGCGCGACATGAGCGCGAAGCTCACCGAAGTCGCAACGGAGCGCTTCGTCGACAACATCACTTCCATCACCCCCGGGGCGCTCAAGGGCGGCATCAATGCCGTCGACACCCATCCGAAGGAGGATCACGTTCTCGTGGGAGGTTCCGACGGCGTTCCGCAGATTTACCGCACCCAGCGCGAGACGGCCCGGAAGATCGGGGACAACGCCAACCTCATCCGCAAGTATCCCCCGATGAAAGGTCGCATCTGGGACGTCGCTTTCCGACCCGACGGCAAGAGATTCGCCGCCGTCTCCAGCCTCGACGGCAAAGGACAGGTCAACATCTACCGATCCGAATACGACGCCACCATCACGCCCGAGTTGAAGAAGCTTTTCGAAACGGCGCGCCGCAATCCCGACGGCGACAACACGGATCCCAAGATCGAGGAGTTCCATACTCGCGGCGCGGAGTTGATCAAGAGCATCGACATCGACTCGGCCATGTTCTCCGTCGCGTTTTCCCCTGACGGCAAGACCGTCGCCGCGGGGGCCGCCGACGGCACGATTCGTCTTCTCGACGCCGACGACCTGTCGGAAAAGCTCGCCTTCCACCCGGTCGATCTGGACTCCGCCCTGGTCCAGTCGGAGGCCGACCCGGAAAAAATCGATCGCAAGGCCGCCCGGTCCCACGCCGGGACCGGCAAACTGCCCCCGGGCCGCAAAGTCGCCGAGTTGACCGTCACCCCGTCCAGGATCGCGCTCGATTCGCCGAACGCCTACAACCAGCTCGTCGTGACCGGAACGCTCGACAACGGCGACCAGGCGGACCTCACCGGTCTCGCGAAGTGGACGTTGGACAAGCCCGTCGCGACCGTCTCCGACAGCGGCGTGGTCCGTCCCGCGGAAACGGGCGAGGCGATCCTGACGGTATCCTTCGACGACCGGCAAGCCGCCGTTCCCGTCGAGATCGGCAAGATCTCCGCCGATGCCCATCCCGACTTCCTGCGCGACGTCAATCCCGTCATTACCCGACTCGGCTGCAACACGGGAACCTGCCACGGGGCAAAGGACGGCCAGAATGGATTCAAGCTCAGCCTTCGGGGCTACGATCCCCTCTTCGACGTGCGCGCCTTCGGTGACGACCACACCTCCCGCCGCGTCAATTCCGCGTCGCCCGACGATTCGCTCATGCTGCTCAAGGCGACCGGCGCCGTGCCCCACGAAGGCAAGGTGGTCACCGAGCACGGCTCGCGCTACTACAATCTCGTTCGGCGCTGGATCGCCGAGGGCTCCCCGCTCGACCTGACGACACCGAAGGTGGCTTCCATCGAACTCTTTCCGAAAAACCCCGTCGTCCAGAACATCGGCGGCCGGCAGCAGTTCCGCGTGGTCGCGCGCTACGCCGACGGCAAAACGCGCGACGTCACTCTGGAATCATTCATCGAGTCAGGCAACACCGAGGTCGCCGAGCACGACGACCATGGTCTCCTCGACACCGTCCGCCGCGGCGAAGCACCCATCCTGGCTCGTTACGAGGGGGCCTACGCGGCCACGACCCTGACCGTGATGGGCGACCGCGACGGCTTCACTTGGGAGACGCCGGAGACTTGGTCGAAGATCGACGAACTCGCCGCCGACAAGTGGGAGCGAATGAAGATCAAGCCCAGCGGTCTCTGCACCGACGAGGAGTTCGTCCGCCGCGTCCATCTCGACCTCACGGGCTTGCCTCCCTCCTCCGACAGGGTCAAGTCCTTCCTCGCGGACAAGCGGCCCGTCCGAAAGAAGCGCGACGCGCTGGTCGACGAACTGATCGGCTCGCCGGAAAACGTCGACCACTGGACCAACAAGTGGAGCGACATGCTCCAGGTGAACTCGAAATTCCTCGGTTCCGAAGGCTCGAAGCTCTTTCGCGACTGGATTCGCAACGAGGTCGAAGCCAACACGCCCTACGACGAGTTCGCCTACAAAATCCTCACCGCCTCCGGTTCCAACAAGGAGAACCCCGCCGCGAGCTACTACAAGATTCTCCGCGATCCCGACGAGATCATGGAGAACACGACGCATCTCTTTCTCGCCACGCGCTTCAATTGCAACAAGTGCCACGACCACCCGTTCGAGCGCTGGACGCAGGACCAGTACTACGAAACCGCCGCCTATTTCGCGCAGGTCGACCTGAAGCGCGACAGCAAGAACGCACCCAAACAGAACATCGGCGGCTCGGCCGTGGAAGGGGCGAAGCCTCTCTACGAGATCGTGGGCGACAAGAAGGAAGGCGAACTCGAGCACGACCGCACCGGCGAGGTCCAGCCTCCCGCGTTTCCCTACGAAAGCGAATTGGCCGAAGTCAGCTTCGGCGACCCGGAAAAACCGTCGCGCCGCGAAGAACTCGCCGCTTGGATCACCAGCCCCGACAACCGGTATTTCGCGTCGAGCTACGCCAACCGGCTCTGGGGCTACCTCCTCGGAACCGGCATCATCGAACCGCTCGACGACATCCGCGCCGGCAATCCCCCGACCAATCCGCAGCTGCTGGACTACCTGTCGGGGCGGTTCGTCGAATCCGGCTTCGACGTCCGGGCTCTCGTCGCCGAGATCTGCAAGTCGCGGACCTACCAACTTTCCATCGAGACGAACGAATGGAACGCGATCGACGAGATCAATTTCTCCCGCGCCAAGGCCCGCCGCCTCCCCGCCGAAACCCTGTACGACGCCGTCTACGCGGTGACCGGCGCCGTTCCCGACATCCCGGGCGCCGGCAAGGGCGTCAGGGCGAGCCAGTTGAGCGACGCCAAGCTCGACCTGAAGAGTGGATTCCTCGCCAATCTGGGACGCCCCGCCCGCGAGAGTTCCTGCGAATGCGAACGCTCCGACGAATTGCAGATGAGCGCCGTGATGGCCTTCCTCTCCGGTCCCGCCATCGCCGACGCGATCGGCTCGGAGAACAACGACCTCCCCGGCCTCGTGGCCTCGCAGCCCGACGACCGCAAGCTGATCGAGGAAATCTACTACCGAGTCCTCGCCCGAGCCCCGGGAGAAGAGGAGACCGAGGCGGCCCTCGGAATCCTCGACGAGATCGACGCCGACCACCAAGTCCTCCTGGGCGAAATGGGCAAGGCCGAAGCCGCCTGGGTTTCCGAGAACTCGAAACGCGAAATCGCCCGGTTGCGGGCCATCGACCGGGCCGAGTCGGAGATCGCCGCCTACAAACCCGAACACGCAGTCGCCAGGAAGAAAGCCGAAGCCGAGCAGAAGACGAGGATTGCGGAAGCCAAAAAGGCCCTCGACGAACAGACGAAAAAGCTCCCCGACGCGGTGGCGAAGTTTTCCAAGGGGATCCCGACCGAGCAGCTCTGGACGCGATGGAAAGTTCTCCCCGTCCAACAGGCGACCGCCTCGGACAAGGTCGAAGTCGAGATTCTCGACGACGGCTCCGTCCGCTACACCGAGCCCGGCAAACAGGGCAATCTCGACTACCTCGTCACCGGAAACCTGCCCGAAGGAAACATCACCGGGATCATGATCGAAACCATCCCCGACGAAACCATGCCGGGATTCGGTGCCGGCGTGAACCCGAACGGGAACTTCGTCGTCAGCGAAATCGAGGCGCGGTGGCACACCAAGGCCGATCCGAAGAAGGCCATCCCTCTCCCCTTCGCGGACGCCAGGGCCGATCACAACCAGGAAAGCTTCGACGTCAAGAAGACGATCAATGGAAACGTCGCCGGCAACGACAAGGCCTGGGCCATCGGGGGCGCCAACGAGCAGGCGCCCCACCGGGCCGCCCTGAAATTCAAGCAGCCGGTCGAGGCCGACGACAAGGGCGCTGAACTCGTGGTCGGCGTGCAGTGCCGCTATTCCAACGGCGAATACCGTCTCGGCCGCTTCCGCGTCTGGTACACCACCGACGCCGACCCCCTGAATTTCGGCCTTCCCGCGGCCGTCGCCGAAGCGGTGGCCGTTCCTCCCGCGTCGCGCACTCCCGCGCAGAAAAAGGCGATCGAAACCCACGTCGCCGAGAACGACGAAGCCCTTCTCGCGAAACGCTTCGCTCACGCCAAGGAGGAGCGTCCCCTTCCCGCCGATTCCAAAATGACCCGGCTCGAAAACGCCTTGAAACTGGCCCAGGCGCCCGTGGAGCCCCCGGCGCCCCTGGTTCAGCTACGCGCGGACACCGAACACTCCATCCGCCAGGCCGCCGACCGAAGATTGACCGCCGCCCAGGACCTCGTCTGGGCGCTTGTCAACAGCCCCTCGTTTTTGTTTAATAGGTAGGAGAGGGAGAAGGATCCAGGCAGATGGGAGAAGTGAAGAGTTTCCGAGATTTGATTGTTTGGCAGAAGTCCATGGATTTGGTGACGGACATTTACAAGATCAGCCGTGAATTTCCTGATGCCGAAAAATTCGGTCTCAGCAATCAAATGCGGCGAGCGGTGGTGTCGGTTCCCTCGAATATTGCCGAAGGCTACGGCCGCGGTTCTACCAACGAGTACCTTCGTTTTCTTCACATCGCGTCCGGATCTCTCTACGAAGTACAGACCCAGCTCCAAATCGCCGAAAACCTTGCCTACGTATCCGCCGACGCCAGAACTCCCATCGAATCTCTCGCCACCGAATGCGAGAAAATGCTCGGTTCCCTGATTTCAACACTCAAAGCAAAGCTCCCCCCTACCTCCTGATCCCTGATCCCTGATCCCTGATCCCTGATCCCCAATCCCCAATCCCCAATCCCCAATCCCCAATCCCC
>JBBDRG010000018.1:0-11060 GCA_040905585.1 Verrucomicrobiales bacterium
GCTCAGGCTCAGGCTCAGGCTCAGGCTCAGGCTCAGGCTCAGGCTCAGGCTCAGGGCGTTTTGTGACGGTTGGGTTGCCGACTCCCAGCAGGGCGACTTTCTCTTCGGCGTAATCGAAGAACGGCGTTCCGGGGTGCAGGGTGTAGGCTTCCTGATAGCGTTGGTCGGCCACCTCGGTTTCGCCGGCTTCGAGCGCGATGTCGCCGAGACGAATGCGGGCGAGGGGTGTCAACTCGCCGTCGGGTTGAGCGTCGATGGTCTGCTGATAGTAGGACTTCGCTTCCTCCGAGTTTCCGGCGACGTGGTGGAGATTGCCGAGCGCGAACAGGCCCTGGGGATAGCGGGGATGGTCGGAAAAGTCCTCGACGAAACGCTCGAGCGTGCTCTGCGCATCCTGGGCCTTGCCCTGGTCGATCTGAATGTCGGCCTTGGAAAGCAGGGCGTTGCCGGCGGGAATCGATCCCGGAAACTCCACGGCGACGGCGTCCAGGGCGGCGACTTCTCCTTTCCCGAGGGCGGCGGAGTAAGCTTTCGCGGCGTCGAGATGTTTCTGCTTTCTGACCTGACCGATCACGAGGACGGCGCAGACGAGGACCGCGACGGCGGCGACGACGAAGAGGATCTTGTTGCGGTTGCGGTCGAGCGTCTCGACGACTCCGCCGGCCTCGCTGGCCGAGAGAGATTCCATTTCGTCCGGGGCCGGGTCGGGCTTTTCGGGGGTGTCTGCCATGGTGTTTCGGGTGGGGAATCGGAAAAGTGAGCGGTGGGCCGTCGTGATGAATCGGCGGCCCGGAAGGTACTCGATAAACGTCGTTTGTCAGCCACCAACCGCGGCCCGGGCCTCGTCGGCGAGCGGCGTGGAAAGATATCGCTCTCCGGTGGAGCAGCCGATGGTGACGATGAGCTTGCCCCGGTTTTCGGGACGACGGGCCACTTCGATCGCGGCGCAGACGTTCGTGCCGGAACTGATTCCCGCGAGGATGCCTTCCTCTTTGGCGAGGCGGCGGGCCATGGCGAAGGATTCCTCGTTGCCCACCTTGATGCACTCGTCGATCTGGCGATGGCCCGACTCGTCATCGAGGTGGAGGTTCTCGGGGACGAAGCCGGCGCCGGTTCCCTGGATCTTGTGCGGTCCGGGGGTGAGATCTTCTCCAGCGAGGGTCTGGGAAATGACGGGAGAATCTTCCGGTTCGGCCACGATGACCTTGATGTTCGGATTCTTCTTTTTCAGCCCTTCGATGCAACCGGTCGCGGTGCCTCCCGTGCCGACCGCCGACACGACGATGTCCACCTTGCCGTCGGTGTCTTCCCAGATCTCCTCGGCCGTGGTCCTTCGGTGGACCTCCGGGTTGGCGGGATTCGAGAATTGCTGGGGGATGAAGGAGTGGGGCGTATTCGCCGCGATTTCCTCGGCCTTGGCAATGGCGCCCTTCATGCCCTTGGGGCCTTCGGTCAGGACGAGTTCCGCGCCAAGCAGGGCGAGGAGCGTGCGGCGTTCGAGACTCATCGTTTCCGGCATGGTCAGGACGAGCTTGTAGCCCTTGGCGGCGCACACGAAGGCGAGGGCGATGCCGGTGTTGCCGCTGGTGGGTTCGACGATGACGGTGTCCTCGTTGATCTTGCCCGCCGCTTCGGCCGCCTCGATCATGGCCATGCCGATCCGGTCCTTCACGGACCCCAGCGGATTGAAAAATTCGCACTTGAGAGCAATGGTCGCGCCGACGCCTTCGGTGACGCGGTTGAGCCTGACGAGCGGGGTGTTGCCGACCGTTTCGACGATGTCGTTGAAGATTTTTCCGTGGGCCATGATGTTTTAAGGGGCTGCCGAAGGGAACGAGCTCGCTTCGACGGGGTTTATCCAATAGGTGCTATAGCGAAATTAGACTGCGGTGCAATCCTAATATTGCGATCCGGAGGCCTGCGAAAAAACGGATATTGCCGCTTGCGCAATCCATTTTGTCCTCTAGCGATTACGACCGAGGCAAATTTGCGTCGAAAACCTCCTTCCGATCCTCCAGAACCCCACCATCCAACCAGTCATGTCCGATTTAGTCGACGACGAGGAAATCGAATCCCTGATGAAGAAGATTCCGGAATGGGATCACGAGAAAAAATCGATCGTCCGCGTCGTCGAGTTCGACGAATTCATGGACGGGATCGACTTCGTGGATGCCGTGGCCGAGATCGCCGAAGAAGCCGGGCATCATCCCGACATGGATATTCGCTGGTGCACGGTCACGGTCACGCTGACCACGCACGACGCCGGCGGCCTCACGGAATCCGATTTCGACCTGGCCCGAAAGATCGACACCTTGCTCGACTGAGGCCGCGCCTCGCGTTCTCTCCGAAACGCGAGTCGACTCAGAATTTTCGCAGGAGTTCGGTTCGCGCGCCGAAGCCCTTGTCGCCTTCGTCGGTGACCGAGGCGAAACCGCCGACGCTCCAGATCAGGTTGTGCGTCAGCGCCTGCTGGTAATGCAGTGCCAGCGCGCTGGTGAATTCGTCCCCGGAGCCGGTCCTACCGCTGCCGCCGAGAGCGATCAGAACCTGGCGGCTTTCCTCTTCGTCGAAAAAGTGCTGGTAGGAAACGCCGAGGCCGAAGAGATCGCCCGCTCCGGTTTCGATCGGCGGCCCGTAGGTCCCGATGCCGACGGCGCGGTGCAGCAGGCTGAATCCGCCGAGCGGGCCTCCGGTGGCGGGGCCCCGGGCGGCGGACGTGTAGTTGTCGATTTCGTAGAAGGTACTGAACGTCAGAACGTCCTCGTTGAAGGGCAGCGTGCGCGACAGTTGATGCGTCAGGAGCCAGCCGTCCGCCACTGCGTCGGTGTTGCGGCTGTTCATGGCGAAGGAGGCGTTCAGTCGGGAGGTGGAGTGCCAGTAGCCCAACTGGGCGAGGTGGCCGATGCCGAAATAGGCGCCGTCCCCGCCGCGGGCGGCCGAGCCGTTCACGTAGGCCGCGTCCAGTTCCAGGGTCATGCCGGGGTAGTCGAAGGTGCCGGACAGGGCGAAGAACCGCGCGCTGGAATCGCGGCGGTTGTCGTTGCGGTGCAGTTCGTTGAATCCCGCGAAGGCGGAAATTCGGGAAGCCGAAGCGTTCATTCGGAAGAGGTTGTGCTTGGTGATGCCGATGGAGTCGATCGAGTCGTCGGCGAGAATGCCGTCCTGAAGGAAGATCGGCTGTCGGCCGACGGAGAAGCCGAAGTCGAGACCGCGGTGGTCGCCGGGGTCGAGGTTGGGAAACAGCTCGTCGAAGAAACCTTCGAAGAAGAAGGTGGTCGGTTCGAAGTTCAGGCCGTTCGTGAAGCCTTCCCGTCGGGTACCGGGGCCTCCGGCGACGCCGGTGAAGACGCCCTCGTCGTCCAGAGGGCGAAATCCGACGAGTAGACGTTCCGTGCTGGTCAGGTAAAGATTGCCGAAAAGATCGAGCCGGTTGGCCCATTCGGTGGCGCGCTTTCCGCCGGCGGCTTCGTAGCTCTGCCCGGCCGATCGGAAGGTGCCGAAGCTGAGAAAGGACGGGCGCCACCTGGCGCCGGTGTCGAGTTGGATGCCGGAGTCCACCGGGCCGGCAGCGAGGAAACGATCGCGGCCGAACAAGCTTTCGCGTTCGGGCACCTCCGTGTGCCTGTCGTTGAGCGGCCGGGCCTGGAGGAGTTTCCGGCGCTCGACGTTTTCCGGAAACAGGCTGTCGTCGACGACTTCGGTGATCGTCCTCGGACGCCGGGGAAGGTCCTTGCCGAAATCCTCGAACGGGATCGCCTCGTCGCTGAGTCGAAGGGCGTGGTCGGTCCCTTCTCCCTCCGGGCCGGTGTCTCCGGAAACGGGTCGAGGGCCGACCGCCCGAACGCGGCTGAGGGGATGTTCGCCGTCGTCCGCTCGAAGGGTGCCCGGAACGGACCCATAGAACGCAAGGGCCGCCGCCACGCTCCCGAGGAGGGTGGCCGACCGTCCGGCGGCGCAGGCCGGGGCCATGGTTCGAGAGCGCGTCATGCTTTGGATCAGCGATCTCCTTCGCCTTCGGGGTCACCGACGGCTCGGGCGTTTTCGGGAAAGAGCGAAAGGCCGTGGGGAACGCCTCCGGGCCACATCTCGGGCAGCAGGGGGCCAAGGCCCTGGATCATGAAATCTTCGGTCTCGCCGAAACCGCCCAGGGCGGCGTCTCTGGCCCGCAATTCGTCTTCCGAAGTATGGGGGAATGGATATTCCGAGAGGGGGACGTGGCGGATCTCGCTCTCGGTCGGGGTGAAATCGGCGCTAGCCCCGGGCGAAGATTCGGCGAGCGCGAGGCGGCGGTCCCAAATCGTCACCGCGCCTCCCCGGCGATTTCCGGAGCCGTCGACTTCGTGGCCGAACGCGACCCGGTTCGCGACTTCGCGGGCCGACAGATTCATGTCGAACCCGACGGAGGAGATCTTTTTCACCAGATTTACCGGTACCATCTGGGAGATCAGTTCGATGTCGATCCGGTAGGGCCGCTCGCCGGTCAGTTGGTCGGCGTCGATCCGGTAGGTTGCCGTGCGATGGCCTAGCGGCGGAATGGTGCGGAACTGCTTTCGGAAGCCGCCGCCCCGACCGGTGTGGATCTGGGAAGTCGTCGGAGGTCTCACGAAAGGAGCGGGATCCTGCGAAGTGTTGACCGGGATGATTCTTTCCCGCTCACCGCCGGCGAGGTTCCGCGCCACGAACTTCGACTGGAGCGAGAAAAGGTGGGGGTCGAGTCGCCAGAACAGGTCGTCCTTTCGCCGCTGCAGTCCGGCGGGTTCCTTCCACGCGCTTGCTTCCAGCCAATGGTCCGTTTTCGGTGTGCCGGCGTGGACGTAGGACGAGTGGAGATCCCGGAGATCGCCGTTGGGATCGCGGTCGCCGGACCTGAAGATCGTGCGGCCGCGGGCGTCGCGGACCGCGATCTGGAGAAACATGGCCCGCTCGGCGTCGAAGCCCGTAGGCACGGCGTGACCGTTCATCGGGTTGTGGACCTCGATTTTGAAATCGAGACCGCGTGGATCGTCCTTCGTGATCTCGAGAACGCCCAGTTGGAGGCCTCGTCTCAAAAGTCGAGTCCGCTCGGCATGAGCCCGGTTCAGCAGATTGAACTGTCGACTCAAAATGAGGCGGGCGGATTTTCTCCTGAGGGCGGCGGAGGCCGGATTTTCCGGGTCGTTCCACGGGAAGCCGGCCCCGGCGAGTCGGCGTTCGCGCTCTGCCTCGGAAAGCTCGTCCTCGAAGGCTGCCGTTCCCCAGCCCTCCTGCCAGCGGAAAGCGAGCCAGTCGGGGAGAGCGTGCTTCCACGCTTCGCGAGCCGCGACTTTGAGGTCTTCCTTTTCCGCCGCCGCCCGCTTCGCGGCCCCGTCTTCGTTGTCGGGCAGAGACTTGAGATAGTCCAACAGGTCTTCGCCTTCCTCCGAGAGGATCTTGCGAAAGCGGGCGCCGTAGGTGAGTTCGGTCGCCGCCAGCGAATGAGGAAAGATGCCGGGATGGACGATGCTGTAGTCGGGACCGATGAACATGTGATTGGTGCGTTTCCGCGGGGGAGTCGACTTGCCTTCCCCGCGGTCGCGGGGAGAATTGCGGACTTTCGCCGCCGGCCCGAAGGCGTAGTTGCGATCGTGGCCGTCTTCCGCGTGCCGGTCCTCGTTCGGGACGACGGCGCCGGGCGTCACCCCCATGTGGCAATCCTGGCAACTGGTTTCCTCCTTGGCGGCGGGGGAATGCTTGAATTCGGTGAAGGCCGATTCCAGACGGAGCCCCGTGGGCGAGTTCACGTCGTGGCACGAGCCGCACTGTGCCGAGCGCGAAATGGCCGGCGATTCGACCGCCTGGCGATGAACCAGCTTTCCCCGTTCCTCTTCGTCGGTGATCAAACCGAAATCGGAATCGCCGATCGCTGCGGCGAGATTCTCGTTTCCCGAGGGGCCGAAGACCGGGTCGGATAGCGGGCCAGTTTCGAGCGAGAGACGCCCGCTGGCCGTGCCGAAATCTCCGTCGACCCGGTGGCAGGCCACGCAGGTGACCCCTTCCACCACGGCGGGCGAGCGTTCCAGCACGCTGCCGTAGATGTCCTCTTGGCGTTCCATTCCGACCGGCGTGTGGCAGCGCATGCAGAAGTCGCCGTTCGTTCCCCCGGTCCGCTGGGTGATGAAGGCGTGCATCGAATTGAAGACCGGGCTCACCATGGCGTAGGCGTGGGGCGACACCGACCATTCCTCGAAGTGGTCGGGATGGCATTGGGAGCAGCTCACCGCCGAGGGATAGCGATTCTCGGCGCGCAGGGTTTCCAGATAGGTTCGGTGAATTTCGTCGACCGACCGAGCGTCGGGACCTCCCGCCTCGTCTTCGCCGAAGACGGATGCGGCCGAGCCTGCCGCGCAGACAAGGGCGAGGGCGGTGGCCACGCGGCTGAGAACCGGGAACGAAGCGGGTTGAAGCATCAGAAGTGGTTTGGTTAAAGTATCCTTAAAATATAAATATTCTTGTAATTATAGTAAATTCAACGTTAAGTTTGGTTAATATTGCCTCTTTCCCGAATACTCATCCGATGCGATTCAGCGTGTTGCTTCTCTTGGTTCTCTCCGGTCCAGCTCCCCTTCACGGGCAGCGGGCACCGATGAACCCTTCCAAAAACGTCGGTGCGGAATCCTGTCGCGACTGTCACGAGGAAATGGTGGAGGCTTGGGAAAAGACCTCCCATGCCCGTTCGTTCGACACACTGGCCTCAAGCGAGGCGGCGGAGAAAATGGCCCGGGTTCTCAGCCTCAAGCCGGCCGATATTCCCATGACCGCGAGCTGCGTCCGTTGTCACTACACCCACGAGCCGTTGTTTTCCGTGCCTCAACCGACTGCGGCGATCAGCTGCGAAAGTTGTCACGGCGGTGCCGTTGACTGGATCGACGGGCACAACCGGAAGTCCTCGTCGCGAAGCGAACGCGTCGATCTGGCTATGGAGAAGGGAATGGTTCACCCCGAGTCCGTGTTCGCCGCAGTGAAAACCTGCTACGAGTGTCACGTCGTGGACGACGAGCAACTGGTGAACCAAGTCGGGCATCCGGCCTTCAGCGACGGGTTCGAATTTCTGTCCTGGTACTCCGGCGAAGTGAAGCACAACTTCCTCGTCGCCGAGCCCGGAAAGTCCGTAAAGGCGCACGTCGGCGAGGCCCAGCCGGTTCCGCGTCCTCGGAAGCGCATGTTGTATCTCGCCGGAAAACTCCACCATCTCGCGCACACGCTGGCGGCCATGGCGAGAGCGTCGGACGCCCCGGTCGACCCGGCCGGTGAGTTCATTCGGCTCGAAAACGGGCGCTACACCTTCGCCGTTCAGCACGCGCTGGAGGTGAAGCGCCTTCGGGGGGATATCGAGGCGGTTTTGAACCGTCTCTCCATTCGTCAGTTCGCGGAAGCACTCGTCACCTTGCGAGGCTTGAGCCTGACCACCGGAACGAATCGGGAACTGAAAGCCGCCGCCGCCGAAGTGGGCCGTTTGACCGAGCAATTCTGCGAGCAGCATGACGGCAGCGAATTCGAGGCGATCGATCCGATTCTAGACGAACTGGAGCCTCGGGTTTCGAAACCTTAGCCGCCCTTGTTGGCAACTCTGTCTCTCGCTTCCGCGAGATAGGATTCGTCGATGTCGAAGCCGATGAATTTCGCGACCCCGCAGTCGCCCGCGGCGGCGGCCGCGTGACCGATGCCGAGGAAGGGATCCATCATCGTCGTCTCTTCCGGGGCGCTGCCGTGGAGGGCGATGCACTTGCGCGCCAGTTCCACCGGGAACGTCGCGGGGTGGGGGCGGTCCCGGTTCCGGGAGACGATGGTCTCGTAGGGAATGAACCAGTTGTTGCCCCGGCAGCGACGGTCGTTTCCTCCGGTGTGGGACCATCGCCCGATGTTGCTCTTGTGGGCGTAGGGAACGCCGACGGCGAGGCGGTCGAGCGGTACCTTGCCCGTCTTGGTGAAGTGAAAAACGAATTCGTGGCAGTCGTTGAGGAAACGCTTCGAGTTGATCGGCTTGAAATGGCCGACCGAGTGCGTTTCGCCGTTCCGGTCGTCGACGGTGATCGATTTGATCCAGTGGATCGTGTTCTGGAGTTCGAAAAGGTCGCGCAGCTTGAGCGCGAGTTCGTGGGGCATCCAGGGATTGGCGGGGCTGGCCCCGACGTTCAGAAAGAAGGCCCCGTCCTCTTTGAGAACGCGCCTGACCTCGGCGGCCCAGGAAAGGGACCAGGCCAGGTAGTCCTCCCGTCCGAGGCTGTCGTCGTATTTCGCGTAGGCGATGCCGAGGTTGTAGGGCGGGGAGGTGACGACCAGATCGATCGAGGCGTCGGGCAGTGTTTTCATGCCCTCCACGCAGTCGCCTTCCCGGAGATCGAACTCGGTTCGGTAGGCCATGAGGTCTTCGAGACCGGGCAGGATGTCTGGATCGGGCATGGAACCGTTGTCGCCCAAAATGCCGTCGAATTCAATGCAAAGCACGTGCCGCGGATGAGAAAATGGCCGGTGCCGCCGCTTCCGCCTCGCGCCGAAGCAGTTCGGGGCCGCGCGCCATATTCTCGGCGAGCGTCAGGATCGGCTGCCGGATTTCCCGGATGGGGCCGAAATGGGACTCCAGTGCCGGATCTTCGAGGACCCCGCAGAAGGCGGCGGTGGCCTTGCCGAGTCGGCGGGCCAACCCGGCGACCCCGCAGGGCGCCTTTCCCGAGAGCGACTGCCGGTCGAGCTTGCCTTCGCCGGTGACGACGAGGTCCGCCCAGGCGACGTGCCTTTCCAGCCCGAGTCGATCCGCGACGAGATCGAATCCCGGGAGGAGTTCGGCACCGAGAAACACGAGGCTGCCGAAACCCAGTCCGCCCGCGGCACCGGCTCCGGGGCGGGCGGCGAACTCCTTCCCGGTCTCTCCCGCCAGCGCAACCAAGTGCTGCAGGCGCTGTTCGTGACGTTCCATCTCCTCGGGGGCGATGCCTTTCTGGGGGCCGTAGATTCTGGTGCAGCCCTCCGGTCCCAGGAGTGGATTGACTACGTCGCAGGCGACGGTGGTCGCGGGGAGGTCGGAATGCTCCGGCGGCAGCATCTTGCGAACGGACAACAGCTCGGCCGGGAGATCGAGGACCGGGTCGCCGCTCGCGTCGAGAAAGCGAAATCCCAGGGCCGAGGCCATGCCGACACCGCCGTCGTTCGTGGCGCTGCCTCCGATACCCAGGACGAGACGGGACGCTCCTCGCCCTCGGGCGTGGAGGATCAGCTCGCCGGTTCCTCTTGTCGAAGCCCGCCAGGGATCTTTGGGGCGGTCCTCGAGCAGGGCGATGCCGGAAGCCGCCGCCATTTCGACCACGGCGGTCCTCCCTTCGTCGACCAACCCGTAGCCGGCCGTGGCGGCCTCGCCGAGAGGACCGGCGACCTCGGCTTCGATCCACTCGCCGTCTTGCGCGTCGGTCAGAGTCCGGGCGAGGCCGTCGCCTCCGTCCGCGACGGGCAGGCAACGAATGTCGTGACCGTTTGAAGAATCGCCGGCCCGCAGGCCTTCCGCAATGGCGCGGCAGGCTTCCATCGCGCTCATCGACCCTTTGAACTTGTCGCTCGCGACGAGAACGTTCATTGCCGTTTTCAGGGCTTCCGGACCCAGGACGCTTCGTCGATCAGGTCGGCCAGCTCGTCCTCGTCTTGTTCGTCGATGTCGTGCGCCGCCCGCCCGGCCTGGAGGGTTTGTTCCACGGACGAGGTCTTCTTGCCGAGCGCCTCCTCGATCTCGAAGTCCCGTTTCAGGATCTGGTTGGGATCGCTGCCTTCCGGGGCGATGCCGCGGGAGGCGGCTACCCGGTCTCCGTCTCCGGACCCTAGGCGGACCCGCTGTTGCGGAGAAAACTGGGACGCGATCAGCGGACTGTGGGTCGCGGCGAAGAGTTGCGTTCTCCGAGTCCCGAGGATCGAGCGATAGAGTTTGACGACATTCAGGGCCGCGGCGGGATGCAGCCCGGTTTCGGGTTCGTCGAGAAAGAGGAAGCCGGCTTCGTCCGGTCGGCGGAAGCATTGGCGAAGAAGACACCCAGTCCGAAGCAGGAGCGATTGGGCGCCCCGGGCCGCGACGTCGGCGGCGGGGGAAACGGCGCACTTTTCCGGATTGATTCGAATCGGCTTGTGGAGCATCGAGCTCCACAGATCCTGAAGGACCGGAAGGAGGCTGGGCCTCGCCGTTTCGAACTCCTCTTCGGCCTCGGCCACCGTTCGTTCGCGGTTTTCCGGCAGCTCCAGAAAACTCCGGTATTCCCTTTCTCGTTCGTCGACGATGGACTCGAGGAACGCGTGCAGCGTTTTCGTATCGCAGGAATCGACGAGGGACGAATCGGCGCCGAAAAACGCCCGCGGGGGCTGAGGCGGCACTTCGTCCTCGCCGAGGCCGCAATGGCCGAAGCGCTCGCGGAACTCGTCGAATCCGGGGGGATTTTCTCCGAGGTCGTGCCAGCCGTCGATTTCGTGAACCGACTCGTTCAACCACAAGACGTCCGCAGGCGAATTCTGGCGGGGGGAACCGCGGCGGGCCTGGTAGACGAGGCGGTCGTTCCACTTGAACTGGGTCAGGACCAGCGCTTCCCGCGCGGAGGCGGGGTCGGGCACGTCGGGCGGGACGGCGAGATCCACCGAATGACAGAGCTGGGAGAGCAGGACCGACTTGCCCGCGTCGTCGACCCCGAGAAGGCAGACATCCGTGAGCGGATCCCCGGTTTCGGGATCGGTCAAATCGATGGCGCAGTAGGAAAACGGCTGGAGGCGCGAAAGGAGGATGCGGGCGATCTGCAGGGAGTCGGACATGGGCTCGCGATCATACGTCAGAGCGGCCCGCGACTCAACCGCGATCGCCGATCGACGGCGAATGAGTGCCGATCGCCGGCTCAACCGCAAAGGCGTTCAATTCGAGCGACAGCGTTCGAAAAACCGACATTTTCCGCCGCGGCGTTCGTCGAAGCTCCGGCGTGGCGAAATTGGTGAAAATCCGGTTTCCGGTCACGGCCCTGGGATAAATCCAGGGCTTACGCATGAAAGCGCCATGAAAATATAATTTGTACTTTTAATTATAG
>JBBDRG010000019.1:0-10961 GCA_040905585.1 Verrucomicrobiales bacterium
CGCCGTCATCTCACGCGAGGCCTCCGAGAATCGCCCGGAGGACGTGAATAGTTACCTCGACGGAATCTTTCTTCAGTTCACTCTCGATGTCGATCTTAGGCGGCTTGTTCACGCCATCTTTTACCCATCCGCCGCCCGAACCGGAGAGTCCGAGAAATCGCTGCTTGTTGTGAGCTAGCCAGTTTCGAACTCGGATCAGTCGCGCCACTTGCTGCGGTGCCCCGGTCGACCAATCGATCTCTGTTGCTTTTAGTTCATGCAAGGACTCAATCTTTGATCCTAGCCGCAGTTCGTCCCATGCCCGGATGGGGCTGTGTTCGTCCAATAGCACGTTCACGACCGCCTCGATTCCGGCTGAGATGCACAAAACGCAGCCCGCACCCGCCGCAAGATAGGCATACGGATTATCATCTTTGCTCGGAAAGGTCTTCAGTGTATACCGCACGTGCCAGAACAACGCATCTTCGGCATGGAACCAGACTTCGGCTGTCATTCTCTTTGGCGTCGAGGACACTCGCAGAATGGGCGCGACCCCATTCTGTTGAGTACTCCGATTGGTTCTGCTCGCTTATCCGATTTCCTGCGACTCCCTCTGAATTCGTTCGATTTCGTCTCGCTCAATGTTTTCGATCTTCAAACGCATAAATCCGTCGGGGTTCTTTTTGCAGTGATAGTGATGGTGCCGCATTTCGGTTTCCTCACGCTCCTTCTCCTCCATTCGTCTTGACCGTTTCTTGAATCCGGTCATCTCAAGCGCCTTTCTCACGGCCCTATAGAGGCTGTAAGATAATGCGATAGCTCCCACATAGAAAAGGTTGAAAAACCCGAGTACCGCCAGCATAGATGGTATCGCAACAGCCCAAATAAAAACCATCCACCAGCCGATTCTAACTACTCTTCGATGAGCATCATTTTTCTCTTGAATCTCTGCTTCCGTGATAGATTCAAGTTCCGAATAGACTGAAAGCCTGTGCTCAGTGCCCTTCGTTTCTTCCGGGAAGTCGGAATCTTTTAAAGTTCCCCAAGTACGGACGATTGATCCGGCCAAATCCGAATAACCGCTGAGAAACCGCTCAGTGTGAATGTCCGGAAATTCTATCCCGTCCCCGTTGAAATCCCACGCGCTTACCATGAGGGGTACGGGGAATCGCTCTAACCAATGATCGAATTCCTTCTCAATGTCGTCGACCACCGTCTGCGTTTCTCTAACAGGTTGGATATAGACGAGGCTTAAGGAAGTGAGAAACATGGAATCGCATGCCGGTACGTATTCTACAAAGTGTCGGTCTCGATGTTCCTTAATGGTTTTCCACCGAATAATCATTTTTTTGCAAACAGCCTTTATTCGTATCGTCTCGCGAAGCGATATCACGGGGACGCATTCCCCTTGAGAATCTCAGGAAAGCCTTGAGCCAGCAAGGGTTTTCTCGAAAAACATGCCGCTACGGCGGCTCGCGCATCGCCACCCTCACAGCGTCGTCCGGGTTGATCCCGCCCTCCTTGAGACGAGCCATGTTCGCCGCGAACTGCGGAGACTGACCCTCGGTGGCGGCGCGGATGCCTACTCGCTGCGCTCCTTCGTTTCCGGGGGCGGCTTCGGCGATCGCGGCGGCGGAATCGGCTTCCACCCTTTCATTGACGAAGGCTTCATAAAGCGGATCGGATGCATTGAGTGCAATTCTTGCAGCCTTCCTTCCCCTTGCTCCGACGCGTGCTGCTTGAGCAAGCGCCTGATCCTTTCCTCGCTCTGCTGCCGTGTTTCGAATGGATCTGGCTTGGTCATAGATCGTCCCCTTTCCGTCCGCGATGTTCACTTCCGCCGCGAGGATCATGGCGTCCCCCGCCGTCACTCCGTCCTCTTCGCGGACGATCTGGGAATTGAAGCCGGCGACGCCTTGCCTGTTGCCGAAAGCATACCGGTGATGGCCGTTGGCGACAATGTATTTCTGCCCCGGCCCGAGACCGTGTTCGGCGGGATTCGAGGGCTCCCACAGAAGAAGAACCCCTGCCTTGAGAGCGTCCGACTCGCTCAACGAATCAAGAGAATCTCGGAATCCCGAGATTTCTTCCGCGCTGCGTTCGTTGACGAAATCGATGAAACTGCCTCGCCCATCCCACTCCTCCTTGAATCCGACCAGGTAGGCGGCATGGATAAGCTCCTCCTGCGCCGCCCTTTCGGAACTCTGAACGAAAGGCCGACGGTTGTTATCGTAATTTTCGGCCCTGTCGGTCGCGCCCGCCTGCGGAAGATGGATTACAATTCTTCCGGATCGATCGAAAGACGTCCGATTGGACAACCCGGCTCCCTCGACAGAGACTTCAACTCCGATTCCTCTTGCTCTGTCAGCGACAGCTTGCGCGATAGCTCCATGTAACGCGATCGCTTCTTCCTTGGCAATCGGGGTTCCGCTGCGGGCTGCGTCCAGAACACTCGCGCGCGCGCGCCTGGTTTCCGGGAACGGGATTCTGGAATTGTCGGGTGATCCGGCATCGGACTCATTCTCTCCGCTCTCGCCTTCGTTGTCAAGATTCCGGCGAGCCCCTTCCGGGTCGACGGTCGATTCTTCCACAGGTTCGGGCTCCGCCGCCGGTTGCGTCGAAGAGGGCCCGGATTCCGCAGGGGGGCCTCCGCGTTCGACCCTGGGGGAGGGTCCGCTTCCGCCAGCTTCGCCTCGGTGGCCGCCACGAGCCGCTGCACGGGGAACTCGTCTCCCTGGCGGGAAAGAATTCGCCCGGTTTCCCTGATGCGTTGCAGCGCCTTCCTGACGAACGCGATGGATTCCGCCGCGATCCGCGTCGCCCTCGATTCGCTCAGTTTGCCGGTCCGGCGCATCTGGACTGTCTGCCTCACGAACTCGGAGAGAATCCCCGCTTGTTCGACCGGCGAACGGGATTAGAGGGTGTCGAGAACTTCGTCGACCGTTTTGCCGGTCAAGGGGTTTTCCGTGTCGTAGAACTTCGAACCTCGGTTGAGGGCGGAGACCACGGCGTTGCTCTCGGCTTCGTCGAGATTCGCGATTTCGCCGCGGAACCCCGACCATTCGGCGGCGCTTTCCGAGCGGACGTAGACGACGAAGTCGACCGTGCTCCCGGCCTGCTTCCACCGGTCCCGGAGCGAGGAAAGGTAGGAAGCGTGAATGAGTTCTTCCTGGACCGTGCGCTCCAACGATGCGGCAACCTTCGGCCTGTCCTCGCCGTGCGCGTCTACGGCTTTGTCGCCGCGTCCTTCCGGGATGCGGATTACAATTCGTCCGGATCCATCAAAGCTCGTGTGAAGTTGCCCTGCTCCTCCTTCAAAAGAGACTGAAGCTCCGATTCCTCCTGCTCGCTCCGATGCGGCATCTCCGAAAGTTCGTAGTAACGCGCGCGTCTCGTCGGCGAAAGGAAGTCCCCCGGAGCCGACCCCGGAAACAAACTCGCTTCGCGCGGCTTCGACTTCGGGGAAGGGGCGGGATCGGAGGGGGCCTGGGTCGCTCGTTCCATCGTCCTCGACGGTAGCGCCTTCGCCTTCGACCGGCAAGCCGGAAGAATCCCGGAACGGTATCGGGCGGCGCTACGGCGTCTTGTCCCGAAAGGCTGGCTTCGGCGTCCCTGAGCTTCCGCTCCGCTCCTTCGATGAGCCTCCGGACGGGGAAGTCTGCGCGCTGCCTGGAGAGAATTGCTCTGGCGCTGCGAAGTTTGCGGAGAAGGGATCGGATGAATTCGATCGTGTCGGTCGTCCATCTCGCGGATCTGCTCTCCGTGAGCCGGGGGTTCTGCACTGCCTGCCTCACGAATTCCGCGAGGATTTCCGCTTGCTGCGTGATCGGCCTGGATTGAAGATCGTCCAGAACTTCGTCCACGGTCTTTCCCCGCAGTTGAGCGTCGGAGTCGTACAAGGCGGACCCGCGCCCTCAGCGCGGAAACGATCTCGGCGCCATCGTCCTGGCCGAGTTCGTTCAGGGAGTCCCTGAACCCCTGGATGTCGGACGCGCTTCTGCTGTTCACGAAATCCACGAAATCGCCTTTTCCTCCCCACTCCTCCCTGAGCGTCGCGAAATAGGCGGCATGGATTAGCTCTTCCTGGGCCGCCCGCTCCATGCTCTGGACGAACGGCCTTTGATGGCTCCCGAACTTTCCGGCCCTGTCGTCCGCGGTTCCCCGCGGAAAATGGATCACAATTCGCCCGGATGGACCAATATTGACGCGCGATTGGATTTCGAGTCCTCGATCAGAGACTTCAACTCCGATTCCTCTTGCTCGGTTCTCGAGGGCTTCGACCAAAGCTCCATGTAGCGTTCCGGATTCCTCGGGAGAAACCACCATTCCGCTCCGCGATCCATCGAGAATGTTTTCTCTAGCCGCTCTGGCTTCCGGGAACGGGACTCTCCGGACATGATCGAGCGGGCGCTCGCCAGATGCTTCTCCACGTTCGCTTTCACTTCTTCCGCGCTCAAGGGGGGCTGCGAAGCCGCCGCCGCTCTCCGCTTGCGCATTCGTTCCCTGAGAGCGGGGGACGGTCCCCGAACCGGCGTGCTGAACTGCTTGCTCATCTCCCTCGATTGTAGCGCCTTCGCCTTCGACCGGCAAGCCGGAAGAATCCGGAGCGGGATCGGGCGGCGCGGTCTCCGTCGAAGAGGGTTCGGCGGCAGCCTCCGCTTCCCGATCCCGCTCGAAAGCCGCTTCGATCTGCGCGAGCATGTCGGCCCCGTTCTCTTCGAGCAGCGGGTTGAACGGACGGGACGGCCGTCCCATGTCCGGAAACACTTCGGTCCAGCCTTCCTCGGTCGGAGTGAAGACTCTTCCCGACGCGGTGCGGTAGCCGACGTTCGGCGGGTCTTCGACCGAGTGGAAGGAGACGGGGTTCTCTCCGGCGTCCATTTTGGCGCGAACGACTTCGAGTTGCAGGAACCAAGCCTCGTTGGCGGGATCGCCGCGATCCACGGGAACCTCGACGGGATCACCGTCTTCTGCGGACCGATCCGCGTCCATTGTCATTCGCCGGGGAGGAAAACGTAAACATCGCCGGACGGCATGAAGACGGTCGCTTGCTAGCTAGGAAATAGCTTTTTCAACCCCACAGCTCCATCACCGCGCATCGCCCCGGGTTGGCGGGGGTGCAGAAAAGCGGGCTCGCCTCTCCCGTCTGGCCCACGACCACGGGATCGATCTGCTGACCGCATCGCTGCAGTTCTGCAACGCGCCCGAGGTGGTCTCCTCCGTCATCCCGGGCGCCCGCACAGCCGGTGTCCCAAGCTGAAGCCCGGTGGTCCAGTTTCCGCTTGCCGGCCCGAGCGCCGGGTTGATGCTGCGGCGTGCCTAGAAAACCGCCCGGATCCGGAAAACATCAGCCTCGCGGGCTCTCCATCCTCCATGAGGATCGCGACCTCATCGTCGTCAGCAAGGCCTCGGGGCTCCTCACGGTCGGCACCGCTCGTGGTGCAGAGCGTGGTCCCGAGCGCACCGCCGAGGCCGCCCTGACGGATTATGTGCGAAAGGGGAATCCCAAATCACGCAAGCGGGTCTTTGTCGTTCACCGTCTCGATCGGGAAACGTCGGGGGCCCTCGTCTTCGCCAAGACAGAAGCGGCCAAGAGCACCCTGCAAAAGCATTGGAAGGACGTGGAGAAAATCTATCTCGCGGCGGTAGAGGGCATCCCCGATCCGCGGGAGGACACCATCTCCACCTATCTCGTCGAAAATGCCGCGATGCGGGTCTATTCGACCTCTGTTCCGGCTGAAGGGAAATGGTCGGAAACCCGATACCGGGTCGTGAAGACTGCCGGGAACCGCGCCTTGCTCGAGGTCGCCCTTCTCACCGGGCGAAAGCATCAGATCCGCGTCCATCTCTCGGAACGGGGTTGGCCCGTCGTCGGGGACAGGAAGTACGGCGCGAAATCCCGCGACCGCGAGCGGCTCGCCCTCCATTCCCACCGGCTCAGCTTCGACCACCCGACTCACGGACGGCGCGTCAGCGTGACGGCTCCGCTACCGCAGAGTTTTCGCTGGTAGATCGGGGGCGGAAGCGTTGCAGAAGCGGTTCCCCGCAGGCCCCGCCCCCCCAGGAACCCGCTCCGGCCCCGGGACTTCGGGGAAGGGGCCGAGGGGCTGAAAGAGGAGGTTCCTGCAGCTACAGCTCCCCGGCACGTTCCAAGCCGCACACGTGAATCTTTTCCCCGAGCGGGTAGCTCGCGGAGCCAGGGCAGACTGAGTGGCTCACGGAGACGAGGTTTTTGGAACTATGGTCTCGGCAATTCAGAGGACCGTCGGGTGAGGAGAAAGCGTAGACCTGAGGGCAGCCTACTTCTTCGCGACAAGGGTCGTAGAACCTCCTCTTTGAAGATGTCTCGCATGTCCCACTCCATCTAGAAACGCAATCCGGAAAGTACCTGTCGGGCCCTCCAAGAATATTGATCCGTCGGGATTAAGACTCCAGCCCCCGTCTCGCTTCCATTCGGTGTGCCTCGCCGTTCCATCGGCTTTCAAAACCAATTCTCCGCCGGACCCCCAAATCCAATAGCTATCCCTCGCCCCTTCTTTCCCAAATTGAATTTCGTAAATGATCGCCTCCTCGTTCCTATCTGCCGTTTCGCTTGGGAGACTCGAAATGCCGATCCAAGAAGCCACGGTCAAAGAAAGTGCGGCGGCGACAATGGCGGTTTTTTTGCCCCGGGTAAAGGTTGCCGGATCAGGCTTTCTATGTTCGGAAAGCAACTCAGCGGCTTCGACATTTACAGGATCGATCTCCAGAGATCTCAGCAGCAATTCCTCCGACCTCTCGCGCGACTCTTTCACACCTCTTTCTTTCCAGTTCTTGAGATGTGCCTTCCCACAGTCACAGAGAACCTCGGCTCTATACGGTGCCAATGCGGCTGCCTGTTCCAGTTCGATAATGGCGTCCCCGTAATTTTCGAACGTGAGAAAGTTGCGCCCTTTTTGAAGATGTTCTTCGAGTCTGCTGCAAACCCGCTTCCAATCATCGTCACTTAGCCCAGCCTTTCGAGCGATCTTCGCAAGCACTTCCTCCGTCAATGGCTCGTCTAGATCGGAAAGTTGAATTTCCAGAGCCTTCTCAACAAATTTAGCAAGATCATCGGGATCCGGAGCATAGGCCATAATTTTATTTTCTCACGAATGGGGGGCCGAGGCAAGACCCAAGCAGTGCGTTTACCAGGAGGAGGAGGCAACAGGGAATTGAGTCAAGAATGGTTCGCCTTAAGGCTTGGGTCCACCGGGAGCAGTTGCTGCTAGCAGGAATTCGCTTTTTCAACCCCGCCGCTCCGTCACCGCGCATCGCCCCGGGTTGGCGGGGGTGCAACAGGCGGCACCGATTTTTGGGCGGGCCGGCGGAAATCCACAAGCCGGTTGAAAGCGGGACCCCCTACTCGGCCGCCCCGCCCCCTCCCTCCAGCTTCACGAACTCGTGATCCAGCTTTCCGCCCTCGCCCGCGCGCCACATGCGAAAGCCCATCGGGCGGCCGTCGAAGTTCTTGCTCGTCGTCTCGCCGCTGACCATTTGGATGCCCTCGTAGTCGTTTACAACAAGCTTGTGGGTGTGCCCTGTTAGCAGCGCCACCACGCCGTTTTCCTCGAACAGCGCGAGGAGTTCCCCGCGTTTGTCCGGGGCGATGTTGTAGTAGCTCTCCTTCTCGTCCGGCGCCGCGACGAAGAGCGGGTAGTGGGTCACCACGACCACCGGGCTGCCCTTCGCCTTGGCCTCCGCCAGCGCGGAACGGAACCAGGCGTCGTGTCTCTCCGATTCGCCAGGCAGCGGCGACTTCCAAAGTTGGGTGTTCGCGACCAAAAAGGTGAACCCCTTGTGCTCGAACCCGTAGTAGTCCTCCCCGACCTTTTCGCGGTAATTCTCCAGCGACTCGGCGGTGGGTTCGTTCCCCACGTCGTGGTTGCCGGCCGCACAGTAGCACGGGATTTTGAACCCGGACTTGATGCGGTTGAAGTCGGCAAACGATCTGTCGTCCGCCTTGCTCACCAGGTCTCCGCAGATCAGGACGAAGTCGGGCGCATGCTTGTTAATCTGCCTGACTGCCGCTTCGAAATTGCGCACGTCGTGCTCGTAGCCACCCATCCCGAGTTGGGTGTCGCACATCTGGGCGAACGTGAACTTTCCGGGCGTCGCGGGATCCCCGCCTCCACTACCCGCGAACAAAGCGACCGCGAAAAAGACGGGGGGGAGGAGAGCAAGGAAACGCACGGAAAATTTAAGCTTCATGATATTTCGGAAGCAACCGCAAGGCGACCTTCCCACGAACGATTTTCGAGCCCGGGGACAAGGAGGTCCGGTGAAGGATGGCGTCGCCGTTTCATCACCGCATACCGAAGCCAGTCGACGGTCGCATCAAGCAGGCCGCTGCAGGAAATCGCTTTTTCAACCCCGCCGCTCCATCACCGCGCATCGCCCCAGGTTGGCGGGGGTGCAGGGGGAGGAAGGGGTGAAAGAGCCTCATCGCTGGAACTTTGATCGAAAATTTCCGCCGTCGTCAAGCATTTGCCACGATTTCGTCGCCGACGGATGCGACATCAACACACCCAATGTCGCGACGCCACGACCTCCACCGGTCGGTCTCCGTCGAACTCCACCTCCCATGTTCCGCCGTCACCGGCCTCGGGCCCGGCGAGGCATCCGAAATCGATACGAAAGCGATCAGCACTCACACTTGAAACCTCGAGTTGGTATCCGAACGCGTCGCCCTCCGTCAGTATTTCACGCATTGGCACGCCTTCGTCCAGTCCGTCATTGAAAAACTTCACCGCCAGGATGTCTCCGTCATCCTTCTGCGATCTCAAGAACGCGATGAACCGGCCCTCGCCCAATCTGTCGAGTGCTTTCAGGTTCCGTTCCGCTCTGGCATTCATTGTCGTTCGGAGACGACCGTAGACGAATACCGCCTCTCCCCGCAATGCAATAGATCCGGTTTCCGTGTCATATATTCCTGATGGCAAGACCACGTCACTACGTGCCTGTCATCTCGCGACCGGTCGTCGCGGCGCTTTTCCACGAGGCACAACGTCGTCGCATTCCGATGACGAAGCTCGTGGATCGCCTTCTCGCGGATTCCCTTCAGGAAACTCCCGGCTGGCAACGTGCGTCCCGAGACTGGCCCGAGTTGGCGGCACCCCACCGTCAGGATCGGCCCGTCGGCTGATCGTCACCCCCACCACCCCACCACCAAACAACGGCTCTCGAATTGCGGTAGGCCCGGTCGTTTTCACGCGGCCGGGCCTTTCCGCGTTCGGGGCCGGAACCCAAACAGAAAGGAAATTGCTCATGGCAATCACCGTATCAGCAAACTACCAGAAACGCCTCGGCCTTCCCGCCTACAGCTCCCACAGCTTCCAAGTCTCGGTGGATACCGAGATCACGGATCTGGGGCAGGTGCAGGGCGAGGTCGCCAGGCTCTACAGCCTCCTGCAGGATTCCGTCGACAGAGAGATCCAGCAGACCGGCTTCGTCCCGGGCGAGGACTACGGCGAGCCCGCAACCCGCGGGAACGACAACGGTTCCCGCGACGGGAACGGGAATCACGCCGGCAACCCCAGCGGCACCGGCGACCATCCCGGCCCGGTGGACTGGAACTGCTCCGACAAGCAGCGCCGGCTCATCGCCGACCTGGCCGGGGAACTCGGGCTCACCGAGGCCAACCTCGATGCCCGCGCGGAGCGGCTCTTCCGTCGCCCCGCCCGCCGTCTCGACAAGCTCGGCGCCAGCGGTCTCATCAGCGACCTGCTGGCCGAGGCCGGAACCCGTCGCCAGCGCAACGGCAATGCCAACGGCAACGCCAACGGCCCCGGCGGCAACAGCGGCAACAGGTCCCGCCGCAGGCCTTCCGTCGGAGCCCCCCGCAACGGAGGCGGGGCATGACCAGCGCCACCACCCAACCGGCCGACGACGCCCAGGCGCCCGCCCTCCGCGCCCTCCCCAATCCCGGGGGCCGGCCTCCCGGGGAACCGGAGGACGGCGTGCTGCGGTATGTGAGCGCCTCCCGCCTAAAGTGCTGGCAGAGCTGCCGCCGGCAGTTCTACTACCGCTACGTCGAACGCATCGAGACGCCCACGGCCCCGGCTCTCTTCGTCGGACAGGCCGTCCATGAAATCCTTCGCCTCCTCAACTGGAAGCGCTGGAAGGACGAGCCCTGCGGCGCGGACAGCCTCCGAGAGAAACTCGATCGCTACTGGGAACGGGAAGCTCCCGCCGCCCGGGTCGCCTGGAAGGATTCGGGCGACGAGGAAAAGTGCCGCGGTCAGGCCTGGAACTTGATCGAAGCCTACCTCGGGCAGAATCCGGTCGATCCCGCCGAGAAGCCGCAAGGCGTCGAAGTGAAGGTCGAGTGCGATCTCGGTTCGGGCATCCCGCCCCTGGTCGGCATCATCGACCTGGTTCGGGGGGACGGCACCGTCGTCGACTACAAGACGGCGGCCCGCACCCCGGATCCCCGCATGGCGGCCCAACAGCACGCTACCCAGCTCGGCTGCTACGCGTTGCTGTATCGGGCGGCCACGGAACGGACCGAACAGGGCTTCCAATTGATCCACCTGATCAAGACGAAGCAGCCCAGGATCACGGTCCACGCCTTCGGTCCGATGACCCCGGCCCAGGAGGCCCATCTGTTCTTCCTGATCGACGACTACCTCGACGGCATCGCCGCCGAGCGCTGGATACCGTCGCCGGGACAGCACTGCTCGTGGTGCGACCATGCCGACCGATGCCGGGCCCAGTCCGGGATTGGCTGAGCCCGGGTCGCCCGTCGCTCGTTCCACCCGTCCAACAACGCAACAACACAACAACCAACCCATCGGGGCCGGTCTCTTCCACGCGAAAGGGCCGGCCCCGTTCGTTTCGAACCCCAACTAAACCCAACCAAACCCAACCAAACCCAACCCAACCAAACCAAACTCAACCCATACCTCATTCATGCAAACACACTTGAATCCTCCCACCCTGCTCGGGCGGGCCTTCGTGCGCGT
>JBBDRG010000020.1:0-53095 GCA_040905585.1 Verrucomicrobiales bacterium
CATCAACCTCACCACTATATCTGGTAGTCACTTGAGTCAATCAGCCAGGCAGGAGGATTTTTACGATCGCCAGCAGGAAGGCATAGGCGATTACTTTGTCGATTCCATCTTGGCTGACGCCGAGTCGCTGGTCCTCTATGCTGGCGTCCACTCCACTCACTTCGGGCGGGGTCAGGCTTTTCTCCAGCAGCATTTCTTGAACTTTTTCCCGTTGCCGCAGGGGCAGGGATCGTTGCGACCGACGCCGGGGAGGGTGAATCGGGGTGCGATTTCGGCGTGATTCCGCTTGTTGTTACCCCAGGCTCCACCCGTCCCGGTACTTTCTCCCGAGAAATTTCTCCGCTTCCGGAGCGTTGGGGAATTTCATGTTCTTGGCGTCCCACTCCAGTTTCTTCCCGGCGCGGTAGGCTACGTTGCCGAGGTGGTTGGCCTCGGTGAGGGGGCCGGCGTAGCCGAAGTGGGAGAGGGGGTCGGGACCTTCGCCCTTGCAGGCGAGAACGAACTCGTCCAGCTGGCCGGGCGAGGACGGGATGTAGGGCTCGGGGCGCTGGTAGTCGGCGAATTTCTCCTCGGGCAGGAGCACGTTCTTGCTGTAGTCGGCGAGGAGCATGCCCTCTTCACCGATGAAGAGGCAGCCTTCTTTCCACTGGGGGATCTCGGCCTCGTTCCAAAGTTTCGGCTTCACGTTGCCCTGGTACCAGTTCAGTTCGACGGGAGACAGGTCGGTGCCGTTTTCCGCTTTTCGCGCGCCGTAGGTGTATTTCACGGACATGGTGGCGGGGGCGATGTCGTGGTGGGGATCGGGACCGGAAAGGGGCTCGATGGTGAGGGGAGCGTCGAGCTTCAGCGCCCACCAGGGGAGGTCGTTGCGATGGCTGCCGAGGTCGGACATGGTGCCGTTGCCGAAGTCCCACCAGCGGTACCACTTGGGGCCGGGGAAGTACCATTCGTGAAAGTCGCGGTAGGGGGCCGGACCGATCCAGAGGTCCCAGTCGAGCCCTTCCGGCACGGGCATGGCGCGCTCCGGCGTGTCGGGGGTGTAGAGGATGTCCTTGTTCGCTTCGGCCTGCTCCTCGGTCTGCAGGCCCCAGGCCCGGCTCGTCCAGACGTGCACCTCGCTCACGGGGCCGATCGCCCCGGACTCGATCGCCTCGACGACGCGGCGGAAATTGTCGCTGGCGTGCAACTGGGTGCCCATCTGGGTGTGGACCCCGGCCTCGGCGGCGGCTTCGGTGACGATGCGGCATTCGTGGACGTCGCGGGTGAGGGGCTTTTCGCAGTAGACGTGCTTGCCGGCCCGGAGCGCGGGCAGGGTGGCGAAGGCGTGGGTGTGCTCGGTGGTGGACACGAAGACGGCGTCGATGTCCTCGAGATTCTCGTAGAAATCGCGGAAGTCGACGTGGCTGCGCGCCTTGGGCGATTTCTCGAGGGCGGCCCCGAGATTGCCCTCGTTCACGTCGACCATGGCGACCATGTGCTCCCCGAGTTTCTCGATGTCCTGAACGTGCTTCCGGCCCCGCCCGCCGACTCCGATCATGCCGAGGTTCAGTTTGGAGTTGGGCGACTGGCAGCTGGTGATCGCGGGAAAGCCGAAGGTGGCGGCTCCGGCGGTGGCGGCGGTCGATTGGAGAAAGCGGCGGCGGTTGAATGATCGAGGGCTCATGGGAGGCATGCTACAGGTTGTCGGTCGGATTGGAAAAGGGCAAACTGATACGCTATCGACAGTCGTTCAACCTCGGAGTGACGGCCGCCCCCACGCCGAGTGGCCGGTACGCGTATCGCGGGGACCTTGCCACGCGGGGCGGCAAGCTGCCAAACTCGCTCACTTGAAAACCCATTTACCCATGAAAATTCCTTCTTCGGCGATCGCCTTCGTCGCCTCGATTCTGCTCGTCGGCAACGCCGCCGGCAAGGACGCCGCATCCTGGTTCGAGAATCCGCAGTCTTCCGGCCTGGAACTGAAGTCCGCCGGCAAGATCGCTTTCGGTCCCGCCGGGATGCTCCTGATTTCCGATCCGCGCTCCGCTTCGGTGGTGGCGGTCGACACCGGAGACGCCGGACCGCTCGAGAAATTGTCGAAGCGCATCGACGACGTCGAGTCGGCTCTCGCGGAAGCGGCCGGCGCCGAGGAGGTCGCCATCGTGGACATGGCCGTAAACCCGGCCTCGGGCAAAATCTACTTTTCCGTCAACGAACGCCCCGGCAACCGGCCGCACGTGCTCGCGCTCGCCGCGGACGGCAGCATCGAAGCTCTCGAACTGGATGACGCTCCCCATGTCCGCGTGACCCTGCCGACGACCGAGAACGCCCAACTCCGCAACGTGACCGATCTCGCCTGGGGCAAGGATTCGGTCGTGGTGGCGGGCCAGTCGTCGGAGGAATTCGCCAACAAGATCTACCAGATCCCGGCCCCCCTGACACACGGCGAAAACGCCCGGTTTTTCTCCGCCGAGACCTACCATGTCGCCCACAACCGCTGGGAAACGAAGGCCCCCATCCAGAGCTTCATCCCCTGGGAAGAGAAAGGGCAGTTCTACATCGTGGGCGCGTTCGCCTGCACGCCCATCGCGAAATTCCCCATCGGCGATCTCGAGAGCGGCACGAAGATCAAGGGCACCAGCGTGGTGGAACTCGGCAGCGGCAACCGTCCCCGCGACATGTTCACCTACGAGAAGGACGGCGAGCAGTGGCTGGTGACGAACACCCAGCGTTTCAAGGACAACCTCTTCGGTCCCAGCAAATACTGGGCGGCCCGGGTGAAGTTGAAATACCTCGAGGCCGACAAGCCCGACGAGACCAACGAGAACGCGGCGCGACGCGACGTGAAGGCGCCGACCGGCCGGGACGCCAAAGGCATCGAAGTCGTCGAGTCGCTCTTCGGCGCGGTGTTCGTGAGCCAGTTGGACAACGACGAAGTGATCGTGCTCCGCGAAACGGACACCGAGAACGAAGACGCTCCGCACGCGGTGGAATTGGTGACGCTGCCTTGAGGTCGATTGCGCCAGGCTTCGGGCTTTGGTTGATACCGCTTCTTGGGTGGGCGTCCGACGGGCGCCCGGATCCGGGGGAGGACGGTTCGGTTCGCGTCGAACCGGGCGTGGAGATCGTCCCGGCCAACCATCTCAAATTCTATCTGCATTTCCCGGAGCCGATGGAACGCGGAGTGGTGTTCCGCCATCTGCGTCTCGTCGAGATCGACGGAGACGGCAAGGTGGTCGCCGAGGTCCCCGAACCCTTCCGCGAAGTGGAGCTTTGGGATGAAACCTTCCAGCGGATGACTCTCTGGTTCCATCCCGGACGACAGAAGCCCGGCGTGAACCTCAACGTCGACATCGGACCGATTCTGGAAGAGGGGAATCGTTACCGCCTGGAAGTCTCGCCGGACTGGAAAACCGAGTCGGGCGCGGAACTGAAAGGCGAATTGGCGCACGCCTTCGCGGCGGGACCGTACGACGAGGTCCAGCCCGATCCTTCCCGATGGAAAATCGAGGGCGCGAAAAGTACTGGAGTTACCGTGGTTCCCGACGGACCCCTCGATCCCGAATCCGTGAAGAAGCGGGTTCGAATCGTGGGACCGGGAGGCCGTAATCTGGAATACACGACGGATTTCTCCGGGAAGCGAATTCGGATGACGGGATCGGCCTTGACCCCCGGCCGCTACCGTCTCGTCGTCGATCCCCGCCTCGAGGACCTCGCCGGCAACAGCATCGCCCGACCGTTCAATCTCGATCTCGAAGCCGATCGCGACTTCGAGGAGCGCACCGAGCCGATCGAAATTCCCTTCGAGATTCCCGAGTGACTCGATTCAGGTTCGATCGGTCGCCGGAGGCGTCGGCGGACCGGCGGGAGCCATTCCGGACGGCGAAGCCTGCGCGGGAGGCGCCGAGCCCGTGAGTTCCAGCACGCCTTGCATGCTGGAAGGCAGAAACACTTTGTCCGCCGGGTTTTTCGAGATCCTGTCGAAGCCGTCGAGGACTTTCTGCGCGAGCAGAATCCGGGACGCCTCCGCCGGACCGACCGCCTCCGCGAGCGTGGCGAGGTACGAGCTTTCCGCCGAGGCGGTTATGTCGAGGGCTCTCGCGATTCCTTCGGCGCGGGCGACGGCGGCCTCTCGCTCCGCGTTGGCCGCCTTGATCGTGGCCGCCGCCTGACCTTCCGCTTCGGAGGAGACGGCTCGGCTGCGGCGTTCGGCTTCGAGTTGCTGCAGCATCGCGGTGCCGGTGGCGTCGTCGGTGCGCAGCTCCTGGATCTCCACGCGGAGGATCTGGATGCCCCACTTGCGGACGGTGTCGCTGAGACCGCTCACGATGTGTTCGTTCAGGGTAGCGCGGGTGGCGAGCGCTTCGTCGAGGTCGCGCGAGCCGATCTCCGATCGGATGATGTTGAGGGCGGCCTGGAGGAAGGAATGGTGGAGGCGGTCCACCTCGTAGACCGCCTTGATGGGATCGACGATCCGCCAGCTCAGGACGCAGTCGACCATCACCTTGGCGTTGTCCTTGGTGATGCACTCGCGGGGATCGGTGTCGGTGATTTGTTCCGAGAGTTCGATGAAGACGCCTTCCTTCTGGCTTTCGTCGCCCCAGTCCGAACTGACGTCGCGGACCTTGTCGATGAAAGGCAGCTTGAAGGCCAGGCCGCTGTGCTGGACTTTCACCGGTTTGCCGAAACGCTCGATGATGCGGCAGTGGTTCTGTGGGATGGTCGAGATCATGATGATGCTGGGGGTGTTTGTGAAAGAGGGCTGATGCTGAAGACGCCGCCTTCGGCGGATTCGATTCGGACGGGGGCGCGGTCGGAGAAATTCGGCAGTTCCTCGGCCTCGAGATCGACCGGCCAGAGGTCGCCGTTCCATTGCACGAAAGATTTCCCGTCGATGAGGCGATACTCGCCCGTGGCCCCCTTGGCGGAATGAATGGCTTCGTCCGATCCGGCGGGCAGACAGCGGCGTATCGCGGGAGCCGCGACGCGCTTCCATACGGCATAGAACAGCGCGATGAGGACGACCAGGGTGACCACCCCGATCAAAATCGAGGTCAACGGGGAAGCGCCGAAAAGCAGCCCGGCATACATGGATATCGCAAGGAGCGCGAGGTTGCTGAGGATCTCCGTCTCGAGGAACACATCGGCAAGGATCACGCCCATCGCGACGACCAGCACCCAGAAGAAGCCGTGCAGGGTCGGGTCGAGTAAGCTCATCTGTTCAGGTCGGGGTTCAGGGGGGATTTCACAGATCGTCGAACCGCCTGTCAAGCTCCGTCGTTCCCGTGGCGGCATTTCCCACGCGTCCGTCGATGTCCAGGGCGAGATCGACGATTCTGCCGCATTGACCACGACATCAGTGTGCACTATATTCGTGCAATGAAGAATATCACCTTGAGTGCCGACGAGAGGTTGATCGAGGAGGCCCGAGAGGCGGCGCGGGGTCGCAAGACCACCCTCAACCAGTTGTTTCGAGAGTGGCTCGCCGAAATTGCCGGTCGGGAGGAACGACAGCGCCGGGTTTCGGAACTGCTGGAGCGCCTCCATTACACCGATGCGGGCGGCAAATTCAGTCGCGACGAAATGAATGAGCGCTGAGCGATTCTTCGTGGACACGAACGTGCTTGTCTACGCTTTTGATCGGACGAGCCCGACGAAGCGGACGATAGCGGGAAAGCTTCTGAAAACCAAGGGCTGGCAGATTAGCTGGCAGGTGATTCAGGAGTTTGCCCACGTGGCAAGACATCGCTTTGCCGAACCGTTCAAGCCGACCGATCTCGCGGATTATCTCGATCTCGTGTTGTGGCCCCGCTGCACCGTCCTTCCGTCAGCGGACGTTTACCGGCAGGCGCTTCTCCTGCACGAGGTCAGCCAATACCGCTTCTACGATTCTCTGATCGTTGCGGGGGCGCTTGTGTCGGACGCCGAGGTTCTCTACTCGGAGGATCTGCAGGACGGGCGCGAATTCGGATCGCTCCGAATCGTGAACCCGTTCCGCGCCGACTAGGGGTTCTACGCCAGGATGTCCTTTACGACGCGGGCGTGTTCCACCCCGGTGAGGCGCTGTTCGAGCCCTTGGAAGGGATAGGTGAAACGGCGGTCGTCGATGCCCATGCAGTAGAGAATCGTGGCGTTGAGATCGTTGAGGTGGACTGGGTTCTCCGTGATGTTGTAGCTGAAGTCGTCGGTTTCTCCGAAGGTCGTCCCTTTCTTCACGCCGCCGCCGGCCATCCACATGCAGAAATTCCGAGGATGGTGGTCGCGGCCGTAGTTGTCTTTGGTCAGCGCGCCCTGCGAGTAGACCGTGCGGCCGAACTCGCCGCCGAAAACCACGAGCGTGTCCTCCAGCAGCCCCCGCAGCTTGAGATCGCGAATCAACGCCGCGGTCGGTTGGTCGACGTCGCGGCACTGGCCCTCGATCAGCTTGGGGAGGCGGTTGTGCTGGTCCCACCCTCGGTGGAGAATCTGCACGACCCGGGTGCCTCGCTCCATCAGCCGGCGGGCCAGGATGGCGCTGTGGGCGTAGCTGCCGGGCGTCTTCACGTCGGGACCGTACATCTCCAGGGTGGCCTCGCTTTCGCCGCCGAGGTCGGTCAGCTCCGGCACGCTCGACTGCATCCGGAAGGCCATCTCGTACTGGGCGATGCGCGTCTGCGTTTCCGGGTCGCCGTAGCGGTCGTGGTTCTTGAGATTCAGGCGGCCGAGCGCGTCGAGCATGGTTCGCCGGTCGCCGGGGTTCACCCCCGGAGGATTCTTCACGTAGAGCACGGGATCCCCGGTGCCGCGCAGGGCCACGCCGTCGTGCTTGCTCGGAAGAAATCCACTGCTCCACATTCTGGTAAAAAGCGCCTGGGCTTGGCTCTCCTTGGGGAAGGTCGGGGTGAAAACGACGAAGGCGGGAAGGTTGCTGCTCTCGCTGCCGAGTCCGTAGCTAAGCCACGAGCCGAGGCTCGGCTTGCCCGGAATCTCGCTTCCCGTCATGACGAAGGTGCAGGCGGGATCGTGGTTGATGGCCTCGGTGTGGACCGTTTTGATCATGGTGATCTCGTCGGCGATGCCCTGCATGTGCGGGACCAGTTCGCTCATCCACATGCCGCTGTCGCCGCAGCGCGCGAACGCGAACTTGCTCGGCGCGACCGGCAGCCGCGACTGGCCGCTGGTCATGGTCGTGATGCGCTGGTTCTGCCGGACGGACTCGGGAAGTTCCTCGTCGAACATGTCCGCCAAGCCGGGTTTGTGGTCGAAGAGGTCCAACTGCGACGGCGCGCCGTTCATGTGCAGGTAGATGAGCCGCTTGGCCTTCGGCGCGAAGTGCGGGAAGCCCGGCAGGGGGGCGTGCGGCTGCGCCTGGCCCGGGGTCGGAGCCGCCAGGCCCTGGTCGCGTCCCACGAGCGACGCCAAGGCGACGCCGCCCACCTTGAGCCCCGCGCCTTCGAAGAAGCGGCGGCGGGTGAGGCGCTGGTGATATTCGAAAGCGGGATTCATCGCATCAGTTCTTGTTCACGGTTTCGTCCAGGTTCAGCAGCAGGTTCGCCACCATGGTGTAGGCCGCGAGTTCGGCGGGCGCGAGCTTCGGATCCGCTTCGCTCTCTCCATAGGCGATCAGGTCCTTCGCGGCTTGTTCGTCCGAGGCGTAGCGATTGCGGTGCTGGGTGAGGGCGTTCGCGGCGATGTCGAGCTCGCCGTCCTCGGCCGGACGCGCCGTGACGAGGCGCCAGCCCCAGCGGAGGCGGTCGTCGTCGGATTCGCCGCCTTCCTTGATCATCCGTTCGCCGAAATGGCGCGCCGCCTCGACGTGTTGCACGTCGTTCATCAATTGCAGCGCCTGCAGCGGCGTGTTGCTGCGACCCCGGACCGAACAGCTCTGCTCGCGGTTCGGGGCGTCGAAGGACGCCATGAACGGCGGGGGCGCGGTGCGCTTGAGAAAGGTGTAGAGGCTGCGGCGGTAGAGCGCGTCGCCGGTGTCCTGCTCGTAGTAGCGGGTGTTGCTGTTGCCGAATCCGACCGGCTCCCAGATGTTCGGCGGCTGGTAGGGCTTGACCCCTTTTCCGCCGATCGTCGGAACGAGAAGGCCGCTGACGAAGAGCGCCTGGTCTCGCAGGACTTCGGCGTCCAGACGGAAACGCGGTCCGCGGGCCACGAGGCGGTTTTCCGGATCCCTTTCGAGAAGGGCGGGCGCGACCGCCGAGTGCTGCCGATAAGCGTGGCTGGTCACGATTCGCTTGACCAGGCGCCGCATGTCCCATCCGTCCTCGACGAACTGCCTCGCCAGCCAATCGAGAAGGTCGGGATGAGTCGGCGGTTCGCCCTGCGAGCCGAAATCGGCGCTCGTCTTCACGATGCCGGTTCCGAAGAACTGTTGCCAGAAACGGTTCACGGCGACGCGCGCGGTCAAGGGATGTTCGCCGTCCACCAGCCAGTTGGCCAAGTCGAGGCGGTTGTAGTCGCGGTCCTCGGATTTCGCGGGAAGAGGCGGCAGAAAGGCGGGAACGTCGCGGGAAACTTTTTCGCCGGGGTTGTCGTACTGGCCTCGCTTCATGACGAAGCTCTCGCGGGCTTCCGGCAGATCGGCCATCACGAGCGTGACCGGAACGGCCTCCTCGATTTTCGTTTTCTCGTTTTCAAAGGGTGCCTTCTCCGCTTCGAGCGGCCGGAGAAGATCCCGGGCGCCCGCGTAGAAATTTCCGAGCCAGAAATCGAAAACGCGCCGGGTCTCGTCTTCCGACCACTGATCCGCCTGTTTGCCGCGCACCAGCTGGCGGAGACCCTCGGGAAGGTCGTTGTTGCGTTTGCCCTGGTTCCGATCCTTCCAGACCTCCCAGGACCAGGCCGGGTCGGTAGCCGGGTTCGTTTCCGAAGACACGCCGAGCCGGTCCCAGGTCACGGTGCCTCCGAACTGGGTGAAGGCGAAACCGCCCACCTTGGTGCCCGGCTTCAATCCGAGCTTGGTCGCGTCGATCTCCAGCGGGACCCATTCGCCCGCCTTCGGCAGGGCGCCCATCACCGTTTTCTCCGGGGACCCCGCTTTGCCGAACGGGATTTTCGCCTCCGCCCCCCAGACGGCGCGGTGCTTCCAGCCTCCGACGTGGAACTGGAGCATGATTGCTTCGGGCGGGTTGTCGGGATCGAGGAAGACATGCGCGAAAATTTTCCCTTTCGCCGGGATCGCGAACTCGGCCCCGCCGCTGAAAAAGTCCTGGGCCACCCCGTTCTCCGCCGTTCGTTCGAGGGCCAGGTTTCCGCTGAACACTTCGCCCTCGTCTTTCGTCACGAGCTTCAACGGCGCGCCGTTCGCCTTCGGCTTGGCCCCTTTGGGAAAACCGTCCTCGAACCAGACGTCCTCGGTGCGGCGGGTGGGAGGGGCGGGCTCCTCGTCGGCGGGGTCGACGTATTCGACTTTTCCGAGCGCTTCTTCGATCCGCTTGTCCACCGAGGCGATTTCCCGGTTCAAGGTTTCGATCCGTTCTTCCTGCGCCGGGGAGGTCAGCTCGAGGATGGGCGGCGTGTCGATCTTGTTCCCGTCCATGGCCGGGTCGGCGGCGCTGTGGAAGAAGGCGTACATCGAATAGTAGTCCTCCTCCGAGATCGGATCGAACTTGTGGTCGTGGCAAACGGCGCAACCGGCGGTGAGCCCCATCCAGATTTCCACCGTCGTGGTGGTGCGGTCGACGGCGTAGCGGTAGATCCACTCCTCGTCGATGCTGCCGCCCTCGCTGGTGGTGACGTTGCAGCGGTTGAAGCCCGAGGCGATCAGCTGGTCCCGAGTCGGCTCGTCCAGCAGGTCGCCGGCGAGCTGCCAGCGGGTGAAGTCGTCGAAGGGCACGTTTTCGTTGAAGGCCCGCACCACCCAGTCGCGGTAGGGCCACATGGAGCGCTCGTTGTCGAGGTGCAGGCCGTGGGTGTCGGCGTAGCGCACGAGATCGAGCCAGTAGCGAGCCATGTGCTCGCCGTACGCGGAACGCTGCATAAGGTCGTCGACCAGGGCTTCGTAAGCGTCCGGCGAATCGTCGGCGAGAAAGGCGTCCACCTCCGCCGGGGTCGGGGGCAGGCCCGTGAGATCGAGCGCGATCCGGCGGATCAGCGTTTCCTTGTCCGCCGGCGGGGCGGGCTCGAGGCCTTCTTCGCCGAGGCGGTGCTGGATAAACGCATCGATCGCGTTCTCGGTTCCGGCGACTTCGGGCACGGTGGGTTTTTCCGGGTGAACGAAGGACCAATGAGTTTCGTACTCGGCGCCCTGCTCGATCCAGCGCCGAATCGTCTCCTTCTGCTTCGGATTCAGCGATTTGTGGAAATCCGGCGGCGGCATGACGTCGTCTTCGTCCGCGGTCGTGATGCGGAGCCAGGCCTCGCTCTTCTCCGGATCGCCGGGAACGAAGGCGTGGTAGCCCCCGAGGTCGGCGAAAGCGCCTTCGGGGATGTCGAGCCGCAGGTCGGCTTTGCGCTCCTCCTCGTCGAACCCGTGGCAGGCGAAGCAACGGTCGGAAAGAATCGGGCGCACGTCGCGGTTGAAGGTGACCGCTTTGCCGGTCTCGGCCCCCGCCGCGGCGGAAACGGACAGGGCTGCCGTCGCCAGTGCGATTGTTTTGAAGAAGGAGGTCATCGTCGAGTCATCAGGGTACGGTCGAATGCCGCACCCTGTTCAAGCATACTCCATTTTCCCCTCCCGCTTCAATCTCGGGTTTGCGTGAGAGGCAGGGGTGGCGTTGCGGGCGATTCCATGTAGGATGAGTCGCCATTTTATCAATCGAACCCATACCCACCAAGCCCATGCCCTTTCAATTCACCGGATTCGCCGACGAGGCCGAAAAAAACATCGACGGTCAGATCGCCACGCTCAAGGAGGCCGGATGGTCGGCGATCGAATTGCGCCTCGTCGACGGAAAGAACGTGGTCGATCTCACCGACGACGAGTGGGCCCGGACCCGCGACCGACTCAAGTCCGAGGGGATCGAGATCGTTGGTCTGGGAGGCCAGATCGGGAACTGGGCCCGGCCCATCACCTCGGATTTCCAGGTCGACATCGACGAACTGAAGCGGGTCGGTCCGCGGATGCGCGAAGCGGGGACGAAGTATCTTCGCATCATGTCCTACCCGAATCCGGAAGACAATCCGTTGTCCCGCGACGAGTGGAAGGCGAGGACGGTCGAACGGCTGAAGGAACTCTGCACCATTGCCGAAGCCGAAGGCGTGATCCTCGGGCACGAAAACTGCGCCGGCTACGGCGAAACCGCCCAGGGATTTCTCGAACTGGTCGAGGAAGTGGGCAGCCCGGCGCTGAAACTGATTTTCGACACGGGCAACAACACGCTGCACGACAACGACAACGAAGCGAGCTGGGACTACTACAAGGCCTGCCGCGATCACATCGATCACGTCCACATCAAGTCGGCCAGGCCGAATCCGGAAGGCGGCGACTGGATCACCTGCCACGTGGACGAAGACCCGGTCCAGCGGCGCATTCTCCAGGATCTCGAGGACACGGGCTACGACGGCTGGCTCTCGATCGAGCCGCACCTCAAGGCCGCCATCCACGCCGGCCAGGACGTCGACGACTCCGGCGAAGCGCGCCAGGTGTGGGTCGAGTACGCCAAGCGCCTCGAGGCGTTGGTGGCTTCGCTGACGTGACGAAGCAGATCGCGACCGAGGCGAGCGTAGCCTCGTGTTCCTTGTGCCCCGAGAGGTTGCCCCGGAAACGCCCACCCCTTGTGCTGGCGGCGCTTTCTGGTAGCTCCGATCCCAACCTCCGCTTCGATGCTCGCTCTCGCTGGGTAAGGTTGCCGGCCCTTGAATCCTTTGGTGAAGAGGATTGCGAACCGTCGGCTAAGATGAGACACTTTTGACATGAGCACGCAGTTTCTTACCGACGAAAGCGGCAAGCGGGTCGCGGTGGTCCTGCCACTCGAGGATTACGAAGAGCTAATGGAGGACGTCTCGGACCTCGCGGCAGTAGCCGAGCGACGAAACGAAGACCGAGTGACGCTCGCGGAAGTCAAGCAGCGCCTGATTGCCGATGAGCTCCTACCGGGTTGAACTCACGCGGTCGGCGGAGAAGGACCTCAGGCGAATCGACAAGGCGCAAGTTGCGGCGGTTTACCGTGGACTCGAGAGTCTTTCGGACGATCCACGTCCCGACGGGGTGAAGAAGCTTTCAGCTGCCGACAGGACCTATCGGATTCGAATCGGCGCCTATCGGGTCGTGTACGAGATCGAGGACGAAGTGTTGCTCATACTCGTAATCCGCGTGGCGCATCGGAAAGATGTATACCGATGAAGGAAACCGGGTGGCAAACTCGCCGTTCACACGACTGAAAATTGGAACGCGGTCGTGGGCTTCCGACGCGGCGTCGAAGATCAACCGCTGCCGATTCCGGCGAGCCAGGCGAGGAGGCCGATAATCACGAAGCAGATCGCGACCGAGACGAGGAATCCGATGACGTCGACCGGTCGCGGTTTCGCGAATTCCCACTCGCTCTTCGGGAACAGCTTTTTGCGCTCGTAGACGCTGGGATCCGCGTAGGCCTTTTCGAGCCTCAGCCGGTCCGTTTCGGGATCGGGATGCACGATCGTCCGCATTTTCGCGTAGTAGCGGTCCAACACTTCCTCGCGGTTGCGGCGGGTGAGCAGGCTGGCCAGCATGAGGACGAGAAAGGGCATGAAGAGGCGGGGCGGCAGGCGCAGGGTTTCGATGGTGGCTTTCGAGGCCCGGGACAGGTCGAAACCGAGCCAGTGGTAGAGAAGGAAATCGAGATTGAAGCTTCCTTCTCCCCGGTGGGCATTGGTGTAGCGCTGCACCAGAATCCGGCTGCCTTCTTGCTGCTGTTCCTCCACCGGTTCGAGCGAGACGTCGCCGACGGGTTCCAGCCCGTCCCGCCAGAAGATCGCGAGGCCGCCGCTCGTGTTGACGACTTCGATCGTTTCCCCCTCGGCCGCGGAAGGCGGTTCGGGTCCGATTTGCCGTAGCAGATCCCGATGGCCTTCCGCCGCCGCGGTGGCTTTTTCCCAGGCTTCGTGCCGCGCCACGTCGGCGGCGGTGGCCGGGCGCGTCGTCGCTTTCGTGACCAGGTGCGTTGGGCGGGTCAGACCCGGATCGGTGCGCATCTGGGGAAAGACTGCCGGCAGCAGGGGAGGGAGAATGAAAAAGAAGAGAGTCGAGAACCCGATCGTGATCCACACGGCGGTCCGGTTGGCCCGTCGCCAGAACATCCCGATCCAGAACGGTGCCGCGAAGAGAATCGGCAGTTCCACCGCCATCTTGAATTGCCCGAACACGTCGGCCTTCATCAGGGAAATGGCCGAGGCGCCGATGATGATGAGGAGTCCCGTGACGCGCGCCACCCGCAGGCAGGTTCGCTCGTCGGCGTGGCGGTTGACGTAGGCCGCGTAAACGTTCCGGGTCACGAGTCCGGAGGTGACGATCATGTAGGTGTCGGCGGAACTCATCATCGCGGCCATGAGGCAGGCGAGCATCAGCCCGACGAGGCCGAGGTTGAGCGGTCCCAGGATTTCGCGGGCCGCCACTCCCCAGACCCGGTCGGGATCCGAGGCGATCTCCGTGTTTCCCGCCAGCAGCGCCAGCGAAATCAGCGCCGTCAGAGCCCAGCCAACGGTGCAGAGGCGTTTCAGAAAGTTTCCGGTGACCAGGCCGACCCGGGCTTCGAACTCGCTCTTGGCGGAGCCGCCCCCCGTGGCGATGAAGTGCGGCTGGACCACGATGCCGACCAGCACCAGCAAGGTCAGCGATATGATGTAGGGAAGGGGAAACTCTCCCGCACTGGGGCCGGAGAACAGATTGAAATAATCGTCGGAAACCCGCTCGTGCATGATGGTGAACCCGTCGAGAATGCCCTGGGTGGCGGGATCGCCGAATTCCTGCACCAGCGCGAGCAATCCGAAGGGGATCAGCAGGATCGAGAGCAGGATGATGAACACGCCCTGGATCAGGTCGGTGTAGTAGGCCGCCGCCAGCCCGCCGAGAACGCCGTAGACGATGACGATCAGCGCGATGCTCGGCACCAGCACGTACTTGATGTCCACCGCTCCGACGGTTTCGAAACCGAGCAGCGGGACCGCGAACTTCGCGATGGCCGAGAACATCGTCGACAGGTAGAACATGTAGAAGACGATGGCGAAAAGCGTGTAGGCCATTCCCAGTCCGCGCGAGTCGTAGCGCTCCGAGAACCAGTCGCCCAGGGTGAGGTGGCGCATGCGCCGGTACCACACGCCGGTGATCCAGTAGATGGGGGTGACGAAAAGCCACATCAGGGCGGACCACACGCCGCTGAGGCCGCTGGTCCAGCCGGTGCGTCCCACGGTGACCGGTTCGTGGGCGCCGGTCCCGGCTCCGAAAGCGGCGAAGGTCTGGAGGAGTTTTCCGAAGCCGCGTCCCCCCATGAAGTAGTCCTCCTGGTCCTTGATGCGCCGCATCGACCACAGTCCGATCACGACCATGACGACGAAATAGACGATCAAAACGGTGAAATCGATCCAAGTCATGCGGGAGTCCTACAGGAGCCGAGCGAATAGAGCCAGCCCGGAACGAACGCGAAGCCTCGCGCGATCGTGTCTTTCGGCAATCGGCCGGAAACAGTCCGATTCGCGTGATTGACCGGCCTTCGCTGGAAGTGCCAGGCGGGCGGCATGAAACCAAGGTCGCCTTTCTCAGCATTCTGCTTCCCTTCGTCGCCTCGGCGCAGGAGCCGGCCGACCCGATCCTGACCGGCGGCAAGGTCGTCACGGTCGAGGGTGTGACACCCGACAGGGTCGAACGCGAGACCCAACCCCGTTTGGCGGGTCGCGGAAAACGCGGAGGTCTTCACGGTTGGAGAAACGCCGCCAACGCTGCGATGAGTTTTTCGTAGGCTTCGACGTGCGGCAGGTGCCCGACGCCGTCGAGTTCCACGAGGGTCGAGTGGGGGATGGCGTCGGCGGCGGCGCGGCGCGGCGCGGTGCGGTGCGGTGCGGTGCGGTGCGGTGCGGTGCGGTGCGGTGCGGTGCGGTGCGGCGCGGTGCGGCGCGGTGCGGCGCGGTGGGGACGCGACCCTTCCCGGTTACTTTTCCCGGTTCAATCGACCTAGTTCCGCGCCCCGGAGAATCTTGCCGTCCTCGCGAACCATGGAAAGGTCTCCGCGCGTCTTCTCGGCCAGTTCCTGCAGCATGTCGAACGCGTCGGGTTCCATCAGGCAGATGGCGTTGATCCGCGCCCCGCTCTTCTCTCGATTGTAGTCGAGCACGTCTTCGACCAAGGGTTTCATGTCCGGGTCCGGCTCGATGGCGCCGTCCGTCATGAAGTAGATCACGTCCGGTTCGAGATTCATCGCCATCTTCAGCGGAGCTCTCCAGTCCGTGCCGCCCACCATCGTCACCTCGTCGATGTGCTCGAGAGTCTTTTCGATCTGGCTCTTCGTGGCCCGGAGCAGGGGTTTTTGCGGGAGCCTGTGGTCGCTGCCGTCCTTGTAGCTCCATACGAACGGCCCCTTGGAGTTCCAATCCTTCTCCTTGAGTTCGCCGCCCGCGAACCAGGCGGGTCCGGCGAAGAAAACGAGTTGGTACTGGATGCCGTGGGGCAGGGAACCCACGGTCTTTTTCAACTCCTCCTTCATCAGCTTGAATCTCGATGTGCCGGAGTCCCCCTGCATCGACATCGATCTCGAGACGTCGACGACGAACACGAGCTTCTTGGCATTGGCTTTCGATCCGAAGAACGAAACCATCCCGTCCCCGGCGGAACCGAAACTCATGCTGGCCCCGAAAGGTTGACCCAAGGAGGTCGGCTCCATCTCCATGTCCGTCGCGTCGAATTCCGGCACCGCCAGGTCGGAAACAGCCAAGGAGGAGATGATCTCCATGGGACGGCCCTGGGCTGACGCAGCCGGTTGCACCGGCTTCTTCTCGATTCTGGGCTGGTCCTGCGGCTCCTCCGTCTCGGCGGGAGCCGGCCGGGCGACGATCTGGGGCGGCGGAGCCTTCGCTTCGGAAATGGCCCACATGGAAAGCCAGACCACCAGGATCAGGTGGAAAACCAGCGCCACCGTCAGGGCGGCGAGCTGGGAATTCCGAGAGAAGACTTGCCGGGGTTCAGGAGGGGAGGTCGGTTCTGCGTCCGGGCCGGAAGGCGAAGGCTCGGCGGCTTGCTCCGGCTCCGGCTCTGGGGGGACGGGGGAAATGTGTTCATAGGACTCCATAGGGGGCGAATGCACTCGGGGCGAAGGCACTCGGGGCGAAAGCACTCTACAGAGTCTATTGTCCGTTCACGATGTTTTTGTGATCGCGAGAACGACGAACGCCAATGCCGAGAGCGCCGTCACTGCGCCTTGCTTGCCCTGGGGGCTACCCAAACTTTCCTTTTTCCCACGGAATGTTGGGAAACCAAGTTAGCGCCAACCCCACGACGATCGCGGTTCTGGAGGTCCCCGGTCGCCTCTCCGACGGAACCGCCGGAGCAATCCGGTGGAATAATCCGGTGGAATAAAGGGAGCAGGAGGGAAGGGATAACATGGCCCGTCCGGGCCCTCCTGTGTCAGCGACGCGCCTTCTTCCCTTTGCCGCGGGATTGGGCCGAGGTTTTCGCCTTGGCCCGTCCTTTCGCCCTTCCGTTGGATCGACCTTTCGCCTTTCGGGCATGGACCCGCGTCGCGGTCTTGACCAGGTCTCTGGCGCCATCAACCGAATCCGAAGTCGCTTTCAGACCCGTGACAATGGCGCCGCGAGGCTTTTGCGGGGTAATCTCGACGATGATGCCGGTTTCGTCCCCATGATTGAGGGTGTCGGTGACATATCGACCGGTCGTGACCGCGCCGGTAATGTTCGCATGCGAGAGGGCGGTGAAATATTTCACGTCGTGATTTCTTCTCCCCCGCGTTCCGCGAAGAGACATGGTGTCCGTCGTTCCGTCGTTCTCGAGAACGGCAAGGTAGGCAACGGTCTCGATCGCGCGGAGCTTGCTTCGCACCATCTGCCATCGTCCGGCCCCGTTGAAAATGTCGTTGCCGACGGCGGGCAGCCCTTCCCTCCCGATCCGGAGATCGGCGAGATGGCGATTGATCCCCCAATCGAACTCGCCGGAAGTCTCCTCCACCACCGCGGAATTTTCAAAGAGGGTCGAGACGAAGAGGAGAGGATCGCTTTCCGCGTCGAAGCTCAGGAGAACGGTCTGAGTTTGTTCCGTGGGAGCGGAAGAGCCGTCGAGGTATTGGATGGTCGCGAGCGCTGAACTCTCGTCCACGATTTCGTAGGAATAACTGAAGTAGTCCGCCGTTCCCGGCAAAAACAACCGCCCGCCCACTTCGGTCAGAAACTCGAAGCGGTCGGAACCTAGATTCAGATAGAGGCCGACGAGGTCGTCCGGTGCGGTGGAGACGATGGGCTCCGCCTCGAGCAATTCGATCTCGAAGGCACCCGATCGGACCAGGGGAGGCATCGGAGGATCCGTGACAACGGAATCGACTTCCGAGAACCCGTCGGGAGAACCATCCGCCAAAAAGGACAGCGTGATATCGCGGATCCGGGACAGGTCGGCGTACTCGAGCCTTAGAGCCGCGCCAAGAGCGTCCGTCACCTCGTAGTGATACGAAAACGGCGAGGATTCATCGTTCCCGGAGGCCGAGTCGTGAAACTCGAGACGTTCCCCGTCGAGCGACAGGGCTTGACCGACCAAGTCGACCGGCGGCTCCGCCATCGCGGTGTGAAGCCAGAGGAGACCTACGGTGAGAAACGAGGCAACGCGCTTTTTTATCATAAGTATGATAATTATGAACTTAAGCACGCTTCGTCAACACTTATTTTGTCGAATGACACAGAGCGGGACCGGAGCCGGTCCGGTGGGCGTTCCCGTCCTGCGGAAGCCGCCGGTTTACTCGCCAGCCGGAAGCGGTGCCTTCTCCGCGCCTTCCAGCGTCCTCATCCACTGCCGGACGGCTTCGAATTGCTCGGCGGCGTCGCCTTCGAAAAAGCTCGGGTTCAGGGCGGTGTGCTTGTCGGCGGTGTATTTCGGCATGATGGTCGTCGGCAGGAAACGCTGGGGCCAGTGCATCCACGACTGGTAGAAGCCTTCGCGGAGGCGCTCGCCGGAGATCTGCAGGTTTGGACCCTGGCCTTCGAAGGCCTGCAGGGCGGGCTCCTTTCCGGCGGCGTGGCAGGTGGTGCAGGCGTAGCCGGTCGGGCCGGCGATTTTCGCGCCCGCGTCGGCGAGGGGCGGATCGGGAGCGACGAGGGGATCGTCGGTGGTCGCTCCGGCGCCGTGGGCGAGGCCCTTGGCGAGCGGCTCGGCGCGGCTGGCGAAGGCGGGCATGCGGGCTTCGAGCCAGGGGCGGGCCTTCAGGGTGTCGCCGCGGAAGAGGTCGGCGAGCCAGTCGTCGCGGAACTTTTCCCCGGGGAAGGCGATCGAGGGCAGGTCGTTCTCCTCGGAGTGGCATTCGGCGCAGCGAAGGCACCCGACGGTGCGGGCGGCGTACTCGTGGGGGACGAAACGGTTGAGCGACTTGAGACCGCCGTCGCTGTCGACGTTCTTGAAGGCGAGCAGGGCCTGCTTCGCGTCGAGCGTCAGGCCGAGCTCGGGGGCGTCTCCTTCCTCTTCGGAGAGGCAGCCGTGGTCGAGCCATTCTTCGTCCCACATCTCGCGGAGGGGTTTGGCGGGGAATTCGTAGTCGGTTTTCTCGTCGCTGCCGCCGTGGCAGACGAGGCAGTGCTTCGAAACCGTTTCCCTGCCCTTGACCGGGTCGCCGGGAGCGGGTTCCGGCGCGTCGGGTTGTTTCGATCGGATCCAAGCCGCGAGGTCGGCGGCTTCGGTCTCGTGGAGACGGAGATGGGGAAAGGTGGTGTCGGGATGGTGCGCCGCGGGATCGAGGAGAAAGCGGTGGAGACCGCCGGGGGTGTGCTTGGCTTCGGCGGCCAGTTCTTCCGCCCAGGGCTGGAAGTGGAGGGCCTCGGCGAGCGCCTTGCCTTTTTCGGCGTCGCCCTCCGGCGCCTCGAGTTCCCGGTCGATTTTCGAAGCGAGATAGGCGGCCACGTGGTGGGCTTCGTCCTGCGCGACGCCGGGACAGTGGTCCTTCGGCTGGCGAACCCACTGTTCGACCCAGCCTTGCCGGAGGCGAGCCCCGATGTGGGCGAAATCGGGCAGCGTTTCCAGCAGTTCGGGCATGGCGTGTTCCGGATCGACTTCCTTCCGGTCCGGCTCGTGGCAGCGGATGCAGCCGACGGCGGCGAAAAGGTCTCGACCGCGGCGGGTCTTGTCCTTCGCTTCGACGAGGGCGTTGGCCGGGTGGCGGAAAGCTTCCGGGGAGACGGGTTCCCAGACGAACTGCTCGCCGCTCCAGAGGAGTTGAAGCCGGCCTTCGCCCGCGACGGGACGCTTGCCTTTGCGCGCTTCGGTTCGCTGGAAATTGCAGAAGACGGTGTGGGGTCCGGCCTCGAGTTCGACGGGGTCGGATTCGATGGGAAGTTCGCCCTCGGCCACGGTCTCGCCGTCGGTGTCGAAAGCGGTCCCGGCGAATTCCGCGATATCGTCGTTGAGTTCGGTGGACGGCTCTCTTAGCCTGCGGCCATGAACACGAAGGCGCTGTCGAAATGGACGGTCATCCTCGCCGGAGTCGGTCTCTCGATGCTTCCGGCCGTGGCCGACGAGCCCGTCAGGAATCTCCTTTTCCTGATTTCCGACGACCTGAAAGCGAGCGTCCTCGGCTGCTACGGCGACGAGATCTGCGACACGCCGAACATCGACGCGCTGGCGGAGCGCGGCATGGTCTTCGACCGCGCTTATTGCCAAGGCACCTGGTGCAAGCCGTCGCGCCTCTCGTTCATGCACAGCCGCTACGTCGGCGATCGCGGACCGACGCTGGGAAAACACCTCGTCGACAAGGGATTCTACAGCGCCCGGGTGGGAAAAATCTTCCACATGCGGGTACCGGGCGACATCATCGACGGCACCGACGGAGAGGATGTTCCGGAAACCTGGACCGAACGATTCAACTGCCGGGGCCAGGAAGCCCACACGCCGGGGCTCTATCGACTGCTCAACAAGAACATCGTCGGCGCCGATCCGGACGACCGCCAGTCCACCGGCGATCCGCACCGGATGTTCGTCAGCGTGGAGGCGGAGGGCGACGGCGCCGACCAGCCGGACTGGAAGGCGGCGGACAAGACGATCGAGCTGCTGCGCAAACACGGAAAGAGCGAGAAGCCGTTTTTCATCGCGACCGGGTTCGTCCGTCCCCACTACCCGAACGTGGCGCCCGCCGATTTGTTCAAGGACTATCCGGTCGGGGAAATGCCCTTGCCCGCGGTTCCGGAAGGCGATCTCGGCGATGTCCCCGAAGAGGGGATCGGCATGACCTCGCAGGGGTCCGGCATCGCGCGCTATCCGGAGAACATCCGGCGCATGTGGCAGGCCTACTACGCGACGGTGACTTTCATGGACGCGCAGGTCGGCAAGGTGCTGGACGAACTCGATCGTCTCGGGCTCCGCGATTCCACGGCGATCGTTTTCACGAGCGACCACGGGTATCACCTGGGAGAGCATCACCTCTGGCAGAAGGCGAGCCTTCGGGAAGAAGTCACGCGGATTCCGCTGATCGTTTCGGCGCCCGGGTTCGAGGCGGGGCGTTCGACGTCGCTCGCGGAATTGATGGACCTCTACCCGACGCTGTGCGATCTCGCGGGACTGGAGATCCCCGAGACGATCCAAGGGGAGAGTCTAGTCCCCGTGATGAAGGATCCGTCCGCCGCGATTCGGGACGGCGCCCTTTCGCTGAACCGGGGCGCTCTTTCCCTGCGCACGGCGGACTGGACCTACATGCGCTACAAGAGCGGCGCCGAAGAGCTTTACGACATGCGCGGCGATCCCGGACAGTTCACGAACCTGGCCCGCGACGAGGCGCACGCCGGGAAGAAGGCGGAGTTGAGCGAGGCTTTGGACGCGAAGGCGGCGTTGATCGAAAAGTAGACTGGTTGCCGGACGGGACGTCGAACGCGTTTCGTCGGCACAGTCCGTAGCGGAAGATGTGAATCTTCCGGCGTGGAATCCAAGGCGTCCGCCCCCGGTCGTCCGCCCGGAACCGTCACCGGTTCCGCTACGTTCTCCGCCCCCGGCCGTAGCGGAAGATGTGAATCTTCCGGCGTGGAGCTCAAGGCGCCCGCCCCGGCCGTCCGCCCGGAACCGTCACCGGTTCCGCTGCGTTCTCCGCCTCGGCCGTAGCGGAAGATGTGAATCTTCCGACGTGGAGTTCAAGGCGCCCGCCCCCGGTCGTCCGCCCGGAACCGTCACCGGTTCCGCTACGTTCTACTGCGAAAAGATCGCAAAGAAACGGCCGCTCGCGCGTATTAATACGGGAGGCCTCGATGATCTTCCTTGCGCGGATTGTTAGGAAGCCGGTTGCGACCGATCGCGACCTGTCTTTTCTTCGGCGCCCTCTCTTTGAGAACACCCCCCTCAGTTGAACGACCTACCCGAATGATCCGATCCACGTTTTTCACCCTCCTTGCCGGGGCAATCCTTCTCGCGGATCCCGGCGCCCCGGCGCAAAACGCTCCGGCGGTCTCCTACGACGACCTCGCCCGCTTCGTCTCCGGCAAGACGGTCTCGGCCGCCAGCCCGCTGAAGGAACTCGTCGACGTGCCTTCGGTCCGCAAGCACTACGTGGAAACCCAGCAGCTTTCGCGGCAGTGGCAGGAGGCGCGGCTTTCCAAGATCCGCGATTGGGCCCGGGCGGAAATCCAGCCCCGCACGGGGCGGCCCGCCACGGTGAAATACATGTTCGGCGGCCCCGATTTCGTGCACGTGGCGACCGTTTTTCCCGGCGCGCCGGAATACATCCTCGCCGGGCTGGAACCGCTGGGGACGGCGCCCGACTTCTTTTCGATGGACGAGGCGGAGCTGGACAGCTACCTGTCGCACCTCAACTACACGCTTCGAAGCATCTCCCGCCGCAATTTTTTCATCACTCAGGAAATGCGGGAGGATTTCGGAAAGCAGGGGATCGACGGGGTGTTTCCGGTGCTGCTTTATTTCGCGGCTTTGACGGGGCACGAGGTTCTCGACGCCAATTACGTTTCTCTGACCGACTCGGGAGAGGTGGTGCAGACGAACGCCGCCGACGGTGACGGGATCTGGCTGCGGCTCCGGGGCGGGAACCCGAGCGCCGGTGATCCACCGGCGCAGAATCTGTACTATTTCAAGACCGACCTCTCCGACGGCACCTTCAAGAGCGGAAGCCCGTTTCACCGGTTTCTCGGCGCCAGGCCGGGCGGGGTCGCCTATCTGAAGGCGGCGTCGTACCTGATGCACACGGACAATTTCTCCAACATTCGGAATTTCCTCGTGGGCGACTGCCAATTCATCCTGCAGGATGCCTCGGGACTTCCGGCCGATTTTTTCGCCCTCTACTACGAGCCGACCTACTACGGCAACTACGTTGGCCCGATCGACATGTTCAGCGAGTACGACCAGCCTGAACTGCGAGCCATCTACCGGTCCGGCGTCGCCAAGCCGCTTCCCTTCGGAACGGGATACCGCATGCGCGACGAAGATTCCATCCAGATTTTCGGCGTGAGGAAGTAGGTGTCGATCCCCGTTCGTTGCGCTAGACTGACGGACGCCTCCCATGAGAATATTTCGTCTGCTCGCTCTTGCTCTCCTTCCCGTTTCCGTGTTCGCCGCGGAGCCTCAACGCCCCAACATCATCGTGATCATGGCCGACGATCTCGGCTACGGCGACTTGTCGTGCTACGGTGCCGAGGCTTTCGAGACGCCGAACATCGACCGGCTCGCGGCCGAGGGGATGCGCTTCACGAACGGGTATTGTTCCGCGTCCACCTGCACGCCGACGCGCTATTCCTTTCTGACGGGCACCTACGCGTTTCGCAGGGAAGGGACGGGCATCGCTCCGCCCTCCAGCCCGGCGCTCATTCCGGCAGGCACCCACACCATCGCTTCGATGCTGAAAGGCGTCGGCTACAAGACGGCGGTGATCGGGAAATGGCATCTCGGCCTGGGCGGGGAAGAGGGGCCCCGATGGAACGACGAACTGAAACCGGGTCCCCTGGAGATCGGCTTCGATCACTGTTTTCTCCTTCCGACAACGAACGACCGGGTGCCGCAGGTCTACGTGGAGGACCACCGCGTTCTCGATCTCGATCCGGACGATCCCCTCTGGGTGGGATCGGAAAAGCCCTCGGAGGACCATCCCACGGGCATCACCCACCGGGACACGCTCAAGATGGACTGGACTCACGGGCACAACGCGACCATCCACAACGGGATCAGTCGAATCGGCTTCTACACCGGGGGGCACGAGGCGCGGTTTCGCGACGAGGACCTCGCTGACAAGTGGGTGGAGAAATCGGTCGAATGGATGGAGCAAAACCAGGACGAGCCGTTTTTCCTCTTCTTTTCCTCCCACGACATCCACGTGCCCCGGATGCCGCACGAGCGATTCCAGGGGGCGACCCCGCTCGGATTCCGTGCCGACGCCATCGTCCAACTCGACTGGTGCGTGGGAGAACTGAGGAAAGCGCTGGAGCGCCTCGGGTTGACCGACGACACGTTGATCGTTTTCTGTTCCGACAACGGTCCGGTCCTGGACGACGGTTACGCCGACGGCGCCATCGAGAAAATCGGCGACCACCGGCCGGCGGGTCCCTTCAGCGGAGGCAAATACAGCGTTTACGAAGGCGGCACCCGAACGCCGTTCGTGACCTATTGGAAAGGGAACATCGGCCAGGGGGTGTCCGACGAAGTGGTGACCACCATCGATCTGTACGCCAGTCTGGCCCGCCTCACCGGGGCCGACATTCCGGACGACGCCGCGCTCGACAGCGTCGACGTGATGAAGGCGCTGCTCGGGAAAAAGAACGCCGCGGGTCGGAAGGAGTTCGTTCAGCAGGACAACGGGAAAACAGGGGATCTAGGGTTTCTTTCGGGAAACTGGAAGCTCCTCCGGCACCCGTCGGGAAAGTCGAGAAACCTCGTGGTCGAGCGGAAACTCGAGAACACCGAGGTTCCTGAATTGCAGTTGTTCAACCTGGAGCAGGATCCCGGCGAGAACGAGAACGTCGTCGAATCCCACCCGGAAATCGCGGAGCGTCTCGAAGGACGCCTCGACGAAATCATCGAGGCGGGACGTTCCCGTTAGTCCTAGTCCGGGTATTTCAAGAGCGCTTCAACTGTCGTGCCGCTCCGGCACGACCTGGGCGACCAGCATGTTTTCGGCGTTCTGCCGGAGCTGGCCGGGATCCCAGTGGTCGACGACTTCGACGGTCACTCCGCTGGCGGTGTTTTCGAAGAGGACCGGGGCCACGCTGTGGGGGAGCCGAATGCAGCCCGCCGAGGCCGGATAACCCGGCAGATCGCCGACGTGCATGCCGATGGCGCTTCCGTCGAGCCGTTGCCAGTAGGGCATCGGACAACCGTAAATGGTCGACGTCTTGCCGGTCTGGACGCGCTCGGTGATGCGGAAGGTGCCGCGCGGCGTGTGCTTGTCGGCACGGGCGGTGGAGATGGCCGTGTCGATCGCGACCGTGTCGTTGACGACGAGGTAGGCGCGCTGGCTGCCGACGTCGACGACGATACGCTTGTCGGCGTCCTCGAACGCGGCGAGCAAGTCGTGGTTGATGTAGGCGTCGCCGTGGGCGTCCTGCCAGCCGGTTCGTTGAGCTTGTTGCTGTTGGACCGGTGCGGGTGCGCGCCTCAAGGCCTCCTGCCGGGCCTCCTGTTCCATCCGGGCTTCTTTTTTCTGTTTCCACTTCTTGAAGAGCCCCGCCTCCGCCTCGGGAACGGCGCCGAGCGACACGCCGAGGAGAGCCAGGACGGACACGGTTTCGCGGACGCCATGAGCCTGCACCTCGGCGTCTTCGAAAATCAGGCCGAGGTCGCCGTTTTCGCGGCTGCGGAAGCGTCCGAATTGTTCGTCGTCGGTCAGGAGCAGGCCGAGGAGTTGAACCCGGGCCGAGTCGCCTCTTTCCCCGGGGCGCCAACGAATCAAGGGAACCGTGGCGCCCTCGTGGCCGATCAGGGGATCGTCCAGCGAAGAGGCGAGGACTTCGAGGAAGCGGCGGACGTAGTCTTCGGGTTCCGAGGCGTCCGAGAGGGCGGCGAACGCGGAGGGGGTCGGGAACAAATTCTGGAGGCGGATTTCAAGGGCGTCGTCCGACCAGCGGATTTTCGGTTCGCCGTTGTCGCCGTCGAGAGACACCTCGAAGCGCTGAAAAATCTCGGCCCGGTGCGGGTTCGACTGGACGACGACGCCGTCGCGCGAAACGTCGAATCCGATGCCGGATTCGGAAAGCAGGGAGACGCAGAAATCGACCTCGGAAGTGTTGGCGAGCTCGACATCCGCGCCCTCGGGCGGAAGCTCGGATACGGGACCCAGAAAGGCGGCTGATGTGGTCATGGCGGTTGTTATTGTGGTTCAGTTGCGTGGTTCTTGTCAATGCTTCACAGGTCGGAACTGAGGCCGGGATGCCAGGGTTCAGACAACGAAGAAAGAATCGTATGCATGAGAGACGGATGAATGTCGGGATATACCGAGAGAATACGGGCGATCGTTCCGGTAAGACGCGGAGCCGCGTAGCTGGTGCCGGTCTGGTATTGAACGCCGCCTCCGAGCCAGGCGACCTCCATCTGCTCGCCGCGCGCCGAGAAACCCACCATGTGGTCGGGGCGGTAGAAAAAATCGTCGCTGTCGGTATCGGCGAGATCGACGCCGATGACGGAGGAAAAATGGGAGGGCCACTCCGTCTCGTTGCTGTCCGTGTTGCTGCACGCGGCGACGACATGGATGCCCCGCCGCCAGGCTTCGTCCGCCCACTCCTTGTGCGGCAGGATGAATTTGGCGAGGCCTCGACAACCGAAGCTGCAGTTCAGGATCTGGTATCCCCGGTTCATGGCCTCCTTGACCCCGGCACAGATCAAATGGGTTCTCGACACGCTGCGGGCGTCGATGACGCGAAAACTTCCAATCTCCGCTTCCGGAGCGATCCGATGGATGAGATCGGCCACCGCCGTGCCGTGTCCGTAGGCGTCGTGCCCGGCGTCCTCGAGGACCTCCATGCGGCCCTGCTGCTCGGAAAAGGCGATCGAATCGCGCAAGGCGAGCGTCGCCAGGCGGGGGTGATCCGGCTGGATGCCGGAATCGACCACCGCCACGCGCACGCCGGCACCGTTGCCGGTTTCCGCGGCCCGCCGCACGTCCTCCAGGCCGGGCCAGCCGATCTTTCCGACATTCCCGAGAGTCATAGTTCGATCCCGAGCAGTTTGCAGAGGAGGCGATAGTTGACGAGCCGCTCCAGGACCGTGGACAGGCGCCGGACCCGATTCATGTTGCGGGCGGTGAACCCGCCGGGGTCGGGAGCGTCGGGGCCGTCCTTGAGTTGAACGCAGCTGACGACGCCCTGCAACGCGCCTCCGATGTACAGCGGCGTGGCGACGAGCGCGCACGTGACCTGCTCGAGCGCTTCGTCGACCCGCTTGGAATGGTCGGCGTTGAGGTAGACCTGGTTCTCGCAAAGCGACTGCTCCGAGACGTAGGCCAGGCTGATGAGGCCCTCGTCGACGCTCTGCGACCACCCGATGAACTCGACTTCCGGTTCGGTGTGCGTGACCACGAGATTTTCTCTTTCCGCGTCGGCGAGCCAGATGGACATGGAGTCCGCTTCCAGGCAGTCCTTGGTGGATCGCAGAACCGAGAGGCCGGGATCCCCGATCAAGCTGCGGAAGCTCTCCGGCGTGATTTCGCGGACGGCGGCGGCGAGGCGGCGCTCGATGGCGTCCGAGTGTTCGGCGAGTGTCGGCTCGGGCGTGATCACGAAGCGGTTTCGGGTTCGAGGTTCGGGAGTTCCCACGGTAAGGGACAGACGCCCGGAATTCAAAACGATTAAGGGTGCCGGAATGTCGGGGCCGGGGAAAGTCCCGGTTGCCCTCGCTTCGCTCCGCCTGCCGCCGCCGGTCAGTGCGGACGGGAGTCTCTCTTGAAAACGCCCCGTACCTTCTCGCCGATCCTTTCGACGGCGTTGATGGTGGCGTCGAGCGCCGCGCTCACGGTGGTCGGGTTGCCTTGGCCCAGGGCCTCCACTTCGATTCTGAGTTCGTTGATATCGGAATCGATGATGTGTTGGAGTTCGTCGACCTTGTGCGAGTCCGCCCCGCCGGGCCGTTCCGCCTCCACGATGTCCCGTTCCAGGGCGTGGAGCATTGTTTCGAGCCGATGAAGTTTCGGCCGCACGTCGTCGTGCGCCGCCTCCGTCAACCGGGAAGCGCGCTCGGCGAGTTCGTTGTAGCGGGATCGGAGGGCCGTCGCCTTGGCTCCCGGGGTGAGGTCTGATTGCTTCTGGGTATCCATGCGAACAGGGGTAATGCTGAACAACAGTTACGCGTCGCGGGGCTCCTTCGGATTCTCCCACCCGACAGGGTTCGATCACTCGCCCAACCCTGTCGAGTCCCACCCTCCCGGACCGTCCCGAGGGTCGGGAAGCCGTATGAAATCTCCGCAAGTAGGTTTTCGACAGGCCGCGACCGCTTTTCGGCGAAAATCTATCGATTCCCGGCATTTGGAGCCTTTTTGGTCAAGCTGCGGGAAAGCGGGAAACTTCTCTCGGTCCATCCGACCGATTTTTCGTTTCGGAGTTTTTCGACAGTCTCTTACGGGGCAATGTCGTCGTTGAACTCCACGGAGCCCACCTCGATGAGCGTTCCGTAGAGCTTCGTGGTCGCGCTATGGTCCTCCAGGACATGGAACTCGTCGAAGAGGGAAATGCCGCTGGAGGTGGATTCGCCGAACTCCAACTGGAATTGGAATTGGATCCCGTTGATGACGATCGACTCGCTGGCTACCGGATCGGTGAGCTTCACGTAGTCCGCGTCCCGCCACGGGTCGTTCGAGTCGTAATGGTTGGGAACGTTCACCAGGTCGAAATCGAACTCGAAGGTCGAACTCGCCTCGACTTGGTTCAGGACGAGGTTCAAATCGACGCCCAGGCTGATCCGATCCGCGCCGGTCCCGCCTAGGATCTGGCCGTTGTAGTAGGAGAGTTCGCCTATTTCGAATCTCTCGTTGGTGTGCGGCAGGTTGAAGGTGCCCGCCATGTGCTCGAGCCAGCTCTTGGAGAGGTCGTCGGAGCTGGACGACTGGTCTTCACCCCACTCGAAGTAGCTGGAAGAGTCTCCTTCGGCCAAATTGGTGACCATCGTGTCTTCGCCGACGGGATCGTGGAAGCTGCCGAGAGCGTCTCCGGTGACGGTAATCTTCTCGGCATAGATGGTTTTCTCGCTCTCCGAACTTCCGAGGTAGTAGGGAGTCTCGAAGGGGACCGCTGTGGCCAGGATGGTGGCGCCGTTGCGGTAGTCGTCCCGGTCGATGAGGAACGGCGAGTCGTAGTCGACCCAGCCACCTCCGTTGATCTGGTAGCGAAGGCGGGACACGGTCGGGTCGTTCGGGTTGAGAAGGGTGACCGTGGCCGTTCTGTCGACGAAGAGGCCCAGCGTGTCGATGTCGGTCGAGATGACCGGCGGCCGGAGGTCGAAGGGCAGCGCGGTGTAGGCGTGATCGACCTTCGAGCTATTGGTGTAGGCGTCGTCCACGGCGATCGCCTGAGCGGCGACGTTGGCGTCGGGGCCGACCTGGATGGGGCCGGAATAGAGTGTCCAGGCCCCGTAGTCGACGGAGTAGTAGAGGGAGGATGCCGCGGCGGGATTCGGATCGGTGAGCGACAATGTGAGATCGAAACTGGTGATCGAATGGGAACTGGAGGGAACGGAAAAGATCGGCGGGTCGAGCGCGTCCGTGCCGGTCGGCGGAGGCGGGGTGCTTGGCGGAGGCGAGGCCGGGGGCGTCTCGTCGTCGGGATCGGGGTTCAGTGGGATTTCCGTCGGTCCCGCCGGGGCGTCGGCCGCGACATCCTCGTAGTCCCAAATCCAAGTTTCTTCCGCAGCGTATAGAACGGCCGATTTGTTTTCGGCTTCCCCGTAGTCCCTTTCGGCGGCTTCGGCGTCGTGGACGAACAACTTGATTCCCGGCGTGCCGCCCGACCTGGTCACGGCGAATCTCTGCTCGTCCGGCTGCCAGTAGGCGCGAAGATCGGTCGAGTTGGCCTCTTCCGCAGTCTGCATGACGAAGGAAATGCGCGGGTCGATCTTGGCGCCGCTCATCCCGGGGACCCGCTCGGCCGAGGCCAGGCCCTGCTTCAGGGTGTCGAGCACCTCTTCGGGCGAGTTCGCTCCGGACAAGTCGCCCCCGGTGGCGCGAAAAGCCATGACGCCGCGGTTGAGCGTGCGAACGTCGGACAGCAGTTTCTCGCGCTTGGCCGAGTTCACCATCTGATTGACCCCGACGATCGAGAGCGAGGCGATCAAGCCGATAACCGAGACCACGATCAGGGCCTCGACGAGGGAGAATGCTGCGCGCGAGTTCATGGGGAAACCAAATAAATACCATATTATTCATTAAAATCCATAAACTAGCAACTTGTTTTTGGCCCTTTCGGGCCAGGCGGCAGGGGGTTCGACTGGCTCGTTTCCGAAGTCGCTCGTGCCCTCCGCGACGGGTGAAAGTCGATAGGGGCCTTGACGAAGACCGTTCGATTCGCCGACTCTCGTCCGGGAAGAATGGAAAATTTGATCGAAACATTGGCGGATCTGGTTTCGATCGACAGCGTCAATCCCGAATGGGGAGGGCCGGGCGAAGGCGAAGTTGCCGAATACGTCCGCTCCTTTCTCGAGCGGGCAGGTATCGAAACGTGGGTGGACGAAGTGTTGCCGGGGAGGTCCAACGTGGTCGGTCGCGTGGCCGGACGCGATCCGGACCGGGCCATTCTGCTGGAAGCCCACATGGACACGGTGTCGGTCGCCGACATGACCATCGCCCCGTTCGCGCCCGCGATCGGCGACGGTCGGCTCTACGGGCGAGGCGCGTGCGACACCAAGGCCGGGCTCGCCGGCATGATGCACGCGCTGGCCTTCGCGGAGGCGTCCGGAGAGAAACCTCCCTGCGACCTGTACCTGGCCGCCGTCGTCGACGAGGAACACGCCTTTCGCGGCGTGCTCGGAGCGATCGAGTGGTTGGAGAAACGGGGCGTGCGACCCGAAGCGGCGATCGTCGCCGAGCCCACGGAATTGCGCGCGGTCCGCTGCAACAAGGGCGTCCTGCGGTGGCGAATCGAGACGCGGGGCGTGGCGGCCCACAGCTCCAAGCCGCATCTCGGAAAGAACGCGATCGTCGCCATGGCGAAGGTCGTCGCCGCGCTGGAACGGTTTCACGAATCGCTCGCGGACCGGTCCCATCCGCTGCTGGGGTCGGCGACCTGCAGCATCGGCCTGATCGAGGGAGGAACCCAGGTGAACTTCGTCCCGGAGCGCTGCGCCGTCACGCTGGACCGTCGCATGCTTCCGGGCGAAACGGCGGAAAGCGTGCTCGCCGACTACGAAGGCGTGCTTTCGGAGTTCCCTCCGGGCGAAGTAATCGTGCATCCGCCGCTGTTGTCGGACGAGGCCATGGAAACGCCCGCCGACGCCGCGGTGGTCCGAAAGGCGTCGGCCTTGCTCGATTCCCTGGGACTCGATCCCGAACCCGCCGGCGTGCCGTTCGGCTGCGACTGCACGAAGTTGGCGCGCGCCGGTATCCCGAGCCTCGTTTTCGGACCGGGATCGATCGACCGGGCCCACGGGGCCATCGAGTACGTCGAACTGGAACAAGTCGAGTTAGCATTTGATTTCTACCGACGTTTTTTGATGGAATACGGAATATGAACGCATTCACGAGACGCCGCTTCGTCGCGGCCACGGTCACCGCGGCGATTGCCCCGACACTGACGTCGCGCGGCGACGAGGACACGGACGGGGGCTGGATCGACGCCCACGTTCACGTTTGGCCGAAAGACCGGGAGAAGTACCCGATCTCTCCGAAATTCAAGAAAGCGGCCGTGAAACCGCCTGAATTCTCTCCGGAGACGCTTCGCGCCCAACAGAAGGGAACCGGCGTCGAGAGGACGGTTCTCATCCAGATGAGCTTCTACGGCTTCGACAATTCCTACATGCTCGACGTCATCGAATCGGACCCGGACCGCTACCGCGGCGTCGCCCTCGTCGACGCGTCGGAACCGGAGCCGGCCCGGCGCATGGCCGACCTCGCCGAAGGAGGCGTCGGCGGGTTCCGGCTTTCCGGCTCTCCCGAGAAAGTCAAGGAATGGGAGAGTTCTCCGGGGATCAACGAAATGTGGAAGGCGGGCGCCGAACAAGGGCTCGCGATGTGTTGCCTCGTCAACCCGGAGGCGCTGCCGGCCGTCCACCGCATGTGCCGGAAGTATCCCGAGACGCCGGTCGTCATCGATCATTTCGCCCGGGTGGGAGTCGGCGGCGAGATCGACCAGGAACAATTGGACGGCCTTTTGGGGCTGGCCCGGTTCGACAAGGTCCACGTCAAAACGTCGGCGTTCTACGCGCTGGGAGAAAAGCGTCCTCCCTACACCGACCTGGCGCCGATGTTTCGGCAGGTCCGGGACGCCTTCGGGTCCGAGCGGCTGATGTGGGGCTCGGATTGCCCCTACCAGGTGCAGGGAGAGCACACCTACGAGGCGTCGGTGGCGCTGGTTCGCGATCGGCTCGCTTTCCTGTCGGAGGAGGAAAAGACGGACATCCTCCGGAACACGGCGGAGAAGGTGTTCTTCGGGTAGTAGGCGGGATCACGGTCCGATGGCTTCGCCGACGGCCGCGAGAAACGCGTCGACGTCGCTCTCGCGGTTGTATCCGTGAACCGAGACTCGGATCCTTCCGGCCTGGTGCATGACGTGGATGTTCCGGTCGAGGAGGTGGCGATGAATGGCCTCGTCGTCTTCCGTTTGAAAAGCGACGATGCCCGACGAATTGCCCGGTTGGGCCGGGGACATGGTTCGGATACCGAGTCCCGAGAGGCCTTCGTGGAGGCGGGCGACCAGGCGGTCGGCGTGACCGGCGATAGCGGAGACGGTCGCCTCCCGCAGGCAATCGATCCCGGCGCGGAGCGCGTAGACGGCCGGGAAGGCGGGCATCCCCACGGCGAATCCGCTCGCTCCGGGAAACGGTTCGGCTCTGGTGAAGCGATCCTCGTCGAAGGCGTTGGCAAGATGGTACCAGCCCCCGGCCCGGACGGTGATGCGGTCGGCGGCGTGGGACGGGATCACCGCGAGGCAGCCGCCGTGGCACCCCAGCAGCCATTTGTAGCTGCTCGCGAACAGGCAGTCCGCGTCGAGACAGTCGAGTTCCACCCGGCCGGCGGCCTGGGTGACGTCGACCGCCAGCAGCGCGTTCGGCGCTTGGCGGCGGACCAGGTCGTGGAACGGGCGCCACTCGATTCGGTATCCCGTGAGAAAGCTGACCAGCGACACCTGCACGAGCCGGGTCTTCTCGCTCAACAGCGCCGCGAGATCCTCGAGGTCGAGGACCCCGGCGCGATTTCGCCACAGACGAACGGAACGCGCGCCCGGAACCCGCAGCCAGGGCGTGGCCCCCGCCGGGAAATCGAGATCGGCGACGACGACTTCGTCGCCCGTCTGGAAATCGATCGCGGTCGCGAGAAGGTTGTAGGCCTCGGAGGCGGAAGAGCAGAACGAGACTTCCTCCGGGGCGACCCCGACGAGATCGGCGGCGCTTCTGCGACAGGATTCGAATTCCGCGAAGAACCGTTCGCGTCCCGACATCCCGGCCACTTTGTGCGCGTGGTAGGTTTGGAGGGCTTTTCCGGCTTGAACCGGAGGGACGCCCTCCGCGGCCGTGTTCAGATAAACCATCTCCCGCAGCGAGGGAAAATTTCGGTCGCGGTCTTCGTCGTTGAGCATGCGGGTTTTATACGCCGTTCGGGAAAGTCGGCCAGCACGTTATCGAGGAAAGTTTTTTCTCGTCCTATCCGAAGGACGTGACGAGAATCCGCCCCATGTCGGAATCGGACAAGGAACAGGCACTGGGCGAATCGTTCAGGCAGTCGAAGAAGGAAATGTGGTTCATGGTCGCGTGCTGGATCGTCTTCGCGTCGTGGACGATCGGATACAACGCCCTCAACGCCTTCGACGCGGCCGGCTCGGGCGATGACCCGGTGTGGGGGATGCCGCGCTGGGTGGTGTTCGGAATCGCCGCTCCGTGGGCGCTGGCCCTCGTCCTGACGACGTGGTTCGCCCTGCGGTTCATGAAGGACACGCCGCTGGGCGAGGAGGATGCGACTTCCGACGAGGGGGAGGGTTCCGAATGACGGCCCTGGTCAGTTTCACGATCTATCTGGCCTTCGTGTTCGTCCTTGCCGCCGTGGCGAACCGGGCCGGCAAAAGCAAGGCCTTCGTCAGCGAGTATTTCCTCGGCAGCCGAGGCATCGGCGTGTGGGCCTTCGCGCTCACCTACGCGGCGACCGCCGCCTCGGGAGGGAGTTTCATGGGCTTCCCTTCGCTGATCTACTCCCACGGCTGGGTGGTGGGGTGGTGGATCGCCGGCTACATGATCGTGCCGATGGTCGCCCTGGGCCTGCTGGCGAAGCGAATCAACCAGGTCAGCCGCATCGCCGGCGCCATCACCGTGCCGGAATTGCTGCGGCGACGATTCGAGAGCAACGCGGTCGGCAACTTCGCCACCTTGCTGGTGGTGTTCTTCATGTTTTTCTACCTGATGGCCCAGTTCAAGGCCGGCGCGCAGATCATGGCCACCCTGCTCGAGGACGTGGACGTCTACCAGCGGGCGGCTTTCGCCATCGAGAGAGCGACCGACGGCATTCCGTGGATCGGCGCGGCCGACGGCGACTACCTTCTTTGTCTGATCGTGTTCGCCGTCTCGGTGATCGTCTACACGACCTACGGCGGCTTTCGCGCGGTGGTGTGGACGGACGTGATGCAGGGACTCGTGATGGCCGTCGGGGTTGTCATCATGCTGGTGCTGGCCCTGAGCCAGGTCGGGGGACTTGGAAACGCCACCGCGGAACTCGCGGAAATGACGCCGCCCGAGCATGTCGAGGTGGACGTCGCGGCGGAGGAGCCCTTCGACGCCGATCGCCTCCTGATCCGCGGCGAGTGGCTTTCGTTCGGCGAAGGCGCGGGCGAAGAAAGCGACGGCGTCGTCCGCTTGAAGTCCGCGGCGCTCCTGCCGGCGGGGGAAACCCGCATCGGCGGGGTCGAGGCTCTGCGCATCACGACGCCTTCGGAGATCGAACGGGCCCGGCGGCTGATCGATCCGGACATCGGCATGACGGCGGAACTCTCCGGCCCGGTGGAGACCTACGCCTACGGTGCCGGTGAGAAAGGCGTCTACACCAGCGCGCCGGGACCTTCGCAGGACAGTCCGACCGGCTTTCTCAGCGTGCTGCTGGCGCTCAGCTTTTTCGCCTTCTGGAACTTCAGCGGAGCGGGGCAGCCGAGCTACATGGTCCGGCAAATGGCCTTTCGCGACACCCTGACCCTGCGCCGCTCCATGGTGATGGTAGCCTTCTATTTCGCCCTGATCTACTTTCCCCTGGTCGTGATCTTCACCTGCGCGCGCATCCTGCTTCCGGGAATGGAGATCCATCCCGACCGGGTCATGCCCGAAATGGCGTCGCACTTGACCGTCGCGGCGGGCATGCCGTGGCTCGCCGGTCTCCTGGTGGCCGCTCCTTTCGCGGCCGTCATGTCCAGCGTGGACAGCTTTCTCCTGCTGGTGTCCTCCGGAGTGGTCCGAGACGTCTACCAGGAATCGATCAATCCGAACGCCAGCGAGCGCCAGGTGAGGCGGCTCACCTACGGGGTGACGGTGGTGGTGGGGGTTCTCGGCGTGCTTGCCGTTTTGCATCCGCCGCAGTTTCTCCAGCACCTTATCGTCTTCGCGTCCGCCGGACTGGGCTCCTGTTTTCTCATGCCGATGGTCTTCGCTCTCTACTGGCCCCGCATGACGCCCAAGGCGGCGGTCGGCGGGATGCTCGGCGGAGGCATCACGGTCCTGGGGCTCTACCTCGTGGGCTTCATCCATCTCGGACGATTCGGGGAGTACCTTCTTCTGGGGCTCCACCCCTTCATCTGGTCGATCGTGGTGTCGGCCGCCTTGATCGTGACGATGTCTCTGCTGGGGCGCCAACCTCCGGTCGAGCTGAGGCTTCGGTTCTTCGGGAAAACCGGATGACCGTCGCGGAGCCCGCCCGCCGCTGACGATACATGGGAGAATGAAAAAGAACGAAGCGTCGGCTCACCCGTTGTCGGGTTTAGCGTCCACGATCCTGTGAAAGCGGGATTTTTCGCCTTCCGCGAGGGCGTCCCTCACCGATCGAAGCTGGGGTTCGGTGATCCAACCGCGCGCGAGAAGAATTTCCGCCGCTTCGGCCGAATCGCTGAAAAACGCCAACCGGGTGCCGGAGTCCCGGAGGGTTTCCACGGTGCTCTGCAGATGCTCGATCCGTTCGGGACCGCTGACGTCGCGAATGAGGATCTGGTCGATTCTCCCCGGATGCTCCAGCGCGATTTCGATGTAGATCGGCGTGTCGTGCTGGCCGCTGTCGCCGATGAGAACAGCGGTCTTGTCGGGATACCAGTCGAGGGCGTGGCGGATGGAGGCCAGCTTGTGGTCGCGGTGGCTTTTCTTGAACCAATGTTCGTAGTCGAGTCCCCAGTTCGTCATGAAGTAGGCGCCTTCGGGAAGATCGTTCTCTTTGAAAATGAGCTGGACGAGGCCGTGGAGGTTGAAGGGAGAACTGGTGACGTAGGCGATGGGGTTCTTTTCGCTGCCTTCCTCCGAGACGCCCCGGCGCAGGGCACGGTAGAGTTCCACCGTTCCGGGAAAAAGCTGTCTGGTGAGCGCGTTGCCGAACAGGGTCGTGGCGATCATCCTCAAGGTGGTGGCGGCATGGGTGACGAGAACGGTGTCGTCGATGTCGCTTACGACGAGGCGGCGCGAGAGCTTTCCGGGGCGACGAATCTCGTGGCGGGCCGGCTCGGACACCTCCGATTCGGGCATCTCGATCAGAATCTCCCGACTGCGGACCTGATCCAGCGGCAGTTCCACTTCGAAGTAGCCTTCGCGGTCGGAGCGGAGTTCCGCCGGCTCGCCGCCTGCGGTGATTCTAAGGAGCGAATGGGGACGCTCCGGGGTGGCCCAGCGCTTGCACATCTGGAGCATGTTGACGACGGGGTGGTCGCGAACCGTGGGTTCCCGCCATTTTCGCGAGAGAAGAACCCGGCCTTTCACGGCGACGCTGTTGTCGTGTTCGATGGCGTAGTAGATCTCCGGCGCCATCGGCTTGCCGAGACGCCCGGTGAGGCGCGCCAGGCACCGGTGGATGAAATCGTAGGCTCGCCCCATCTTGACGGCGAGATAGCGCAGTCGGTTGCGGCGTTTCTGTTCCGATTCTTGGCTCATGCGCAGGCGGCGACTCGAGGGGGTCGGGCTGGCCACCCAACAGGGTTCGGCGGAGAGGAGAATAAAGTTGATGCGAAGACAGTGAAATCGCTCGACGTCCGATCGCCTCAGGGAAGCCGGGGCTTCTTCTTGTCCGGCTTCTCGTCCGGGTTGTCGTCGGCGGGCTCCTCTTCCGGAAAAGCGTTGTGCAGCGTGACCTGCGTGAACGGAATGACGTAGCCGTTCTCGTTGCAGCAGTCGACCAGGATTCGATGAATGGCTCTGTGGACAACCTCGTACTTCGGAGCGAGGGCCCCGTCGAGATCGGCGATGATGGCGTAGTCCAGCGAGGATGAGCCGGCCTCCTTCAGTTCGACCTTGAGGCTGAGCAGTTTTTCCCGATCCTCGATGAGCGCGGTGAGTTCGCGGATCAGGTGCTCCCGCATCGTCTCGGGGATGGTCGTGGTGCACTCGGCCTGGTGCCGGTAGTCGATCCCGAACACGGTGGAGAGTCGGAAGTTGTGGGAAAGATTCTTGGGCGATTTGGCGAGGAAGTCGCTCGTCGGCATGGTGATCTTCGCGCCGCCCAGCTTGACGATCTGCACGTATTCCGGCGTCTGCGCGACGACCCGGCCCTTTCCTTCCTCGGGGAGATCGATCCAGTCGCCTTCGTCGCAGGGGAACCACTGCTCGCCGTGTTCGCTGACGGGGCGGGAAATCAGTTCGCCGAGGTGCCGTATGGGCAGGCGGACATAACCGCCCCGAAGCTGCTCGTTCGTGAGAATGGAGAAAAAGCTGAGCCTTTCTATCTTCCACGGAATGCCGTTGAAAACGACCCGTTCGCCTTCCCGAACTTCCCCCATGTTGAGGAGGAGCCTGCCTTGGTCGTAGAATCGGGGCAGTCCGTTCTTGGCCGCGAGAATCAGGCCGAAGAGCACGATGATGGCGAGACCCATGAGCACCCAGTCGCCGGTGGCGTAGAGGACGATCAGGGCGGCGGCGACGGCGGCGAGAAACGAAAAGACGTTCAGACCGACGTCGATGAGCCTGATGGAGAACGCCCGCTCGCCTTTCCGACGCCACGCGGGATGCTGGGCGACCCGCCGGTGGAGATAGCGGAGTCCGAGGAACACGCCGAAAAACACGAGGACGCAAAGGATGAAGTTGCGACCCCGGCTGCGCAGGAAGGACCGGACACCGTCCCGGATGGTGGAGAAAAAGGAGGGCTGGTTGCGCTCGGCCTGCTCGAGTTGGTAAGTGAGTGCCTGGATGCGGTTCTGCGCCTGTTTCCGGCGTTCCGACCATTTGCGTTTGGTCTCCGCGATTTCCTCGGCCAGTTCGTCGCCGACGTCGTCGGGCAGGCGGTCGAGATTGCGAAACGCGCCTTGAGTGGTGGCGAGCCGTCGTTTCCATGTCTCCAGCTCGCTGCGCAGTTTCTCGATTTCGCGCGGCTGTTCCGTAAGATCCTTCAATTCCTCGATGAGGGGGCGGAGGAGGGTGTCGAGTTCGTCGGTGAGGACGAAGGTTTCATCGACCGACTCGTCGTACTCCTCCGGGTCGATACCCGTGGCGATGGATTCGAAATCGGCCCTGAGCCTGTTGCGCCGCGTCGTCAGAGCCTTGATTTCCGCCTCGATGGTCTCCTTTTCGGCTTCCCGGGCGGTGGCGGCGGACGCGGCGAGGCGCGCGATCTCCTCCTCGACCAACTGGAGGGACTCCTGCACCGAGGAGAGCGCCTCGATCGATTTCCGCATTTCCGCCGTGGAAGTCGGCCGCGTTTCCGGCGGCGGCGGGACATCTTCCTCCGGCGCGGACTCGGCGGAGGCGAAAGCGGCGAGCATCAGGACGTTCCAACCGACGGCAAGGCCTATCGCGGCGGTAGCGGAAAAGGATCTCGGCTTGGAAATCATGAAACGGTCTCCTATGGAAAGGCACGCGATATGCCAAGTAAAGGAGAGAGAAAACAATTCTCGGCGTCGCGAGACGCTCGGGGCGGGCTGCGGGAGGAATTCCGGGGGCTGGCGGAAAGTTGCAGATTGCAATCAAATCGGTCGCGGCCGACGATGCAAATTGCACGGCAAGGTGGGCGCTTCCCCGGCGGGCTTTCTGTTTCAGGGGGGTGGAGTGTTTGACAGGCAAGCGGTTACACAAAGACTTCCTGCAAAAGGCACGCCAACTGCAAAGGTGCTAACTCTTTTACTTATGGACGTATTGATTGTAGACGATGAAAAGTCGATTCGGGACAGCACCCGGTTCGCTCTGGAGGCCGAAGATCACTACGCCGAAGCCGTCGACAGCGGGGAGGTGGCGCTTCTGCGGCTGAAAGAGGACGATTTCGATCTGGTGATTCTCGATCTGCGTCTCGGAGACGAGGACGGGCTCGAGGTTCTGGAGCAGATTCACAAGCGATCTCCCCAGATGCCCGTCGTGCTCTTCACGGCTCACGCGAGCGTGAACACCGCCGTCAAGGCCATTCAGATAGGGGCGATGGACTATCTGGAGAAGCCGTTCACTCCGGAACAACTGCGCGGGGTGCTGGCGCGGGCCATGAAGTGGCGGGCCATGCAGGAGCGCATCGAAGAACTCGAGGTGGAGGTTTCCAGCCAGTCTCCGCCCGCCCTGTACCATTCGGAAGACAAGTCGATGCGCGAGGCCTACGACCTTCTGTTTCGCGCCGCGCCGACGGCGGCCACGCTTTTGATTCTCGGCGAGAGCGGAACCGGGAAGAGCCTGGTGGCGCGCGAGATCCACAAGCGGAGCCATCTCAAGAATAAACCCTTCGTGACCATTTCATGTCCGAGCCTGTCGAAGGAGCTTTTGCAGAGCGAGCTTTTCGGGCACGTGAAGGGCTCGTTCACCGGCGCCATCAAGGACAAATGGGGAAAGGTGCACGAAGCGAACGGCGGGACGCTGTTTCTCGACGAGATCGGCGAGTTGCCCCTCGACATCCAGCCCAAGCTGCTGCGGCTGCTTCAGGAGCGGGAGTACGAGCGCGTCGGGGAGAACAGGACGCGTCACGCCGAGGTGAGGGTCATCGCGGCCTCCAACCGCGATTTGAAGCAGTGCGTGGAAGACGGGGAATTCCGTGAAGATCTGTATTACCGCCTCAACGTGATCGAGGTGGACATGCCGCCCCTCCGGACCCGGCCCAAGGATCTCAAGCATTTCGCCGAAGCCTTCGTCGACTTTTTCGCGAAACAGACCGGTCGTCCCATTACCGGCTTCAGCGAGGCGGGTCTGGCGCAACTGATGAGCCACGACTGGCCGGGCAACCTCCGTGAACTCCGGAACGCCATCGAGCGCGCCGTCATCCTCGCGAAGGGAACGAAGATAGAGCCGGAAGACCTGCCCGCTCCCGAGATCGCGGGAGGGCGGAACGGGAGCAAAGGCAACGACGAAGTTCCGGTTCCGGGAGCGGATATCGCCATCGAAGCGTTGGAGGAAGAGCACATAAGACGAGTGCTGACCCGTGCGAAGACGCTGCAGGAAGCGGCGGAGATTCTGGGGATCGATCAGGCCACCCTCTACCGAAAACGCAAGAAGATGGGGATCGACTAGCGGTGGTGGAGTGAAACCCTGATGATTCGACTGAAGTTATTTATAGGCCTGTTCTCCGCCGTCGTCGTGCTTGCCTTGGCCGGCGCTTTCGGAATGGGACTGGTGAAGTCCGGGATCGCGGACTTCGAGAGGATCTTCGCTCGCGAGTACTCGGCGATCAGCTCGCTACATCGCATCCGGGGGGAGATCCAGAGCCTCAATGTGCACTACCTGCCGCTTTTCACCTTGGGCGACGATTTCGACGGTATCGGCTTGGAACGACTCGAGGAGGGGCGGGAGCGGATGGCGAGGCTCGCCGATTCCGTGGAAAAGGACCTGAAGGGAGAAGTCGTCGTCGGAGACGAACTCCCCGCGCTGCGCAGTGCCATCGACGTCTACGCGAACCAGGTCGCCACCGTCGTTCGGGAAGGCGACGCGGGGATGTTGCCGGCTTCGCGACTGGAGATCCTGGGATTTTCGCAGCGGCTTTTCGGACTGACCGAGAACCTGATCGCCCTGCTCGAGGCGGATCTGGCCGCCCGGCGGGCCGCGCTTCAGAGGTCCTCGACGCAAACCATCATCTTCCTGAGCCTGGCCACGGGAATCGCCATCCTGGTCGCCATGCTCGCCTACGATTATCTAAGTCGAGGCATCCTCGGTCCCGTCAACCAACTCACCGACTCGATCCGCGAGATTCAGAAGCGCAATCTCGATCTCAGTCTGCCGGTGCGAACGCGCGACGAACTCGGCGATCTCAGCGATGCGTTCAACGTGATGGCGGCGGAGTTGCGGGTCTTTTCCCTGGAGAGCGACGAAAAAGTGAGGCTGGCCGACGCGGAGAACCGGGCCATCATCGGCAATTTCCCGCACCCCATCGTGTTTCTGAACAATGAAGGGGAAATTCTGAAACTCAACCCGAAGGCGGAGACGCTTTTCGGCAAACTGACGCTCGATGGCGGATTGCCGAAACGAGTTCGTAGCTTGTTCAACAAAGCGCTGGCGGAAAAGAAGGACTACGTCCCCCAGGAGTTGTTCAATTCGGTTCTGCTACGCGTCGACGAGCGGGAGTATTTTTACCTTCCGCGAATTTTTCGGATTTACGAGCACGGCAAATTCGACGGGTGGGCCATCGTGCTCACCGACGTCACCAAGCTCAGGTGGATCGACGACATCAAGAACAACTTTCTGTCGACGGTCAGCCACGAGATTCGGACCCCGTTGACGAGCGTGCGGATGGTTCTGCACCTGCTGGTCGAAGAAAAGGCGGGAACGCTGGACGACAGGCAGAGGGAAATGGTGACTTCGGCGAGAGACGAAACGGACCGGCTCGTGGAGACCATCAGCCAGTTGGTTTCGACGTCGCGGATCGAATCCGCCGACGAATATCTCGTCACCAAGGAAATCCTTCCGGGACAACTCATCGAAAACGCCTTGAAAACGTGCGTAGCGATCCACGACGGAAACACCTACCGGATCGAGGTGTCCTGCGAGGACGACATGCCGACCGTCGAAGTCGACGAGGCGGGGATTGCGCTGGTATTTCAGAATTATCTCTCCAACGCCATCAGGCATTCGCCCGTGGACGCTCCCATCGAGATCAGGGCGCAGAGGATTCGCGAGGAATTCGTTCGTTTCTCGGTGATCGATCGGGGCGAAGGAGTGCCGGAGGAACTGGAGGAGGCGGTTTTCGAGAAGTTCGTCCGCACCGGCGGGGCGTCCGGGGAGGGGGTGGGGCTGGGACTGTCCATCAGCCGCGATATCGTCCACGCTCACGGTGGCCGGGTGGGGCTCAAGAGCGAAGGCGGGACCACGGAGTTTTATTTCGATTTGCCGACCGCCTGAACCGCTGCACAGTCATCGCCGCAGGGCGACATCGGGGAACGCGAGCCGGACGCCTTCCTCGACCGAACGAGAACATCCATGGACGAACGCCTCATCGTTTTCACCGCCGTCCTGTTCCTGGGGATTTTCGCCCAGTGGCTCGCCTGGAAGGTGCGTCTGCCGTCCATTCTCCTTCTTCTCGCATCCGGCTTTCTGGCCGGTCAGTTCTACGACCAGTCGGACATCGTCGATTCGGACACCCTTTTCGCGCTGGTGTCCATGGCGGTGGGAATCATCCTCCTCGAAGGCGGGCTCACGCTCCGATTCTCGGAACTAAAGGAGGCCGGTCGTCCCGTCCTGAGGCTGGTGGGACTCGGTTCCTTGATCACCTGGGGACTGTCGGGCATAGCCGCTCACTACGTGACGGGGTTCAGCTGGCCGGTGGCCATTCTTCTCGGGGCGATTCTGGTGGTGACCGGGCCCACCGTGATCGGGCCTCTCCTGCAGGCGGTCAAGCCCAAGCGCTCGGTCAACTCCATCCTGAAATGGGAGGGAATTGTGATCGACCCGGTGGGAGCGATCCTCGCGGTCCTGGTTTTCGGCGTGTTCTTCGGGGAGGGCCACGGGCACGCCGGCCTCGAGGGAGTGCTGCTTGGCATCGGCAAAACCGTGCTCGTTGGCGTGGGGCTGGGATTCGCCGCGTCCGCTGGCCTGGCCTACGTGATCGGCAAGCACTGGGTGCCGGACTTTCTCCAGGTCCTGGTGGTTCTGTCCGTCAGCCTGACCCTGTTCACCTTTTCGAACATGGTGCAGCACGAGTCGGGGCTTCTCACCGTGACCGTGATCGGCATCGGGCTGGCCAACCAGGACCGGGCCAAGATCAGGCACGTCGTCGAGTTCAAGGAAGTCCTCAGAACCGTGCTGGTTTCCTGCCTTTTCATCGTGCTGGGGGCGAGAATCAGTCTCGACGCCATTCTTCTGGTCTGGAAGGATTCTTTGATTTTGCTCGTCCTGCTCATCGCGGTCGTGAGGCCGGCCAGCGTTTTCCTGAGCACTATGGGAAGCACTCGACTGCCCCTGAAGGAAAAGGTGTTTCTTTCTCTCCTCGCACCGAGGGGCATCGTGGCGGCGGCGGTATCCTCGGTCTTCGCTCTGAAGCTTGCCGAGACGGGCGGACCCTTTGCCGAGGAAGCGAACCGAATTGTTCCGGTGACCTACACGGTTATCGTCGGCACCGTAGCCTTCTACGGATTGTTGGCCGGATGGTTCGCAAAGCGGCTGGGAATGGCGTTGAACAATCCCCAGGGGGTCCTTTTCGTCGGGGTCCGGCGCTGGTCGGTCGAGGCCGCGTTGATCATCCAGGAAGCGGGATTTCGCGTCCTCATGATCGATTCGAACTACGAGGCCACCCGCAACGCCCGCATGGCCGGGGTTCCCGCGATGAACGCCAACGTGCTGTCGGATTTCACGGCCGAAGAAATCGACCTTGTCGGCATCGGATACATGGTTGCCACGACGCCGAACGATCACGTGAACACATTGGCGTGCATGAGTCTCGGGCACAAGCTGGGCACGTCTAACGTGTTCCAGCCAAAGCCGGTCGACTACGAGGAGTCCGAGAGGAAGTCCGCCACCACGGTGTACAACGGCCGACTGCTGGGAAGCAACCCGGTAACGGTGAGCGAAGTGGCGGAGCTCGAATCGAAGGGGGCGGTCGTGAAGATTACCCTTCTGAACGAGGGGTTTTCCTTGGAAGATTTCGAGAAGTTCCACGGCGATTCGGCGTTGATCCTTTTCGTCATCAACCCGACGCGGGGACTCACCGTGCAGACTCCCGAATCGACGCCCCCTTCGTCGGGAGACCGCATCGTCAGTCTCGTGCTCGAGGCAAAGGAGGAATTGAAGACTCGATTGTCTTTGGAGAAGGGGGACGAGCCGGTGAACCTTCCGTAGGAGGCTGTTGAAAAACTATGAGCCCCGTCGACCGGTGGAAACGGACCCAGTTGAAGACCGCTCGCGAAAGTGGACTCTTTAGATAGTGCTTGAGTGCTGAAGGAATTCTGCTCAAGTGCTTGTAAAGGAGCGTGCTAATCGTTCCGAAGAAAAAACCAAACTTGACATCGAAATGAAAATCAAACTTCTCAGCCTCTTTATCATCCCCGCATTCGCCTTCGCTTTCGTTGGATGTGCTGAACAGGAGCCCGACACCGACACCGATACCGACGTCGAAGTCGGAGAACCGGCCACCAACGACGCCGACGTCGAGGTCGAGGTCGAAGAGCCCGCCACCAACTGAGGCTCGGTTCACCGAATCAGACCAATTTACGACACCGGTCCGGGGCACGTTCCCGGGTCGGTGTTTTTTTGCGCCCCGGTTTCTTAATCGGACGAGCCAAGTCGACGGGAAGATCAACGGTCCGGCGTGACGGAAATCCGACCTTCCGAAGAGAACGGGAGCGTTCGTGCGGCTTCGCCGGATTACGCGGCCACGGCGCCGGCGGGAACCTTTCGCGGAGGCGCGGACGTTTCGGTCAGGCTGTCGGGGGGCGTGACGTTCCGACAGTCCCGGCAGACGATCAGCGGGGGACCCGCGAAGGGAGCCAGTCCGCAGAGGCTGAGGAATGACCGGCAGGCCCGGACGTATTTGGGATACTGTTCGTCCAGAGGAATTTCCAGTCGCGGCGAACCGCACCGGGCGCATCTCAGCAGCGCCGGGTCAGCGGTTTCCATGTTCGTCACCTCGTCGAGAATTATGGGATGCTCGGGCCTTTCGGCCGCGATGACGTAGAGCACGACCCTCTCGTAATTTCCCAGCGTGGCCGGTTGGACCACCAAACTCGACCCGACGTGTCGTTCCTCCAGATTTCTTTGGACGAGCTTCGCGGGATGCTCCCGGGAAAAAATGCACACGCTCGTTCTCATCGCGCATTCTCAATGCGCGATAAACGTTCCAGAGTGGTGTAGTGAATGTAATCCGTTGAAAATGAGAGAATTATAAAGTCGTTGGGATTTCGCGGCCACGCTCGTTCGTTGCAGGTTGCAACTCAGATCCGAGGAATTGGCAAGGTAAACGGCAACCGACTGTCGAGAATACGTATCCTTGTCATAATTTTCAGGCGGGTTACAATTAAGGGGATTACAACGAATGACATCCGCTGAACCAGCCGAAGTGACCGGTGCCTTGCTTTCGAAGATGTTTACGCCGACCCAGGCTCGTTCGAAATCGAATTTGCTCGAGGCGGGAGTGAGGCCGGACCAGGCGGAAACCGTGGCGCGCTGCGTGGAATGGGCCACGACCTTCCCGACTCGACGGGTGAGGAAACGGGGACGGACGGAGGCGATCTGCCCGATGGTTTCGCCCTCGCTCGCGGCGGGCGGAATCAAATTCTCCGTAGCCGACGTGGCCGACCGCGAGCCTCGTTTGGAAACCTTCGACCGGATCCTGACGAGCGCGGCCGACTGTTTCGAAAGTGGGATTTCCCTGTCGGACCCGCGTCTGAGATGCCTCGTCGTGGTGATCCCCGGCGTGCGGGGCGCGCGGCTGCTGGAAGCCACGCATCCCGGCCGGGAGATCAAGAACACCTTGCTGTCCCGCGGGATCCTGGTCGGCGAATTTTTTCCGAGCTGTCCCTTCGCCACGACTTTCAATCCCCGTCTCTTCGCTTTGCGCTCCCCGGCACCCATGTACGTTCTCCGAACCTTTCTCGAATCCGACTGGCGCTTCATCTGCCGGATACCCGCCTGGCAGCGGACCTACCGGGCCCGATTCGGCGAGCCGCCGGCGAGTCTCAGGCATCTCGGGGGGCCGCTCTGGCGACTGAAGACGGGAATCGGCTGGCGGATCGATGCTCTTCTGGATCGCCTCGATCCGACGCGCAACCCGGAGGTGACATCGGACTGATGCAACGAGCAGAGCCTTCCCGCGTCCAACGGTGTTCATCTCTTTCCGGCGGTATCTTGACCGGAGACGAGGAGAGCTTGATCGAGACAGCTCGAAAACACGGTATTCCGTCGCAAACTCTCTCAAGGCGACGGATTTGGTCGTTGCGCGTGGTCGAGAGCCTCGACGGGATCGACGCGCTGGAATCGGACTGGCGTTCGCTGACTCCTCCGCACGCGGCGCCCTTCGTTACCTTCGCCTGGAACCGGGCCTGGTATCGGCGCTACCGTGACAGCATGGACCGGCCTCTGGTTTTCCAAGTGCTCGAGGGCGGCGAGACAGTCGCCATTCTGCCGTGCTATCAGAGGAGCAGGGTGGTGCGTCTCGCCGGCGACGCCGTCTGCGACTATCAGGACATCCTGGCCAAGGATGCCAAGTCGGTTGAGATCGGGGTGGCGGCGGCGACGGGGTGGGTCCGCAAACAGCCGAAGCAGTGTCATTTCTTTTTCGAGAGGCTCTCCAGCGAAGGGCTTCTGCACGGCGCGCTGGTCGATCGCCGGACTCCGGTGGAAGGAGCGTCCATTTTCGTTCGGCGTCACGCCCCGTGCCCCTGCGTCGATCTCCAAGGAGGCCTGGAAGCCTATCTCGCCTCGCTTCCCCGCAAGATTCGCGGGGATCTGCGACGGGCCCTCAACCGTCTCGAACGCGAGGCGCCTTCCGCCCGGGTCGTCATCAGCCGCGACCGCGAGATCGGGACGGAAGACGTGGCTAAGGCGGCGGCCTTCCATGTCGAACATTTCCGCAACCACGGAGCCAGTCCGCTGGCGGACGAGCGCCTCGTCGGTCTCCTCGCCGAAGTCGCCGAAGACCCGGACGTCGGCTTGCGCCTTTCGAGCTTCGCGGATGGGAACGACACCCTGGCCGTCGATTTCGGGTTCGCCCGGGGCGGTCGCTACTTCGGCTATCTGACCGGCTTCGATCCCGCCTACCGCAAGCTGGCACCGGGGAAATGCCTGTTGCTTTCCCGTATCGACGCCTGGGTCGAGGAAGACGGGGTCGAAATCCTGGACTTCCTCGCCGGCGGGGAAACCTACAAGAAAGGATTCACCGGAGGGGAAGGCTACCGGGTCGATTCCGTGCGCCTTCTGCCCGACAGCCTCCGCCATCGATTGCTGCGCCACGCCTTCGAGTTCGACAAAGGCGCCCGAACGATTGCCAAGGCCCTGCTGTCGAAAGCCGGACTTCTCGAGCGCTGAGAGGCATGCCCCGTGGAACGAAACGGCTTTGACGCGCATCGAGAATGTGCCTGACACTGCCGTCCCCATCGGCGCAACACCTCCCGTATCGTCTCGCGTCGCGCGCGCTAGATGAAACAAGACTTGGTATTTAGACGCATCTGTGGTCTCGCAGAGAAAGTTCAAGGGGTAGTCTCATCTGTCCGAGAGGAGGTAGAGCCCGTGTCCGGGGAAGCCGAGGCTGTCCTTGACCGGCTCGTGGAGGAAGTCTTGAATAACCCCGAAGCAACTGCAGTTCGCTATTCCTCGTAGGCGGCGTAGAATACCTGATACTCGACAGTGAGTCCCTCGATGGGAACCGCTCCATTATTGCGAACCTCCAGCCGGTAATGGTGTTCAAGCTCCAGAGTCTGGTAGCCGTTGGCCGGGTTTCGCTTCTCACTGATCTTGTTCTCGACGTCTTCGAATTCGATCCAGAGATTCCGGCCCGTGACGAAGGCGAGTCCCACTTCCCGGATGTGTTCCCGGTCGGCTTTCGAAAAGGTGGAGACAGGCGTGGTCAGAACCCGGTTGTCCCGCATCTGGAGCGTTACTGTGTTTGCATCTGCATCGTAGCTGCGAATATCGGCTTCGATCGTTTTGGCACCGTCGGCGCTGGTAAACTCGCGCCAGTCGGCGAATCCCGGGCACGGTACGAAAACGGCCGACCCGAGAAGCAGGAGAAAATGGGTGATTTTCATGACGAATCGCAATTGATTTGGGTCCATTACACCAGCCGGGGCGAATTTGGTCAAGGCTCCGTTTGCTGTTTTGTCGCGACCTTTCACAGGCCGAAGCCTCCTTGGCAAAACGTCTGCACCCCGAAGGATTGGGGGCTCCAAGCAGAAACGAGAGGAATGAGGCTCGCCTCTCCTTGAGCAAAGCCTCAACGCATAAAGTATCACCAGCCGTTGTAGCTCCCGTTGCAACTGAAGCTGGGCTTGTTCGTAAAGAGTTGAAAATCAAATCGTGGAGGTGAGGGGAGTCGAACCCCTGTTCGGACTCTACACAGGCCAGCGCCTCGGTGACATTGCCAAGCTGACCTGGGATCAGATTGATCTGGAAGCCAAAGAGATTCGGCTGCAGACCGGAAAGACAGGACGGTTCCAAAAGATTCCCATTCCCTCCCCACTCCTCAAGCACATCGAGACGTTACCAGAGCCCGAGCACGGTCAGATTCCCCTCCACGAACGATCGGAGGAAATCGTGAGCGTCCAAGGCAAGACTGGATCGCTCTCGATCCAGTTCCACAAGATCATGTCCGACGTCGGTATCGTGGCGAAGAAGACCCACCGGAAAACAGAGGAAGCACCAGGAAGGAAAGGTCGGCGGGAAGAGTCAAAGGTCAGCTTCCACAGCCTCCGCCACACCACCACAAGCCTCCTCAAGAATGCCGGCGTTAGCCCAGCTATTGCCGAGGAATTTGTTGGACACGACTCCGCGGAAATGAACCGGGTCTATACTCACATCGAACTGAAGTCGATGAAGAAGGCAGCGAAACTCCTGCCTGATGTGACTTGAAGGAGGCATCGCCACAGCACCGGAAGGCTGGTTGGAGTTCGAGCAACTGGGGGCGGTAAAGGTTGGGTCTTCGTCGTTTTGTGTGGAAATCCCCCAAAATCGGCGTTCCCGGAGGGACGGCGAGGACAGCGCTTGCTATGGGGCTCCCCCTGATAGGCGCTCAGCGCCGGGAATCCTCGATTCCCGCTACGCCGGGGGTTCGGGGGAAGCGGGCCCCATGGCAAGCGATCCCGGAGACGGACCGAGGACAACGCGAAGTGTTCATTTGATTTCCACACGGATCTACGAAGCGCCTAAAGGTTTGCGACCTTTGCAAGGTTTGCGCAAGGCCAACCTCCGCTGTCCAGAGCCGACGCCGGATTCAATGTTCCCACTTCATCTCGAAGCCCCGAGGTCGTGCCCTTTCACCGTTCGTTCGGAGGATCTGCTCTCGCAGCATTCCTCGGCCCGTCCAAGCTTGCAGCAATTCCCTTGTCGGCCGCCTCGTAGAATCGAAAGATCGTCCGCAACACGCTGAGGCCCTCCGCTCCGGTGATCGGTGCCTCGGTCAGTCCTGCGCAAGCCTGGACGCAACGCCGGACGTATGGCGTGTAGCCTTTCGGTTCCATCGGGCCGTCGTATTCGACGATACCCGCTTTCGGATCCTTGTTGGAATACCACTTGAGCGGCATCGAGGTCCGGTCGCCGAGATGTTCTTGATATTCGAGCCATCCGCCGGAGCCCCACAGCTTGATGAACGAATGGTAGCCCTTGTCCGTGTAGTAACCCGCATTCATGGTGCCGTGGGCACCGTTTCCGAAGCGAATCGCCATCGCGGCCGAGTCCTCGACTGTCAGCGGCTGACCTCCGACGATACCGGTGAATCCGGCGACGTCGGAAATTGCCTCCCCGCTGATCAGCGCAGCCAGGTCGAGCCAGTGGATCCCGAGCCACATGAGTATGCCTCCGCCGGCCCGCGAACGGTCGGCATACCACGACGAGTGATAGGACTCGCTCCTCAACCGGGTCTGGTCGGCGACCATGTGGATCGACGCACCGTAGAGATCGCCGAGCAGACCTTCCGCGACCAAGGACTTTGCTTTCTGGACCGCCGGAGTGATCCGGTTGGCGAGAGCCAGCATCAAACGCAAATTCCCGGCTTCGGCTTTTCTCACGAGATTCTCGAAATCCGCGAGATTCGTGCAGGCCGGTTTCTCCGCGAGAACGTGGACACCGGCATCGAGCAACTTGTCGACGACGGGCGGGGAGTCGGCCCCTTCCATGCTGACGAGCGCCATCCCGGGCTTCGCATTGGTCAGCATCGCGTCGGTGCTCTTGAAGACCGCCGACAATTTGTCCCCGAGAGTTTTCTTGGCCGCTTCGAAATGCGTCCCGCTCGGATCGCAGACGACGACGGCTTCGCATTCCTCGGTTTCGCGCAAAGCTTCGAAATAGGCTCCGAGATGGGCACCGGTCTTTTCGGTGACGACGGCGACAGTGATGGTTTTTTCCGGCATGGCGATTGATCGGACAGGGTCGAGTCGTCGTTGTAACCCTGTTCGGTCGTCGATAGCGAGGCTTTATCCGGCGCATATTTGTCGCGAAAGATTTTGCGGGTGGGCGGCGGTTGGAGTCTCTGTTTCCAGGTATGGGTGAAGACGTCAGCGACATCGGGTTGGGATGCGTCACGTTCGGCCGGGAGATCGACGAGACAACCTCCCGTCAGTTGCTCGACCACGCATTCGAGAGGGGGATCAGGTTATTCGACACGGCGGCAGCGTATGGCGGCGGAGCTTCGGAGACGATCGTCGGCGGCTGGGTCGCTTCGCGTCGACTGGAATCCGGCAGCGTCACGGTGGCGACCAAATTTCTGCCGCCCTACACGCCGGAACGGGTTTCCGCAGTCGTGGACGAAAGTCTTTCGAGGCTCGGCATGGCGTCGCTCGATTTGCTCTATCTCCACAAATGGGACGGAACGGCCGAGCGCGTCGAGTTCGCCGCCGCTCTCGACCGGGTGGTCCGCGACGGGCGGGTCCGGGCGCTGGGCGCGAGCAACTACGACCGGGAACAATTCGGGAAGGCGCTGGAGATACAAGACCGCCATGGACTCGAACGGTTCAGCGTCCTGCAGAACAATTTCAATTTCGCCGTCAGCGACATCGATCCCGGGTTCCGCGAGTTCTGCAAAAGCCGGGATATCGCGGTTGTCGCATACAGTCCGCTGGGGGCTGGCTTCCTCACCGGGAAACACAAAAACGGAGTGGAACTCGGATCGCGATTCGATCTCGTTCCGGGGCATGGAGAGGTGTACTTCAACAAGGAAGCCGAGAACAGACTTTCGCGGCTCGAATCGGTGGCGGAGAGAAGCCGGCATCCGCAGGCGCACCTCGCGCTTTCGTGGGCCATGCATCAGCCGGGAATCGACACCGTGTTGGTGGGCGCGAGAACTACGGCGCATATCGATCAGGCATTGGCGGCGAAAGATTTTCGCGATCCGAAAGTGTTCGGAGAATTGGGAATCTGAATGTAACTATTCACGTCCTCCGGGCGATTCTCGGGGGGCGTCGCGTGAGATGACGGCGGAAAGGCGCCCCGTCAGTTCTTCGCCCCGTCGACCGAACATTCGTCGACGTTTTCTGCGTCCCGACAGACTGTCTCTTGCCCTCCCCCCTCCGAATCTCCGGCTTTTCCACTTTCGCGATCCGCCGTCGCGAGGACATTCGGAGCGTCCGCATGTGCAACCTCTACGACATCGGCCCCGCGCCGAACTCCGACCGGTCCGCCTGGGAAAAACAGGTCGGGGAGGCCTGCGAAGCCTTGCCCAAGCGTCAGTCGCGGGGACCCGATTCGGAATTGTTTGTTAGTATGTCGTTGCCGCATCACCGACCGGGGATGTGGAGTTTCTCCACGATAGTCTTCTCAGCCAGTTCGCGCATGACGGTGTTACCCCATTTGATCTCGTCCCAGTCTTTAAAGCAATTCGGATCTCTGACTGCCTTTCCCGCTCTTACATTTGCATGAGATAGAGCATTTCGACCATCCTTTTGAAGCCAAATTCCGAGACTCTTGCCTCCAAGCATTGCAATCTTGCAGTCTCTTGCAGTCACTGCCAACTCGCCGCTAAGACCACTGATCGCCTGTTCAATCCACGCGCCTTTGGTCTTTCCGGCCTTGAAAGGGATCTCAAGAATCTTCGAGTAACAGATGAACTGATAAAATGCGCTACCACTGGAAAGACCCTCTCGGAAAAATCCCAACGCCAGATGTTGCTCTTCGGTAGTCACCTGCTGACGGAATCCTTCCAATTTGATCAGGTAGCTATCATCACTCGCCCGAAAATTCAGATTCGCGCAGTATTCGCCGTGACTTCCGTTCAAGTCGTCTACCTGGATGCCAGCAAACCAGACGAGTTCATTCAATACTCTGAAAAATACATCAAAAGGGTGGTTGCCGCCAAAGCCTGTCCGATCGCGAGTCACAAGCGTATGATAGAACCGCCGCTTGCTAGCCTCAACTTGAACCTCTCGCCCATCGTAAGCGATTATCCACGTTTCGTCTATGACTCCGCTATCGATGGATATTGGCATCGTTTCTTTTCTTGGCACATTAAGGTAGGAACGCCGATTGCTCGACCTCACCCTCGCAGATCCCGGCGGGCGGTTTTCCCGCACCGGGCTCCTCGGGTTCACGCGCATTCAACCGGACTCTCCTAGTTTCGTTGCTGTTTCCCCTCTTTCTAACGGACCGCCACCGACGACTCAAGCACGAACTCTCCCGGGCCGTTTGCGTAACCATCTCCACCATTCACTACCTCCGGGCCCGGAATCGCCCGCGCCTTGCCCCAAAGGTCGCTCAAGTGCTTCCAGGTGTCGCTCTTGCGCTGGCTCCGACGATTCAGCCACTCGAACAGGATCCGCGCGACCTTCCGGTGGAATTACGCCATCACCACGCCATCCGCGATTTGCCGATCACGCAACCGTAGTTCCAGTGCCCCGGCAGGCGCTTGCCCATGGCTTTGTCGGCTCCAGATGAAGGGGCGGACAGCGCGGCGGAAGGGCGGAAGGCTGGGCTCCCGCGGCCGGTCGGCCTCACAATCTCGCCTTGAGCGAGTCGAACTCCGCCTGCAGTGACTCGATTTTCTCGCGGACCACGAGCATCTGCTCGAGCACGCCCTCTTCGCCGCCCCCTCCCGCAGTGGAACTCGCTGTTTGTGCTCTTTGCGCCGTTCGCGCCGGCGCCTTCCGGGCGGCCCGCTTCCTGACCGCTGATTTCCCGGCTCCCTTCCCCTTGCGCCATTTGGAGATGCTCAGCGGAGTTGTCCCGAACTTTTCGGCGGCCGCCGCCTGCCCGCCCCGTCCGTGCTTGCGGTCGTGCTCGCGCACGAACTCGAGGATCTCCTCCTTCTGCTCGTCGCTGTAGCGCACGCTCCTCCGCGAAGCCTTCTTCGCCGGCGCGGCCCTCTTCGATGTCTCCTTCGTGGTGGATTCGTCGTCTGCCATAGCGAGGAGCATGCGATACGGCCCGCGCCGCGTCCAGCCTTACTGTTAGACGACACGGAGTTTTCAGCCTCGGGTGAAACCCGTCGACCCGACGATCCAAGTGGTTCCGTGTTGGTGTGGGGATTGTGGGTTTGCGAAAAGCGCAAGAATTTTTGACCGGTACCGTTTGCTCGCTGGCTCCGTGACGGGCTTTTCGCCGAGGCCAACGCTGAGATCGAAGTGCCCGATTGCCTTGTTCCGGTAGAGGGGAATATTTTCGGCTCTCTTTCAAGTTTGCAGAACGAAAATCCCCGAAAATAAAGGGTGACGAGCC